>JAFURM010000028.1 GCA_017471925.1 Bacteroides sp.
GTATAGTCCGTGTCTGTTTTATGCCTATACGGACATAGCCCTTAGCCTATAGGCGCATCGGGCATCGCGTTATAGAGGCGATGGCCACAGCTTCTGCACGTCAATGCAGAGACCGGCATCTCATGAAACTGTTTCGACGGTTGTCTCTGGGCTCCTTCTCTCAGAGTTTCCGCCATTCCGCCAATCCGCCATCCCGCCAATGTTTTGGGAGAGATATTGGCGGCTTGGACTTTCGGACGCTTCTTAGTAAGTCGCTCATATGCTTATTATTTGCCAACAAGGGTATAAAAAGAATCGCAGATGAAACGGTGATTGTGTCGTTTTTCTTTTTCTAACCGATTATTTCAAGTGGTTTTATAAGTAAACAGACACCTCGAAAATACTTTTACGACCTCTACAGATAATGACTTTGAAATAATTCCATTACCATTTGCACTAATGGTACCATTCCACAGTCCTGTCTTCCCTGTACCGAATGGCACTACCTGACAGTTCTGTCTTTCCATGCCGAATGGTACTATCCCTACAGTTCCGCTTTCCCTGTGCAAAATGCTACTACCTGACAGTACCCCTTGGTTTCATCCGTGCCTAAAATTCTCTCAAAAGACTCCTCATAAAAGGCTGAATAAATTCAAAACAGACTCTTAACCCTGTTTTAATCATACACCCCCGTTGGCGGATTGGCGGAATGGCGGAATGGCGGAAATGGCTAAGCGATTGGTTTACAGCTTTTTCTTATAGATGTAAAGGTCTGTCCGTCTTGTCCCCCCTTGTCTCATGCCGTTGTTTTTATATGTAAATGAGCGTAAAAATGAAAGTTTTTCCGTAAGTTTGTCAGCCGAAAACATGCTGATTGAAGAAATGGAACAAGGCAAGAGATTTATTTCGCCGGGCGCATGGTTTTCCATGACCTATCCGGCAGACTGGAACGAGTTTGAGGACGGAGAAGGCTCCTTCCTCTTCTATAACCCCAACGAATGGAGTGGAAACTTCCGCATATCGGCCTATAAGGGCGGCATCGGCTATGGTGATGAGGCCGTGAGGCAGGAACTGAAGGAGAACGAGGCGGCCCGCTGTGTGGAGATTGGCGGACAGCCGTGTGCCTACAGCTGCGAAATGTTTCAGGAAGAGGGGGTGTGGTACACCTCACACTTCTACGTGACGGGGCGTGGCCACCTGGCCTTTGAATGTTCCTTCACGCTGCCCAAGGGTGGCAAGCCTGTTGCAGCCGAACGGGTGATTGCCTCGCTGGAGGCCCGCGAAGAGGGAAAGAAATATCCCGCTGAACTGATACCCGTGCGGCTGTCGGAGATATACCAGATCAATGAAGCCTACGAGTGGGTGAGCCGGACGGTGAAAGAGACGCTGGCCAAGGACTTCCAGGGTATGGAAGAGGACGTGGAACGGATGCAGCAGGTGGTGGACAAGGGTGTCATAGGACCCAAGAAGCGGGAGACATGGTTGGCGCTGGGCATCGTGCTCTGCGTTATCCTGGACAACGAAGTGGACGGCATGGAGTGGCGCACGCTGGTGGACGGCAACCGTGAAGCACCCGTGTTGCTGAACACGGCCACCGGCCAATGGATTGACCCCATGAAACTGGCCTGGAGCAAGGTGAAGGCCGGCGAGCCTTGTAACCTTCCGGAGAGTTATCAACAGATGTTATAACCCATTTTTCTCAGACTCTTATCGCTATATGAACCCCATACTGCAAGTAGAGAACCTCACCAAGTCCTTCGGCGACCTGGTGCTGTTTCGGGACATCTCCTTCGGCATGGCTGAGGGACAGCGCACCGGACTCATTGCCAAGAACGGCAGTGGGAAGACCACCCTGCTGAACATCCTTTCGGGCAAGGAGGGATATGACCGGGGCAAGATTACTTTCCGCCGCGACCTGCGCGTGGCTTATCTGGAACAAGACCCCCACTATCCCGAGGAACTGTCGGTGCTCGAAGCCTGCTTCCATCATGGCAACAGCACGGTGGACCTCATCCGCGAGTATGAACGCTGCATGGAGACCGAGGGACATCCGGGGCTGGACGACCTCCTGACACGCATGGACCACGAAAAGGCCTGGGAGTACGAACAGAAGGCCAAGCAAATCCTGTCGCAACTGAAAATCAGAGATTACAATCAACAGGTGAAACACCTCTCCGGCGGGCAACTGAAGCGGGTGGCATTGGCCAATACGCTGATTGTGGAGCCCGACCTCCTGATTCTGGACGAGCCAACCAATCACTTAGACCTCGACATGACCGAGTGGTTAGAGGAGTACCTGCGCCGCACCAACGTAGCCTTGCTTATGGTGACCCACGACCGCTACTTCCTGGATCGCGTCTGCTCGGACATCCTGGAGATAGACAACCGCACCGTCTACAGCTACAAGGGCAACTACAGCTACTACTTGGAGAAGCGACAGGAACGCATCGAGGCTAAGACGGCAGAGATAGAGCGTGCCAACAACCTCTACCGCACGGAACTGGAGTGGATGCGTCGCATGCCGCAGGCTCGTGGCCACAAGGCACGCTATCGCGAGGAGGCATTCTATGAACTGGAAAAGGTGGCGAAGCAACGCTTCAACGAGGCCGACGTTTCGCTCGACGTGAAGGCCTCCTACATCGGCAACAAGATTTTCGAAGCCGACCACCTCTACAAGTCATTCGGCAACCTGAAGATTCTCGATGACTTTTCCTACATCTTCGCCCGCTACGAGAAGATGGGCATCGTGGGCAACAACGGCACGGGCAAGTCCACCTTCATCAAGATTCTGATGGGGCTGCAACAGCCCGACAGCGGCACGTTGGACATCGGCGAGACTGTGCGCTTCGGCTATTACTCGCAGGAGGGACTGCAGTTTGACGAGCAGATGAAGGTCATCGACGTGGTGCAGGACATTGCCGAGGTCATCGAACTGGGCAACGGCAAGCGGCTCACGGCCTCCCAGTTTCTGCAACATTTCCTTTTCACACCCGAAACCCAACACAGCTACGTCTACAAGTTGAGCGGAGGCGAGCGCCGCCGTCTCTACCTCTGCACCGTCTTGATGCGCAACCCCAACTTCTTAGTGCTGGACGAGCCGACCAATGACCTGGACATCGTGACGCTGCAGGTGCTGGAAGAGTATCTCCGCAACTTCAAGGGCTGTGTCATCGTGGTGAGTCACGACCGCTACTTCATGGACAAGGTGGTGGACCACCTGATGGTCTTCAATGGCGGGGGCGACATTCGTGATTTCCCCGGCAACTACACCCGCTATCGTGAGTGGAAGGAACTTAAGGCCCATCATGAGAAAGAGCAGGAAAAGGCAGCCCACTCCAAGGAGCAGGAGGCAAAGACCACCAAGGTGCGCCTGAACGACAAACGTCGCCTGAGTTTCAAGGAACGCCGTGAGTTGGAACAGCTGGAGCAGGACATTGCCGCCCTGGAAACTGAGAAGAAGAACATCGAGGAAGCCCTGTGCAGCGGCACCCTCTCTGTGGACGAACTGACCGCAAAGAGCAAACGTCTTCCCCAACTCTCCGACGAAATAGACGAGAAGACCATGCGCTGGCTGGAACTGAGCGAGATAGAGGGGGCGTAGGGACAGAGGTCATGCCGTGTCCGCCTCCGCCAAAAACATGCCTGAAAAATGAACATATGTTCAAGCGGCAACGAACATATGCTCAGAAACAGTAGGCTATGCCGAGGTCCAGTGAGGAGAGACGGCTGATTTCGCTGTCGTTGCGCTTCTGATAGGTGAGGCTGAGCTGGAGTGCGCCGCGTTGCAGTTCGTGCTGCAGGCTGATGCCGAGGTAGTAGCCTGTGTGAAACTCAGCCTGCTTGTCTAAGTATACCATTGCGGCCGAGGGGTATTCACTGTCGGCATGGATGACGGAACTGATGACGAAGCCGGCACGGAGGATGGGAGAGAAGGCACCATCGGCCGTGGTAAAGCGGTAGCCGGCACCCAACTGCAGGTCGTAGAGGCAAAGCTTGGCGGAATAGTCCAGGGCGCGGTGTGTGGCAGAGGTCATCAGGTAGGAGAGGGCGATGGCGGGCTGGACAATGAACCCTTTGCTGAAGCGGGGGAAGCAGGCATCGGCGGCCACGCGTATCTGCGGGCCTGCTCCGCTGAATTTCAACTTCTCGGGCTGCTCCAGGACAACGGGGACACTGAGGGTGGTGATGCTGGCACCCACGCCGAGGTTCCAACGGATTTTGACGGCCTGCTCCTTACGGGCATCATATTCGAACTGGATGCACTCTTGCTCATCGGTGCAGATTTCATGATGATAGGCTTTGGTCAGCCGGGTCATGTTCTTCTTGGTGATGGCTGACTCCCACAGGCGGTTGGTGGTACGTGTGCTGCGACGGAAGGCCGTGAAGGCGGGAGTCAGTGCGGCACGTCGTTCCTGCACGTTGTCGTCGGTGCTCTCTGCAACTTGCGGTGTAATCCGACAGAGGTGCATCTCGCCGTGCTCGTCTTCCAGGAAATAGAGGTCCTCCAGACGCTGAGGCAGGTAGTAGAGGTTGACAATGCCCTCTATCAGGTATTCCAGAAAGAGTTTGGAAGGACCTTCTTCCAGATGGACACTCCGGCTGACGTAGTACTTGCCATCGTTCAGGAAGCGATAGGCCAGGATGTCTTGTGGAGTGTAGATGGTGGGTGTACCGCCTTCGCTGGGATAGAAGTGACACTCGCGGGCGTTTTGGGCTGCGGTTCTGTAGTCGATGAGGCCGTGGATAGTGTCGTTGTCCAGCGTGATGAGATAACCCTCTTGAGGGTTCACTTGTGCAAGGGCGAAGGTGAGACTTCCCCAAAGGGCACAGAGGAGTAGGATGGTTCGTTTCATAGTATGAACAAAAATGGAAGTGATGTTGCTGCAAACATACGAAAAAACTTTGTATTTCCTGCTATGGAGCGGGGAAAAATGGGACGCATGGCGTGACAGGGGACGCATGGAGAAGAAATATGGCGTTTTTTCGGATAAATAGTTTGCGCAATAGAAAAATAGTTGTAACTTTGCACCGCTTTTGAAACGAAAGTGACGGGCGTTTAGCTCAGCTGGTTCAGAGCATCTGCCTTACAAGCAGAGGGTCGGCGGTTCGAATCCGTCAACGCCCACCAATCTATCCTCACTTTCGTTGCTCAAAAGGGCGTTTAGCTCAGCTGGTTCAGAGCATCTGCCTTACAAGCAGAGGGTCGGCGGTTCGAATCCGTCAACGCCCACGAAGAGATTCATAGATGTCATCTACAGATGATGACGGGCGTTTAGCTCAGCTGGTTCAGAGCATCTGCCTTACAAGCAGAGGGTCGGCGGTTCGAATCCGTCAACGCCCACGAAGAGATTCACAGACGTCATCTACAGATGATGACGGGCGTTTAGCTCAGCTGGTTCAGAGCATCTGCCTTACAAGCAGAGGGTCGGCGGTTCGAATCCGTCAACGCCCACAAGTTCTAAAAGAACTATTCATGGCTAAGTACGAAGAACTCCTGCACTGTCTGACAGCGCAGGAGTTTCTTTTTTCATAGGGACGGGTCATCCGTCTTACTTGATGTTTCCCCTGATTTTCGTGAGGTAACGCTTCATGCCTTCGGCATCTTTTTGGGAGATGATGTCCAACAGGTCATTCAGCTCGGTGCGGATGCTCTCCACCTGGGCGGGGGTGTGGGGATTGAAGAGTACTTCCTGCAACAGGTAGTCGTCTTCGTTGAGCACACCGCGCGCGATAGCCATGTGGCGCTTGAAGGTGGTGCCCGGGGCATCCTGGTGTTTCATCACCGCCGCAAAGACGAAGGTGGAAACAAACGGGATGGAGAGGGAGTAGGCCACCGTCTCGTCGTGACCGCTGAAGGTGTACTCGAAGATGTTGAGCCCCAGTTCCTGATAGAGGTCCTTGAAGAATATCTTGCCCATGTGGTCGCCTTCGCTGATGATGATGGCGTTCTCCGTGCTCAGCTTGTCCAGGTTGGCAAAGGTGGGGCCGAACATGGGATGGGTGGAGACGTAGCGGAAGCCGCTCTCTTCATAGAACTCTTTCAAGCCGGTCTTCACCGAGGCGATGTCGCTGATAATGCAGTCCTTGGGGAGGACGGGAAGTATCTGTCGGAAGGCTTCCAGCGTGTATTTCACCGTGACGGCATTGATGACCAGCTCGGGTCTGAACTCCCGGATTTCCTCCAGGGTGGTGAAGCGGTAGGTGTTGTAGACAAAGCGCAGTTGCTGCGGATTGATGTCGAACACGGCCGTCTCGTGCTTGAAACTCAGCACGTCGGTGAAGAATGAGCCCATCTTGCCGGCTCCTAATATCAGTATTCGCATGATGATGGAGGTTATTTATTGATGATTTCCATCTGTTGGCGTACGCTCTCTTCGTGGATGGCTTCGAACACCTTCTTGATGAACTCGCTGTCCATGCCGCAGAGGGCACCCTGGGAACCGCGCTTCTCCAGAATCTCGTTGTAGCGGCCTGTCTGGAGGATGGTCATGCCGTGTTCCTTCTTGTAGGTACCGATTTCGCGGGCTACGCGCATACGTTTGGCCAGAATCTGAATCAGTTCGTTGTCACACTCGTCTATCTGCTTGCGCAGTTCGTTCAGGTTTTCCGTGGTCTGCTTCTCCTGACGGATGACGAGGAGGTTCAGGATGTAGTCTAATACGTCGGGAGTGACTTGTTGCTTGGCATCGCTCCAGGCACAGTCGGGGCTGCAGTGGCTCTCGATGATGAGTCCGTCGAAGCCCAGGTCCATAGCCTGCTGGCACAGGGGAGCCACCAACTCGCGCTTGCCACCGATGTGGCTGGGGTCGCAGATGATGGGCAGGTTGGGAATGCGGCGACGCAACTCGATGGGGATGTGCCACTGCGGGAGGTTGCGGTAGATGGTCTTGTCGTAGCTGCTGAAGCCGCGATGGATGGCACCCAACTGCTTGATACCGGCCTGATTGATACGCTCCATGGCACCAATCCACAGTTCCAGGTCGGGGTTTACGGGATTCTTCACCAGTACGGGGATGTCCACACCTTTCAGTGCATCGGCAATCTCCTGCACGGCAAAGGGGTTGGCCGTGGTGCGTGCGCCAATCCACAGGATGTCGATGCCGGCCTTCAAGGCTTCGAAGACGTGCTTGGCCGTAGCGACTTCCGTGCTGACGTACATGCCGGTCTCCTGCTTGACATGCTTCAGCCAAGTGAGGCCCTCTACGCCGATGCCTTCAAAACCACCCGGCTTGGTGCGGGGTTTCCAGATGCCTGCGCGGAATATCTTGATACCTTTGCCGGCCAGTTGGCGGGCGGTGTCCATGACTTGTTCTTCGGTCTCGGCACTGCAAGGGCCGGCGATGACCAGCGGGCGTTCTTCCTCGACGCCCTGCAAACGGATGGGTTCTAATTGAAGTTCCATAGTGTTTAAGTGGTTTTATTGATGACTTATTTGTTTTCCAATCTCTTGATGCGTTCCAAGGCTTCGGCCAGCTTATCGTCCTTGCAGCAGAGGGAGATGCGGATGTAGCGGTTGCCGTTGCTGCCGAAGATGAAGCCGGGGGTGAGGAACACGCGGGCTTCATGGAGTACACGCTCGGTCAGTTCCTCCACATTGCCGCAGGAGTCGGGGATGCGTCCCCAAAGGAACATGCCCACCTGTCGCTTGTCGTAGGCGCAGCCCAGAGTGTCCATGATGGCACCGGCCAGAGCGCGGCGGTTGGCGTAATTGCGGTTGTTGCCGGCATACCAATCCTGTTCGGCCTCTAAGGCAGTGGCGGCAGCCAGCTGCATGGCGCGGAACATGCCGCTGTCGATGTTGCTCTTCACCTTCAGTACCCACTGGATGAAGTCGGCATTGGAAGCCAGCATGGCGATGCGCCAGCCCGGCATGTTGTGGCTCTTGCTCATGGAGTTGAACTCGATGCAGCACTCCTTGGCACCCGGCACGTTGAGGATGCTCAGCGGGTGGTCGTTCAGGATGAAGCTGTAGGGGTTGTCGTTCACGATGACAATCTGCTTGCGGCGGGCAAAGTCCACCAGCCGTTCGTACAGTTCGGGGGTGGCATTGGCACCGGTGGGCATGTTGGGGTAGTTGGTCCACATCAGCTTCACACGCGAGAGATCCATCTGCTCCAACTGTTCCCAGTCGGGCATCCAGCCGTTCTCCTCCTTCAGGTCATAGTTGACGACCTCCGCGCCCAATATCTTGCTCAGTGAGGTGTAGGTGGGGTAGCCCGGATTGGGTACCAGTACCTGTTCGCCCGGATTCACGAAGGCCAGCGTGACGTGCAGGATGCCCTCCTTGGAACCGATGAGTGGCTGGATTTCCGTCTTGGGGTCGAGCTCCACGCCGTACCACTTCCGGTACCAGTCGGCGAAGGCCTGACGCAGTTCGGGCACTCCCACATAGGGCATGTAGCCGTGTCCGTCGGGGTTGTGGGCCTCCGTGCAGAGCCGTTCTATGGCCTCTTGTGAGGGGGGCATGTCGGGACTGCCTATGCCCAGACTGATGACGTTCTTGCCTTCGGCATTCATTTGGGCCACTTCTTTCAGCTTGCGCGAGAAGTAGTATTCGCTTACGCTTGCCAAACGGTCGGCCGGTCGTATCTTAGTTGATGCTTGATTTCCCATCTTCGTATTCTCCTAATATTTTAAGTTCCTTGATCAACGGCATGATGGCCGCAATGGATTGTTTGTATCTCAGTACGTTGTCGAACACCACGTCTACGTAGAACTGGTATTCCCATTCCCTTCCGATGATGGGCAGGGACTGGATTTTGCTCAGGCTGATGTGGTAGAAAGAGAGGATGGAGAGCACCTGCGAGAGGCTGCCTTCCGTGTGGGGCAGGGTGAAGACCATGCTGGCCTTGTTTACCTCCTTGCTGCGGTAGCGGTTCAGTTCGTCCACCTGCCAAGGGTCGGCCACTACGAGGAAGCGGGTGAAGTTGTGTTTGTTGGTCTCGATGCCGTCCTGCAGCACCTTCATACCATACATCTCGGCGGCTCCCTTGGCGCAGATGGCCGCATGGCCTTTCAGTTGCTCCTTCATGATGATTTCGGCACTCAGGGCGGTGTCTTCGGCCTCCACTACCTTCATGCGGGGGTGGCGGCTCAGGAACTCGCGGCATTGCATCAGGGCGATGGGGTGGGAGTTGACCTCTGTGATGTCTTCCCAATCCTCTTGGGGCAGGCAGCAGATGCAGTGGGAAATGCGCAGCTTGTGCTCGCCTACAATCTGTACGTTGCTCTGCTTCAGCAGTTCATAGTTGTGCAACAGGCTGCCGGCAATGGTGTTCTCTATGGCACAGAGACCGATGACCTGGCTGTCCTGCCTGATGGCTTCGAACACCTCCTCAAAGGTGGCACAGCAAATCAGCTCTATCTCCTCACCCTCAAAGTAGCGGTGGGCTGCAATGTCGT
This sequence comes from Bacteroides sp., assembly GCA_017471925.1. Taxonomy (GTDB): domain Bacteria; phylum Bacteroidota; class Bacteroidia; order Bacteroidales; family Bacteroidaceae; genus Bacteroides. The sequence goes on from JAFURM010000028.1 coordinate 9,382, forward strand.
GGAAGGAACCGAGGGTTCCCTGGATGGCGATTCTCCTCATACTTTCTGTTCAAACGAAGAATCCCGCCTCAATGAATGGAGCGGGATTCATATCTTTGTTTTAAGTTCTTCTTTAAGTTCTTAAGCATCACTGTCACTTGACACATACAAACTCCCGCTCTACTCTTTGGCTAAAGTAAAAGTAAAAAAAGAAGTAATATGCGTAAGCAAATAGGTTCATGCTTTTAGTCTCTTGTTTTGGTTTACGCGACAAAGGTAATGCTTTTCTTTGAAATGCAAACAAAATTCCATCTTTTTTTGTCATTGTCGCTCGTTTTGATACTTCGAAACTCAGAGCTTGACGGAAGTGCGCTTGCCTACGTAGCTGACAACGTGGGCTGAGGGAACCGGTGTGCCGAAGGCCGGTGTCTCTGCATTGACCACTACCACTCTGAACGTGCGCTTCTGCAACATGCCGTCGTAGGCACCCTGGCGGGCCTCGATGGTGAGGCGGCGGCTGCGATCGTTCCAGCTGAAGCGGATGGTGCTGCGCTTGCCCTGTTCGTAGTCATAGCTCTCGCCGTCGTCCTCATAGAGGGTGAAGCTGGCATCGCTTCCCGGGTAGATGCGTATCTCCAGTTCGTCCCAAGGCTTTTGGCCTATCCACTGTACGTCGGGGCCTACGGGCAGGATGCTGCCTTCCCGCACAAAGGTGGGGGCCTTGTCGATGGTGGTTGCTACCTCGATGGTCTGTCCGCCTTCGTGACGGCTGTTGGTCCACAGGTCATACCAGGCACATCCCTGGGGCAGGTAGACCTCCTGGCTCTTGGGAGCGGTGAAGTCTACGGGTGTTTCGCTGTAGGTGGGTTCTTCGTCGGTGTATTGGGCATGGAGCACGGGGGCGGCCATGACGCTCTTGCCGAAGAGGAACTGGTCGTTGCAGTCCCACGTCTGCTTGTCCTTGGGGAACTCCATGAAGAGCGCCCGCATGAAGCTGCCGCGCTCATTCGTCACGTCCCATGCCGTGGAGTAGATGTAGGGGAGCAGGGCGTAACGTTGCTTGATTCCGCTGCGGATGGCCTCATAGATGGTTTCGCCCGGTTGGCCGAACTGATAGATTTCACGCTTCACCTCTGTGCCATGGGAGCGCATCATGGGGTTGTAGAGGGCATATTGCAGCCAACGCACGTAGAGTTCCTGGAAACGCGGGCTCTTGTAGCCCGGTCCGCTGCCACCCTGTTCGTTGTAGCGGTTGGCGAAGAAGCCGCCGATGTCGGTATTGAAGTGAGGGGCACCTGTCAGCGTGTAGTTCAGTCCGGCAGGTACTTGTGCACGCAGCACTTTCCAGTCGGAAATGACATCGCCCGACCACACGTTGGCGGCATAGCGCTGCTGTCCGGCGAAGTAGGAGCGGGTCAGGATGAAGACGCGCTTGGCATCGGGCTGTTGGCGGATGTGGTCGTACACTCCACCCACGCCTACCAGCGGGAAGGCGTTGCGCACACTGCGCCATGAACCCATAGCGGTCTGCACTTCATAGTCTGCCTCTTTGGCGTCCACATGGTCAGGGTCGGTGGAGTCCATCCACCATGACTCGATGCCCAACGCGTATAGACGCGTCAGGTGTTGCCAGTATATGTCACGCGCTTCGCGACTATAGGGATCATAGAGTCTGACTCCGGAGGGATATTCGCTGCGTGGCGGCCAGGTGCTCGGACCGTGAGGCGGCCAGGTCTTTACATCGTCCAGCAAGTGGCCCTTGGCTTCCAGTTCCTTGTAGGGAAGGGTCTGGGGACCGAAGGAGGACCAGATGGATATCATGCTGTGGGCATTCAGGGCCTTGATGTCGTCCACCATCTTTTGCGGGTTGGGGAACTCTTCGTTCAGGAAGTCCATGGCGTTCCACAGGTAGTTGCTGCCCCAGTATTGCCAGTCCTGGATGATGCCGTCCAAGGGGACACCCAGCTCACGGTAGCGACGCACCACTTCCACAATCTCGGCCTGGGAACGGTAGCGCTCGCGTGACTGCCAGAAGCCATAGCTCCAGAGGGGCATCATGGGCACGTCACCGGTCAGCCGACGCAACTGGGCCACGACGCCATCATTGTCTTCACCCCACAGGAAGTAGTAGTTCACGCAGTGGCCTACCTCAGAGGTGAAGCTTGTCTCCTGCTCGGAGTCGTTGAAGTCGGTGGGTGAATAGTTGTCCCAGAACAGGCCGTAGCCCTTGATGGACTGCATCACGTGGGCATAGTCTTCCAGATTGGACTGCATCATCTTGCGGTTCTCGCCGCGCAGGTTCATCTTGCCGTTCTGCATGATGCCCAGTCCGTAGATGGCCTCTTCCTTGTCGAGGACAAACGACTGTCTCACCACGTAGGCTCCCCGGTCGGCACCCGAGGCGCGTGGGGTGAAGGCGGCTTGCCGTTCACGCAACAGGGGGGTGCCTGTGGCGGTGGCAAAGGTGACGCTGCCGGTGGCTTTGTCCACTCGGACGGTCAGGGTGCTGCTCTTCAGTGTCAGCGTGGATGCCGTTTCGCTGCTCTTGACGCGGACGGCTTCAGGTGTCATGACGACGGAGAGACTGCTGTCGCGGTGTTGGGCAATGTTCTCAGGGTGTTTGGTCACTCTCACGATGCCGGGGGCATAGAAGGTGATTCGGGTGGTCAGTGCCTCCTGGGAGGCTTTCACGGTGTGACTGCTGCCAATGTCAGTCGTGGGCTGTGCGCAGACCGTTGCGATGCACGCAAGGAGGACTGCAAGAAAGGTTTTTGCTCTCTTCATGGTTTGGAATGTGGGTTAATCTGTTATGAATCTCTTGTTATAGTCCTAAGATGTCTGTCTGCTTCGGGCCGGTGGGCTGGTTGTCATAGCGTCCGTTGATGTCCTGCAGTTCGGCCGGATTCAGCTGCAGTGCCCGCTCCATGTCATTGGCGGCGCCCTCCTTGTCTCCCTTCTGCAGCTTGGCTTCTCCGCGCATCTGGTAGGCCTGGACGAAGTCGGGCGATGCTTCGATGGCTTCGTCCAGCATTTCGATGGCTTCGTCAGAGCGTTGCTGGGCGATGTAGAGGCCTCCCAGACAGAGGATGGCCTGTTCGTTGAAAGGGTTCAGTCCGGCTACGTGGCGGTAGTCGGCTTCCGCTTCCTGCGGTTTGCCGGTGGCCTCCTCCACCTTGCCGCGCAGCAACAGGGCACTCTCTTCGTCAGGGTTCTGTGCCAGCAGGGCATCGATGTCTTCCATGGCCTCCTTGTATTGGTTCATCTTCATCAGGGCATCGGCGCGTAGCAGACGGGCTTCCGTGAAGTCATCTTTCAGCATGATGGCCTTGGTCAGATGGGCGATGCTCATGATGCCGTCGCCCTGTCCGTCCACCGCCTTTCCCAGGAGATAGTGGCCCATGGCGTTCCCCTCTTCGATGGCGATGGCCTGTCGGGCAGCTTCGGCCATGGCGGGATAGTCTTCCATCATGTAGCACAGGTGGGCCAGGGCGATGAAACTGGCACTGTGGGTGTTCTCCATGCGGGTCATGCGCTCCAGCAATTGCCGGGCTTCACTCAGTTGGTTGGTCTGTATGTAGGCTTGGGAGAGGTAGCTCATGGTCTCGAAGTCCTCTTGCAGTTTCAAGGCTTCGTTGAAGCACTTGATGGCATAGTCCTGTCGTCCCATGCGTTGGGCCCGCATACCGTCATACTTGAATATCTCGAAATTCTTTTGCTCGTTTCTCTTCTTTTCAGCTTCCGGGTCTTCGCTTTTCCCCGTGAAGAATGACTTGAAAAATCCCATATCTGTGTGAACTTTAAGTTGTTGGTTATACTTTCTGTAGCAAATGTACGCAATTCTTTCAGATTAGTACGCATAAAGGGGGAGAAAACGCTGTTTAGATGATGATTTTGAGCAGGTCTGTGGGCTTCACGCCATCCAGATACTTGCCGATGGGCAGTTCTTCCAGCACCTTTTCCAAGCTTGCACGGTCATAGGGCAGTCCGTTCAGTCTCCGTTCCACTTCCTCGATAGGGAGTCCGCCCAGGAAGTCACCCTCAAACCGGCAGTCGGCGATGAGGCCTTGACGGATGTTGAAACGGACGGTGACGCTACCGCAGGCCAGTCGTGCTGTCTGACTCAGGGTGGCCTGTGGGGAACGGCCGTAGATCCATTCCCAGGAGGCGAATTTCTCTTCTCCCGTGTGGCGGATGTGGCGCAGGTCCTCTTCGCTCAGGACAAACTCCTTGTCGGCATAGTCGTTGGAAAGGATGCGCTCCAGAGCGTTACGCAGCAAGGTGATGTCGGTCAGATGGGGAAGATACGCTTTCAGGTTGCACACCCGACTGCGTACCGATGCTATCCCTTTGGACGAGAGTTTGTCGGCCGAGGGGGTCAGGGCGTGAGCCAGCCGTTCCAGATTGACGTCATACATCAGGGTGCCGTGTACCATCAGCCGTCCCTTGACCACCCGTTTGGCAAAGCCGGATACCTTCCGCCCCTCCACCAGAATGTCGTTTCGTCCGGAGAGGGTGGCCGGAACGCCCAGCCTCTGCAGGGCCTGTGCCATGAGTCCGGCGTATTCAGGATAGTGTTCCTCCAGGTCGTTGCTGCATCCCACGATGCTGTAGTTCAGGTTGCCCTCGTCGTGATACACAGCTCCGCCTCCGCTCACCCTCCGCACGGGCAAGATGCCGTTGGCCTGCAGGTAGGATAGGTCTGTTTCGGTATGCAGCTGCTGGTTGGCTCCGATGATGACGGAGGGACTGTTCTGCCACAGGTAGAACAATGGCTTGTCGGTGAGCTGGTGTTCCAGGCAATATTCATCGAAGGCCATGTTGAAGTAAGGGTCGGTGCTGTCGTTTCTCAGGTAGCGCATGATGGGTATCTTTAGGGATTCAGGACTCTTCTTCAAGTAGCTTCAGAACACCCTCTTCGTGTGTCAGGCGTTGCTCTTCCAGCATTTTCTGTAGGGTGGTCACGAGCATCTCTTTCTTGGTGTGCAGTCTCTCGGCCAGTTGGATGACGGGGAGCGGCTGCTCGCCCAGGATCTGCACGATGGCTTCTTCCAGTTGGGGCGACGGCATGGCGGCCTTCCGTTTACCGTTCCGCCATTCCAGGCAGGTGTCACAGATGCCGCAGTTGTGCTCGTTTCGCTCACCGAAGTAGTCCAGTAATATCCGGCTTCGGCAGACGGTTTCGCTCTCCACGTATTCCACAATGGCGTTGATGCGTTTTTCATACCGCTCCTTCCGCTCTTCGTATGCCGCACGTGGTATGTGGATGTGCTTGCTCTCTACGCGCTCGCGCGTGTATATTATATAAGGTGTCTTTTTGCGGGGGATATATTGCGCGATGCGTCGCTTGCTGAGGCTGATGAGGGAATCATAGATTTGCTGGCGTGTCAGTCCGGTGCGAACGGCAATGGAGTCTTCATTGATGAAGACCGCATCGGTAAAGACACCTGTATAGTTGCGCATGATGTCGTTCAGAATCAGTTCGGTGGTTCCTTCCGTGTCGCGCAGTTTGTAGAAATCGTCCCTATGCCACAACAGGTGGAGACGCGAGGCACTGTCCTGCTCCTCCGTGTATTCGATGTAGCCGGCCAGGGCCAGCAGTTTGAGGGCACTGTCCACCTGCACGGGAAAGTGCTTGAAGGTGCGGCAGAACTCTTCGATGTTGAACTCCCTTACGCACCCTTCTCCATCGCCCATTGCCATCTGATAGTAGTATTGCAGGTGCTCATAGACCTCCTTGATATACTCCTTCTCCGGGTAGTTCTCGGCAATGCGCTTGTGGAGTTTGGTCTTGTCGCTCGGTGCATAGAGAATGACGGCATAGGCCTTCTTCCCGTCACGTCCTGCACGTCCTGCTTCCTGGAAGTAGGCCTCTATGGAGTCCGGAAGGTCCAGGTGGACCACCAGGCGCACATCGGGCTTGTCAATACCCATGCCAAAGGCGTTGGTGGCTACGATAACCCGGCTGATGCCTTGCTGCCAGCGTCGTTGCCGCAAATCCTTGGTGGCATCGTCCAGTCCGGCATGATAGAAGTCTGTGACGATTCCTTTCTGGTTGAGCAGTTCGGCCACCTCTTTCGTGCGGCGGCGGTTGCGCACGTAGACGATGCAACTGCCAGGAAGGCTGTTCAGAATGTGCAGCAGTTCGCCGTTCTTGTTCTCGGTACGTCTGACGACGTAGGCCAGGTTCTTGCGTTCGAAGCTCATCCGGAAGACATTCTTCTCCTTGAACTCCAACCGCTCCTGTATGTCCTTCACCACTTCAGGGGTTGCCGTAGCCGTCAGGGCCAGTACCGGAACGTCGGGCAGGAGGTGTCTCACCTCGGCAATCTTCAGGTAGGCCGGTCGGAAGTCATAGCCCCATTGCGAGATGCAATGGCTCTCGTCTACGGTAATCATGCTGATGTTCATCTTCCTCAGTTTGATGCGGAAGATGTCTGTGCCCAGTCTTTCAGGGGAGATGTAGAGAAACTTGTAGTTGCCGAAGATGGCGTTCTCCAGCGTGATGATGATTTGCTCGCGAGTCATGCCGGAATAGATGGCCAGGGCCCTGATGCCCCGTCGTTTCAGGTTCTGCACCTGGTCTTTCATCAGGGCGATGAGCGGCGTGACGACAAGGCACATACCCTCCTTGGCGAGTGCTGGCACCTGAAACGTGATGGACTTGCCACCACCGGTAGGCATCAGTCCCAGGGTGTCTCGCCCCTCGCTGATACTGTGTATAATCTCTTCCTGTATGCCCCGGAAAGAGTCATAGCCCCAGTATTGCTTGAGGATATTGAGCCCTTCAACTCCTTCCGAGGAGGATCTTATCTCCGTTTGGGGTTCTCCCCCTCGGGGGGAGTTAGAGAGGGCCGATGGGGACGAGATGCTCTTCATTAATTCGGCTTGATGTCCTCTATCTGAAGTTGCACTTCTCCCCGCTTGTGGGTATTCTCCTCAATGGTGTAGCAGATGTCAAACGAACGTTTGGTCTTGATGAAGCGCACGTGCGAACTCTGTCCGAAGGCTATACCGTTCATGACGTTGTTTGACTTGTTGTCCACCAACTCCAGTTTGATGTGCTCCTGGTCGCGTCCGACAACCTTGCTTGTGCCATAGTCATAGACATTATGCGTACAGAATACGGGCTTCACGTTGTCCGGCCCGAAAGGATTGAACTTCTTCAGGTCGTTGAAGAACTTGGAGGTGATGTCCTTGAAGTCTATCTCGGCATTGATGTCAATGACAGCATAGGTCTGTTCCGGGCGGATGTTCTGGGCCACGAACTCTTCGAAGCGTTCGGTGAAGGCCTGCACGTTCTCCGCTTTCATGGAGAGACCGGCCGCATAGGTGTGTCCGCCGAAGTTTTCCAGCAGGTCGCGGCAGTGCTCAATGGCCTTGTAGACATCAAATCCTGATACCGAGCGTGCCGAGCCGGTGGCCAGGTCGTCGGTGCGTGTCAGCACTACAGCGGGGCGGTAGTAGATTTCCGTCAGGCGTGAGGCTACGATGCCGATGACCCCTTTGTGCCAGTCTTCGTTGAACAACACGATGGAGCGGCGGTCCGAGAGCCCTTCCAGTCCGGCCACGATTTTGTTGGCCTCTTCGGTCATACTCTTGTCCAGATCCTTGCGGGTCTCGTTGTATTGGTTGATTTGTCCCGCTTTCTCCAAGGCATTGGAGAAGTCCTTCTCGGTCAGCAGGTCTACAGCCTCTTTCCCGTTCTGGATGCGGCCCGAGGCGTTGATGCGTGGGCCGATTTTGAAGACAATGTCACTGACTGTAATCTCACGCTCCGTCAGTCCGCACACGTCGATGATGGCTTTTAGTCCCACACTGGGATTGCTGTTCAGCTGCTTCAGGCCGTGATAGGCCAGGATGCGGTTCTCGCCCATGATGGGCACGATGTCTGAAGCAATGCTGACAGCCACCAGGTCCAACAAGGGTATGAGGTGATGGAACTCGATGCCGTTGCTGATGGCAAATGCCTGCATGAACTTGAAGCCCACTCCGCAACCGGACAGGTGCTCGTAGGGGTAGGTGTTGTCCTCCCGCTTGGCATTCAGAATGGCTACGGCCGGTGGCAGCACGTCGTCAGGCACATGATGGTCACAGATAATGAAGTCTATGCCCTGTTCCTTGGCATAGGCAATCTCTTCCACGGCCTTGATGCCGCAGTCCAATACGATGACCAGACCTACACCCGTTTCTGAAGCGTAGTCCACTCCTTTCTTGGACACCCCGTACCCCTCATTGTAACGGTCGGGGATGTAATAGTCGATGTTGGAATAGAACTGTTGGATGAACTTGTAGACCAGGGCCACGGCTGTGGTGCCGTCTACGTCATAGTCTCCATAAATCAGAATCCGTTCCTTTTTCCCCATAGCCTTGTTCAGGCGTTCCACGGCCACGTCCATGTCCTTCATCAGGAACGGATCGTATAGGTCGGGCAATTGCGGGCGAAAGAATTTCTTGGCGGCCGCAACCGTCTTGATTCCTCGCTCCATCAGCAGACGTCCCAAGATGGGGCTAATCCCTAAATCCTGGGCCAACTGTTGGCTTGCTTCTGCCTGTTCGGGTGAGATGGGTAAATAATTCCATTTGTGAGTCATTTTATATATTATTTTTTTCTTTTTCTATCGCAGTGTGTGGAGGTAGTCCGGGCTGTCTGCAATCGGAAAATGCCCGTTTCCCTCCAACAAGCTGTAAAGGTAGGAAAAACTCCTGAATTGGGAAGAGTATTCTATGGAAAATCTTCTTAACGCTCTGCTTTTTTGCTTATTTCTCTCTCGCATGGGGCTGAATGGCGGCGTATGGTGTACGTTTTTCCCTATATCTGTACGTTTCTCTATATATTCTTTTCTTGTAGAAGCCTATATTTGCGGCAGAAAAAACAATCCATTAATAACCATGAAGAATCATCAGCTGTTTGTATTGTTGGCAGCATGCTGCCTGGGCTGTGCCTTACAGGCCCAACCTAAATTGTTCGTAGGCCCTAACCAACCTTTGGGTGAGGGCAAAGGTGTTCATCCCGGACGTGTAGTGTGGGTGCATCATCCCGGGGTAGCCTCCTGGGACGGTGAGACCGGATTATGGGTGGAAGAGCGTTGGAACGACCAGCTGCGGGCCGATGCCATGATGCATGAGGCCGTGACCCGCCTGGCCGGAAAGAAGAATCCCAAGAGGGCATGGAAGGCCTTGTTCGTACACTTCAATGAGAGCCGTTATGGCGAGAAGAGGGGGTACAGGCCCGGTGAAAAGATTGCCATCAAACTGAACATGAACAATGCCATTACCCATCGCGACACCATAGATTTGAACTCTTCGCCTTATGTCACACTGGCCTTGTTGCGCAGTCTGGTCTATGATGCGGGTGTGCGTCAGCAGGACATCATTGTCTGTGAACCCAGCCGTGCCATTACCGACAGCATTTATAACCGCTGCCACCGCGAGTTTCCCGAGGTCATCTTCATAGACCATATCGGCGGGCGTGGACGCCTGAAGTGTGAATACTATCCCGAGCAAATCAACTATTCGGCCGACAATGGCAAGATGGCGCGTGGACTGGCCAAGTGTATCGTGGATGCCCGCTATCTGATTAACTCGGCCCTGCTGAAGACCCATAAAGGTCCCGGCGTGACACTGACGGCCAAGAACTGGTATGGAGCTACAGACATTGCCCTGCAGTGGCGCAAGAATGCCCACAACAACTTCAGTCCCGACAAACGGCACGGCAAGCCGGGCTACAAGACCTTTGTGGATTTCATCGGTCATAAGGACTTGGGACAGAAGACACTGCTTTTCTTGATAGATGGCACCTATGGCAGTCGTGACGTGAACGGCAAGCCCAGTCCCAAGTGGCAGAAGCCTCCTTTCAACAATGACTGGTGCTGCAGCCTCATTGTGTCGCAAGACGGAGTGGCCTGTGATGCCGTGGCTTTGGACATGCTGGTAGGCGAATGGCCAGAGTTTGGCAGCTTCAACTACTGTGACGAATACCTGCGCGAAGCGGCCACGCTGCCTCATCCCATAAGCGGAACCACCTATGACCCCGAGCAGGACGGCACTCCGCTCACTGCCCCCTTGGGCCTGATGGAGCATTGGAACAATGCCCGGGAACGCCGTTATATCAAACTTGACCTGATTTATAGCAAACTCTCAGACTGATTGTATAGCTGAATCCATTTTTGCACCCACCCTTCCTGAATGCTTCCGAACAGGCACAATAGGGAGCGCGTTGGCATTAGGTGTGGAGTGGAAAAGTGAGTCGATGAAACTTAATGCTGATAATTATTGAAATGATGATACGCAAATTGATGATGATGTTATGCCTGTTGCCGCTGTGGACGGTGCAGGCGCAGGAAACCGAGTATCTCTACCTCTCCGGTACGGGAATGAATGACACTCGCACGTGGGACTTCCGCTGCAGCGATGGCATGAGGGCCGGACGGTGGGGAAAGATTGAAGTGCCTTCATGCTGGGAACTGCAGGGGTATGGTGCATATACCTATGGCCGCTACTATCTGGACAAGACGGCACGTCCGGCCGATGAGGTGGGAGAGTATCGCACCTCCTTCCGCCTGCCGCGAGGGTGGGAGAAGAAGCGTGTCAGTATAGTCTTTGAGGGCAGCATGACCGATACAGAGGTGAAAATCAACGGACAGTCGGCCGGTGATGTGCACCAAGGCGGCTTCTGCCGTTTCGAGTATGACATCACGGCACTGCTGAAACCCGGTCGCAACAAACTCGAAGTCCGGGTCAGCAAGGAGTCGGCCAACGCTTCGGTCAACGAAGCGGAACGTAAGGCCGACTGGTGGCTCTTTGGCGGCATCTATCGTCCGGTCTACCTGAAGGCACTGCCCCAGGCACACATCAGTCAGGTGGCGACAGATCCCCGTATGGACGGAACGTTAAGTGCCCGCCTGCAATTGGCGGGAGTGGAGCAGGGCAGTCGTCTGCAGCTGGAAGTGGCTGAGGCACCGTCGCTGATGAATGGCGGCACACCTACAACTCCGCCCCAACGGCAGGAGGTGGCCTTGCAGCATGGCGAGACACAGACCATAGAAACTACCTGGAAGGATATCAAGCCGTGGGACCCCGAACATCCCCATCTCTATAACCTGACGCTCACGCTGCTCTCACCCGAAGGCCGGGTGCTGCACAGGTTGACCGAGCGCATCGGCTTCCGCACCGTGGAGTTCCGTCGTCATGACGGCATCTATCTGAATGACGTGCGCCTCGTGGCCAAGGGTACCAACCGTCACTCTTTCCATCCCGAGAGCGGACGCACCACCTCCAAAGCCTTGAGCGTGGAAGATGCGTTGCTCATCAAGGAGATGAACATGAATGCCGTGCGCTCCCATTATCCACCAGATACGCATTTCCTTGATGTATGCGATTCGCTGGGACTGCTCTATATTGACGAACTGGCTGGATGGCAGACACGCTATGACGACACTACGGCCGTGTGCCAATTAAAGGAGATGATTGCGCGTGATGCCAACCATCCTTGCATCTACCTGTGGAGCAACGGCAATGAGGGCGGATGGAACACTTCGGTAGACCATCTCTTTGCCGAGTGGGATATTCAGAAACGCCATGTCATCCATCCGTGGGCCGACTTTGATGGTCTGGACACCAATCACTATCCGGCCTATCAGACGGGGCCCTACCGCTTCACTAACGGTGACAATGTGTTCATGCCTACCGAGTTTCTGCACGGCCTTTATGACCGCGGGCATGGAGCCGGTCTGGATGATTTCTGGGAGAGCTATACCCGAAGTCCGCTCTTTGCCGGCGGTTATCTGTGGGCCTATGTGGACGAAGCTGTGCGCCGTACCGATAAGGGTGGCATACTGGATAGTGACGGCCGGAATGGGCCTGACGGCATCGTAGGAGCCTATCGGGAGAAGGAGGGAAGTTTCTTTACCGTTCGTGAAGTATGGTCGCCCATCCGCATGGAGCGTCTGCACGTCACTCCGTCGTTCAGCGGCAAGGTGATGGTGGAGAATGCCTTCCTCTATACCAACCTGAAGGATTGTCGCATGACCTATGCCACGTTCCGCACCCCTTCTCCATTAAGTGGAAAAACTCCGTTGAAAGACGAACCGGTCCATCAGGGCGAAGTCTCCTTGCCGGCCATCAACCCAGGTGAGCGGGCGCAAGCCACCTTCCGGTTGCCCGATGACTTCTTCGAGTGTGACCTCTTGCAACTCACGGCCGTAGACCACTTGGGGCGCGAAGTATGCACTTGGAGTGCTCCCATCAAGCGTAGTGCGGCTTATATAGACGAACAGTTGGCCATTTCAATTGCCGCAGAGGGAGAAGGTTCCGCTTCGGCAGGCCAAGCCTCGTTGGAGCAGGCCACAGGCAGTGTCCGTCTGTCGGCCGCCGGTGTAGAGGCTACTTTTGATACCCATACCGGTTTGTTGCGGAAGGTGACGGCTGCCGGACGTGAAGTGGCGTTCAACAACGGACCTCGTCCGGTAGGCATGAAGGCCGAGTTCCAGGAGTGTTACACCTGCAAGGAGGGTGACGACGTGCTGTTTGTCGCTAAATATAAAGGAGGTGTGGACAGTATCGCCTGGCGCATGTCGCCCGACGGTCTGTTGCGTATGCAGGCGGTGTTGTTGAACAGTCCCAACGGCAAGCGTTTCCGGGGCTCTTTCGTGGACGAGGGTGGTGCCAAGAACCTGGGCCTGACCTTTTCCTATCCCGAAGAGCAGGTCAGCGGGCTGACATGGTTGGGTCGAGGTCCTTATCGCGTATGGAAGAATAGGGTGAAGGGCACGCAGTTCGGCATTCACTGCAAGTCATACAACAACACCATTACCGGTGAGTATGGCGAAAGTTCGGACCCTATCGTCTATCCGGAGTTCAAGGGTTATCACGCCGATGTACGATGGGCCGGAATAGAGTCTGACGGGATGCCTTTCCGCTTCTATACCGCTACGGAAGGACTCTATCTGCACCTTTTCACTCCACGCGAACCGCTCCACATCGGGGCCAAGGACAACACCATGGAGGCCTGGCCCGATGGCGACATCTCCTTCCTGTTGGAGATTCCCGCCATGCGCTCTTACAAGACACTGCCCCAGATGGGGCCTCGCAGCCAACCCTCCAACGTACGCATCAAGGTGGGAGACGAAGGTTTCCTGATAGATGTGCTGTTTGAATTTAATGTATGAGTTCCTGCTTCCTCCGCACGTCGCGCCGTTCGTAGCTGCAGATGGCCTCTATCCACTCCTCTTCCAACGGTTTGGACTCATGCTTCTGCAGGTCGAAGGCCACCATGACGGAGTTGCACGTGCATTTCACCTCCTGCGTGTGGGTGTCAATGACCCGCTGTCTCAGGTGGAAACTCTTGGTGCCCACTTCGGTAATGGCGGTCTGCACGGCAATGTGGTCACTGCCGTATATCTGTGAATAGAAGTCGCAGTCGATGTGCACCACCACGATGGCATCCCTCTCCCAGTCCACGTGCGGGCATACGGAGGCAAAGTATTCGGTTTTGCCCAGGTCGTAGTAGGAGAAATAGACGCTGTTGTTCACATGCCCGAATTTATCCACATCGTTGAAGCGGAGTTGGATGGGCAAAGTGTGATGAAATTGAATCTCTTCCATTGTTTTATCCATAATTATACGCGAATAATGGCGCAAAAGTACTACTTTTGCCCATTATTTGTTGTCTTAATGGTTTAAGAAATGAATGAAGAGATTAAAAAAGTTTGCCAGGTGCTTCGTGAAGGCGGCGTGATTCTCTATCCTACAGATACCGTCTGGGGCATCGGGTGCGACGCGACGAATGAGGAAGCGGTGCGCAAGGTCTATGAGATAAAACGACGCATGGACAGCAAGGCCATGCTGGTTTTGGTGGACTCGGCCGTGAAGGTGGACTTCTACGTGCAGGAGGTGCCCGAGGTGGCATGGGACCTGATTGAACTCACCGATAAGCCCTTGACTATCATCTATTCGGGAGCACGCAACCTGGCTCCCAACCTTCTGGCCGAGGATGGCAGTGTAGGCATCCGTGTCACGGGGGAGGAGTTCTCCAAGCGCCTCTGCTTCCAGTTCCGCAAGGCGATTGTATCCACGTCGGCCAACATCAGCGGACAGTCCTCGCCGGCCTGTTACGGTGAAATCAGTGAAGAGATAAAGGCTGCGGTAGACTACATCGTGGACTATCGCCGCCAGGAACAGACTCCCGCCCGCCCCTCCGGCATCATCAAGCTGGGCAAGGGTGGCGAGATACAGATAATCCGTAAGTAGGCAGCGCGATGACAGGTAACAAGAAAAATCCTTTGCAACACTTTCTGGTCTGGCGCGAGGGACACATCACGGAGAAGAACTTCATCCTGATGCTCAGCTTTTTGGTGGGCATCTTCACGGCCTTGGCTGCCCTCATCCTGAAGTGGCTCATCCATTGCATTCAGGACTTCCTGACGGAGAACTTCAGCACCACGGAGGCCAACTGGCTCTATCTGGTCTATCCGGTGGTGGGTATCTTCCTGGCCGGTCTCTTTGTGCGCCACGTGGTGAAGGACGACATCAGCCACGGAGTGACCAAGATTCTGCACGCCATCTCGCGTCGACAGGGGCGTATCAAGCGACATAACATCTGGTCGAGCATCGTGGCCAGTTCCATCACCATCGGCTTCGGTGGTTCGGTGGGTGCCGAGGCCCCCATTGTGCTTACCGGCTCGGCCATAGGCTCCCAACTGGGCGGCCTGTTCAAGATGGAGCACCATCGGCTGATGTTGCTGGTGGGGTGTGGTGCGGCCGGAGCCATTGCCGGCATCTTCAAGGCACCGATAGCCGGACTGGTCTTTACCATTGAGGTGCTGATGATAGACCTCACCATGAGCTCGCTGTTGCCGTTGCTCATCTCCTCCGTGACGGCCGGCACACTGGCCTACATCGTGACGGGCACCGATGCCATGTTCAAGTTCCACATGGACGAGGTCTTCCTGTTAGAACGCATTCCCTACGTCATCCTGCTGGGTGTCTTCTGCGGTTTGGTGTCGCTCTATTTCACGCGCACCATGAATCGGTTGGAGGGCGTTTTCGGCCGTCTGATGCGGCCTTATCAGAAACTGATACTGGGTGGAGTCATGCTCAGTGTGCTCATCTTCTTCTTCCCGCCGCTCTATGGTGAAGGTTACGACACCATCGGCCTGTTGCTGAACGGCACGAGCAATGCCGAGTGGGACACGGTGATGAACAACTCCTTCTTCTACGGCCACGGCAATCTGCTGCTGGTCTACCTGCTGCTGATCATTGTCTTCAAGGTGTTTGCCACGACAGCCACCAACGGTGGAGGCGGCTGTGGCGGAACCTTTGCACCTTCGCTCTACTTGGGTTGCATTGCCGGTTTCGTCTTCTCCCACTTCAGCAACGAGTTCGATGCTACCACTTATCTTCCCGAAAAGAACTTTGCCCTGATGGGCATGGCCGGCGTGATGAGCGGCGTGATGCATGCCCCGCTGACGGGAGTCTTCCTGATTGCCGAACTGACGGGCGGCTATGACCTCTTCCTGCCGTTGCTCATTGTCTCGGTCAGCTCCTACCTCACCATCATGGTTTTCGAACCCCACAGCATCTACTCCATGCGCCTGGCCAAGAAGGGACAGCTGCTGACGCATCACAAGGACCGTGCCGTGCTGACGCTGATGAAGATGGAGAACGTGGTGGAGACCGACTTTGTCTCCGTACAGCCCGAGATGGACCTGGGCGATGTGGTGAAGGTGATTTCCGCTTCGCGACGCAACATCTTCCCGGTGGTGGGCGAGGACAAGAAGCTGATAGGCATCGTGTTGCTGGACGACATCCGCAACATCATGTTCCGTCAGGAGCTGTATCACCGCTTCAAGGTGAGCCGTTTCATGACCTCTGCACCGGCCCGTCTCTGCGATACTGACAGCATGGAACTGGTGATGCGTAAGTTCGATGATACCCAGGCCTGGAACCTCCCCGTTGTGGATGCCGAGGGACACTATCTGGGCTTCGTCTCCAAGTCCAAGATATTCAACTCTTACCGTGAGGTACTGGTGCACTTCTCGGAGGAATAGTTGATAATTGATAGTTGACAGTTGATAATTGATAGTTAAAAGTTTGGTAAGGATGGAAAAGCAAAACTTAAGAATCGTATATATGGGCACTCCCGAGTTTGCGGTGGAGTCCCTACGCTGCCTCGTGGAGGGCGGCTACAATGTGGTGGGTGTGATTACCATGCCCGACAAACCGGCCGGTCGGGGACACAAACTGCAATTCTCGCCCGTGAAGCAGTATGCCTTGGAGCAGGGCCTTCCCCTGCTGCAGCCCGAGCGGCTGAAGGATGAGACTTTCTTAGAGGCGTTGCGTGCCTGGAAGGCCGACCTGCAGATAGTGGTGGCCTTCCGCATGCTGCCCGAGGTGGTGTGGAACATGCCCCGCTTGGGCACCTTCAACCTTCACGCCTCCCTGCTGCCCCAATACCGGGGGGCGGCACCTATCAATTGGGCGGTCATCAACGGCGATACCGAGACGGGCATCACCACCTTCTTCCTGAAGCATGAGATAGACACTGGCGAGGTCATCCAGCAGGTGGCTGTGCCCATTGCCGACACCGACAATGTGGGCGTGGTGCATGACAAACTGATGCTCTTGGGCGGTCGTCTGGTCACGGAGACGGTGGATGCCATCCTGCAAGGCACGGTGAAGCGTCTGCCTCAGGAGGAGATGGCCGTGACGGGTCCCCTGCGCCCTGCCCCCAAGATATTCAAGGAGACTTGCCGCATAGACTGGAACTTGTCGCTGAAGCAGGTCTATGACTTCGTGCGTGGCCTTTCGCCCTATCCGGCTGCCTGGACGGAGCTGCACCAGCCTGACGGCACTTGTGTGGTGGTGAAGATTTTCGAGACGGCCAAGCTGTCCCAAGCCCATCCCTATGCTCCGGGCACGGTGGTGAGCGATGGCAAGAGTTACCTGCGTGTGGCCTTGGCCGACGGCCTGCTGGACATCCTCTCTTTGCAACTTCCCGGCAAGAAACGGCTGAAGACTGACGAACTGTTGCGTGGTTTACGCCTGCCCGAGGGGTGTCGGATGCAATAAATCGGACGTTTGTTTGTGAAGAAGCCAATCTTTCTCTACATTTGTTGCCGGAATGCGTAAACAAAGTGCAAACCTGATAAACCTGTCGCTTATGAAACCTATCATATCCCCCTCCATCCTTGCCGCCGACTTCGGCAACCTGGCAAGAGACATTGAAATGCTGAACCGCAGTGAGGCCGACTGGATACACATCGACATCATGGACGGTGTCTTTGTGCCCAACATCTCCTTCGGCTTCCCCGTCCTGAAGCCTGTGGCACGGATTGCCCGCAAACCGTTAGATGTCCATCTGATGATTGTGCAGCCCGAGAAGTTCATCCCCGAGGTGAAGGCGCTGGGGGCCTACATCATGAACGTGCACTATGAAGCCTGCCCCCACCTGCACAGGGTGGTGCAGCAAATCAGGGAGGCCGGAATGTTGCCGGCTGTCACCCTGAATCCTGCCACACCCGTGGCCCTGCTGCGCGACATCATCCGGGAGGTACACATGGTGCTCCTGATGGGGGTGAATCCCGGATTTGGCGGGCAGAAGTTCATCGGGCACACCGTGGAGAAGGTGCGCGAGCTGAAGGCTCTGATTCAGGAGACCGGTTCGCAGGCCCTGATAGAGATTGACGGCGGTGTCAACACCGAGACGGGTGCCCGCCTGTTAGAGGCCGGTGCCGATGTGCTGGTGGCCGGAAGTGCCGTCTTCTCCTCTCCCCATCCCGAACAGGCCATCGTCTCACTGAAGAATCTGTAACCTATGCCGGCCGCCTACCTGAGGAGGCATCCCCTCCTGCGGCTTCTGCTGGCCCTGCTGCCGGGCATGGCGGTCGGGGCATATTTCCCGCTGGAACATCCTGCACTCCTCTTCCCCCTGTGCCTGATAGGTCTGGGCGTGCTCTATCTCCTGTGCCGTCGTCGCGGCGTGGGCTGGCATGGCGCGGCCGCTCTGCTGGCCTTCTTCCTGCTGGGGATGGGACTCGTGAGTCACGCGTTGTCACGCACGGCCTATCCCTTTGCCGATGCCGAGACGGTGTGCCGCGTGCGTCTCGTGGACCATCCCGAGGAGAAGGAGCGCAGCTACCTCTGCCGCTCCCTCCTGTTGGACGAGTGGCGCGGCGACTCGTTGCACCTCTCCGGTGACGGTCACCTCTTTCTGCTCTATTTTCCCAAAGACTCTGCCGTCGCTCTGCCTGCACGCGGGGATGAACTGCTGGTGCACACCCGCCTGACACTGCCTGTCGGCAATGGTCTGCCCGAGGAGTTTGACTATGCCCGCTTCCTGCGCTATCGGGGTGTGAGCGGCACGGCCTATGTGCCCCGGGGACGGTGGAAGCGGGTGGGGCATCAGGATGTGCCTACCTTCGCCCAACGGATGGACGACATGCGCGACAGCGTGCTCACCCACTACCGACGTCTGGGCTTCCGCGACGATGAACTGGCTGTGCTTGCTGCCCTTACGGTGGGCAGCAAGGAGGAACTGAGCGATGAGATTCGCGAGACCTACTCCGTGGCCGGTGCCAGCCATGTGCTGGCACTCTCCGGTCTGCACGTGGGCCTGCTCTATGGAGTGTTGTGGCTGCTCTTCTCGCCCTGCTGGCGGTTGGTGGCGCGGCTGAGGCCCTACGTGCTGCTGCTCATCGTTGCCCTGCTGTGGTTCTTCGCCTACTTCACGGGACTCTCGCCTTCGGTGGTGCGGGCGGTGGCGATGTGCTCCTGCTGGGCACTCTCCTGCCTGCTGCCCGGACGACCCCGCACCTCGGAGGTTCTTACGGCTGCCGCCTTCCTGATGTTGCTCTTCCGTCCCCTGTGGCTCTTCGACGTGGGCTTCCAGCTCTCTTTTGCTGCCGTGGCGGCCATCCTGCTGCTGCAGCCGTGGCTCGAGGGACTGTGGCGGCCGGAGGGTTGGTTGAAGCGCAAGGTGTGGAGCTTGTTGACTCTCTCCGTGGCGGCTCAGGTGGGCACGGCACCGCTGGTGGCCTACTACTTCTCCCGTTTCTCCGTGCACTTCCTGCTCACCAACCTGTGGGTGATTCCGCTGGTAACTCTGGTCATGTACCTGGCTCTGGTGCTCTTTCTGTTGACGCCCTTCCCGGCGGTGCAACAGCTGGTGGCCACCGTGTTGCAGTGGCTGCTCTCTCTGCAGCACGATGGGTTGCGTCTGATTGAACAGTTGCCTGGGGCATCGGTGGACCGCATTTGGCTTCCGGAGTGGCAGTTGCTCTTCCTCTACCTGCTGCTGGTGCTCCTCTATCGGGCCTGTCGACACTGTACGCCCCGCCGTCTTGCCCTCTTCCTGGTTGCCCTGCTGCTCTTCCTGAGTCTCCGCCTTCTCCTGCAGAGTCGGCCGCAGGCGGGAGTGGTCTTCTACAGCGTGCAGCGTTGTCCCGTGGTGCATTGCCTGACGGAGGGACGGGAGTCCTGGCTGGTCTGTGCCGACTCCTTGCCCGACACTTCCCGCCTGAGACGTTCCTTGGGGGCACATTGGAACCGCTTGGGCTTGCTGCCGCCCACGGAGCTTTCCGGCGACACCTTGCTGCTGCCCGCAGACTCTTCCGGTGACACCATCCTCCCCCGTCTCTCCCTGCAACAGGGTATACTCTCCTATCGGGGCCTTCGCGTCTGCCTGCTCACCGACGACCGTTGGCGGGGACTGACTGCCGACCGTCCTCTCCCTGTGGACTACCTCTACGTCTGCCGTGGCTTCCGTGGCCGCCTGGCCGACCTCACCGCGCTGTTCCGTGTCCGTGTCGTGGTGCTCGACGCTTCCCTTGGCGACTACGCCTCCCGTCGCTACATTGAGGAGTGCCGCCGCCTCCGCCTTCCCTATGCTGAAATGAAGACGCGCGGAATGCTAATGGTTGGTAATGATTGAGTCTATTCCTTTGTATGCTGTTCTATCCATGCCCCGTTGGCGGATTGGTATAGCGCATCAACCATCGCCTGTATAGGGCATCAGCCATTGCGTGTATAACGCATTGAACGTTGCGTATAGGGCGTTTGGAGGGGACGTTTATGCCGTTTGGACCATACACGTGCGGTCCGTGGACCATACATGTATGGACGACGGACGACACATGTGCGGTCCACGGACGAGACGTGTCCGGACCAAGCGGTTGAAATACAATCTCTTACAGGTGCACTTTTACGGCTTCAATCAGCTCCTGATACTCGGCATCGCTGAGGTACACCTTGCCGGGATTCATCTGGAAGGTGCCGCCATAGTCGGGGCCGTCCACGTATTTGGGGGCCAGGTGGAAGTGCAGGTGGCAGAGCTTGTCGCTGTAGGCACCATAGTTGATTTTCTCGGGATGGAAGGCGGCATTCATGGCACGGGTCACGCGGGCTACGTCGGCCATGAAGGCATTGCGCTCCTCGTCGCTCAATTCATAGAGGTCATTCACATGGCCGTCATAGGCCACCAAGCAACGGCCGCGATAGGTTTGCTCCTTGAAGAGGAAGACGCGCGAAACGCTGAGCTTCGCAATTTCAATCATCAGATTGTGCAATGTCTCATTGTTCTGACAATAGAGACACTCTTTGGGATCACTGTACATGGTTGATATTTATTAGTTACGGGTTATGAGTCACGGACTGTGCAGGGGTGGGGCGGCATTCGCTCCGCTCCATGCTGATTTCCACTCCGGCGGCCTCCACGTCGGCACCCATGGGCGGGTTGCGCTTGGTGAGCTTCAGCTCCACGGCTTCCACACGGGGAAACTCCCGGAACAGGCGGTGCAGGATGCGTGAGGCCACGTGCTCCAACAGTTGGGAGGGGATGGCCATCTCCTGCTCCACGGCACGGCACACGTCGGCATAGTTCACCGTGTGGGCCACGTCATCGCTCTGCATGGCCTCGCCGATGTCCGCCCGCAGGCGTAGGTTCACCGTGTAGCGGTTGCCCACTAACCGCTCCTGGGGCATCACGCCGTGGCAGGCGTAGCAGTGCAGATTGTGCAGGGTAATGTAGCTTATCATGAGTGTGTCATTCAGTATTTGGTGCAAATATAAGGTAAAAGTTCTATCTTTGCAGCCTGTTAGCATCTAAAAACCCACATTAAAGCAAAAAAAGACGTATGATATCAGTAGACGGATTGGCCGTAGAGTTTGGCGGCACCACCTTGTTCAGCGACATCTCCTTCCAGATTAACGAGAAAGACCGCATCGCCCTGATGGGAAAGAACGGTGCCGGCAAGTCCACCTTGCTGAAGATACTGGCCGGCGTGCGCCAGCCCACCCGGGGAAAGGTGACGGCACCCAAGGACTGCGTGGTGGCCTACCTGCCCCAGCACCTTCTGACGGAAGACGGTCGCACGGTCTTCGAAGAGGCCAGCCAGGCCTTTGCACACCTCCATGCCATGGAGGCCGAGATTGAAGCCCTGAACAAGGAACTGGCCGAGCGCACCGACTATGAGAGCGACTCCTACATGGCCCTCATTGAGAAGGTCTCCACCCTGAGCGAGAAGTTCTACGCCATAGACCTGACCCACTTCGAGGAAGACGTGGAAAAGACCCTCCTCGGACTGGGCTTCCTGCGCAGCGACTTCCGGCGCCCCACAAGCGACTTCAGCGGTGGCTGGCGCATGCGCATCGAACTGGCCAAACTGCTGCTGCGCAATCCCGACGTCCTCCTGCTGGACGAGCCTACCAATCACTTGGACATCGAGTCCATCCAGTGGCTGGAGGAGTTCATCGTGGGCAGTGCCAAGGCCGTGGTGGTCATCAGTCACGACCGCAAGTTCGTGGACAGCATCACCACCCGCACCATTGAGGTCACCATGGGGCGCATCTACGACTACAAGGTGAACTATTCGCAATACCTCCAACTGCGCAAGGAGCGGCGCGAACAGCAGCTGAAGCAGTATGAAGAGCAGCAGAAGATGATTCAGGAGACGAAGGACTTCATCGAACGCTTCAAGGGCACCTACAGCAAGACGCTCCAGGTGCAGAGCCGCGTCAAGATGTTGGAGAAGCTGGAACTCATCGAAGTGGACGAAGAAGACACCTCCGCCCTGCGCCTGAAGTTCCCGCCCGCACCCCGCAGCGGCAACTATCCCGTCATCTGCGACGGCGTGGGCAAGACGTATGAAGCCCCCTCAACTCCCTCCAAGGGAGAGCTTCATGACAATGCGCTCACATCGCAATCCTCCCCCTCGGGGGGAGTTAGAGGAGGCCATGTGGTATTCCGCAACGTCAACCTCACCATCGAGCGGGGCGACAAGGTGGCCTTCGTGGGCAAGAACGGCGAGGGAAAGTCCACGCTCGTGAAGTGCATTATGAATGAGATTGCCTATGAGGGCACGCTCACCCTGGGCCACAACGTGCAGATAGGCTACTTCGCCCAGAACCAGGCCTCCCTGTTAGACGAGAGCCTGACCGTCTTCCAGACCATCGACGACGTGGCCAAGGGGGAGATACGCAACAAGATACGCGACCTGCTCGGTGCCTTCATGTTCGGCAGTCCCGAAGCCTCCATGAAGAAGGTCAAGGTGCTCTCGGGAGGCGAACGCACCCGTCTGGCCATGCTCCGCCTGCTGTTGGAACCGGTGAACTTGCTTATCCTGGACGAGCCCACCAACCACTTGGACATGAAGACCAAGGACATCCTGAAGCAGGCGTTGCGTGACTTCGACGGCACGCTCATCGTGGTGAGCCACGACCGTGACTTCCTGGACGGACTGGTGACCAAGGTCTACGAGTTCGGCAACCAGCGCGTGAAGGAACACCTCTGTGGCATCTACGAGTTCTTGGAGACCAAACGCTTGGAGAGCCTGCAGGAACTGGAACGAAAGAACAGCTAATCCCCATCGTCATGAAGAAAAAGACCCGACAGCGTGCAGGCGAGTTCCTGCGTTTCGCCCTGGTGGGCGGTCTCTGCACCGTGCTCCACTACCTCCTCTATCGCCTGCTGCAGCACCTCCTCGGCGTGAACGTGGCCTACACCGTGGGCTACCTCCTCAGCTTCGTGGCCAACTTCTACCTGACTGCCTTCTTCACCTTCCGTCGCCGTCCCTCCTGGCGCAAGGCGTTCGGCTTCGGAGGTGCCCATCTGGCCAACTACCTGCTGCACATCCTCTTGCTGAACCTCTTCCTCCTGCTGGGTGTGCCAAAGGCATGGGCACCGCTCCCCGTCTTTGCCATCGCCATTCCCGTGAACTTCCTGCTGGTGCGCTTCGTCTTCCGAAAGAAAGGGTGAGGTGTTTGATTGATGACAACTCCCTTAACGAAATAAAAAAGTGGGGCGAAAATGCTTGCCGTTGCAAGATTTCTCCTACCTTTGCGAAAATAATCCTTATTTGTATCTGACGGATGAACATGACGACCACATTCAGATTTAGGGAGGTAGGTGAGAATCTCGGGACCAGACAACTGGAAGCCCAGGTACGCGAACGTCTCTTGACACTCATCAGCGAGCACGACAAGGTGGTGCTCAACTTTGATGACGTAAACGTAGTGACCCACTCTTTTGCCGACAAATGTCTGGCCAAGCTGCTTTTGACCATGCCGCTTGACGAACTCAAGCAGCAGACAACCTTTGTCGGTGTCAACAACTTTGCGCGGAAAAACATTGCTATTGCTTTCCGCAGGAGATTACCTTCTACAGAATCCGAATGAACCCCATACAGTCATGAGTGAAATCCTTTCATCTCCCCTGCTTGCCGTGGTGGTGCCGTGCTACAAGGAAGAGGCCGTGCTCCACGAAACGCACATCCGTTTATCCTTGCTCTTCGACCGTCTGATAACCGACGGAACCATTGCGCCTGAGAGCTATATCCTCTACGTGAACGATGGTAGTACCGACCGCACGTGGCCCATCATCCGCGAGCTGCATGCCACTACACGCTATGCCCGAGGACTGAACCTGGCCGGCAACGTGGGCCATCAGAATGCCCTGCTGGCAGGACTCACCACTGTGAAGGAACGGTGTGACATCGCCATCTCCATAGATGCCGACCTGCAGGACGACATCAACGTCATTCCCGACATGATTGCCGCCTATCGCGAGGGCAACGACATTGTCTATGGCGTGCGTCGCGAGCGCAAGACCGATACCCTCTTCAAACGCACCACGGCTCTTGGCTTCTATCGCCTGATGCAACTGATGGGTGTGAAGTCGGTCTACAACCATGCCGACTATCGCCTGATGAGTCGCCGTGCCTTGCAGCACCTCTGCCGCTTCCGCGAACGCAACCTCTTCCTGCGCGGGCTGGTGCCCCTCATTGGCTACCGCACGGCCAACGTCTACTACAACCGTGACAAACGCTTTGCAGGCGAGTCCAAGTATCCGTTGCGCAAGATGCTGAACTTTGCCGTGGACGGCATCACCTCCTTCTCCGTGAAGCCCGTGCGGATGATATTCTGGATGGGTTGCATCTTCATTCTCATCGCATTGGGAGTTACCGCGTGGACCCTCTATTCCTACTGCCTGCACAACACGGTACCCGGATGGGCCTCGCTGATTATCTCCATCTGGTTGGTGGGCGGCGTGGTGCTCGTCTCCCTTGGCATCGTCGGTGAATATATCGGTAAAATCTACATTGAGGTAAAGGACCGCCCACGCTACAACGAGGAAGAACTGCTGATGTAGCATGTGTCGCTTAATAAATTAGGCACGGATGACACGGATTTTTACGGATTGATTATATGCTTGAATCCTTTTTATCCGTCTCATCCGTGCCTAATAGTTTAGGCGTGATGCAGGCTTTTATCGCTTCACCGGCATCAGGATGAACGTGAACTCATAGTCGGCGTAGGGCACCTGATACTCGGGGCGTGCGATGCGTCCCCAGCTGTCTTCGCAGCCCAGTCCGGCCTGCAGCTTGTCAATGCAGAGGTTGGTGAGGTCGGCCTCTTCCACCTCGGGCGAGTGACCCTGCTGCTTGTGCCAGCCTTCGTCTAATGAGTCTATCGTGTAGTGCAGTGCCGAGGCCGAGAAAGGAGCATCGGCCACCACCTGCAGACCACATCCCGAAGCGTCGAGCGTGCGCCACCAGCGGATGTCGCTCTTCGTGCCGTTCTCCTGCGGGCGGATGTAGGGATAGAACTGCTCGTCCACACTCTGGCGATAGATGCCCAGGTCGGCATACTGCTTGCGGTCGGCATAGTTCTCCACGGGGCCACGTCCGTAGTATTCCACCGTCTCGAAGTTGCGCGGCATGGGCAGTTGCATACCGAAACGGAAGAGGTTGGACACCTTGGCGTCCTTGTCCACGCTCATCTTCTGCGTCACCTTGACGGCACCCTTGTTGTTGATGACATAGGTCAGGGCCAGCTTGGCCGATACGCGGGGCATGTCATACTCGGCCTCTACCACCACCTGGTTGTTCTCCACGCGATGACGGAAGGCGGTCTGCTTCATCTCGGGATGCTTCCATGCGGCATACTTGCGTTGCAGGCCGGCACCGAAGTCGTTGTCGGTGGGGGCACGCCAGAAGTTGGGCGTCAGTGCCTCGCCCTCCTGAATCATCTCCTTGCCGTTCACCTGATACTTGCTGAGGAAGCCGCTGTGCTTGTTGAACTCCATGCGGTAGTTGTCGCCCTCCACAATCAGGTAGTTCCAGTCGTTCTCCTGCACCTGGGGAGCAGTGGTTTCCACGTTGCTCAACTCGCAGTTCTTCAGTACCATGGCCGGGGCCTGATAGGGGTTGATGACCAACTGGTTCTTGGCCACCGTGTGTCCGGCTTCCAGGAGACCTTCGCTCTGCTTCAGCTTGTAGGCCACGTTCAACAGCCATTCGTCGCAGTGGCAGGTCTTGCCCCAGTCCAGGGTGAGCTTCACGCGCTGTTGGGGCTGCACGTCCAGTGTTTCCACCCGTCCGGTGCGCACCACGTGTCCGTTCTTCAGCAGCTGCCATTCCAGGTAGTAGGCCGAGAGGTCGCGGAAGAAGTATTCGTTGAAGACGTTCACCTCGCCCTTGCTGAGGTCGGCGGGAGTGGTCCAGATGTCCTGATAAATGTGTCCCACTTCATACATGTGGGGATTGGGTACGCGATCGGGGCTGATGAGTCCGTTGTCGCAGAAGTTCTGGTCGCTGCCATCGTAGCGGTTGAAGTCGCCGCCATAGGCGTAGATGGTCTTGCCGTTCTTGCCTGTCCAGCGCACGGACTGGTCCACGAAGTCCCAGATGAATCCACCCTGATACTTGGGGTATTTGCGCACCAGGTCCCAATACTCCTTGAATCCGCCTTGGGAGTTGCCCATGGCGTGGGCATATTCGCACTGGATGAGCGGCTTCTGCCACTTGTCGTTCTTGCAATACTCCTCGCTGTGCCAGTAGCCGTAGTACATGGGGCAGAAGATGTCGGTCTTGCCATCCTTGCGGGCCTGCTCATACTGCACGGGGCGGCTGCTGTCCTCGGCCTTCACCCAGTCGTAGGCTGCCTCGAAGTTGGGACCATAGCCGGCCTCGTTGCCCAATGACCAGAAGATGACGCTGGGATGGTTGAAGCTGCGCTGCACGTTGCGCTGGTTGCGCTCCATGTGGGCTTTGCGGTAGTCGTCGCGCTTGGCCAGGGTCTTGTCGCCATAGCCCATGCCGTGGGACTCGATGTTGGCCTCGGCCACGACGTAGAGGCCGTACTTGTCGCAGAGGTCATACCACAGGTTGTTGTCGGGATAGTGACAGGTGCGCACGGCGTTGATGTTGAACTGCTTCATGATTTGGATGTCCTGTATCATGCGTTCGGGCGATACCACATAGCCACCGTCGGGGTCCATCTCATGACGGTTGGCACCCTTGAAGAGGACGGGCCGACCGTTCACCAACAGTTGGGCATCCTTGATTTCCACCTTGCGGAAGCCCACCTTGACGGGGATGCTCTCCACCACCTTGCCGTCATCTTTCAGCGTGGCACGCAGGGTATATAAATAAGGTGTCTCGGCCGTCCACTTGGCGGGATTCTCCACCTGCAGCGTGGTGACCTGCTTGCCCGAAGCCTTCACCGTGGTGCTCACTACCGGCTTGCGGCGGGCATCCAACAGCTCCAGTTTCACGGTGCCACTGCCCTTCATGGTCAGTTCCACAGCCAGGGTGGCATTCTTGTATTCGGCATCCAGGTCGGGAGTGACACGGATGTCGGCAATCTGCTTTTTGTTGCGGGCATAGAGGTAGCAGTCGCGTGCCACACCGCTGTAGCGGAAGAAGTCCTGGTCTTCTAAGTAGGTGCCGTCACACCAGCGGAAGACCTGAAAGGCAATCAGGTTCTTCTGTCCCGGCTTCAGGTAGGGAGTGAGGTTGAACTCGGCCTCCAGCTTGCTGTCTTCGCTGTAGCCCACGTACTTGCCGTTCACCCACAGGTACATGTTGGAAGTGACCGAACCGAAGTGGGCGAT
The DNA here is from genome assembly GCA_017471925.1 of Bacteroides sp. Lineage (GTDB taxonomy): Bacteria > Bacteroidota > Bacteroidia > Bacteroidales > Bacteroidaceae > Bacteroides. The sequence continues at coordinate 36,746 of JAFURM010000028.1, forward strand.
AATCTCTTTGCCTTTCCATCCGGCGGGCACCATGATTTCGCGGCGATAGCTGCCCACGTGGTTGTTGGCCACGGGTACCTCGGGCGGATTGCTCTGGAACTGGTTGCGCCAGGCATAGCCGGTATTGACGTAGATGGGGTCGCCATAACCGTTCAGTTCCCACACGGCGGGCACCTGCAGGTTGTCCCATCCCTTGTCGTTGAAGGTGGTGCGGAAAAAGTCGGTAGGCCGTTGGTCGGCATCCTTCACCCAGAAGAACTTCCACGTTCCGTTCAGGGTCATGTAGTTGACCGAGTGCTCCTTCACACCCTTGTCGGCGGCCTCCTGTGACTCATAGGCGAAGTAGTTGGTGTGCATGGGAGCACGGTTCACTGCGTTCACCTCGGGGTTCTGCCATTCTGTGAAAGACTGTGCGCCGGCGGTAATGGCAAAAGCCGCCAACAGTCCTGTAACGAGTTGTTTCTTCATGATAAATAGTTTTATGATGATAAAGCGGTGTCCGGGGATGGGGAATCCCTGAACACCGCTACAAAATTAGTGCATTCTCCTGCGGGGGAGGATAAATAATCACTCAAAAAGGTAGATGAAATCGGTCAAAAGTACGTTATTCGGCCGTGTCGTGTGACGAAATGCGGATGACCGTGAAGGAGTAGGGGGGCATCACGTAAGGGAACGCTTCGCCATCCACACTCATCTCCTCCGTGATGGGACTGGCCTGCTTGTCGGCCGGATGTCCGGTGAGCACGCTCTTCACGGCGGTGGGGTTGTGCAGTTCCGCTCCATCCAGTATCACCTCGGCGGCTACTTCTACCGGCAGCAGGTTGGCCAGCTTCACGATGTAGTCGCCACTGTGGGCATCCTTCACGACCGATACGCCTACACGTTTCTTCACGTCGGCCCGTCGGCTTTCCACCTGCAATTGGGAGGTGATGTAGTGGGTGCCGGCATGTTGGCCATAGAGCAGCTGGGTGTAGTAGCCCACGGTGGGCTTCACCTCGCTGTTATTGAAGTAGATGAGGTCGGGGTTCCACTGCGTGTGTCCCTCCTTGGCCAGCAAGGGGGCATAGGAGGTCATGGTCACGATGTCGGCATTGCGCTCCACGGCTGTCAGGTAGAGCGCTTCGGCCAGGGCGGTCTCCAGATTGTTGGGGCGGCCGGGCAGGTGGGCGGCGTATTCGCCTAAGTAGACCTTGGAGGCCGTGCGGTCGTAGCGGTCATAGTAGTCCTGGTTGTTGATGAGCCATCCGGGAGCCACGTAGTAGTGCTCGTCCACCACGGGGATGTCCAGCTTCTTGGCCAATGTCCAACCCTCGTCATAGTCGGTGCCCTCAAAGAAGGGGCCGACTGTGCCGATGACGGTAATCTCGGGATACTTCTCGCGCACGGCGTCATAAATCATCCGGAAGCGTTCTTCAAAGACATCGGTGATGAGGTCTTCGTTGCCGATGCCGATGTACTTCAGGTTGAAGGGCTTGGGATGTCCGGCCTGTGCACGCTTCTTGCCCCATGTGGTGTGGCGGGCATCACCGTTGGCATACTCGATGAGGTCCAGCACATCTTGCACGTAGGCGGGCATCTCCTCCATGGGAATGCCCTGCTGCTGGCCTTGGCAGGTCAGCTCGCCCGTGCTGTGGTGGCTGCAGATGGAAGAGTTCTGGCAGGGTACGCCGGCAGCCAATACGGGTACGGGTTGTGCGCCGATGTCTTCACAGAAGAGGAAGTACTCGTGATAGCCCAGGCCGCGTGTCTGGTGGTAGCCCCAAAGGTTGCGCAACGGCTTGCGCTCATACAGCGCACCGATGGAACCTTTCCAGTCGTAGATGTTGTCGATGCCGTTGCCGTGGGCCACACAACCGCCGGGGAAACGCACGAAGCGAGGCTTCAGGTCGGCCAAGGTCTGCGCCAGGTCGGCACGCAGACCGTTCTTGCGTCCCTTGAAAGTCTTTTGCGGGAAGAGGGAGATGAAGTCCAGGTCCACCGTTGCTTCGGCTTGCAACAACAGTTGCAGGCAGCCGTCGCTCACCGCCTGGGTAGCCGTGAGCGTACTCTTGCGCTGCTTCCATTGCTTGCCCGAGAGGGAGAGGAGAGAGGTGGCGCAGACGTTCCCTTGACCGTCCACCACGCGGGCCACGCACTTCACCGCCTTGCCGTTGGGGGTGCGGGCATGGAGGGAGAGGTCATATTTCTCGCCCTTGTGCAGCACGATACCATCGAAGCCGATGTTGCTGATGCCGGCTCCCGCACGCTTTACGCTGAGTTGCAGGTAGTGGGGATTGTTGGGATGTAACGGCTCTGTGGTGAGGATGTTGCAGGTCGTTTCGCTCTCCGACGGTTCTCCTTGTGCATCAACCGCTTTCCATGCCTTCATGGGTCCCCACTCCTTGTCGCGGCGGTTGTCTGTGGGGAGATACTCAAAGTCGCGGTTCTGTATCAGTTCGGCATAGAGTCCGCCATCGGCGGCATAGTTGATGTCTTCGAAGAAGATGCCGATAAGTTCCTCGCTGATGGGTTTGACCTGCGATACGTCGGCCGTGACGGTGGCCTTCAGCGGAGTGAGTCCGGCAAAGCGTACGGGGTCTTGCTCCATACGCTCGTCAATGAGTTGCTGGCGGTAGGCGCGATGGTCGGCATAACGGTTCAGCCCTTCCACCAGGGCATAGGGTACACGCTGTATCCAGCCGTTCTCCTCACGTCCTTGCAGGGAGACCTTTCCCTCCGTTGTGGGCAGCAAATCCTCCGGCTGTCGTGAGGCCCGCTCCTTGGCATCGAAGTAGCTTTGTCGGCCCCACTTCAGGAGGTCGGCCGAGGCGGCATGGGCCATCACCTGTCCCGAGGCGGTCGCTTCCCAGGTGCAGTGCCACTGTCCGCCGGCTTCCTGCACCAGGTGGGGACGGAACATCTTCTTGCCGGCACCCCAGGGACCGTAGTCGGATTTCACATAGTTGTAACCATCGCCCACGAGTCTCCAGCCGCTTTGGCCATCGACGCTCCAGGCGAACTTCAGGCCGCTCTGTCCGTTGGCATCGGCAAAGGAGAACAGGTAGACGGAGTCGGGGGCATTCGTAACTTCCTTCACGCCTGCCCGGCCGGATATGAAGGGCAAAAGGACGAGAGCGAGGAGGAAAAATAGCTTGAATGGGTGCTTCATGGTGTTGTCGTTTGAGAGTTTTTCAGTCTTTATCGGGAACGCTTCGTTTCACTCGGGAATGCTTCATTTTGTCAGAACCACTCCGTCGCCTGTGGGGATGGTGAGGCTCAGGGGCTTCTTGGTCGAGAGTTTCACGGCCTTGGCTTGGGGCGCTCCTTTCTTGTCCATGCTGTAGAGGGTGACCTCTTCTCCCATCATCATGGGCAGTTCCAACTTCAGCTTCAGCGGCTCGGAGGTGGCGTTGATGGCAGCCACGTACCAGGTGTCGCCATGACGGCGGGCCAGTACGACATAGCGTCCGGGATAGCCGTCAATGAAGCGGGTCTCATCCCACGTGGTGGGCACCTGCTTCATGAAGTCGAGGCATACCTGCGGGGCATCCTGCAGATTGTTGGGGGCCAAGGCGAAGTTCTGGATGGGATTCTGGAAGAGGATGGCCGTAGCCAGCTGGAAGATGTCGGTGGTGCGTCGGTAGTTGCCACCGTCGTTACCCCTGTTCATACGCTTGTTCAGGAACACGCCGCCAAACTCCATGCAGCCTACCGTGTTGCGGATAAAGGGGTGCAGACAGGCATTGAAAGCCTCCTTGTCGCAGTGCTTCTGTCCGAAGATGAGGTTCTCGGAAGCTAGGATGGCCTCGCTGCCCACATAGTTGGGATACATGCGTTCCCAGCCGCGCGGCAGGGTACAGCCGTGGAAGATGACCATCAGACTGTGGTCGTCGGCATCGCTCAGGATGGCTTCGTAGAGCCGCATGGTCTCCTGCTTGTCGCCGCCGAAGAAGTCCACCTTGATGCCTTTCACACCCTGTGCCTGCAGCCAGCGCATTTCACGCTTGCGACTGATGGGGTCACTCATGATGTTGATGGGGCCTTGCACGATGTCGTTCCACCAACCGCTGGAACTGTACCACAGGAAGATATCCACCTTTTTGCTCTGGGCATAGTCTATGAGTTGTTCCATCCGTTCATGGCCGATGTTCCTGTGCCACCAGTTGTCTATCAACACATATTCATAGCCCATGGCCGATGCCAGATCCACATACTTCACCTGGTCATCGTAGTTGATGCTGCCGTCTTGCCACAGAATCCAGCTCCATGTGCCACGACCGAACTTGTAGTCGTGCTGCGTTTCATAGAGCGGTTCCACCACGTCCCAGGTCACGGTGGTCTCTACGATGGGTTTCAGCGTGCTGCCTACGGTCAGCGTGCGCCAGGGAGTGCTTCCCGGAAGGGCAAAAGCCGGTTCTACGGTTCCGTTGCCGTTGTTTTCTCCGGGCATGGGGAACTCCAGCGTGTATAGTCCGTCGTTGCAGTCGCTGAGGCGTGAGCCACAGTAGCGGCTGTCCACACCCGTCTCGCTGACGAGCACCCAGCCCGCTTCGCCCACCTTGAAGAGGCAGGGGAAGGTATAGCCGTGTCCGTATTGGGAACGTTCGCTCATCGGTGCGTCTGCACGATATTCCTCCTCATAGCTTGGCTTGGTACGCTTCCAGCCAATCATGGCGTCGCTTTGAGGAGTGAGGAAGGTCGTGGTCTGCTCGGGGAAGCGGAAACCCGTAGCCTCGTTCATGACACGCACGCTGCCGGTCTCCCCTTTCTTGGGCAGTAGGTAGCGGAAAGCAACGTCATTGTTGCTGACGCGAAACTCCACGCTCATGTTCTGCTGTCGCCCGTTGGCCAGCGTCACGGTCAGTGTCCGCGCTTCATAGTTGATTGCAGATGCCTTGATGCGGGTCTGTGTGTAGCTCTTCTTCACTTCACCGTTCCGGTGCTCCACCCATTTCAGCCCTTGGGTAAAGTCGCCCATGTCGGTGTTCAGTCCTAATGGGGAGGCCTGCACTATCTCCTGTCCGTCATAGGTTACGGAGTAGCTCGCCTTGCCGGCATCATCACAACTTACCGTGACCTGTAGCTTGCCGTCAGGTCCGCTCACTTGGGCTTCCTGCGCCATCAGGGGCAGTGCCACGGCGCAAATCAATAAAAAAGCAATCTTCTTCATACACCTTATATATTATATCTATTCATTGTTAACTCTTCATTATTCATTTCTCATTCCCCACTTCTTCTGCAGGCGTTTCATCTCCTTCCTGGTGATGGGGATGATGGTGCCATGTCGGGGGTGGAAATCCATATTCACCTCGCCGTCTATGACGCGGAAGTGCTTCAGGTCGGTGGTCTCCGTGAACTGATACTTGCCCCGCATGTAGACATCATACATCAGGATATACTTCTCTTCTCCAATCAGCTTGAAGGTGCCTGCCCCCTCCACGGCATCCCGTGTCTGTTGTTTGTAGTCGGGCTGTTCGTCCCATTCGCCCGAGGTGAGGCTGTGGGTTGTGGCCACCTTAATGCCGTTGCCATGTCCCTCTGTCTTGTAGAAGAGGTGGAAGACACCATCCTTGTACACGATGTCGCCGTCAATGCATGACTTGCCGCTCTTGGGCAGGAACAGGGGCTTATACTCTCCCTCCAGGTCGGTAAAGTCCTTGTTGGCATAGGCGTAATAGATGATGTCGGGACCGTTGCCGTGCTGCATGGACCAGTACACCATGTATTTGCCGGCTTCGGGGTCATAGATGGTCTGCGGTGCCCACACGCGCTTCAGTTTCTCCTGACCTTTGTAGCGTTTCTGTATGTTCACCACGCTGTGTTTCCAGTTTACGAGGTCTTTGGACTTCAGCAACACCATGGCCCGGTTGGAGTTCCATCCGTTGTCGCTCACCATGTCGGTCAGCACCATGTAGAAGGTCTTGCCGTCTTCACAACGCAGGATGTGCGGGTCGCGCACGCCGCCGGTAGAGCTGATGATTTTGGAGTCCATCACCGGCTTGTTGTCATTCAGGGCCTTGTAGGTGTAGCCGTCTTCGCTGATGGCATAGCACACGGCCTCTTCGCTGATGTGGTTGCCGGTGAAGTAAGTGAATAAATAGCCGGCATAGGGCTTCTCTTTTTTCTTCTCGGTTTGTGCTTGTATCATTGCAGGGAACGCCAGCAGGGCGGCCAACAAGCCTGATACGACAAGACGTGTTTTTCCTTTTATCATAACATTATTAATTTAAATGAGTTAGCGAGTGTAAAAGTAACACTTTATCTGATACGCCATGCTAAGAGGGGATATGTTATATAACATGTAATACAATCGGGGCACGGATTACTCTTTGATTCTTGTACGGACCTTGTATGTGGTGTAGTCCGTGAGAACCGGTGTTAATCCGTGCCCCGAAAAGAGAGGTGGCTTATAACCTGTATGATTTTATGCAGCCTTATTTCACTTTGTCCACAGCCTCACAAATCTCGGCGAAGATGTCTTCCAACAGGCCGAACCCTTTGATGTGTTGGTACTTGCCGTCCTGCTTGTACCAGTCAATGAGGGGAGCGGTTTGGTTGTGATAGACTACCAGACGCTTCTTGATGGTCTCTTCGTTGTCATCGGCACGTCCGCTTTCCTGTCCGCGCTTGATGAGGCGGGTCATCAGTTCCTCTTCGGGCACGTCAAGGTCCAGCATGATGCTGACTTCCTGTCCACGCTCGGCCAGTACCTTCTTCAGGGCTTCGGCTTGCGGGATGGTGCGGGGGAATCCGTCGAAAATCACTCCCTTGCTCTCTTGGAAACTGTCCAATGTCTTGGCCAGGATGTCGATAATCAGTTCATCGGGGATGAGCTGGCCCTGGTCAATGTACCCTTTGGCAATCTTGCCCAGTTCCGTACCGCCCTTGATCTCTGCACGGAGCACGTCACCCGTTGAAATGTGGTTTATGCCGTATTTGGCCACAATCTTTTCACTCTGCGTGCCCTTGCCGGAACCGGGGGCACCGAAAATCACAATGTTTAGCATGTTGTTTCTGTTCTATTTTGATTATACCTATTTAATATGCTGCGATGGATTTAAGTCTGTTGCGGCGGGGCTTATTCCTCCACTACCGTATAGATGTCTTTCAGGTTGCGGCCCTGGTGGTCATAGTCCAGTCCGTAGCCCACGATGAAGTCGTTGGGGATGTTCATGGCCACATACTCGATGTTGAGGGGTACTTGCAGCTTTTCGGGCTTCACTAACAGTGAGGCAATGTGTATCTCGCTGGGGTTGCGTGTGCCCAGGGTCTGCAACAAGCGTTGCATGGTGAGTCCGGTCTCCACGATATCTTCCACGATGACGATGCACCGTCCGCTGATGTCTTCGTTGATGCCGATTACTTCCGTAATTTTTCCGGTAGAGGCAATTCCCTGATAGGAGGCCAGCTTCACGAAGGAAATCTCGCAGGGAATCGTGATACGTTTCATCAAGTCGGCCGTAAACATAAACGAACCGTTCAGGATGCTGAGGAACAAAGGGGTCTTTCCGGCCAGGTCGCGATTGATTTCATCGGCCACGCGGCTCACTTCTTTCAGGATGTCTTCTTCCTTGATGGAGATGGCAAACTGTCTGTCTTTTATCTGTATGGTGTCCATAGTAGGATTGATTATTAAAAATTAGGGGCAAAAGTAGCAAAATTATTCCACTCCATGCATCATCCGCTGCAATTTCTTTGTGAGCAGGAAGAGAATTAGTGAGGCTACGGCCGACATGATGACGAAAACCATGAAGAAATCGTGCATGTTCTCGATGGGGAATCCCAGCAGGCTCTTCACCTTTCCCTCCTCGGGATAGAGTCCGCCCAACATGCCGGCAAACTTGTTGGCCGTGGCGGTGGAGAGATACCAGATGCCCATCATCAGCGAAGCAAAGCGCACGGGGGTCAGCTTGTTCACCATGGAGAGTCCGATGGGGGAGAGGGCTATTTCGCCCATCGTGTGGATGAAGTAGAGGGCGGCCAGCCACAGCATGCTTACCTTGACACCGGGCTGCACGTCTTTCACGCCGAAACAGATGACGAGATAGCCTAACGAGAGCAGCAGGAGGCCGATGGCCTGCTTGGTGGGCGAGGCCGGTTCCATGCCGCGCTTGTTCAGTGTGCCCCATACGCCGGGCATCACGGCGGCCAGTATCACGACAAAGAAGGGATTGAACGACTGAATCCAGGAGGCCGGCATCTCCCAGCCCAGGATGTGGCGGTCGGTCTGCTCGGCGGCAAAGAGTGTGAGCGATGCACCGGCCTGCTCATAGGCGGCCCAGAAGAAGATGACGAAGAAGGCGATGATATAGATGACCCAAATGCGCTCGCGCTCAATGCACGTCAGTGAGCGGTCCTGTAGCACCATGAAGGGGAAGACGATGCAGGCGGTGAAGATGCCTATGCTGATCCAGTCGTTGCCGAAGCACCAGTAGAAGAAGGCGGCCAGTCCGGCGGTGAGCAGCAGGCGCACCACGTAGTCCTTCGTCCTGCTTTTCTGTTGCACAGGCTCCTCCTTCGCGTCTCTCCTGTCGGTAGCGGCACTCTCCTTGCGGGCATCGGGGACAATGCCGAGCGGTGTGCCGTCAGGGGCAATCAGGTACTTGTTCTTCTGGCTCTCAAACAGCACGATGGTGAACAGGGTTACTATGCCGGCAATGAGGAAGCCCCACTTGAAATCCTCCGGATTACCCGTCTCGCCGAAGTAGCCGCATACCAGTGGGGCCAGGAAAGAACCCACATTGACGCCCATATAGAATATGGTATAGGCCGAGTCCAACCGCTTGTCGCCCGGCGTATAGAGTTGTCCCACGAGGGAAGAGACGGTCGGCTTGAAGCAACCGTTGCCCAGGATGAGGAACGTCAGCCCGCCATACATCAGCCAGCGCGAAAGTTCCTGGGAGTCCAGCAGAGAGGCACTGCCGAACATGAGGAACTGTCCCACGGCCATCATCACGGCTCCCCACAGCACCGAGCGTCGTATGCCCCAGTACTTGTCGGCAATGTAGCCACCGATGAGGGGAGTGAGGTAGACCAGTCCGGTGTAACTGCCATAGATGGAGGCGGCATGTTCCTTGTCGAACAGCAGGGCCTGGGTGAGAAACAGGATGAAGATGGCTCTCATGCCATAGTAGCTGAACCGTTCTGCCGTGCTTGTGGCAAAAATCAGGTAGAGTCCTTTGGGGTGTCGGGATGTGTGCATGCTTTATTCGTTGGTTTATACGGTGGGCAAAGATACAACTTTTGCTCTGCTCTGCTGAACGTGACATCGTCTTTTTTCGTATCTTCGCCCCCACATAAAGCAAAAAGCGACCGTTATGAAGATTCTTCCCACTGCACTTGTCAAGCAACTTGACGCCTACACCATTGAACACGAACCGATTGCCTCCATCGACCTGATGGAGAGGGCTGCGCAGGCTTTGAGCGATGCCATCGCCATGCGCTACATGGAGCGTGCCACGCCTTTCGTGGTCTTTGCCGGACCGGGCAATAACGGCGGCGATGCCTTGGCGGTGGCCCGCTTGTTGGCCACGTATGGTTATTCCCTGCAGGTCTACCTGTTCAATCCGAAGGGAAAACTCTCTCCCGACTGCGAGGTGAACAGAGAGCGTCTCCTTGCTCTGGGCGGGCAGGTGGACTTCCACGAAGTGACCACATCGTTCATGCCGCCCAAACTGACGGCGGAGACGGTGGTGATTGACGGCCTCTTTGGCAGCGGACTGAACCAACCGCTTTCCGGAGGCTTTGCCATGGTGGTAAAGTTCATCAATGCCTCGCCGGCGCAAGTGGTCTCCATAGACCTGCCCAGCGGACTGATGGGGGAAGACAACAGCCTCAATGTGGAGGCCCATATCGTGAAGGCCACCCTTACCCTGAGCCTGCAACTCCCCAAACTGGCCTTCTTCCTGCCGGAGAACGCCCCCTATGTAGGCGAGTGGCAACTGTTGGACATCGGCCTGAGCCGGGAAGCCATTGCCGAGGCCGAGAACAGCTATGCCCTGACCGAAGCGTGGGAGATGAAGGGAGTGCTGAAACCACGGAAACGCTTTGCCCACAAGGGCGACTTCGGACGGGGAATGCTCATTGCCGGCAGTCAGGGTATGGCCGGCGCTTCCATCCTGGCGGCAAGGGCTTGCCTGCGCTCGGGGATTGGCCTGCTGAAGGTGCATGTGCCGCTGTGCAACAACGTCATTCTGCAGACTGCCGTTCCCGAAGCTATGACCGACCTGGATGCACATGTCGGCTACTTCTCCGAAGTCGCAGCGTGTGACGGCTGTCAGGCCGTGGCCATCGGTCCCGGACTGGGGCGTGAACAGGCCACGGCAAACGCCTTGCTGAAGCAAATCGATGCCTGCAACGTGCCTATGGTGGTGGATGCCGATGCTCTGAACCTCTTGGAGGCTCATCGTACCTACCTGCAACGCCTGCCGGCGGGGAGCATCCTGACCCCTCATCCGGGCGAGATGGACCGACTGGTAGGCAGGTGTGCCAACGGATATGACCGTTTGCAGCAGGCACGCGAGCTGGCTATGGATGCCCGTGTGTGCCTGGTGCTGAAGGGAGCATGGACGGCTGTCATCGCTCCCGATGGAAGGGTGTGGTTCAATCCCACGGGCAATCCCGGTATGGCAACGGGCGGTAGCGGTGATGTGCTGACCGGCATCCTGCTGGCACTTCTGGCACAGGGATATGACTCGCTGCAGGCCGCCCGTCTGGGCGTCTATGTACACGGATTGGCCGGTGACTTGGCAACCGCCCGATTGGGACAGCTCTCATTGACGGCCGGAGACTTGATAGAGGCTCTGCCCGAGGCGTTTACCTCCTGCATGTGATGTGGAAGCAACCCTGCTTCACCTCGTGCTTCACGTAGCATCGCCGTGCGTTGCGCAGGTCCCTGAGCACTTCGGCCAGTACCTTCTTGAGCGTGCTTTCGCTGATGCTTTTGTCCGAAGCGTTCACTTTGTGATAGCGCACCCATGAAATGTCAAAGGTGGTGGCATGGCAGTGGGCCGAGTTTTCGCTGGCATTCACGTTGCGTCGGCGCAGGCGTTTCACGTCCTCCTTGGTGCGCAGCACGGAGGTGACGATGACCTTATAGGGCGGCAACCCCTTGGCATCTAAGGAGTCTTGGAAGTTGCGGCCAATCTCGTCTATCAGGGTGGCCGCTCTCGGCACTAAGTAGGGAATGGAGTGGGTGAGCGGGTCCAGGTGGAAGGCTTTGCTCCCTTCAATGTTCTGCAGCTGTTTTTTCATCTTGTCGGCCTCCTTGCGGTCCTTCACGGCCGGCACTCCCACAGCCTTGGCGGCGGCCAGGTGGACGGCGTTCAGGTCATTGAACTCACGCTTGTAGCTCTTCACTCCTTGTATGTTGTGTGGGGCTTCCTTCTGCTTGGGATCCTGCCTTACAGCTCTTTCATGTGGCAGGGAGAGAACGATGACGACACTGAGCGCCGTCACGAAGTGCAGGACGGAGAGGAGCAGAAGCAGGGCAGGTTTTCGTAGTTTCATGGAAGATTCCCGTATTTTTTCGTGAAATGTCTTATCTCACGCAAAATACGGAATTATCGCCGAGTCCTGCAAATGTTTCATGGAAAAAACTTCGCTCATTTCCCCGCATTCCATTACCTTTGCAGCCGCAAACCATTTATCGAACAATGAATCATCGCTATTTTATCTATCTCTCCTATGACGGCACGGCCTATCACGGGTGGCAGATTCAACCCAACGGCAGCAGCGTGCAGGAGACGCTGATGCAGGCCCTTTCCACCCTCTTGCGCAGGTCGGTGGAGGTCGTGGGAGCCGGACGCACCGATGCCGGGGTTCATGCCCGCCTCATGGTGGCTCACTTCGATTCCGAGGCTCCGTTGGACACGCTTCTCGTGGCCGACAAACTGAACCGCCTGCTTCCGCCGGACATCAGCGTCTTCCGCCTGAGAGAGGTACTCCCCACGGCTCATGCCCGCTTTGATGCCACGGCTCGCGAATACAAGTACTACGTCACGCTGCGCAAGAATCCTTTCCAAAGACAGTATGCCTGCCGGCTCTTCTCCGCTCCTGACTTCCGGCGCATGAATGAGGCGGCCACGACGCTGATGGATTATACCGACTTCACCAGCTTCTCCAAACTGCATACCGACGTGAAGACCAACAACTGCCGCATCACCCATGCCCAATGGACGGCGGTGGATGACGACACGTGGGTCTTCACCATCCGTGCCGATCGCTTTCTGCGCAACATGGTACGGGCGGTGGTAGGCACCCTGTTAGAGGTGGGGCGCGGCAAGCTCACGCCGGAGGGCTTCCGACGGGTCATTGAACAGCGCGACCGCTGCAAGGCCGGGACTTCCGTGCCCGGACATGCCCTCTATCTGGTGGACGTGGCCTATCCGGAAACGATATTCCTGTGATGCCTGATGATGAATCTCTAATGTCAACTTTCAACTGCCATGTGGTTACTGCTCGCTTTCCTTTCTGCCGCACTGCTCGGCTTTTATGATGCCTTCAAGAAACAGTCGCTGAAGGACAACGCCGTGTTGCCCGTACTGTTCCTCAACACCATCTTTTCCAGTCTTGTCTTCCTTCCCTTCATTCTGCTGGCCTGGCTGTCGCCCGCTCTGTTGGAGGGAACGCCTTTCCATATACCCCAGGCCGGATGGGCGGAACACAAGTATATCCTGCTGAAGTCCTTCATCGTACTCTCTTCCTGGATATTCGGCTATTTCGGCATGAAACACCTGCCGCTTACCATCGTGGGCCCCATCAATGCCACACGCCCCGTTATGGTTCTGCTGGGCGCCATGCTGCTCTTCGGCGAGCGGCTGAACCTCTACCAGTGGGCGGGCGTGTCGTTGGCTGTTCTCTCCTTCTTCATGCTGAGCCGTTCGGGGCGGAAGGAGGGAATCGACTTCAAGCACAACCGCTGGATATGCTTCATCGTACTGGCGGCCGTGATGGGGGCAGTCAGCGGACTCTACGACAAATACCTCATGACTCGTCTGAACCCCATGCTGGTACAGTCGTGGTACAATGTCTATCAGGTCTTCATCATGTGCCCCATCATTCTGCTCCTGTGGTATCCCAAGCGCAAGAGCAGCACTCCCTTCCGCTGGGAGTGGACCATCCTCTGCATCTCCCTTTTCCTCAGCGCGGCCGACTTTGCCTACTTCTATGCCCTGAGCTATGAAGACTCCATGATTTCCATTGTCTCCATGGTGCGCAGGGGCAGTGTGGTGGTCTCCTTCCTCTTCGGTGCCCTCTTCTTCCGTGAAAAGAACTTAAAAAGCAAGGCCATTGACCTTATTCTTGTGTTGATTGGAATGTTCTTCCTATATTTGGGGAGTAAATGAATAGAATAATGAACAGACTGCTGATAACCCTTTGCCTGCTGGGTGCCGCCCTGCTTGCTACGGCCCAGAACGCCCGCAATTGCTTCCTGAAGATGCCCGACTCCATTTGTCCGTTGCTGACTGAGGTCAATCGGGCCGACTTCATAGACTTCTTAGACAGCAAGATGAAGGCGCAGGTGACCAACCGTCTGGGCGGACAGTCGGAGATGACCCGCCTCACGCCCCGCTACATCCACATCCGCATGACTCCTCAGAGCACCTGGCAGATGAGGCTTCTGCCCACCTCCGAGCGCGACACCACCCGCCTCGTCATCTGCACGGTCACCACGGTTGCAGGCCCTGCACCAGACAGTCATGTGGCTTTCTATACCCCCGACTGGCAACCCCTTCCGCTCTCCAGGCATCTGCCCGCACAGCCTGAACTGGAAGACTTCCTGCTGCCCACGGCCACTGCCCCCGATGCCTCCTTTGCCTTGCGTGAAGCCCTTCGTCAGGCCGACATCCTCCTGATGCAGGCCGACCTCTCGCCCGATGCTCCCACGCTCACCTTCCGCCTCACGACCCCTTCTTATATGGAGCGTGAAGCGGCCGACACCCTGGCTCCCCACCTCCGCCCGGCCATTACCTACCATTGGAAGAAGAAACGCTTCGTGCAGGAAAGGTAAGAACTGTCATTCATGGCTGAAAATTTGCTTGCTCTTGTGATTACATGATGTGTTAACAGATGTTTATCTGCTTGCTTTTTCTTTACATGATGAAAACGTGCTGTGATTCGCTTATGCTCCTTTTACTGCCCAAAACACCTTCCCCAGTTGTGAAAATTTTCCTCCCCAACTGAGAAGAAAAATTTCCCCAGTTGGGACGCATTTTGAAGGATGTGTTTGAGACTTATTAAGGATGTTGCGAAATACTTACAACTGTTGCCCCCTATTTATCCCCGTTGGACGAGACATGTGCGGTCCGTGGACCACACATGTATGGACGACGGACGAAACATGTCTCGTCCACGGACCACACGTGTATGGACGAAACGGGGTGCGAATTACACGAATTGGTCATTGGGGAAACTAAATCAGTGCCTAAATCCGTGTCATCCGTACCTAAAATCTCTATAGCCATTTCCCATAAAAAGAACCATCCCCCAAGCAACCTGCGGGCGGTGCTTGGGGGATGGCGTAAGTGGAATCAGCGTAGAGTGGAGAATCAGTCTACGATGATGGGTTTGTGTTTCGGAACCAATGTCTTCATGATGCTCCAGGCGATGATGTAAGCCACGGCACAGATGCAGAAGATAATCATGTAGCCTGCGGGCTTGCCGCTGAAACCGAAGAACTGGAAGGCGTCACCCTGGGCGGCTGCATAGTCGAACAGCACACCGGCACCCTTGTTGATGAGGAACGAACCGATACCACCGGCCATGGCACCGATACCGGTGATGGTGGCGATGGTGGACTTGGGGAACATGTCACCCGTAGTGGAGAAGATGTTGGCCGACCAAGCCTGGTGTCCTGCACCTGCCAGACCGATGATGATGGCGGGGAACCATACGGAGTAGTCCTGCAGCGGCTGTGCGAAGAGTGCCAGCAAGGGGAAGAAGGCGAATATCAGCATGGCACGCATGCGTCCGGCATAAGGCTCCATGCCTTTCTTTTCCACAAAGAGCTTGGGCAGGTAGCCGCCGAAGATGGAGATGACGGTCACGATGAGGTAGAGCACGAACACCAGCATCTTGCCTTCGGTGGTCTGCATGCCGCAGCCACACTCTGAGAAGTAGGCGGGAGCCCAGAACAGGTAGAACCACCATACACCATCGGTGAAGAACTTGCCGGCAATGAACGACCAGGTCTGCTTGTAGCCGAAGCATTTCAGGAAGGGGATGGTCTTCTCTTCCTTGGCAGGCTCCTTCTTCAGTTCCTCGGCCTTGCCGTTGGCTTCATCCTGCAGGATGTAGTCCAGCTCGGCCTTGTTTACATGCTTGGAGGCTTGCGGTTTGTCATACATGTAGACCCAGAAGAACATCCAGATGAAGCCCAGGGCACCGATGATGATGAAAGCCATTTCCCAACCGAACTTGCTGGCCAGCACGGGAATGGTGAGCGGAGCTGCCAAGGCACCTACAGATGCGCCTGCATTGAACAGGGAGGTAGCCAGGGCGCGGTCCTTCTTGGGGAAGTATTCGGCGGTAGTCTTGATGGCTGCGGGGAAGTTGCCTGCCTCGCCAAGTGCCAGGATGGCCCGGCAGACGAGGAACAACCATACACTGAGGCTCGCAATGGCCAAGGCCAGGTCGGAGCCGGCCTCTACAGCCTTCAGGGCGGCGATGGACTCAACGCCTTCCACCTGCATCGTCACCCAGCCGCAGCCGGCGTGCATACAGGCACCGAGCGACCACACACCGATGGCCCAAAGGAAGCCCTTCTTGGTACCCATCCAGTCCACGAACTTGCCGGCAAAGAGGCAGGCCACGGCATAGAAGATGGAGAAGAAACCGGTAATCGTACCGTAGTCGGAGTCGGTCCAGTGGAACTCGGGAGCGATATAGTCCTTCCACGTCAGGGAGAGCACTTGGCGGTCCATGTAGTTCACGGTTGTGGCCACGAACAGCAGGAGGCATATCCACCAGCGCCAGTTTGTCTTTTTCTGATTCATGTCTTGATAGTGATTTAAGGGGTTGGAGTTATCTCATTTCTGTGTACTTGATTTCATCCTTGTCGCCATAGTTCAGGTTCTCGCCGCCCATGCCCCAGATGAACATGTAGTTGCTGGTTCCTGCTGCAGCGTGGATGGACCATTCGGGAGAGGTGATGGCCTGCTCGTTGTGCATCCACACGAGACGCTGTTCCTTGGGTTCGCCCATCAGGTGGCAGATGGCGTTGCCCGGAGCCACGTTGAAGTAGAAGTAGGCCTCCATGCGACGGGTGTGGGTGTGGGCCGGCATGGTGTTCCATACGCTGCCCGGCTTCAGTTCGGTCAGACCCATCTGCAGCTGGTTGGTGCCGCCGCCCTTCACCTTGCTCAGTACGGACCACACGATGAGCTGGTTCACCACGCGGTCGTTGCTGTCTTCCATCTTGCCATAGGCATCAGACTGGGCGATGGCATACTTCTTCTTGTCGGCCTTCTGGTCGGTCGTAATCAGCTGGGTCACGTACTCCTTATAGGCCGGAGTGGAGTTGATGTAGAACTTGGCGGGGTTCTGCGGGTCGTTGCTCTTGAAGGTCACTTCCTTCTTGCCGCAGCCCACGTAGAGTCCCTCCTTGAATTTCATGGGGTATTCCTTGCCGTCCACGGTCACTACGCCGTCGCCGCCCACGTTGATGACGCCCAGTTCGCGGCGATCCAGGAAGTGCTCGGCCTTCAGCTCATGGAACGTGTCCAGCGTCAGCACCTTGTTCACGGGCATGGCACCACCGTAAATCAGGCGGTCATAGAGCGTGTAGGTCAGGTTGATTTCATCGGGAGCCATGACCTTCTCCATCAGGAACGCGCTGCGCAGGCGGTCGGTGTCATAGTGTTTCACGTCCTGCGGGTGGCAGGCAGTCTGTACGGTGTAGTTCACCTGTGCGGATGCGGCTAATGAGCCGGCACCCAGCATCAATGCAATTGCTAACTTCTTCATAGATTCTTATGTTTTTAGTTTTTTGTTTGTTGGCTTGTTATGGAGGTGTCACTCCGCCTTCTGCGCTTCGCTCTTTACGCTCTTCTGGTATTTGAGGATGGCGCGGCGGTTCAGTATCATGAGGAACAGGGTGGTCAGCACCAGCAGACCCACGCCGATGTATTTCAGCGAGTAGGTGAGGTGGAAGATGACCCAGGCAAACGGACTGGAAGCGAAGTCCAGTGCACCGCCTTCGAAATTATCGGGAATCTTCAGCGCACCGTCGGGGCTTCCCTTGGCCACGGTCACCTCATAGGCATCGTGGGCGGCCTTGGTGAAGAACGGAGCCAGGTCTGTCACGAAGTAGAGGCCGATGGTCAGCACTACCAGGCCGATAATGAAGGTCTTCAGCACGTTACCTTTCGTGATGGGCAGTACCAGCGGGAAGAGATAGAACATGCCGGCCAGTGAGGCGAGCGGAAGGAATTCATTGCCGGGCAGCAGGACGGCTAACAGCAGCGTCACGGGGATGAGCAGCAAGGAAACCACCAGCGTGGCCGGATGGCCGATGACCAGTGCGGGGCTCATGCCAATGTTCAGCCCAACGGCTCCCTTGAACTTCTTGGCAATCATTTCGCGCGTAGCGTCACTGATGGGTTTCAGACCCTCGATGAAGAGGCTCGTGATGCGCGGAATCAGCTCCATGACTGCACCCATCTTGATGCCGAGACCCAGGATATTGGGAATCTTGTCCACCATCTCGGCACCGCTCTTGCAGCTCAGGCAGCCGATGCCACAGCCGATGAGGATGCCCAGGAAAAGGGGTTCGCCCAGTAGGCCGAACTTCTTCTTCATGCCTTCAGCATCGATATTCAGCTTGTCGAAGCCCGGAATCTTGTCCAACACCTTATTTATTATTATAGCAAACGGAACGAACCCTGCACAGAAAGGCTGGGGCACGGAGATACCCTCCATCTTGTCATAGAAGGCCTGGAACTTGTCGGCTGTATAGTCGGCCATAATCAGGGTGATGATGTAGCAGATGATGGCGGCGAAGAAGCCCCACAGGATGCTGTCGGTAGCGAAATAGACCACCGCTCCGATGAAGGCAAAGTGCCAGTAGTTCCACAGGTCGATGTTCACCGTGCGGGTTGTCTTGGTGAGCAGCATCAGCAGGTTCACACCCAGACAGACGGGAATGATGAAGGCACCCACCGACGTGTTGTAGGCCACGGCGGCAGCGGCCGGCCAGCCCATGTCGAAGACTTTGAGTTGCAGGCCATAGATTTCCACCACCTGACTCAAGGCGGGACCCAGGCTGCTGGTGAGCAGGGCGGTTACTACCGAGAGTCCCACGAAACCGACGCCCACCAAGAGACCGCTCTTCAGGGCCTTGCTGAACTTGATTCCGATACAAACTCCTAAGATTGTAAAGATAATAGGCATCATCACGGCTGCTCCCAGACCGATGATGTAGCTAAAGACTTGTTCCATATTCTTGCGATTTTATTGGTGAATGATTATGTTTTTGCTATAGTATTCACAGAAAAACTGCCCAAAAATAAAACCTTTTCCGTTATAAATCAAACATGGAAAGCATAATAATTATAAAATGGACGATTTTGACCGTTTTTTCCTGTTATCGCGCACAAAATCGACTGTTTGCGCACACGAAAACCAAATAATGCACTAACTTTCTTAAAAAATGCACGTTTCTTAAGCTGAAATGCACTACTTTTGCTTCCAGGAAAACAAACAGTTCTAATACGTTAAAAAGATAACTTCATGAAAACAAACCTTATTTGTAAAGTAATTCTCTCCGCTTGCCTGTTGAGCGGCTCTGTATCGCTCGCTGCACAGCAGGTGAAGAGCAACCAGCCGATGTCCGTGCGCCTGGTGGAGTCGGAAATGATTCGCTGTCCGGAGTCTTGGCAGCTGGACTTCCAGCCCAAACTGAAGTGGGACTATTGCCACGGTCTGGAACTGCAGGCCATGCTGGCTGTTTATGACCGATATGGCGGTCAGAAGATTTATGACTATGCCTTGGCCTATGCCGACACGATGGTGAACGAAGACGGAACTATAAAGATGTACAAGCGTGAGGAGTTCAGCTTAGACCGTGTCAACTCGGGCAAGTTCATCTTCCGCATTTACGAACAGACTAAGGAGGAAAAATACAAGAAAGCCCTGGCTCTGATGCGCAGCCAACTCGACGACCATCCGCGCAATGCCGACGGCGGTTTCTGGCACAAGAAAGTCTATCCCAACCAGGTGTGGCTGGACGGTGTCTACATGGGCTCTCCCTTCTATGCCGAATATGCCTACCGCAACAACCAGCCACAGGACTATGCTGATGTTGTCAACCAGTTCCTCATGGCCGCCCGTCACACGTATGACCCCGCTAACGGCCTCTATCGCCACGCCTGCGACGTAAGCCGCAAGCAACGCTGGGCCGACCCCGTGACCGGACAGTCCAAGCACAGCTGGGGACGTGCCATGGGATGGTATGCCATGGCGTTGGTGGATGCCTTGGACTTCATTCCCGAAAAAGAGGCCGGCCGCGACTCCATGCTGGTCATCCTCAATAATGTAGCCGCTCAGGTTAAACGTCTGCAGGACAAGCGCAGCGGACAGTGGTATCAGGTGCTCGACAAGAGCGGTGCCAAGGGCAACTACCTGGAATCCACCTGCTCGGCCATGTTCATCTACACCCTCTTCAAGGCGGTGCGCATGGGCTACATCGACCGCTCCTATCTGAAGGTAGCGCTGAAGGGCTATGACGGCTTCCTGAAAGAGTTCATTAAGGTGGACGAAAGGGGAGTGGTGAGCATCAGTAACTGCTGTGCCGTGGCCGGACTGGGCGGCAAGAACTACCGTTCGGGCGACTATGATTACTACATCAACGAAACCGTACGCGACAACGACCCCAAGGCCATAGGCCCCTTCATCCTGGCCTGCTTAGAGTGGGAAAACCTGCAACGCACCAAGAAAACCCTGGCCGTGGAGCAGAGCATGAACGTGCCCGCCACGCAGTGGATGGACTCCATCGTTGTGGCCCGCGACGGCACGGGACACTTCCGCACGGTGGCCGAGGCCATTGAGCATGTCCGTGCCTTCATGGAATATACCACGACCATCTACATCAAGGCCGGTACCTATAAGGAAAAACTAGTCATCCCGGCCTGGATAGAGAATGTGGAGTTTGTGGGCGAGAGCGCCGAGAACACCATCATCACATGGGACGACCATGCCAATATCGACAAGATGGGCACCTTCCGCACCTATACCGTGCGGGTGGACGGCCACGGACTCACCTTCCGTAACCTGACGATTGAAAACAATGCTCCCCAGATGGGACAGGCTGTGGCCCTGCACACCGAAGGCGACCGACTGACCTTCATCAACTGCCGCCTCCTGGGCAATCAGGACACGGTCTACACCGGAGGCACGGACACCCGTCTCTACTTCAAGGATTGCTACATCGAAGGTACGACCGACTTCATCTTCGGTCCCTCTACCGCCCTCTTCAAGAACTGTACCATTCACAGCAAGCGCGACTCCTACATCACGGCGGCCTCCACACCTCGGGATGTGAAGGTGGGCTATGTCTTCGTGGGCTGCAAACTGACGGCCGCTCCCGGTGTGACCAAGGTCTACCTGGGCCGTCCATGGCGTCCCTATGCCATGACCTGCTTCATCAACTGCGAGATGGGCAAGCACATCCTGGCTGCCCGCTGGCACAATTGGGGCAATGCCGACAACGAGAAGACCGCCCGCTACGGCGAGTATGGCAGCACGGGTGAGAGCCCGCTGACCGATGCCTGTGTGGACTGGGCCGATAATCCCAACAAGAAGGAGGCCGCCAAGCTGCAGACCCCCGAACAGGTATTCGCTTCGGAAAAGAGTTGGATTCCAGTAGAATAATATTTAAAAACAGACAGAAAATATGAAAAGCAGACTCTTATTGTGTTTGGGCCTCTTCCTGTTGCTCTCTGCATTCAAGGCCGACAGCCCGAAGATTACGATTTTCATGATTGGAGACTCCACGATGGCCAACAAGAGCCTGAAAGGCGATAATCCCGAACGAGGATGGGGGCATGTGCTGGGCGGCTTCTTCAGCGAAGACATCGTGGTGGACAACCACGCCGTGAATGGCCGCAGCAGCAAGAGCTTCATCAACGAGGGACGTTGGGAAAAGGTGCTGTCGCTCATGAAGAAAGGTGACTACGTTTTCATCCAGTTCGGCCATAATGACGAGAAGGTCAATCCCGATCGCCACACCGATCCCGGAACAACCTTCGACGAAAACCTCCGTCGCTTCGTGAACGAGGCTCGTGCCAAGGGAGGCATCCCCGTGCTCTTTAACTCTATCGTGCGCCGCAAGTTCGGAATGGCCGACAGCACGGCCATTGCCGGAGCCATTGCACAGGACGATATCCGCAAGGGCATCAATCCCGATGCCGTCAAGGAGGCACAGCCTGCTCGTCCCGTCTATGGTGACAAACTGATAGATACCCACGGAGCCTACCTGGAATCACCGCGCAACGTGGCTCGCGAACTGAACGTCCCCTTTGTGGACATGAACCTCATGACCAAGGAACTGATAGAGGAACTGGGGCCCGAGGAGTCCAAGAAACTCTTCATGTGGATACCTGCCAACACCGTGCCCGCCCTGCCCAAGGGACGTGAGGACGACACCCATCTCAATGTCTACGGTGCCCGCCTGCTGGCCGGTATGGTGGTTGACCTCATTGCCGAGGAGGTGCCTGCCCTGAAGCCTTATGTCCGTCACTATGACTTCGTGGTGGCCAAGGATGGCAGCGGCGACTTCTTCACCATTCAGGAGGCCATCAATGCCGTGCCCGACTTCCGCAAGAACAAACGCACGACCATCCTGGTGCGTAAAGGCGTCTATAAAGAGAAACTGGTGGTGGCCGAGAGCAAAATCAACGTTTCGCTGATAGGCGAGGAGGGAGCTGTGCTCACCTATGATGACTTTGCCAACCGTCCGAACCGCTTTGGCGAGAACAAGGGTACCTCCGGCTCCTCCACCTGCTACATCTATGGTCCCGACTTCTATGCCGAAAATATTACCTTTGAAAACAGTGCAGGACCCGTGGGACAGGCTGTGGCCTGCTTCGTCTGTGCCGACCGCGCTTTCTTCAAGAACTGCCGTTTCCTGGGCTTTCAGGACACGCTTTACAACTACGGCAAGAACCAACGCAACTATTTCGAAGACTGCTACGTGGAGGGAACTGTGGACTTCATCTTCGGATGGTCTACGGTGGTCTTCAACCGCTGTCACATCCACAGTAAGGGCAACGGCTATGTCACGGCACCGGCTACCGACCGTGGTGTGAAGCACGGCTATGTCTTCTACGACTGCAAACTGACGGCCGATGAAGGGGTGAATCAGGTACACCTGGCCCGTCCGTGGCGACCCTATGGTCAGTCGGTCTACATCCGTTGCGAACTGGGCAAGCACATCCTGCCCGAAGGATGGAATAACTGGGGCAGCAAGGCCAATGAGAAGACCGCCTTCTTCGCCGAATACCAATCTACTGGTGAGGGTGCGGCCGATGCCAAGACCCGCGTCTCCTATGCCCGCCAACTGAAGAATCTCAAAGGCTATGAGCCGAATGAAGTGCTGGCCGGCGAGGATGGTTGGAACCCCATGGAGGAAGGCAACGCCTTGCTGACGATTAAACGATAAATGTATTTTTAGAAGGAACAAAGCGAAGTGATAACTCCCTTAACTCCTTTAACTTCAAAAAGTTGAGCTTGCGAAACCTAAGTAATTTAGAATTGAATCATGAAAAGAAATATATTATTCACACTTAGCCTGATGTTGACGGCACTCTTCTGCTGCCCCTTCATGCAGGCCGAAAACTATCCCTATCGCAGTGATATACTGTGGGTCACCGTGCCTAACCATGCCGACTGGCGCTATCAGACGGGTGAGAAGGCCAAGGTGGAGGTGCAGTTCTACAAGTATGGCA
Source organism: Bacteroides sp. (assembly GCA_017471925.1). GTDB lineage: Bacteria > Bacteroidota > Bacteroidia > Bacteroidales > Bacteroidaceae > Bacteroides. Next base: position 59,668 of record JAFURM010000028.1, read on the forward strand.
TACCGCAGGACGGGGTCACTGTTTCCTACGAACTGGCCGGCGACCTGATGCCTGCCGATGCCAAAGGGAGCGTGACGCTGAAGAACGGAAAGGCTGTCATAGACATGGGCACCATGAAGACACCCGGCTTCCGCGACTGCCGCATGACGATACAGATGGACGGAAAGACCTACAAGCACCATGTGAAGGTGGGCTTCTCCGTGGACAAGATTGAGCCTTACACCAAGATGCCGGCCGACTTCCAGAATTTCTGGGCGGCCAACAAGGCCGAGTTGGCCCAATTCCCCCTGAAGTACACCAAGGAACGTGCCGAGGAGTACTGCACCGACAAGGTGGACTGCTACTTGGTGAAATTAGACATCAACCGTCGCGGCCAGGCTGTCTACGGCTACCTCTTCTATCCCAAGAACGCACAGCCCGGCAAGCATCCCGTGGTGCTCTGCCCGCCGGGAGCCGGCATCAAGACCATCAAGGAACCCCTGCGCAACAAGCATTATGCCGAGCAGGGCTTCATCCGCTTTGAGATAGAGATTCACGGTCTGAACCCCACCATGACCGCCGAGCAGTTCAAGGAGGTAAGTCGTGCTTTCGATTGGGAAACCAACTACCTGAACATCAACTTGGACAACCGTGACAATTACTACATGAAGCGGGTCTACCTGGCCTGTGTGCGCAGCCTCGACCTGCTTACTTCCCTGCCCGAATGGGACGGCAAGAACGTGGCCGTTCAGGGAGGCAGTCAGGGAGGTGCCCTGGCATTGATTACGGCCGGCCTGGATGAGCGTGTCACCCATTGCGTGGCCAATCATCCTGCCCTGAGCGACATGGCCGGCTTCAAGGCCAACCGTGCCGACGGCTATCCCCACTATTCGCGTACCAAAGGGATGGACACGCCCGAAAAACTGAAAACCATGGCCTATTATGACGTGGTGAACTTTGCCCGCTTAATCAAGGCCAAAACCTACATGACCTGGGGCTTCAACGATGATGTCTGTGCACCGACCACCAGCTATGCCGTGTGGAATGTACTGACCTGTCCCAAGGAGGCCCTTGTCACACCCATCAATGAACACTGGACCTCTGCCGATACCAACTACGGACAGATGCTGTGGATTCAGAAGCATCTGCTTCCTTGATGAAGAATTGTTAGAAAACGTTGTAACGCAGATTGGCGCGGATTGTATCCACGCTAATCTGCGTTTTTTAGTGCATATAGCCATTCTTAAGTGCGTTTTTGATGTGTTTTAGTGTGTTTTAGGACGATTTTACACTTGAAAAAGCAAATTGTCCACATTGTGTATAGCTCTAATGCGCTATTTTTGCGGATATTTTTTTATTAACTAAATGTACTCATATGAAAAACAGACTTCATTTTGACATTCGAAAGCTGTGTTTGGCATTGGCGCTGATTCTTACTTCAGTGGCCTATGCTCAGAACAAAACGGTGACAGGTACAATTGTCGATTCCAATCAAGAACCGATAATTGGTGCCACTGTCGTGGAAGTAGGTGCCAGCAACAATGGTGCCATCTCTGACATTGACGGTAACTTCTCGATTTCGGGACTTAAACCAAGTTCCAAGTTGCAGGTTTCATTTATCGGTTATGAAACCCAAGTAATTACAGTGGGCAATCAGACCAAGTTGAAGATTGTCCTGAAGGATGATGCCCAAGCACTGGAAGAAGTGGTTGTGGTAGGTTATGGTACGATGAGAAAGACCGACCTTACCGGTTCCATCGCTTCCGTATCCAGCGACAAGATTGCCAAGCGCGGTTCACTCCGCGTGGAAGATGCCCTGCAGGGTGCCGTCCCGGGTGTGAACATCACGCAGTCTTCCAGCCGCGCCAACAGTGGTTTTGATATTCAGATTCGTGGTCAGGCATCTATCAACAACGCTGCTCAGCCGCTTTATGTAGTAGACGGTGTGGTTGTTTCCTCCATTGACTACCTGAACCCCGAAGACATCGCCCGCATCGACGTGCTGAAGGATGCCTCTTCTACCGCTATCTATGGTAGCCGTGCTTCCAGCGGCGTTATCTTGATTGCCACCAAGGGTACCGGTAACTCTGCCAAGGCCCAGCCCATCGAAATCAGCTACGATGGTTATTATGGTGTGCGTAAGGTGGCCCGTATGCCGGACTTCATGGATACTCAGCAATTCATGGACTACCGTCTGGCCCGCTACACTGAGAGCGTTGCAGCCAGCGATGGTTCAGGTCGTGCCGTGGTTACACTGACAGATGCCAATAGAGGCTCTGCATGGCAGACCGGTGCCGCCGATTGGAAGAGCGGTGTGCTCTATGAACGCTACATGGACAACAAGACTTACGACTGGGAAAACACGGCCCTCCGCACGGCCAGCCAGCAGAACCACTTCATCAGCGCCAGCGGTGCCACGGAGAAGACCAACTTCCGCCTGGGTATCGGTTATCAGAGCGAAGAGAACGTGTTCAGACACAATGACTATGAGCGTTTCAACATCAAGGGTGCCTTCGAAAGCAAACTCAACAAGTATGTAGAGGTGGGCTTGTCCGTAAACTTGGCACACGATACGCAGAAGGACTTTACAACCGATGGGTCCAACACGTATTCACCTTATAATAATGCCTTCTGGTTTGCACCCTGCTTGGATCCCTATGATGAAGAGGGCAACCTCTACACGCAGCCCGGTAAAGTCCCTGCATTGGGCCTCTCCTTGACCTCTACTCCTTCACCCATCATTGACTTTGAGATGGAGAATGCGTATGACAACACGACCCGCAAGTTCCATGCTTTCGGTAATGTCTTCTTGCGCTTCAACATCATGGACAACCTGAAGTTCACGACCACCTTCTCGCCCAACTTCTATCACGGTCGTCAAGGTATCTTCTTCGGTACAGGTGTCAGCGAGAAGTACCCCAACGGTTCTTCTTACTACCAGAGCAAGAAGCAGAACTATGCAGAGGTTGTCAATACCGACCGTCTGGACTGGACGTGGGATAATCAGATTGACTACAATCAGACTTGGGGCGACCACTCATTGACCGCTATGGGATTGTTCTCTCTCTACGCTTCCAACCGCGAGACCTATTCACAGTCCGTTACCGGTATTTCCGATGACAAATTGCTCTACTTCGCCATGAACAAGGGCTCTCAGAACCAGACCGTAGGTTCCAGCTACACTGAGTCTTCTCTGGTGTCTGCCGCTACCCGTTTGAACTACGTCTATAAGGACCGCTACATGGCTACCGTAACCCTGCGTGCCGACGGTTCTTCACGCTTTGCCAAGGACAATCGCTGGGGGTGGTTCCCCTCTGCAGCCGTTGCATGGCGCATGAATCAGGAAGACTTCCTGAAGGATGTCAGCTGGTTGGACAACTTGAAACTCCGTCTCTCTTATGGTGTGACTGGTAACAACAACGTTGGTGACTATGCTACTGCCTCTTCAGCTTCCGGTCCCAACTATGCCGTGATTGGTGGCAACGAAGTGTTGGGCTACTATCCCAACGGTCTGATTGATACCGGCCTCCTTTGGGAAAAGGTGAAGGAGTTCGACTTTGGTGTAGACTTCTCTGCATTGAACAACCGCGTCAACCTGACAGCCGACTACTACGTACGTAACTCCGACGGTCAGATAATGAAGTCTACCGTACCTGTTGAAAGCGGGGAAACTTCCATTACGACCAACATCGGTTCTGTACGCAACAAGGGTATTGAATTGGCCCTGAATCTCGGTGTTATCCGCAACGAAGAGTTCCAGTGGGATTTGAGCCTGAATTATGCCCGTAACAAGAGTGAAATCACCGAACTCCCGATGGGTGACGATATCAACAACGCTTGGTTCATCGGTGAGCGTCTGAACGTGCTCTATGACTACACTCCCGCCGGTGTCATCACCGAAGACGGTGTAACCATGAAGACCAAGGACGGTAACGTACACTACTCTCTGCAGGAGGTGTGGAATACCTTCGGTCAGGGTGAAGGCGGCCAGGGCCTGAACTGGTTCGAAGGCCAGCTGGCAGTCAATGACTGGAACAACGACAAGAAGATTAACGATGAAGACCGTCACGTCTATGCTTGCACAGACCCCACATGGACAGGTAGCTTGATTTCCAGCATGTACTGGAAAGGCTTCGACTTTTCATTCAATATCTATACTAAACAGGGCCAGTGGTCACGCAGCTACTTCCATTCACAGTACATGCAGTACAGTGACCGTGGACGTCAAAAGCTGAACTTCGACTACTATCTCCCCGCTGGTACTCCAGTTATTGACAAGGCTACAGGCGAAGAAGTGTTGCTTACCGAAGCCCGCGTAGGCGCATTCCCCTATCCGAACAACAAGGATAAAACAGCCGGTGGCTATATCGGTAATGCTGTGGACTACCAGAAGACCTCTTTCGTCAAGGTGAAGAACATCTGCTTGGGCTACACCTTCCCGAAACAGTGGATTGGCAAGTTAGGCGTGAAGCACCTCCGCGTCTATGCCAACATCCTGAATCCGTTTGTCTTCACCGACTATGAAGGTTTCGACCCCGAATGGGCTAGCGCAAGCCTCGTGAACGGTGGTCCGGCATCCGTGACTTATCAATTTGGTGTGAATCTGAAGTTCTAACATAATAATCGTATCGTATGAAAAGAAAATTAAGCAATATATTCCTTGCAGCTGCATTGACTTCTACAGTGGCATTGACCGGCTGCGATGACTTCCTCACTCCCGACAATAAAAGTTCGGTGACGGATGTTGATTACTTTGCGACAGCGGCAGGTTTCCAGTCTCTGGTGAACGATACCTATGCCCAGCTGAAGGATATCTATAACAACCGCAATGTGACGATCTATTTTAATGCAGGTACCGACCTCTATCAGGTGGGCCGTAACACGACCGACGATGCTCTGCACCGCTGGACAGGCTTCAATGCCGACAATGGTCACGTGAAGGATTTCTATAACATGTGCTACGATGCCATCCGATCGGCCTATTCTATCCAGTATTACGCAGCAACTGCACAGGTGGGCGATGATGTCAAGCAGAAGGCCATTGACGAAGGCCGTTTTGTGGCAGCCCTGCACTATTACCTGCTGGTAAACAACTTCGGTGGCGTGCCTCTGGTTACAGAATATGCCACTACAGCCGTGAGCGGCTATCCGCGTGCTACGGCAGAAGAGGTCTACACCCACATCATTAACGAACTGACCGAAATCATCAGCAACGGCAAGTTGAAAGCCTCTACGGCTACAGCCGGTGGTGGTGAGGCCAGCATCGAGGCAGCCAAGGCTCTCTTGGCCAAGACTTATCTCTCTGCTGCATGGGACTTGAACAAGAACGACTATTTCACTCAGGCAGCCAAGTATGCCGATGAAGTGATTGGCGGACGTACCCTGACTACCGACTTTGCTGCCCTGTGGGCTGCCGACCGTTCAGGTGATGACGATGCCGAATTCATCTTCGACCTGGAGTTCGACTATGATACTCAGCACGACAAGAACGCCGGTAACTGGTGGCAGAACATGTACTCCCAATATATGGGCGGTTCAGAAGATGGTATGAAGAACTGCGGTTCTGTCTACCTGCCCCGTATGCACACCTTGCGTTGCTTCGATGAGGGTGACAAGCGCTATGCCGCTACCTTCATGCAGGAATTGCTGATTAAGGGCCGTTGGGAAGAGACTCTGTCATTCATCAACTTGGGCGACTACTTCGGTTGGTATGGCAACGGTAACAGCTCCAGGGGCAAACTGGTGGCCATATATTATCCGGCTTATTGGGAAAGCACTCCCGAGCAGGTAGCTGCATGGCGTGCTGAAGACCCTGAAAACCGTAACGGTGCCATTGTTATCCCGCAAAATGACAAGACTGCCACCATAGTGCCTATGAGCACCTATTATGAGGATTTGGCCCAAAGCACTACCGGTATTGTGGAAAAATATGACTTTGATGATAACGGTACACACGCAAGCAGTTACTCCTGCCATCCGTGCCGCAAGTTCGATGACTGCCTGACGGCCAACTACAATGCCGGCTACAGCTTCCGCGACCTGCACATCATCACGCTGCCCGAAATCTTCCTGGTAGCTGCCGAAGCCTATCACAAGGCCGGTAAGGACAGCGAAGCCATGAAGCGTCTGAACGTATTACGCAAGCGTGCCGGTGTGCCCGACGTGACCAGCATCAACATCGACGTTATCCTGAAGGAGTCTGCTGCCGAAATGTTCGGTAACGGCTGTCGTCGCATGGATCTGCGTCGTACGCAGAAGCTCGTGGAGTATAACAACCTCTACAACTCAGAAATCAAGGGCCAGGCCGATACTTACATCGGCCAGAAACTGTTGTGGCCTATCCCGCAGTCAGCCATCGATGCCAACGATATGCTTACTGCCGAAGATCAGAACCCAGGTTATTGATAGCATACTTATAACCTAAATGATGGAAGCCTGCCGCTGGTATAGCGGTGGGCTTCTTTTGTTTTGTGATGTATCGTGCTTGAAAATTATGATTAGTGCATTGTGTTAATAGATGTATATCTGTTTGCTTTTTCTTTACATGTTGAAAATCCACCGTGTTTGGCTTATACCCCTTTTACTGCGATAAATGCCCTTCCCAGTTATGAAAATTTTCCTCCCCAACTGAAGCGGAAAATTTCCCCAGTTGGGGTATGTTTTTGAGGAAGCGTTTTAGATTCGTTAAGGATGTCGCGAAATACTTACAAGTGTGGCCCTTCCCCCTTACCTCATCTTCTCCTTTTCCTGTTGATGCCTACTTCCCGTTTCCCTGAGTCTGACGGAGCATTTTTTATACCTGCCAACCAAATTTTATACCCGCCTCTTTGGACATATTTACACGCATTAAATCAAATTTTGAACGATTAATGAGTGTTAATACTCTTTCTTTGCACCATATTTAAGCGAATTTAAACCGAATATATTCTTATTATTAACTAAATGTATGAACATGAAAAACAGACTTCATTTTGACATTCGAAAGTTGTGTCTGTCATTGGCGCTGATATTGACCTCAGTGGCCTACGCACAGAACAGAACGGTCAGCGGTACTGTGACTGATGCCAAGTCGGAACCGTTGATTGGCGTGAACGTGACCGTAAAGGGTAACACCTCCTATGGTGCCATTACCGACATTGACGGCAAGTACACCATCACCGTACCCGATGGGAAGAGCGTACTGGTTTTCTCCTATATCGGATACATTACTCAGGAAGTGGCCGCATCCGGACGTGGCCCCATCAACGTGACCCTGAAAGAAGATGCACAGGCATTGGATGAAGTGGTAGTCGTAGGTTATGGCGTGGTGAAGAAACGCGACCTGGTAGGCTCCATCGCTTCCGTGAAGCAGAAAGACATTACGGCCGTGCCCACCAACAACGTGCTGGAAAGCATGCAGGGCAAGATTGCCGGTCTGGATATGACCCGCAGTAGCGGCCAGCCGGGCAGTGGATTCAACTTCACCATCCGTGGTAACCGCTCGTTGACCGCCAGCAACGCCCCGTTGATTCTGGTGGATGGTATCGCCTATGGCAGCGACATCAACATCAATCCCAATGATGTAGAGTCTATCGAAGTGTTGAAGGATGCCTCCACTACCGCCATCTATGGTAGCCGTGGTGCCAACGGTGTTATCCTGATTACGACCAAGAAGGCCAAGGAAGGCAAGATTCAGGTGGACCTGAATGCCTACTGGGGTCCCAGCATGTCTACCAACCTGCCCGACGTGAACAACACCGAACAGTATGTTGCCTTCCGTCGTGAGGCCATGCGTGCCATCGGCCAGTGGTCTTCACCTGCCGATGATGGCGTGATGTTTGATGCAACCGAGCTGGAGCGCATCAAGAGTGGCGTGAGCACCAACTGGTATGACCTGATTATGGACGATGCCACGACACAGAACTATTCGCTGGCCGTGAGCGGTGGCAATCAGGACACGAAGGTGGCCTTCTCACTGGACTACTTCAATGAAGACGGTATTCTGGTGGGTGATGACTACGACCGCTTCACCGGCCGTATCAACGTCAGCCAGAAAATCATGAAGGGTATGGAAGCCGGCGCATCTGCCCTCATCAGCAACTCCACCAAGAATGCAGCCCCCAGCGGTGTGTTCCACTATGCGGCTACCTGGTCGCCCATCGCCGTGCCCTTCAATGAAGACGGCACTATCAACAAGTACCCGTTGACCGGCTCCGGAGCTACCAACGTGAACATGTTGCTGAACCAAAGCCGTGATAACTACATTGACGAGACCAAGGCTACCCGCGTGTTTGCCACGGCCTACCTGAACTGGGAAATCATCAAGGGACTGACCTTCCGCACCAATTTCGGTTATGACCAGTCCAATACTCGCAACGGCCACTTTGAAGGCGTGAACTCCACCTTTGTGGGCAGCAACTCCAACATGGCCAAGGTGTCCAAGACAGAGAAGCACTCCACCGGATGGACCTGGGAAAACACCCTGACCTACACCAAGGACTTCGGCATCCACTCGCTGACTGCCCTGTTGGGTCACTCCATGTCCAAGAGCACGTATGAAGACACCTATGCAGAAGGCATGGGATTGGCATTTGAGCAGGCCCAGTTCCACAACCTGGACGGCACGTCGGCCAACTTCGTCATCTCCAGCTCGCTGACAGAAAACTCCATGCTCTCTTACTTTGCCCGCCTGAACTACAAGTTGATGGACAAGTACCTCCTGACCGCTACGCTGCGTGCCGACGGTTCTTCCGTATTGGCCAAGGGCAACAAGTGGGGCTACTTCCCCTCCGTGGCCGCTGCATGGCGTGTGAAGGATGAAGCCTTCATGAAAGACATTGAAGAGGTGAGCGACCTGAAACTCCGTCTCTCCTGGGGTCTCTCCGGCAACAGCGCCGTGAGTGCCTACCAGACGACCGGTGGCCTGGATCGCACCTATTACGAATTTGGCTCCGAGCAGGCCTTCGGCTATCGCCCCTATGAAATGGCCAACCTGGATCTGAAGTGGGAAAAGACCTCCGTGTTGAACTTCGGTGTGGACTTCGGTCTCTTCAACAACCGCGTTTATGCGACCATTGATGCCTACAAGACCTGGACATCCGACCTGTTGCTGCCGATGATTCTGCCCGGCCACACCGGCTTTACTTCCGTTATCAGCAACGTCGGTAAGACGGAGACACGCGGTATTGACATCGCCATCAATACGGTGAACTATGACACCAAGGACTTCAAGTGGACCACCGACCTGACTTTCACAGCCAATAAGGAAAAAATCACCGCCCTGAACACCAACCAGGACGACGTGGCCAGCGGCTGGTTCATCGGCTCGCCCACCAAGGTGTTCTATGACTATGAAAAGATTGGTATCTGGCAGACCGACGAGGCTGCAGAAGCTGCCAAGTTCGGCCAGGAACCGGGTGACATCAAGGTGAAGGACCAGAACGGTGACGGCAAGATTGACGCCAACAACGACCGTATCGTATTGGGACAGCGCACTCCGAAGTGGACAGCCGGTTTGAACAACCGTTTCGAATACAAGGGATGGGACCTCTCCTTCTTCCTCTATGCCCGTATGGGTACCTTGATTTCCTGCCAGTCGGCCGGACAGTTCTACCCCAGCGGTTGGACCAACTCCATCGTGTGTGACTACTGGACTCCCGAGAACCCCACCAACGACTATCCGCGTCCCAACTTCAACAAGAATACCTCCATGCTCTACACCAGCACGCTGGCCTATCGCAAGGGTAACTTCATGAAGATTAAGGATATCACCCTCGGCTACAGCTTCCCGAAACAGTGGATTGCCAAGGCTCACTTCTCCAAGCTGAGAATCTATACCACGCTGAAGAACTTCTTCACATTCAGCAAGTTCGACGACTATGACCCCGAGCGTGACGGTGCCAACTCCTATCCGATGACGAAGCAAATCGTATTCGGTCTGAATGCCAGTTTTTAATCACTAAAAGAAACATCATATTATGAAAAAGATATTATTATTGCTTGTTTCGGTCATGACGTTCTCCTCCTGCTCTGACTTCCTGGACGAGACCAACCGCAACTCCATCACTTCTGATGTGCTCTATTCTACTCCCGATGGCTATGAGAACCTGGTGAATGCCTGCTACTCCTATACCCGCCTGTGGTACGGCAAGTCCAGTGGAGTCGCCTTTACTGAAATGGGTACCGACTGCTATACCGGCGGTGGTGCCGACTGTGGACGTGCTCCCTTCATGGCCTTCTATGATGAAGACCTGCAGGCCAGCCAGGGCTTGATCAGCCACATGTGGAATGCCCTCTACAGCGCTCTGAACACCTGTAATGCCGCCATCGCCCGTGCTGACGCTTCGGGTATGGACGAAGCCACCAAGAAGATGCGCTTGGGTGAAGTACACTTCCTGCGCGCACTCTACCTGCATCTGATTACCGAGACCTGGGGTGATGTCATCCTCTATACGGACGAAATGAAATCCCCCGTCAATACGGCTCAGCGTACATCCGTGGAGGATTTCTACAAGCAGATTTTTGCAGACCTGGACATCGCCATCGCCAACCTGGCCGGCACTCCCGCCAAGAACAATGCCCGTGTTACTCAGTTGGCAGCCAAGGCATTCAAGGCCCGTATGTGCCTCTACCGCGAAGACTATACCGAGGCCATCAAGCTGGCTGAAGAGGTTATCGCCAATCCGGAACTGGGCTTCTATGACAGCTTCAAGGAGACCTTCGACATGGCCAACCATGAAGGACAGACCAACAAGGAGGCTATCTGGTGGGTGGACTACAATGAGGATTCCAACATCTACGGTGCCTTTGCCAACTTCAAGAACTGCTACCTGCATAACGATGGCGGTAACCACTCGCCCATCTTCTCGGCCATGTCCTACTGGATGGTGCCCAACGGTGGTGTATGGGTGACTCCCGACACGCACGCTCCCTGGGTAATGTGTATGCCTACCATCGACTTTCTCCACATGTTTGACGAGAATATTGACCAGCGTTATGAAGGCACCTTCCGTACCGCATGGGCCATCAATGACATCAAGCAGTATCACATTGACAAGGGTATGCAGACCGGTGACACGGCATTCGTGACCTTGAAATATGACGTGACGGACGAGTACAGAAACAGCAAGAAGTATCTCATCTATGACCGCAGCGACATGTATGATGAAACAGGCAAGACCATCGGTACACGTGACTACTTCGTCTCTACCTACAAGTTCCAGGACTACACCAAGGCCACCGGCTGGGAATACTACAGCAAGCGTGACTGCTGGGTGCTCCGTTACGGCGAAATGTACCTGCTGCTGGCTGAGGCCTACCTGCAGAGCGGCAACAAGAGCAAGGCCCTGCAATACATCAACGACCTGCGCGTGAAGCGTGCCATTGCCGGACATGAGGAAGAGATGAAAATTACCGAGGCCGACCTTGACCTTGATTTCATCCTGGACGAGCGTGCCCGTGAACTGGCCGGCGAACAGCACCGCTGGTTCGACCTGAAACGTACCGGCAAATTGCTGGAGCGCGTACAGAAGCACAACATCAATGCTTCGGTGAACTTGAAGGAGTATCACCTGCTCCGTCCCATCCCGCAGGATGAACTGGACGCCTTAGTGAATAAGGATGAGTTCAAGCAGAATCCGGGTTACATGTAATGACATACCATTAAGTTAGACATTCTATATGTATAGGATTAGCCATTATTAGGTAAGAGGATTGTATAGAGAGGCCGGTAGCAGGAACACCGGCCTCTCTTTTTGAAGGGTATGAGGGCAGATTTTGATAGGGCTTCTCCTAACTTTCCCAGAAAACGACTATATTTGTGAAGGAATAAAAATAAAGAGACTAAGAATATGATGAAACGGATATCATTGCTTGCCGTTACGGCCTGTCTGGCCGTGGCAGCCTGGGGGCAGACACCTCCCAAAGGGTATGAACTGGAACGCGAGATGCCGGTCTTCTTAGACCAGCTGAAAGAAGAACTGACCTACCCCATGGCTTGGGGAAACAGCAAGGTGAAGAACTTCGGCAAATGGCGCAAGAAGGCAAGGAATACGGTGGTGGAGGCTATGATGGCTCCGCCGCGCCGCGCCGAAGCGTATGACCTGAAGCTCCTGGCCGAGGAACAGCGCGATGGCTATACAGCCCGCAAGATTCAATTCAATCTGACCGCCTATTCGCGGGTGAATGCCTACCTGCTGGTGCCCGACGGTGAAGGCCCCTTCCCGGCTGTGGTGTTGCTGCACGATCATGGCGGACACTACACCATCGGTAAAGAGAAGATGATACGTCCCTTTGAGGTGCCGGCCGAGGTGCTGGAAGATGCCGACAAATGGGCGGCAGGCGGTTATGGCGGACGATACGTGGGGGATTTCCTGGCGGCCAACGGCTATGTGGTGATTGCGGTGGATGCTCTTTTCTGGGGAGAACGTGGACGCAAGGAGGGACCGCGTGGCGACAAGTATGCCGACAATGCGGGCAACTTCATGATGCTGGGACGCAACCTCAGTGCCTTCATGAACTTTGAGGATATGTACACAACGGACTTCCTGGCTTCTCTGCCCGAGGTGGATGAACAGCGCATCGGTTGCATGGGCTGGTCCATGGGGGGCTATCGCGCCTGGATGCTCTCTGCCCTGAGCGACAAGATTGCTGCCGGCGTGTCGGTCTGCTGGATGAACGTGACCGATGTGCAGTTCTCTTGGGAATATGGCAATGAACGTGGCGGCTTTGCCAACGCCTTGCCCGGCTTACGCCGTTACTTAGACTATCCGCACATTGCCAGTATCGCCTGTCCCAAGCCGATGTTCTTCCTGAACGGGGAGCATGACAAACTCTTTCCGCCGGTGGGTGTGCGCAAGGCTTTCGACGAGATGCGCCGTGTCTGGGAGAGCCAAGGTGTGGATGAACGCCTGCGCACGGAATTGTGGGACATGCCCCACGACTGCGGTCTGAAGGTGCAGGAGGCTATCCTGGACTTCTTCAGGAAGTGGATAGAGTGACTTGTGCCTTGTATTCGGACGGGGTGAGTCCGAGCTGTTGCTTGAAGCAGCGGCTGAAGTAGTGGGAGTCATTGAATCCCGTCATATAGGCCACTTGGGCCATGTTGTAGTCGCCTTGCTCAATGAGCAGGGCGGCTTTTTTGATGCGTATCTCTTTCAGTAGCTCGTTGGGCGACAGGCCGGTGATCGACTTCACTTTCTTGAAGAAGACCGAACGGCTCAGTCCGGCCTTCTGGGCCATCTCCTCTATTTTCAGGTCGCCGTTGTCCATGTGGCGGTCAATGAAAGCCATGATGAGGTCCATGAACTTCTGATCGGCAGGGGTGAGGGAGGGTTGGGTCATCTCTTCGCCCGTATCGGTTCCGTTCTCCTCCTTTTGCTCCGTCTCCTGAACCTGGAGGGTGGGCATGAGAGAGGCGCAGTAGAGTGCCTGCAACTTCTTGCGCTGTTCAAGGAGGTTGAAGATGCGTGCTTTTAGGTAGGTGGCACTGAAGGGTTTCAGAATGTAGTCGTCCGCTCCGCTCTCCAGACCCTCCACCTGACTCTGTATGGCCGTCTTGGCAGTGAGTAACACGATGGGGATGTGACTGGTAGTGGCCTCCCGCTTGAGTTGGCGGGTCATCTCCATACCGTCCATGCGTGGCATCATGACATCGCTGATGATAATGTCGGGCAGAAACTCCAACGCCTTCTGACGCCCCTCCTCCCCATCGCCGGCCTGGATGATGTTGAAGTGAGGCAGGAAAACGCTGTGCAGGAAGAGACGTAGTTCGGTATTGTCTTCCACGATGAGCAAGGTCTCCTTGTCGGCCTGTGGAGAGAGGTCGCCAGCCTCTTCCTTCCACGGGGTGATGTCGTGTTCTCCGGTGGCCTGGTCGGTGGTGGTGACGATGCTGTCTTGCAGGATAAATTCGGTATGCTCATCCAAATGCTTCTTCCCCTTGGGGAAACTCAAGGTGAAAGTGCTTCCTTCGCCCGGACGGCTCTGCAGGTTGATGTGACCGTGGTGCATGTCCATAAGTTCCTTGACTAACGACAGCCCGATGCCGGTGCTGCCGCCTGCGGGATTGAACAGGGTGGGGTCGCTGAGACTCTCGAAACGCACGAAGAGCTGTTTCTGTTTGCTCTCGGAGATGCCCACTCCCTGATCCTTGACGCTGATGACGGCTTCCTCCTCGGTTTGGCTGATGCTGACGGTGATGGCCTTTCCGCGTGGAGTGTACTTGAAGGCGTTGGATATCAGGTTGAAGAGAATCTTTTCCAACTTGTCGGGGTCTACCCATATCCGTATGCTTTCGGCTGTGGTGTTCAGGGTGAAGTCGGTCTCTTGCTCATCGGCCATGGTCTGGAAACTCTCCATGATGTGACGGGTAAAGGGGATAATGTCGGTCTGTGCCACACGCAGTTTCATCTTCTTGTTTTGTATCTTGCGGAAATCAAGAATCTGGTTTACCAGACGTAGCATACGGTTGGTGTTGCGTTCCACGAGGGTAAGGCTGTTGCGCTGGGCGGGGTCCAGGTTGTCGCTTTGCAGAATCTGTTCCACAGGGCCTGCAATGAGTGTGAGCGGGGTACGCAGTTCATGGGAAATATTGGTGAAGAAGCGCAACTTGATGTCTGAAATCTGCTGCTCCATGGTTACCTTGTGCTTCAGTCGGAAGATGGTGAAGAGGATGTAGGCGGCCAGGAAGATAATGAGCGAGAGTCCCAGTCCATAGATGAACCATGCCCAAGGTGTTTCCCAGAAGGAGGGGAGAACATTGATGCGCAGTTTGCGGGTGTTCTCCACCCAGATGCCGTCACTGTTGGTGGACTTGATGTGGAGGGTATATTTCCCGGGCGGCAGGTTGGTATAGGTGGCGTTGCGGAGGTGGCCCACCTCGTTCCATTGCTTTTCGAACCCTTCCAAGCGGTAAGCATAACTGATGCCTTCTGGATGTTTCATGTCCAGCGCGGCAAAGTGGAGGCTGAAACCTTTCTGTCGGTGGCTGAGGGTCAGTTCGCCGATGTCGTCTACGCCTTTGATGGGGCGGCTCTCTCCCTCTATGCCCGTGAGCAGGCAGCGGGTCAGGAGAATGGGGGGGATGTAATTGTCGGTCGGCAGGTTGTCGGGATTGAGGTGGAGCACTCCCATCATGGTGTTGAACATAATCTCCCCTTGTCGGGTGGTGAGGGCGTTTCCTTCGTTGAAGATGATACGTCCGGGCAACTTCCGGGCCGGGAAGATGTTGACCTGATGGCTGTTTGGCTCATAGCGGCACAGTTCCTCTTCGGTGGCCATCCAGATGTTTCCGTGACGGTCTTCGGTGGCGGCCAGCAGGATGTCCGAGGTGAGCCTGTCGGCCGTGGTGAAGGGACGGAAGCGTGGTATCCCATTGTGCAGGTGGGTAAGGAGATTGAATCCTCCGCCAAAGGTGCAGACATACATTTGGCCGGCCCGACTGAAGTAGATGTTGTGTACGTTGTTGTTGCTGAGGCTACCGCTGTCTCCGGGAATACGTCTGACGGGAGTGAAGGGCATCTGTTCGGGATCGGCTTCCGGTTTGGGCATCATGAGCAGGCCGTTGGTGGTGCCTATCCAAAGGGTGCCGTCGGGTGCTGTGTTGATGCAGCGTGCCCGTCCATTGGTGGCAGTGGGATATTGCCTCAGGCGGTTACGATGGTTGATGAAGTGTCCCTCTCCTGTGGGATGTTCCCGCAGGTCTATGTAGTTGATGCCTTCATCGAAAGTGGCAATCCATAGGCGTTGTTGTTTATCCTCGTGGAGTGCATAGATTTGGTTGCCGCTGAGGCTGTAGAGGTTGCCTGGCTGGTGGCTGAAGTGGTGAAGCTTGTAGCTGTTGTCGTTCCCGTCAGGTACGGCTGCCCAAAGTCCGTTGCCCTTGGTGGCTATCCACATGGTTCCCCGGTGGTCTTGCAGGAAGGCGTAGGCCATACCTATCTCATCGTGACTTCCTGTACTGATACGTCCTGTCCGGGTGAGGTTGCCGATGTAGTTCATGCTGCTATCATAGAGACGTATGATACGGTCCTTGCTACCCACCCAGATGCGTCCTTTGCCGTCTTGCAGGATGGCTCTGACATTGTTTCCGGTGAACTCCTCGTCGGGGTGCATCGTCTTCAGTCCGATGGCATGGCGGCTGAAGGTGACTTTTTCCAGCCCGTTTTTGTAGCTGCTTATCCACAGGTTGCCCTGACGGTCGGCCAGAATGGAGGCAAGGCGGTTGGTCTGGTTCCAGCCGTCTTGTAGGTTGGGGTTGTAGAAGGGACGAAGCGTGTGGCTGTCGGGGTCCCACAGACCCAGTCCACCTCCGGCAGAGGCTACCCACACCTGTCCGTAACAGTCTTCCTGTATGCGCATGTCCACACTCTCGTCGGTGAGCGGATGGCCGTATTTGTCGTGCAGGATGAGGTGGATCATCCGTTGGGAGTCTCTTTCCAGCAGGGTCACTCCCGGTGCGTTGGTTTGTATCCAAACATTGCCGTGAGTGTCGCGGTGTAGTTGGCGGGTGTGGTCGCTCTTCAGTTCGGGGTGTGTGGCAGCGGTGTAGTGGCGGGTGTGCCCGTTCTTCAGGTTGATGGTGAAACAGCCGTCACCGTCGGTGGCTGCCATCAGCGTTTCTCCCGGCTTGACGGTGCAGAGCAACTTGACGGCGGCATGGGTGGGCAGATAGATGGAGGCAAAGGTGGCATCGGTCCTTTTCTTGGTCACGATTTCTCCTTTGTCTGTGGCAAAGTAGAGCATGTCGCTCAGGGTGTCTTCGGCCATGTCATGGAAAGGCCGGTGTCCGCTGTCGTAGGTGGCGAAGTAGGAGGCTGTCCGACCATCGCTGTCCAGACTGTGCAGTCCGTTGGCTGTCATGACCCATTGGGTGCCGTCGGCTGTCTGCTTGATGTTGTTGATACTTCCCGGTGCGGTGAGCCGATGGGTGGCAAAGAAGTCTTCGGCCTGTATGTCGTGGCTTTGGGGATGGGTGGTGATGTGTATCAGCTCGTTCTGTCGGGTGGCCACCCAGGTGTCGCCTTGTGGAAACACGAAAAGCTTCTGAGTCATGTATTCCTTGTAGGGCAGGGGGTTGAAACGTTCCGTACGAGGATCGAAACGGTAGGTCCGTGCATCATCGCCTTGCATCCACAGGTAGCCGTAGCAATCTTCCTGAAGGTCGTAAATGCGGTTACTTCCTAACTGTGTACTGTCGCCCGGATTGGCCTTGTAACGGTCGAAGGTGTAGCCGTCCAACTTGTAGAGTCCGTCCCAAGTGGCTAACCAAATGAGCCCCTTATGGTCTTGCAGAATGGACTGTGCCGTCTTCTGCAACAGACCGTCTTCTGTCGTGTATTGGGTGAACACGTATGGCAATTGGGCTTGTACAGGAATGCCCACTGTGAACAATAATAGGAAATATAACCGGAATCTTTTCATTCTTATAATTGATAGTTAATAATTGATAGTTAATAATTGATAGGTAATAGTTAATGGTTTTAGGCACGGATGACACGGATTTAAACGTTGAATCGTTTTAACGTTTCAGCCACTTGTCAAAGAACTGCAGTGTTTCGTGCTGCATCGCTTTGTTGAAGAAATGTTTCTCTTCCCAGATTTTGGTGACGAGGCGTTCGCCGGCCTTTTGGCTCTCCCAAGTCTGGCGCATGATGCGGTAAGCATCTTCCACGCCCTCCACCGGGAAGAGCTTGTCGCGTGTGCCGTTGAAGAAGAGTGCTGGCTTGGGACAGGCTATGGCCGCCACGTGGGGATAGTCCATGTAGCGTCGCAGGCCGGGGAGCAACATGGAATAGGCCGAACCGCCTTTGTTCTGGTTGTTGGTCAGGGTCATGAGATATGCCGTGGTGTTCATCCAGCAGATGGAGGCCGAAGCGGCCACCACATCGCTCATGGCAGCCATCATCCATGAACGGTAGGCCCCCATGGAGAAACCCAGACTGCCGATTTTGCCGGCATCCACAAAAGGCAAGGAGGCCAGGAACTCGGCACTGCGCACGTCATCCATGTTGATGACACTGCCCCATGAGGTGCCCATCTGCAGGAAGTTGCCGGCCAAGGCCTGCTGGCCGTCATAGTCGGGTCCCTCTTTGCGGCCGCGCTCACCCCAGAAGAGAGCGTCTATGGCCAGTACGACGTAGCCATGAGCGGCAAAATAGTCTCCTACATACTGGTTGTCATAGCAACCGGCAGCCCAATGGTCGGCATCTTCCATCACTTCGGGAGATACGTTGAAAGGACGTACCATCTTCTCCTTGCCGATGCTGAAGTGAGCTCCGTGGTCATGGAGCATCACGATGGCCGGAAAGGGACCTTCCCCTTCGGGTACCAGCAGGTAGGCCGGGATGCGGCACCACTCGGAGACGTTGAACCAAATCTTCCGGGCTTCATATCCCTCACGCTGTTCACGTGCGCTGACGCTCATGCTGTAACTCTCCGGAGCGGGCAGGATGGTTTCGGCACAATCCATCAGCGTGTGGCGTGCCTGTTTGCGCCATTTCTTGAAATTCGTTTGCTTGCTGTTACCCCAAGCCATGGGCCAGGTGAGCCGGGCTTTAAGTTCTTCATAAAAGTGGGGCATGTTCTTTTGGGTGCCCCAGGTCAGGGTGTCCGGTTGGACTTGTTGGGCCTTCAGAGTGGTGGACAGACTCAGGCAAAACAGGATAATCGCAGGAATATGCTTCATAGTATGACTGTTTACTATGGTGAATAGATGATTTTACAGGGCAAAGATAGGGAATTTGGAAGGTTTTCCCTACCTTTGACACCAATATTTGAAGTACCATGAAAAGAATTTTGTATCTAATATCCCTTTTATCTTCTCTCACGGCCGTTTTTGCGCAAGGAGAGTGTTTCATGACCCACTATTCTTCGGATGACGGTTTGTCGCAAAATACGGTCATGAGCATCCTGCAGGACCGTAAGGGAAATATGTGGTTTGCTACGTGGGACGGTATCAACAAGTTTGACGGATATACGTTCAAGACCTATAAAGCCCGCTTGGACAATGGCGTTTCGCTGAGCAACAACCGAATTGATTACCTATGTGAAGACCGTTACGGCTTTCTGTGGCTGCTCAGCTATGACAAGCTGGCCTATCGTTTCGACCCGCGTACAGAACAGTTCATACGTGTACCGGCCGAGGGAGAGCCCGGCTCCAAGTTACCCTTGGGCAGCGTCAGACTGTTGTCGGACGGGACGGTGTGGCTCTTTTCTGAAGGAAAGGGAGCCATCAGGGTGCAGACCGATTCGCTGACCTGTGGCCTGAGCACCGAATATTATGCTCCCGATGGTGAGACCATGACCCTGCCTCATGTGCATGATGTCTATGAGGACGCTTCCGGCAATGAATGGCTGATGACCGAAAACGGCCTGTTTATGTATGCATCGGAGCAGACACCCGCCATGGCCTCTTATTTCGTGGAGACCACCGCTTATAACGGACGAGACCATCGAATCAAGGGAAAACAATCGTTCTATCAAGCCTTTGAGACCGAGGATGAACTCTTCTTCGCCTCTGGTGGCGGACGTTTGTGGCGCTATCAGAAGGCTGGCGGACAATTCCGCCTGTTGCAATTGCCTGTTTCGTCGGCTGTCGTCTCTGTCTTGTCGGCCGATGAACAGACCCTGCTGTTAGTGACGGCTACGGAAGGACTTTTCTATTATCACCTGGCAGATGAGGGGATAGAACGGTTGCATACACCGGCTTTATCGGCCTCTCCGGTGATTTCCACCTATAAGGACAGAAATGGTGAGGTGTGGTTGGAACAGCATGTTTCCGGTTCCGTTGCCCACTTCAATCTTCAGACCGGTCGGCTGAAAGTGGAACGCATAGCGGTGGAACCTGCTTCCATAGACCGCTCACGCCCTGCTTTCCACGTGCATGAGGATGTGCGGGGCACGGTCTGGGTGCATCCTTATGGCGGTGGATTCTCTTATTTTGATTCACAGACAAACACGTTGCACCCCTTTTACAACAGTCTGGCCGACAGCGACTGGCGATTCTCCAACAAAATTCATACGGCTTTCTCGGATTTGCAGGGAAACCTCTGGCTTTCCACCCATTCCAAAGGACTGGAGAAAATTACATTCCGATCTTCCCGCTTCAATCTGATTACGCCCGAACCTCATCATTATGAGTCGTTGAGCAATGAAGTGAGGGCACTCTGTGAAGACACTTCCGGCAATCTGTGGGCGGGATTGAAGGACGGTAAACTGCGGGTGTATGACAAGTCACGCACCTATCGGGGATATATGACGGCCAATGGCACGATTGCCCGTTCGGGCATCCCGATGGCCGGCAATGTCTATGCCGTGAGGGAGGATAGCCGGGGCAACCTGTGGATTGCCACCAAGGGTGAAGGACTGGTGAGGGCAGAACGTCAGGGAACTGCCTATCGGCTGACCCGCTATAAGTACAGCAAGGACGACATCTACAGCCTGAGTGATGACAATGTATATGGTGTGTATGAAGATACACAGAGCCGCATTTGGGTGGCTACTTTCGGTGGAGGTGTCAACTGCCTGATGCGCGACGAGGAAGGAAAGGAGATATTCGTGAGCCACCGGAACAATCTGAAGGGCTATCCGATTGACGAGTGTTACAAGGCACGTTACATTACGGGAGACGGCAAGGGAAACATCTGGATCGGCACTACGGCCGGTGCGCTGATGGTGAGGGAAGACTTTGCTACGCCCGAAGAGGCCGACTTCAAACACTATGTGCTCGTTCCTGATGAACCGAACAGCCTGAGCAACAATGATGTCCATTGGATAGTCTCCACCAAGAACGGTGAACTCTATTTGGCGACCTTTGGAGGAGGACTGAACAAACTGATAGGAATGGATGAAGCGGGAAATGCCAAGTTCTGTGCCTATGATGTAGAGAACGGACTCCCCTCTGACGTGTTGCTTTCCATCCGTGAAGACAAGGGCGGAAATTTGTGGATCAGTTCGGAAAGCGGCATCAGCAAGTTCAATCCCATCGATGAAAAGTTTGAGAACTACAGTGACAAGTCCATCTCGTTCCGGGTGCGTTTCAGCGAGGCCGCTTCGGAATACACCTCTCAGGGAGACCTGATTTTTGGTGTAAGCAACGGTATCTTCTATTTCCATCCCGACTCCATCGGGAAGAGTGACTATCTGCCGCCCATCGTCTTCTCCAAACTGCTGGTCTCCAATCGGGATATACAGCCGGGCAGAGGATCCTTGCTGGAGCAGAGCATTGACGATACCGAGGAACTCCGCCTCTCCCATAAGGAGAACGTCTTCACATTGCAATATGCTGCACTTGACTACTCCGTTCCGGCTGAAATACAGTATGCCTATATTCTTGAGGGCTTTGAAAAGGAGTGGAATTATGTGGGTGAACAGCGAACTGCCACTTATACGAACCTGCCTAAGGGTAAGTATCGCTTCAAGGTACGCTCCACCAATGCGGGTGGAGTGTGGGTGGAGAATACCCGTGCATTGGACATCGTGGTGAAACCCTCTTTCTGGGAGACACCGGTGGCCTACTGTCTCTATGTGCTTCTCTTCATTCTGGTCATGACGATTGCACTCTATTTCTATACGGTGGTCTATCGCCTGAAACATAAGGTCTACCTGGAACGGCAGATGACCGATATGAAACTGCGTTTCTTTACCGACATCTCCCACGAACTGCGCACACCGCTTACGCTTATTGCCGGACCGGTGGAGTATGTCTTGGAACATACCCCATTGCCGGCAGATGCCCACGAACAGCTGAAGGTGGTGGAGCGTAATACCAATCGCATGTTGCATCTGATCAATCAGATTCTGGATTTCCGCAAGATTCAGAACAAGAAGATGAGGATGCAGGTGCAACGGGTGGATGTAGTGGCTTTCAGCCGCAAGGTGATGAGCAATTTCTATTCCTTGGCCGACGAGCATCGCATAGACTTCCTGTTTGAGACGGAAAAGGATGAACTCTACCTGTGGGTCGATGTGGATAAGTTTGAGAAAATCCTCTTCAACCTGCTCTCCAACGCCTTCAAGTACACCCCCGATGGCAAGATGATTACCGTTTTCATCAGTGAGGACGAAACGCAGATTTCGATAGGGGTACAGGACCAGGGCATCGGCATTGCCGAAAGCAAGCGTAAGTCCATTTTCCTGCGCTTTGAGAATCTGGTGAACAATAACCTTTTCAACCATTCGGGAAGTACCGGCATCGGACTCTCCTTGGTGAAAGAGATGGTGGACATGCACAAGGCGGTTATTACGGTCAACAGCCATCTGGGCGAGGGCAGTTGCTTCAAGGTGGATTTCCAAAAGGGTAAGGACCATTATGACGATACGGTGGAATTCCTGCAGGATGACACTACTGTCACCCTGGAACATAAACGTCCTGTCGTGGACCACCTGCCTGCTGCGGATGAGGATTCCCAGGGTGGGAAGGGTATCATGCTGTTGGTGGAAGACAACTCGGAACTGCGTCTCTTCCTGCGCAGTGTCTTTATGAATGACTATTGTATCGTGGAGGCGGAAAATGGTATGGAGGGATGGATTAAGGCCCTGAAATACCTGCCCGACATCATTATCAGTGATGTTATGATGCCAGAGAAGGATGGCATTGCCATGACCAGGGAACTGCGTGCCGACATGACCACCAGCCACATCCCCATCATCTTGCTGACAGCCAAGACCTCCATAGAGAGTCAGATAGAGGGACTGGACCAAGGAGCCGATGCATACATCACCAAGCCTTTCAGTGCCTCCTATTTAGAAGCCCGTGTGAAGAATCTGCTCTCCCAACGCCGCAAATTGCAGGCGGTTTACCGCGAAAACCTGATGCCGGTGGCCAATATGCAACAGCCCACAGAGGAAAAAGCAATGGAGGGTGAAGAGAGACTTGAAGAACAAGAGATGGAAACGCCCGGCCTCTCTCCCAACGACCGTAAGTTTATGGACAAATTGGTGGAATTGATGGAGAAGAACATGGACAACGGAGAACTGGTGGTCGATGACCTTGTGAAGGAACTGCTTGTCAGCCGTTCCGTCTTCTTCAAAAAACTGAAGATGCTGACCGGCCTGGCACCTATTGAATTCATCAAGGAGATGCGCATCAACCGTGCCGCCCAGCTCATAGAGACCGGAGAGTACACCATGACGCAGATTTCCTATATGGTCGGCATCAATGACCCGCGCTACTTCAGCAAATGCTTCAAGCAGAAGATGGGTATGACTCCCACGGAATATCGCGACAGCAAGGCTAAAGTCGCTGCCGAAGACCAATCTCAATCCCAATCTACAGTTACAACTTAAAAATGACGAACATGAAAACCTCTATTTTCAGCCTTCTGGTAGGACTCCTCTGTTTTTCAGCTGCAGCAAAGGCACAGGGAGTCTCAGAAACTAAGTACGATTACAGCACGGTGGCCCGACAGATTACCGCAGGTTGTCACACAAAGTGGGAACAGGCCCGTAACATCTATCAATGGCTCTGTCAGAACATAGCCTATGACACGGATTATCGGATTTACACGGCCGATGAGTGTTGGGAGAACAAGAAGGGCGTTTGCCAGGCCTATTGTGAACTGTTCTATCGACTGGGAGAGCCTCTTGGATTGAAGTGCATGATCATTTCCGGGAAGTCCAAGGACTCGGACGGGAAGATTGGTGACATCGGTCATGCCTGGCTCTATGTGGAGGTGGATGGCGGTTGCATTCTGGTGGACCCCACATGGGGCGCAGGTGGAGTGAAGGACGGTGTCTTTGAACGGAGTGAGAACGACATGTCCTGGTTCCAGGTAGACCCCTATTGGCTGATATACACCCATTATCCGGACGATGAACGCTTCCAGTACCTGGATGCTCCAATCAGTTGGGAGACGTTTGTGAAGCTTCCTGTGCTCTATCCGATTATGAGCGACTATGGCTGGAACGGCCGGCAGATGTTTGCCGATGTGATGGCCGGCAAGGTGCAGACCTTCCCGACGTTGTATGATAACTATGCGGAAAATCTCTTTCTGACAGATATTCCTATACAGAAAACACTGAGGGTGGGACAGTTCTACACCTTCTCTATCCAAAAGAAAAAGAGAAATGAGATTGTACTGATACACGACGGTGAGTTTGTCCATGAGGCCGAGTGGCAGAGGGAGGGCAACCGCTATACCATCCGTTACATGCCGGTAGCTGCAGGTCCGTTGAAGCTCTCTGTCGCCCAATCCGGTGATACCTATGGGGCGGCGGTCACCTATCAGGTCGCTCCTCCCACAGCGCAGGAACTGAAGAATGTGGAGCGTCACTATCCCTACAAGATGCCTGAGATGAAACGCCTGAAAAACCTTGATGTCCACTGTCTGGAGTTGATAGGTGTGAAGGGAGAAGAGGTCTTGCGCCAGGCAAGGCAGGGTGCACTTCGTGCCTTACCGGTGTTGTACAAGGATGCCGAACTCTTCCTTCGCGGGGTGAACATCCCCCTCTCGGAAACGTTGCAGGCCGGACAAACCTATACTTTCTCGTTCATTCCGCAGAAAGGGCGGGATTGGCAAATCATTAACGGTGAAGATTGGCTGGGGACATGGAGCGTTGATGAAGAGACCGGACGATGGACCATGCAGGTGACCCCTCATGCCGGAAGCTTGAAACTGGCTGTTCAGCGTGATGAAGCCGGTGTCGGAGGCCCTTACAGCACCATGATTGGTTATACGGTAAGATGAGAACATATGTTCAAGCGCCCATGAACATAAGTTCAAGTGACCATGAACATATGTTCATTTTGGGCGGGACATTTTACTTTGTCTTTTCCTGATTTCAGTGGCTCTTCTGCAATTTGGTTGAAAAAGGCAAAGTACTTACTTGGCCAACGCAGTATATATCCGTTAGCACTTGAAGTATATATTACCTGACCGATGAAGTATATATTACTTGGCCGATGAA
>JAFURM010000029.1 GCA_017471925.1 Bacteroides sp.
ACAGAACAACAACGAGTATGCCTACTTCCAGCGCATGCTGTTCGGTGTCTCCAAGCTGGTGACCGAGTATATCCGTCGCGGCCAGGGCTACGAGCATATCCGCAAGATATACAGCATCAACATTGTCTACTTTGCCCTTGGTGCGGGTACGGACATTGTCTATCACGGCACCACGGAGTTTCGTGGCCTGCACAACAATGAGGTGCTGAACCTCTCTCCCTTCCAGAAGGAATACTTCAAGGTGGAGACGGTGAGCCAGCTCTATCCTGAGTACTACATCCTGCGTGTGAACGACTTCAACAAGTGGTCCAAGGTTCCCTTGGAGCAGTGGGTCTACTTCCTGAACACGGGCGAGATTCCCGATGATGCCAATGCTCCCGGTCTGAGCGAGGCCCGCGAGCGTCTGCAGCTGGATCGCCTGACCCGCGACGAGCTGACCGCCTACTATCGCCACTTGGACAACGTGGTCATCCTGCGCGACAACATCCAGACCGAACGTGCTGAGGGTCGTGCTGAGGGTCGTGCCGAGGGTCGTGCCGAAGGTCTGATTGAAGGCATGGAACAAGGCCGTCGTGCAGAGAAACTCAAACTGGCCCAAGGCTTCAAGGCTGCGGGCACACCGGCTGCCGTGATTGCCCAAGTCACCGGCCTGACCTTGGAAGAGATTGCCGCCTTGGAATAGCCGTACTGCTGCCTCATAAATCCAATCATTGTATTCGTGTCATCCCTGCCTAAATCGGTATTTGTCACACCCACTTGACACACAGAAAAAGAAAAGCCCCTCGGAGTCGCTCCGGGGGGCATTTTCTAAACAATGCACAAGATCCTATTCTCACGAACCGGACTTTGTAGTTAGGAATCTTAGGTTAACAAATATCTATAAACGATGAAAAATATGCGTTGTTGCTTGTCAGTCGTCTTCTTTGGGGGTGTACATGAGGCGCATTTGCAAGCCATAGTATAGCTCGGTGCGTCCGCCTTGTTCTTCGGTGATGCGGAAGGTGTTTAGGGAACAACCTTCGTTGTTGAAAAGGTAGTTGTTCCACCAGAAATAGTCTTCTATTTTACTCTCCTCATTATAATCTGTTCCTCCTCGCCAATAGTAGCCGCCTTGTTCACCCATGGGGTAGCCGTCGGCCAGTTTCAGGTCATAGCCCACGCCTTCGCCTTCAATCCAGCAATGTCCTTGCAGGTATTTCAGCAGGGGGAAATATACCTTGAAGCCGTCATTGTAAGAGGTTTTACTACTCTTCAGATAGGGACAATCGTTGTCGAAATCCAGGGAGAGCTCTCCGTTCAGAATGGTCAGTCTGCCTTCATTGTAGGCATCGCCCAAGATGCTGGGCAGGATGCTTTCTTCTCCGGCATATTTATTATTGCTACCGTCCCAGTTCCATTTCAATTTCTTGTAGAAGTAGGCTCCTTGGGCATCTCGCTTGTTGCTCTTTGCGCCCAGGTTGCGGTCGAAGATATAAGAAATGCTGTCATGCTTCACCAGCTCATAGTAGTGCCATCCCTTCACCGGGCCGCTTTCACCGGCCGGCACAATCTGGTTCTTTCCGTTCAGGTTGTGCAGGATGCCACTGACGTAGATGGGGATTTCTATCCGGGTGTTTTCTGTAGTAGTGATGACTACTTTCATCTCGCCGTTTTTCATGTTTAGATAGTAATCCAACAGCTCCTTGTTGGATGTTGCTCCATTAGCGTTTTTCGTCAAAGCCTGCTGTTTCAGATAGATATAGAAGACACCGCCAAGAGCACCATAGGTGGCATTGATGCCGATATACTCTGAACCTGTGGGATCACTTTCTTTGAAATCATTTCCGTTATACTTGATTGGTGTGTTGCTTGTCACATTCCAAGTCCAGGTGTCCCCTGTTCCGTCATGCAGGGTGATTTCGTCCGTTGATTCTTTCTTGATGAAATAGCTCAAGGTGCTGCTGACGAATTCGGTTTTATCTTGACCATCTTGACCATCTTGTTGGTAGGTATAATTGTCGTGAAACTCGTCTTCAGTATCAATGATGTTGAAGATCAGTCCCTGACGTGATACGCCTTGCATATCTTCGGGCAAGGTGCCGTAGATAGGCGGCACGGTTCCGCTCGTGTCACCTCCCAAAAGAGATTGGAAATAATTCTCTGTGATGAGACAATTTTTGATAATTCCGTTTTTCTCACCGCTATAGAGCCATACGTTGCGTTTGCTCAGTGCCATCAGCACGGTGCTGCCCTTCTGCTCCACGGTGATGGTGCGCTCCAGCAGTCCTACCTTGAAGGTAATCTTGGCTGTGCGTGGCGTGGTGGAGGGGTTGCGATTAGCCGTGAGGGTATAGGTGTACATGTAGCCTGCCGTTCCGTCGTTGTTGGATGCGTAATTATCCTTCAGTGCAACGGTCAGCCAGTTCGATTCATTCCCTTCGTAGGTTATCTCCGGTGTCTTCATCTGGCTGAAGTCGCTCCCTTCGTAAGAGGTGTTGGTGGGGTCGTAAGTGGTGAACACCTTGGTCTCCACCGCAGCGGGGGCGGCATTGTAGTAGCCTTCGGCATGGGCTTCGATGGTTACCGTCTGACCCACACCCAGTTCATCGCTGCCGTTGGCCACCATGTCGAAAATATCCACGCGGCGGTCAATAATCTCCACCAGCATGTTGAGCGGCGGGTTCTTCAGGGCTGCGGCAGGGGAGTCATATCCCTTGCCCGTCACGTCCTTGATGACCAGCTTATATTCATGGTTTGGCAGGATGTTCAGATAGGTTGGGGCAGTGCCCGTCACGTAGCCCTTATCGTCGGTCTCCACCAGCTCCACGGGGTAGTAGTAAGTCGCTCCGTTGAACCGGCCTTCAATGACGATGCGGGTCTTGGCCGTTTGGCAGGGCGTGGGATAGAGGTAGAGCGGCGTGGCCGGATTGGTCTCGCTCTCTGAAGTCACGGCCGGCAGTTGCAGCGTGTTGCTTGTCCAGGCATCGGTTGCTGTGCTCGGGCCGAGCAGCACGGCACCGGAGGGAAGGACGGGAGCACCGCCCTCCGTGATGTTTTCCACGAGGTAGCCCCTGTCGTAGACATTGAATATCTTGGCTTGCGTCAGGCTGAAGGTATTGGTGGTCGTGGAGGAACTACCCCCATTGTAACACTGGGTTGCATCGATGCTCATCTTGGCCACGGCGCGTTGGAGGCTGACGGTTATCGTCTTGTTGGTGCTGTCCCAACCGTTGTCCGTGCTGCTCACCTTGCCCCACATCGGCAGTTGGCCCTCGGTTATCGGCAGGCCGTTGACTGTGGCCGTGGCGAGGTCGTCGGGCAGCGTGCCGTTGTAGTTGGCCACAACCTGCAGACCGTCAACACCCTTGGGCAAGAACAGCTTGACCGTGCCGTTGGTATCCGGTGTGTAGTTTTGGTTGGAATAGACCGTTGTGCCCTTCAGGAAGCGGACGTGTATTTGGCCGATGCCGTTCTCGTCTACGGCGCGGGTCATGGAGACCTGCTCCATCTCGGGGACGTGCAGTTTCAGCATCATGGCCTGCGGTTCGTCGCCGGGCATCTTGATGATTTCCTCGTCGCTACAGCTGCTCCATCCCGTGAGGAGTGCCGCCAGCAGTGCATATAGAACGAAATACTTTAATATGTATAGTTGTCTCTTCATATCTTGCTTTTGTTTTTAGCGTGGACGTGTCTTGAACGCCTTGCGATCCATATAGTGCAGGGCAGCATTGTTTTGAATGTTTATATATCCAGTTCGCTGATAACCATGTCCATTTACGCGGAAGTCCGCAAAATAGTTATTATAGGCATTGCTCCATGACCAGATGTCTGACTTATAGACGTAACCGTTTGTTCCATCCGTCTGATTCTTGTCATCTTCCTCTCTCCACGTGTCGTTGCGGAACATAGCTATAAATTCTCCATAATTCGATTCAAATTTCCCATCTGTATAACTTTTGTTATGATAGTCCTGGATTTGCGCCGTATTTATTGCGTCTAGATTTTTTTCGTCATAATTTCTCCAATTCCCATCATTCATGTCAATGAAGTGCCACCGTTCCAACATCTTGTTTTGTGTGATGCTGTTGTTGCGGTAGTTGTAAGGGAGCAGTTTCAGATTCTTTTTCTTGTCATGGGTATTTGTGTTTCCCCAATCATTGATAGCCATATGTATGTAGACATTGGTAGCATTTCCTCCCATGATATTGTTGTTACTGTCTCGATAAGGTCCGCCGGTCATGTTCCATGCGGCCGGTTCCATAGGTCGGTAAAAGTAGATGCGGAAGTAGGCACTGTTCTTCTCCAGTTCGGGCAGCGTGAAGTCGTCGGCCGAAATCTCGCTACCGGATTCTCCTGTTACACCTTGGCTCCACATGCCTGTGTTGCAGTCGTATGTGCCGCTGGCTACTATGCTTACACTCTCGTTAGAGCCGGTCATCGGGTCGTATGCTCCTTCGTAACTGCCGTTTTGGAAGTCCTGGCCGCCAAAAAGCTTGCCCAGTTCGATGGTGCCTGTGCGGGTTCTGACCATCAGGCTGATGTCCTTGGCCGTATTCTTTGCTACTGACTCCAGATAGAAGGTGAATCGATAGGTACTTCCATTCACTTTGTAGGCTTTGATGTTCTGATAGGCTTTGTTGGTATCCTGTTCCGACTGGATGAGGAACTGTCCCAAGTTGCCGCTTACCTGTCCGTAGTTCAGGTACCAGCGCATGCCGAGTGCCTCTTCTCCTTCCGGACAAACCACATCCACCACATACTTGACGGTGACGATGGTGGGTTCCTCGGTGAGCCATTCCATTTTCAAGGTTGTGGGGTCGGCTACAATCCACCCTTCTTTGTTATTATGATGGAAGAGTTTCAGGTTATCGCTTTGATAATAGGGGTAGCGAATAGGGGTATCATCGGAATACAGTACCTTCCTGTTGGCCTCAAATCCACCGGTATAGAGAAAATAGCTTGTATTATCAGCATCGCTGAAGAATTTCAACGTCGTCGTTCCTGGTGTATTATCAGCTTCTGTTAAAGCCAAGTCATACCACAAGCGGTTTGTATTCTCACGCAATGTCATCGGCTTCTCATTATTATTATTAATCTTTGCAGTTACTTTAGGAAGCCATGAATGGTAGTTGGCTATCTTGTATGTAGTACTGCTTGTTGTTTCTAATTGTGCCATGAATGCTTGGCGAGAAACCAATGTTTGTGGGTATTTAACATCGCTATTTTTGGTTGCATCCTGTATTGCATCATTAGCTTCCCAACCATCACAGAAAGGCAGTGCGTGGCAGGATTCCTCTTTCAGGATGCTGTTGATGGCGGCAAAGTGCACCACGTAGCCGCTGGGGAGCAGCGTGACGCTGAGGCTTTCGCTGTTCTTGATGCGGG
Source organism: Bacteroides sp. (assembly GCA_017471925.1). Classification (GTDB taxonomy): domain Bacteria; phylum Bacteroidota; class Bacteroidia; order Bacteroidales; family Bacteroidaceae; genus Bacteroides. The sequence continues at coordinate 5,365 of JAFURM010000029.1, forward strand.
CGGGGGTATTGCCGGTGGCGGTGAGCGTGAAGTTGTGGGTGACGCTGGTTTGGGGCATTGTCTCGGCAGTGACAGTGATTTTGTAAGTACCGTCCTTCTGCAGCTCTACGTTGCTCAGGCTGTAGTGGCTCGTCTCGTCGGTTTCGTCCTCTGCGTTGCTGATGGCGGGAGTGCCCAGGTTGGTGCGGCAGATGTAGGTTCCGGTGGCTCCCGCCGTGTTCAGCGTGATGCTGAGGGGGGTCACTTCGAAGACTTCATACATGGAGAAGTTCACCCGGATGACTTTCGTGATGTTGTTGGCCTTGATTTGCACGTCGGCGGTGCCCTTGTAGCAGGTGCGGCCGTTCTCGTAAGCTACGCTATAGTTCTCGTTGTTTGTCACCTGGTCCTCAAAGTTCTGATAGGTCAGGGCGGGGTTGAACTCCAGACGGAGCACGGTCTCTCCCTCTGCGTTGTTTCCGAATGTGGGGAGCAGGATGGGCTGTGCGTTGCCATTCTGGTCATTGATGGTGTTCATGCAGACGGCAGAGAGGTGCGCGGCGTTGGTGGTGTAGCGTATCTCGTCCAGGACGAAGGGGGCGATGACATCGGTGGTCTCGGTCTCTTCCACCCACAGCTCCGTTTCGCGGAAGGCGGTGTTGAGGGTGCGGGTGTTCCAGGCGTAGGGGGTAACGGTGAGGGTCCACTCCTCGCCGGGGTCGGGGACGTAGGCGGTGAGGTCGTAGTGGGTGCCACGGACGAGGTTGCCGCCGGGGAATTTGCTCTGGGCGATGAGGCCGTCGGCGTTGCTGCCGGTGTATTCGGTGGTGGCGAGGCCGCCCAGGGGGAGGGTGTAGAGGGTGCCGTCCACGGTGAGGTGGATCTTGGAGGGGGTGCGCGACGACCCGTTCGCGTCCTTGATGTAGTCCGTGGTGCTGTCGCTGGCCTTCACGTAGTATTCGGGGAGGTAGAAGGTGGCGACGAGGGCCTTCTGGGCGTTGGCTGCGGGGATGCTGATGGGGTTAGTGCCGTCCATGAGGGGCACGGCATTGGAGGGGCGTTGGCTGCCGTTGTCCTCGCTATCGGCAACGGGGGATGCAGGGATGGCGATGCGGTTGGCGGCCAAATAGCCGTTGGGACACTCCTCCTTGCGCTTGGGGGAGAACTCCTTGTAGTCGGCGTCGTTGGCGAAGACCTTGCCATTGTTGGCCTCGTCCAAGTAGTTCAGGAGGACGACGGGAGAGGTCTGTGCCAGGTGGCTGAGGTGGAGCTTCTGCAGGGAGGAAGAGGCGGTGGTGGTGCCGGGTGCCATCTGCATGTTCAGGGTGACCTTGGCGCAGAGGAAGGTGAGGTGCATGTCGGCCACGGGGGTGGTGTTGCCCGTCTGGTCGTTGATGGTCACTTCCAAGGGGGCACCGTCGCGAAACATGGGGAGGTTGCCGGCCTTCAGTTCGCCACCGTTGCTGCCCACGTAGAGGTGGTTGTTGGTGCCTTGGGTGTAGGCCAGGTAGATTTGCTGGAGGGCCTGCTCGGAGCGCACGTGTTGCAGTCCGGCGATGTTGCCTGCCAGGTAGAAGTGGTAGGTGCCGTAGGGCAGGGGGATTTGCAGTTGTCTGTGGTTGTTGCCGTCTGTTTCGGAGAGGCGTGAGAGGATGTCGGCGCTGTAGAAGTTGTCGGGGTTGTAGTCTGTGTCGTTGTTGCCGTTCTTCACGGGGAAGGCGAAGAACCAGAGGCCTTTCTCGGCGTTGATGGCACCTTCGTTGGTGCCACCGTTTTCCACGGGGATGTAGGTAGCGCCGTTGTCGTCGGTGTCGGTAGCGGCGCGTGTCAGCACTCCGGGGAGGGAGAGCGTCACCATGCCTTGTCGGGGTGCCGGTGCGGCGTCGTCGTAGTCGTCGCTGCAGGCTCCCGCGAGGCAGAGGGTGAGGAGCAAGCAAAGGGAAAGAAAGAGCGTGCTTGCTGCCCCGTGGTGTGCGTTATAGGCTTCTGTAGATTTCATGTCAGGGAGTGGGTTGTTGTTTTCTTGCTATGAAAAAATGAGTTGTAAATAAGAGTTGTACAATGTAAAATAAGAGTCAGGTCTAACTGTAATATCTTTAATATCTTTATTATCGCTTTTTCATCACACGTGTTGTTGTTATCCTGTTTATAGGCTTACGTCGTTGAATATGATTCGCCAGGCATTGATTTGCAGGGAGAGCATGACCTTGGTGCCGTCGTTCTTCTGTCCCATGACGAGGATGACCTGCCAGGTGTTCTCTCTGTCCAGGAACTCCTGCAGCGGCAGGTTGGCGTGTTCAGAGAGGCGCATCTTGTCCAGGTATTCGCGCAGGTTGATGTTGAAGAGGTCGCGTCCCGTCCGTTCGTTGTGCACGATGAATCGGGGGCTGCGGTCGGCCATGAGCCTCAGGGTGGCCATTTCGGCGGTGATGGCCGAGATGGTGGCCGGGGCGTCGGCCTCGGCGCGCGAGGCTGCATCGGGCGTGGCTGCGCTGTTGTCTATGGTCACTTCGCGCGTCTGGTAGGGACGGTAGGTGAGGGTGGCCAGGTGGGGCAGCACGCTGTTGTCGTGGGCATAGGCATGATTGGCGTCGGTGATGGCCAGAGAGTAGTCTTCCATGCCGACGGGCGAGCCGTCCACGCTTTGCAGGAGCACCTTGATGCGGTTGGTGTTCTTCAGCAGTCGCAGGGTGTCGCTGGTGGGCTGGTTGGCCTGCACGTGGAAGTCCTTCAGCATGCCGTGCCACAGGTCGGCGGGGTTCTTCCCGTAGTCCTCTTCTCCGGCCTGGCACTGCAGCTTCAGCTTCAGGTCCTGCAGGGTGGAGGTGCCTTCCTTCATGGCGTTTTCATATTGGTAGCAACCCGCGTCCCCGCTCGTGGCCCAGGCTACGAGGGTGTAGCGTCCCGGTGCCAGTTGCAGGTCCAGCGTGTTGTTGTTCAGTTGCTTGCAGTCTATTGTCTTTGTGGTGATGAACCTTTCCTGATCGTCGAAGATGAAGAGGGTGGCTTTCTCCACCTGTGAGGCGAAGGCGTCGGCCCACTCCATGTTGTGGTCGTAGACAAAACGCAGCTTGCAGGGACAGGGCACTTCGTCTTCATAGACGCATGCGCTCATCAGCAGTGCCAGCATGCAGCACAACATTGTTCTAAGTCCTATTTTCGTGATTTGGCGGTTCATTTCGTTTAACTTAATTTTTTGTCCGTGCGGCAGTAATTTCTCCCGCGTCTGTTATGTGAAAACCTATTGAAAAGAAAGGAGGCACGCCCTGACTTATGGGCTAAACAATCTCTATGCAAACACAGGAGCGTGCCTCCGCGAGTAACTAATAAATCAAACTTTAAAAGGGAATTTCTGAATGTCTTTATTGGCCGAGGATTACGTCTTGCTTAACAAGAACCCACTTCTTGACAGTTGCTTGAACTTGGATTTTTGCTTTCTTCGGGTCGTCGGGGTCAGTGGCATTTTCATAAGTAGGTTCATAGTGTCCCAAAGCATTGATACCTGTAACTTTCAACTCATACCAGTGGTTGCGTACTGTACCATATTTGCCATGCTCCATACTAGCTTGAGTCGTAGGATTGTGCTTAATCCATGCAGTATAGTAGCAAACGCCACCCTTGTAGAGGATTACATCTTCCGGTGCGCTGATTGCATAGCCCTGATACTCAGTGATTACATCAGAACCGTCTTGAGAACTCAGTTTATTATCGATGGCACGATACAGATAAGCGGCCTTCTTGTTTTTGAAAATCAAACCCTTGTATACATAGAAAGAACCTTCTGTTACATCGTCGCTTGTTTCCAAATCGCCATCAAAGATAGTCTCTGTAATATCTCCTTTGTTTGCATTGGAAAGTACTTTGGTAAATACAGTACTGTAGGCATCAGTACCACCGTTAGCCAGCTTTACGTATATTGTATTTTCAGGAGCGAACGCTATTTTGTAAACAACACCTGTAGTCTGACCATGCAATTGTGCGTTAGCTGCCATTGTGTTCTCCGGACAATAGAATACTGCTTCTGCAGGGGTTGAGAATTCAGCAGCTTCAGCCTGGCTGAAATTATTCTCTAAGTCGGTAGTACTATTATAGTTCGGGTCTTCTGCATAATACCAACTATTAGTCCAAGAAGGTGTTGTTATACCTGTAGGAGTAACCTTATTCTTCACAATATACATTTTCTTATTCAGGTTAATCAAAGAAACGCCCTGCAAAGTTGCTTTGGCAACAACGGTGTTACCGTCTTTTACCTCAAATTTAGCATCATTACTATTGTTGAATGTTACCTTGCTGACTACACGCTCAATGTTGGCCTCAACTAGTTTTACTTTTTCTCCATTTGTTACGTCAGTACCATCATCATCAACTTCTGTGTCAGTACCATCAACAGTGAAATCTACTTCCTCTACTTTATCAGCATTACTCATGAAGAATTGGTTCGCTGTGCTCAACGTTCCTGTGATACCGAAAGCTTGTTTCATATTGGTGCTACCGATAATAACGGGAGAGATATTCTCCTTGTTTTTCTCATAGTTGGCCAATACATATACATAGAACTTTCCAGGAGTGATATTGAACGGTTCTGTAGCGCGAATTTCTTTGTTGGTCGTAATTTCCGTTTTCATTTCAGGGGTTACAACTTGTTGTGCTACGCCATTGGCATCTGCTAATACAATAGTCAATGACTTGATATTATTTTCTGATTCAGTTGCTGCAACTTCATCACCACTATCTCCTGCTGTTTCAGTTCTTGTAGTTGTGTTTGAAGCAGCAACACTAATCATAATCTGTGCCGTAGCTTTGTCCCCGTCATTGGGATTTACGTTCACGGCTTCATCATCATTTGTGCAAGCCGTCATCATTCCGAGGCCCAAGAGGCCCATGACTAAAAAGTTTCTTGTTTTCATAATTGATAAATAATTGAGTTGGAATTTAAATTGTTTTGCTTGTTTGCTTGATAGGGGGGTTAGTAGCCACGCTTTTGCAGTTCGCTGAGGTTGTGGCGGGCCTGCTCGTCGCCTTCGGCGGCGGCCTTCTGCCACCACAGGACGGCCTCCTCCACTTTGCCCTGCTGCCACAGGAGGCAGGCGCGGTTATTCCAAGTGGCGGGCTCGTTTTGCGTGTTCAGCAGGTAGCGTTCGGCCATCTCTATGTCGCCTGTCTGCAGGCAGGCCAGGGCGGCGTTGCTGTTGGCAATGGAGTGGCGGGGATAGGTGTCGGCTGCTATGCAGAGCACCTGGGCACGGATGCCGGGCTTGTCGGCATAGTAGGCGTCTATGACGCGATAGAACTCATGGATGTTCAGCTCGGAGGGGTTGGTGAAGACCAGCTGGCGTGCCTCGTCGGGGGTGCGCTCGCGGCTGATGTAGGAGATGGTAAAGGTGTTCTTGCGCAGATAGGGGTAGATGGCATGAAGCAGTGTGCGGTAGGGAACACCTTCACCTATTTCCTTGATGCGGTCTTCGCGGCGATCCAGATTGGGCTCGGCGGCTATGATGTCCAGAATCTCTTGCTTGTGGGGCAGCTCGTAGGTCTGCAACACCTCCACCAGTCCGTCCCAGTTTTCGGTGCCGGGCTTCACGACGAGGAGCGTGTCGGGCATGGTGTAGTGCTTCAGGATGTGGCTCTTCAGGGCCTCGGCACGGCCTTGTGAAAGCTCGATGTTGTGGGCCAGCTTGCCTTCGGGGGAGGCGTGGCCGGTAATCTCGATGGTGCGGATTTCGTAGATGGGGTTGCGCTGCACGAAGAGCAGGGCGGAGTCTATCTTGGCCAGCTCGCTCTGGTTGCCATAGCGGGTGGGATAGAGGATGGTCTGGTCTACGGGGTAGATGAGGTAGGCGTCGCGCTGCAGGCTGTGAGGCGTGTACTCCACGGGGCACTCGCGCCAGGAGGAGAGCTGAATCTGCGGGGTGTAGAGCAGGGTGGGCTGCAGGTTTTGCAGGTTGTTGCCGCTGCCTTTGCAGTTACATCCCGTGACCTTTTCGTCCAAAGCCAGCGACGCGCTGTCCATCCAGCTCTCGTAGGGGAGGGAGGCGCGGTAGGCCACGTAGCGGTTTTCGTCGCGGTTGCCCTTCAGCACGGTGTAGGCATCGGTGGTCTGGATGCCGTCGCGCAGGTCTTTCAGTGCGCGCTTGCGTCCGTTCACCACGATGGGGGGGAGGGTTTCGGTGTGGTTGCCGTCGTGGCTGCGCAGGATGGGTGTGATGACGCGTTTCTCCTGGCTGCGCACGTTCTTCTCGCCGAGGTCGATGTTCATCTGCACGGCCACGTTGCCTTTCTCTATGCGCACGTTGCTGTCGGTGGCCGTGGCCTGATAGCGCGGGGCTTCGTCGCGTGACGGCTCCTGTGCGGCGGCAGCGGCTGGCGTGGCGAGGGCTGCGAGGGCAAGGAGGGTCTTGCAGAGGGTGGCGATTATGTTCTTCTGTAGGCTGTTCATTTTTCTATTCGTTTATTTTTCGTTGAGGCGTTTAAGCGTTTATTTAAGTACGTAGACGAGGTTGATGGCTGCTTTGGTGGGGCCTACGTAGTGGCGGTTGGCGTCTTTCTCGGCACTGCCGCATCCGGGGCAGGGGTATTTCTTGTAGTCGATGTAGAGGTAGCCGAGTCCCAGGGTCAGCTCCAGTCCCCACTTGCGTCCCAGCATCCAGTGGTATCCCCAGGAGAGTCCTCCGCCTGCGGCCCATCCCTGGTAGCGGTGGTCTTCCAGTTCGGGGAAGGCTCCGAAGGGGAGCTTCAGTCCTCCGGCGTTGAACTGTCCGCCCAGTGCGTGGAGTCCGAAGAAGTGCCCGTTGAAGGTTTCGCAGGTCCACCATCTGTATTCGGGCTGCACGAGCCAGTGCTTCAGCTTCTTGGTGTCGGAGTATTCCCAGGGCTGCCATCCTCCTTGCAGTACGAGCGACTGTCTGCCTCCTGTGGCAAACTCCATGGCCAGGTTGGGCGTTGCGGTGGCCAGATAGAGCAGGTTGCTTTTCACGACCACGTCCTGGGCGCCGGCCTTTCCCGTACACATTATTAATAGGGAGGCGATGAGCAGCATTTTCAATGTAACTAAGAGTTTCATCTTTCTAAGTTTGTTTTTCTTCTGTTGTTTTTCGTTTCTCGTTCGTTTTTCTTGCTTGGGCCGATGGGCTTTCCGCTTGTCGGCTTTCGCGCTAAAATTTGTTTTTCTTCTGGCTTGCGGCTACTTCTTTTCCGCACTGCAAAGGTAGGGCAAACGGCACGTGCCGGAAAGGAGTATAACCGTTGTATAAGCAGAATTTTGATGATACACCCCGCTCAGGAGTCTTCTGGGTGGGGTTGGAGGGAAAGAAATATTGAGGTTGTATAATTAACGGAAGGATTAAATTAATCGGTTAATCGGAATTTTAAGGGGTTTGTTAAGTGACGGCGTCCGCCCGCCCCTTCCGTCCCCTCCGCAAGCAGGCGGAAAGGGAGAGGCGCGGTAAGTTTTTGTAAAGCGTTCGGTAAGTTTCTGGAGGGCGGAAGGTAAACGAAATCAGCGTGAGAAGGGCCTCTGAGGGTGGGGAGAGGTAAATAGTGAAGGCGTATCAAAAAACAAATCATTGAGATTTTAGGCACGGATTACACGGATAATCACTGATTATATCACTATTTTATATCTGATATGGTTATAATCCAACTGTGAAAATCCGTGTAATCCGTGCCTAAATCGAGATTTGTCCCACCTTCATTATATAGAGGTGAGGCGTTCTGCCTGGATGATGACGTGGCTGTCGTCGGCCAGTGTGGTGGCAAAGAGGTGATGGTCGCCTCCCTCGGCTATCTTCAGGCGTTTGCGCAGGTCGGCCACGCTCATGGGGAAGTTGCGCACGGTCAGGTTGGCCCGCTTGATGCCGGCAGTCAGAGCCTTCAGCTCCTTCTTGCCGAAGCCGCTGTGGCCCGTGATGCGGAAGCAACGGCCGGGAAATTCGGGGAGAAGACGGTCGGAGGTGTAGAGGTGACTGTTGGCATGCAACTTCTCCACCTTATATATATTAGTCAGACTGCGGAAAGCGCCGGCCTTCAGCAAGGTCACGTTGGGCTCGTAGAGGTAAGTGCCGAGTTGCGTGGCTATGGGGCAGGGGGCTGCCTGCTCCTCGCGTCGGCAGAAACGGAAAGAGGAGGGATGCTGGCCTAAGTTGATGCAGTGGAAGGGTATCTCCTCCGGGGCACTTCCCCCTTCCCGCCCGAGCACCAGCAGGAGCTCTTTGCACTCATTGTTCAGTGCCACGACGTGTACCTCCTGCACGTGGCGCAGTTCGCTGATGGCCAGGCTGAGGTCCAGCATGGGCGACAGCTTCACCAACACATGGGCAGCCTTCTGCAACAACAGCTCCTCTAACCGGCTCACGTCAGGCTCACAGTCGGTAATGGCCACCGTCTTTCCGCCATGCAGGTCGCGTCGGGCGGGGTCGATGAATATCCAGTCGTTCTCCGGCATCTCCTGCAGATAGTCCGTGCTGTCCATGTGCCTCACGTCGATATGGCGGAGGCCCAGCAGCGGAAAGTTGTGGCGTGCTGCCTGGCAGAGCACCTCCTGACGCTCCACATAAGTGACCTGCGTGAAGTTCGGAGCCAGGAAGGCACAGTCTATGCCGAAGCCCCCCGTGAGGTCCGTCAGCGTGCCACATGGGGCGATCTGCGTCACCAACCTGCCCTTATAGCGTGCCGTGGCCTCCGACGAACATTGCTCCATGCTGAGGCGGGGCGGATAGATGATGCCCTCAACGGCCGCCCAGGAGGGCAGTTTTTCCCGTGCCGCCTGCCATCCGGCAATCTGCGTCAGTGCCGCGCCCATCTCCACCAGTGGGTAGCGCGCCGCCTGTAGTGCCAGCTGTCTTACGTCCTGCAGCCTGTGTTCGCGGATAAACTCTTCAGTCTCTTTGGATAGTATCATGGGTAGTGAGGGTGGTTTACATCTACGTGGGGCAAAGATAGGGCGAATAAATGAAAAACTCATAAGAAAAAGCACCTACAGAAGTCTGCAAGTGCTTAATTGTCAATGTGGACCAGCTTGGGCTTGAACCAAGGACCTCCAGATTATGAGTCTGTTGCTCTAACCAACTGAGCTACAAGTCCGGTGACCCCTTGTGTGGGATGCGGGGACAAAAGTAGTGCTTTCTGCTGAATTATGCAAGTCTTTGGACCGTTTTTTCAGAACTTGTAGGTGCGCTTGGGGTTCTTGGGGAACCAGCCTTTGCGCACGCGCTCTTCCTGGTCGAAGACTTCCTTGATGGTCCAGAAGGAGGAGAAGGCAAAGACGCCGGCCAACGTGGAAAGCAGGACGTTGTCGGTGCAGAGCGAGAGCGTCACACCGCCTATGCCCAGCAAGAGGAATATCCACCAGCATCGTGTGCCCCAATGGTATTCGGCCTTGATTACAACAGGGTGGAAGAGGCCGATGATGAGGAATGTGCAGATGCCGATGAATAGTCCCGACAGGTGATAGTCGTTCAGGATGTCCATGCGCGATGCCGTTACTTCTCGGGACAGATGGGTATTTCCTTCTTGATGCTCTGATCCAGGGAGATGAGGGTCTCGGTGGAGGCTACGCCGGGAATCTCCTGCATCCTGTTGTTCAGCAGGTCCATCAGGTGTTCGTTGTCACGTGCGTAGACCTTGGTCAGCATGGTGTAGGTGCCGGTGGTGAAGTGGCACTCCACGATTTCGGGGATTTTCTCCAGTTCGGCCACGACGGCTTTGTACATGGAGCCTTTCTCCAGTCTGATACCCACGTAGGTACAGGTGCTGTAGCCCAGCGACTTGGGGTTTACGTGATAGCCCGAGCCGATGATGACTCCCAGGTCGATGAGACGTTGCACCCGTTGGTGGATGGCTGCACGCGATACGCCACACTCGGCGGCTACGTCTTTGAAGGGGATGCGGGCGTTCTGGGAGATGATTTCCAGAATCTGCAGGTCGAGATTGTCTATTTTTTCCATAAGTAAGAATGTATATGTTCTTGTCTGTTATCAAAAAGTAAGCAAATATAGGACTTTATTTTAATTTATCTATGCTTTGAGGAGAAAAAAAATTAAAAGGGAACTGCACGCTGTTTTTGTGGGGATAAAATGAGGCACGGAGTGCGCGATACTTGGCGGAGATGGGGTGTCCATTCCGTTTCGTATTCGTGTGCTCCGTGCCTTGTCAGTCCGGGTGATGCTTCGCCCGGTGTGTATGGGTCCGGTGGGGATTATTTCTTTTTCTCTTCGTCAATGCCCACCAGTTCCACCTCGAAGATGAGGGCTGAGAAGGGCTTGATTTGGGCGCCGGTTTCGCGTGAGCCGTATGCCAGCTCTTGCGGGATGTAGAGTTCCCACTTGGAGCCTACGGGCATCAAGGTCAGTGCTTCAGTCCAGCCTTTGATGACCTGGTTGGCGCGGAAGGTGGCGGGTTGAGAGTTGCCGTCCTTGTCCTTGCGCTTGTAGGAGCTGTCGAACTCGGTGCCGTCAATCAGCGTGCCGCGATAGTTCACCTTCACCTTGTCGGTCTTTTCGGGGATGGCTCCCTTGCCTTGAGTGATGACCTTGTATTGCAGGCCGCTCGGAGTGGTCACTACGCCCTCTTTCTGCTTGTTCTCGGCCAGGAACTTCTCGCCGGCTTCCTTGTTTTCAGCGTATCTTTCCAACAGGGCTTTCTCCTTGATGGATTCAGTCTTGGCTGTGGAGTATGCCTGAGCCTCGTCCATGTTCATGGTTTTGTGGTCGCCCACTACGCCGGCGATGAAACCGGCCAGCAGGTCTTCGCGGCTGATGGTCTTGGTGCTGTCGCTACCGAAGATTTGCTGGTTGAAGCCTTCTACCCATTGCTTGCTCACGTTCTGGCCGATTTGCAGACCCATCATGTAGGCCACGTCTTCGTCGCCCACCATGGCTGCACCTTCCTTGAATCCCTTCAGGAAGTCTGCCATCTGTGTGGAGTCTACGCCTTGCTGGGCCAGGTATTGCTCCAGGCCCTGTGTGCGTGCCATGCCGATGGCATAGGAGAGTGAGTCTACTTCGTTTTTCAGGTTTGCTTTCGGGCTTTGGGCCGTACAGGAGGCCAGTCCGGCGGCGATTGCAACGGCCGCGATGAGGATTGTTTTCTTCATATTCTTTTTTTAATTGATAGTTGACAGTTGTTAATTGATGATTGGGGGAGTCTATCTGATGACTTTCAGGAGTTCCACTTCGAAGATGAGGGTGCTGTGGGGCGGAATCATCTCGCCGGCTCCTTGTGCGCCATAGCCCAGGTCGCTGGGGATGTAGAGTTTCCACTTGGCACCTTCGGGCATCAGCTGCAGGGCCTCTACCCATCCGGGGATGACCTGGTTCACTCCAAACGTGGCGGGTTGGCCGCGCTTGATGGAGCTGTCGAACAGCGTGCCGTCGATGAGCGTGCCTTCATAGTGGCACTGCACCTTGTCGGTGATTTGGGCATACGTGCCCACGTTGCCTTCGTTGATGACTTCATACTGCAGGCCGCTGGGCAGGGTCACTACGCCGGGGCGTTTCTTGTTCTCCTCCAGGAACTTGCGGCCGGCCTCTATGTTGGCGGCGCTCATCTGCTGTTCCAGTTCAGCGAAATACTTGTTCACGATGTCGCGGGCTTCGTTGTGGGTGATGGCGGTGGGATTTCCGTTCAGCACATCGCTGATGGCTTGTGCAAAATCCTCCACGTTGATGCCCTTGGCACCCATGCCCAGCAGGTTCTGGCCTATTCCCAGGCCGATAGCATAACTGAATTTATCCATTTTCTTTCGATTAAGAGCGACAAAAGTAAGTCTTTTATTTGAATGATAGCGGTTTTGAGCATTTAAAATTTCTTATTTGTTCAAGTTTCGCAAGCAAAGCTTGCTCAGGAGTTAAAGTCCAAGTTCGCAAAACTTTTGCTATATTTGCGGCTCATCCTCATTACTTGTACATTATGAAGAAGAATTTAGTTGTATTGACCGGAGCCGGCATGAGTGCCGAGAGCGGAATCAGCACGTTCCGTGATGCCGGCGGCCTGTGGGACAAGTATCCCGTGGAACAGGTGGCTACCCCCGAGGGGTATGCCCGTAATCCCCAGCTGGTGCTGGACTTCTACAACGAGCGGCGCAGGCAACTGCTCACGGTGGAGCCGAATGAAGGCCATCGCGGCGTGGCCCGATGGGAGGAACACTTCAACGTCAGTGTCGTCACCCAGAACGTGGACAACCTGCACGAGCGTGCCGGCAGCACCTCTGTGCTCCATCTGCATGGCGAGCTCACCAAGGTCTGCTCCTCCTTCTCGCCCAACGACCCGCGCTACATCAAGGAGCTGCGCCCCGAGGAGTACACCGTGAAGATGGGCGACCTGGCCGGTGACGGCAGTCAGCTGCGCCCCTATATCGTCTGGTTCGGTGAGGCCGTGCCCGCCATAGAGTCTGCCATCAAGCTCGTGGAGCAGGCAGACATCCTGGTCATCATCGGCACTTCGCTCAACGTCTATCCTGCTGCCGGACTGCTGCACTATGCGCCGGCCGCCGCCCCCGTCTACCTCATTGACCCCAAGCCCGTGAATACCGGCACCGACCGCCCCGTGCGTGCCATCCGTGCCGGCGCCTCCGAGGGAGTGCGTCTTCTTACGGAAGAGTTGCTGAGGGGATAGCACAAAAAACCGTTCCGGCCTTCACAGGTCAGAACGGTCCAAGTCAATAATACATGAAAAAACGCTATTTAGAGAGAGTTTCTACTTGTTCCTTTTAATGAGGATTTTTTCACCGGTAAAGGTAAGTCAGACTTGTGACTTCACCAAACAGAATCGGCGAACTGCCTCTTTTTGTCGACGAGCCCTTCGGTTCCGACCTCCGACGTCTGTCGTATGCAGGCCAGTGGGGCAGGTAGCATCAACTTTTCGGGGCAAAGTTATTGAAAAAATGCAAATAATGAAATAAAAAGAGAGAAAAGTGTGGCGAATGGGACTAAAAAACGTTTTTTTCTGCACTATCGCAACCTTTTGCAGAGATAGCCCACCGGATAGCGCACGGCAATGAAGCCCACGGCCACCACCGTGGCGAGGACGAGCAGGAGGTCGACGGCATGCACGCTCACGGGGTAGGCGTCTACCACGAAGGCTCCGTTGCCCCCTCCCAGACTAATCAGGCCGAACTCTTGCTGCAGGAAGCAGAGCAGCAGGCCCAGCAGGATGCCGATGACGGCTCCCGAGAGACAGATGAGCCGCCCTTCGTAGAGGAAGATGCGCACAATCAGTTTCTCGTCGGCACCCAGTTTGCGCAGGGTGGCAGTGTCTTCCCGCTTGTCCAGGATGAGCATGGAGAGCGAGCCGATGACGTTGAAGCAGGCCACGGTCAGGATGAAGGTGAGGAAGAGGTAGGAGATGAGCTTCTCTATCTCCATGATGCGGAACACGTCGGCTTGTTGCTCATAGCGGTCCATCACCCTGAAGTCCGCCCCCAACATGTCGGCAATCTTCTCCTTGGTCCGGCCGGTGTCGCTGCCGGGCTTCAGCTTCAGCTCGATGGCCGTCACCTCGTGTTCATATTCAAAGAGCCGCCGGGCCAGGGAGAGCGGGGCGATGATGTAGCGGGAGTCGTACTTCTGCTGGTTCACCACGAACACCACGCCCGGCGAGAAGAGGTATTCCCGATTGAAGGAGGCCGAGGGGTTGGAGAGGTTGACCCGCGCCAGCCGTCTGGGGGCGTAGACCTGCAGCGGGTCGATGAACTGCAGGCCGGTGCCCAATTCGGATATCAGGTCGATGCCCACAATGCCGTAGTCCACCACCGAGTCGTTCAGCACATACTTGCCGGCACCATAGAGCAGGCTGTCGATGGAGGCGAGCTGCCTGAAGTTCTCCTCCACCCCCTTGATGACGGCCACGGTCTGTCGGTTTTTGTACTGCACCATGGCGTTCTCCTCCAGCGTGGCCGACCAGATGGCAATCTCGGGCAGTGCCCTGACCGCTTCGAAGCGTTCCTCCCGAGGGTCGAACACCTTCCCTTCGCGGGGCAGAATCTTCAGTTCGGGGTCGAAGGCGGTGAAGAATCCGGCCACCATCTCCTGGAAACCGTTGAAGACGGAGAGCGTGCACACCATGGCCAGTGTGGCCAGTGCCACTCCGCAGACCGACACGCCCGAGATGATGTTGATGGCGTTGTGCTTCTTCGGTGCGAAGAGGTAGCGGCGGGCGATGTAGAAGGGGAGGTTCATGGACGGGAAGGCAATGGCGTGGGCGTCTCTTATTTCAGCAGTTCGTCAATATGCTCCAGGTAGTCTAAGGAGTCGTCCACGAAGAACTTCAGTTCGGGGATGATGCGCAGCTGGTGGCGCACCCGGGTGCCCAGTTCGTAGCGTATGGACTTCATGTTGGCGTTGACGTTCTTGATGATTTCTTCCGACTTGGCGGATGGAAAGACACTGAGGTAGGCGCGTGCCACACTCATGTCGGGGCTGATGCGCACGGCGCTCACCGAAATCAGGGTGCCCGGCATCGCCTTGGTTTGCAGCAGGAAGATGTCGCTCAGCTCCTTCTGGAGCAGGCGTGCGATTTTGTTCTGGCGGGTAGTTTCCATATCGTCTGTATCTAATAGATTATCGTTGTATTCTTCGGGCAAAGGTACGAAGTTCACCGCAATCAGGCAACAGAGAGAGGGCTTTTTTGAGGCGTTTGGACGGGACATGTGCGGTGCGTGGACGAGACATGTGTGGTCCGCGGACGAAACATGTGTGGTCCACGCACCACTCATGTATGGTCCAAACGGCTAAAAGGTCCCCTGTTTCAGGTAGTCCAGACGAATGATCTGGTCGGAAATGTCGTAGGCTTTTTTCAGGCGCTCCACCTCGGCGGAGTCGTGGGCTTCGCTGCCTTCGGTGTTCAGCTGCGAGCCTACGGCCACATCCTTCCGGCCGGGATGGAAGAGGCTGGTGCCGAGGCCGGTCCATCGGTAGCTGTCTAACTGCAGCAGGTTCAGCAGGGTGGGATAGAGGTCAATCTGTCCCAAGACCTGTTCGTAGCGCAGGCCCACGGGAGCGTTCACCACGATGAAGGGTGTGAAGGGCTTGCTTGAGACGATGCCCTGTGCAGCCTTCTCCTTCAGGAGCGTTTCGCGCTGCGAGGCCAGTCCCTCGTGGTCGCCGGTGATGACGATGAGCGTCTCGTCATAGTCGGGGCGTGACTTCAGGTAGTCAATGAAGCGTCCGATGGCCCGGTCGGTGTAGTTGGCCACGGTCATGTAGTCGGCCATCAGGGTGGGAATCTCCGGCGGGAAGGAGAGGCGCTTCAGCTCGTCGGGCATCTTCCAGGGCGCATGGCCGGAGTAGGTGACAAACTGCAGGAGAGCATGTTCGCCCGGTTGCCAGATTTCGCCCCGCTCCATCTTCTGCCGGCATTGGTCGAAGAAAGCGCCGTCGCCCACCCGCTTGTGGGTGCCGAAGGCTTCGGTCAGCTCAAAGTCCTGATAGGCCAGGATGGTGTCTGTGCCGAAACGCTGTGCAATGACTCCCTGGTTCCAGGTGGAGAGTTTGTCTATGGTGAGCAGGTAGTTGCGCGAGCCTTTCTGTTCGTGCATGGCCTTCTGCAGCGTGAGGTAGGTGTGGTCGGGATATTGGCTGCTGTAGGTCCCGCTGTTCACGGGCAGCAGTCCGGCCAACACGAGCAGCTGTGCGTCGATGCTTCGTCCGCCCTTCACCTGTGTCAGTACGTTGGGCGCGTAGAGCGTGCTCTCCTCCCTGAGCAAGCGGTTCAGGCAAGGGGTGATTTCCTGTCCCTCCACCTCCCGTTCCAGCACCCAGCTCTCTAATGACTCGGCCAGGATGAGGACGAGACTGTTGCGCGTGGCCGACGGCGGCAGGCTGTCTATGGGCAGATGTTCGGGAATGGCTTCCAGGTGTTGTTCAATCTCTTGCCGGGCTTCGGGCGTCAGCGTCTCGTCGCTGCTGATGAGGTCATAGTAGAGCGAACCGAAGAGTGTGTATATCGTGCTGCCAGCGGAACTGGTGTAGGCCCCTTGCCTCACCCGGTCATAGGCGTTGCGGAAGCCGCCCTTCACGCTGTTCATCAGGCAGAGCACCGCAATGGCTGCCGTCAGCGTGCCCCAGTAGCAGACACCCGGCCTCTGCCAGCGCGGCAGTTGCCGGCTGTAGCCTCCTTCCGTCTTGCCCGCACGGTCTGAGTAGGGAGAGACGCGGAGACGGTAGAGCAGGGCCGTAACGATGGTGGAGAGCGGGAACAAGAGGTCGCACCAGCGCAGGGAGTCCCACACGCTGCCCGTGAAGTCGGCCAGATTGCCCGACAGGGCATAGCTGCTCAGGGGAATGGCACTGTAGTAGGTGCGGAAGTACATCAGGTTGGCCACCAACAGGGCATCCAGCAGCAACATCACCACCACCTCCGTCTTCCACAGGCGGAACAGGCAGACGGGTGCCGCCAGTAGCAGTGCGGCAATCAGCTTGGTGACCCAGAACTCCACGGTGGAGAACGAGGTGAAAGTCGTGGGGATGGCCCAGATGACATCAAAGATGAGAAACTTCAGAAACAGTGCAGAGGTGAACAGCAGGAGGGTCTCTTTCTTCATGAGTGTACAGGATGGATGGTTTGTTTACAGGCGCAAAGGTAGGCAAAAAAAGGTACGGATGGCATGGAAGTTCACAAAGAAAATGATTTTGTGTGCAGTCCATGCATCCGTACCTTTTTAATAATACGCTGTTGGGGCGGTGTTTACTTGTTGGGAGTGTCCCACTTCTTGCCGGCGGTGCAGGTGACGGTGAGCGTCTGGTTGCCCGCCTGCATGCGGAAGTCGCCGGGTTCCAGTACCCACTTGGCATCGTTGCCCACGAAGGCGAGGTCACTGCCCTTGATGGTCAGGGAGACACTCTTGGTCTCACCCGGTTGCAGTTCCACCTTGGTGAAGGCGCGAAGGCGGCGTGAGTCGGGCGTGAGCGAAGCCAGCAGGTCGCTGCTGAAGAGCAGGACAGCCTCCTTGCCCACACGGTTGCCGGTGTTCTTCACGTCTACGGTGAAGGTCAGGTCATCGTTGGCGGTGAAGTCGGTCTTGTCGGCCTTCAGGTTGCTGTATTCGAAGGTGGTGTAGCTGAGGCCGTAACCGAAGGCCCACTGTACGTCCACCACGGCGTTGTAGTCGTAGGCTCCGGCCATGGTGCCCACCTGTTCGCTGACCTTGTAGTCATACGTGGTGAGTGCGCCGTTGTCCTTGGGATAGGTGACGGGCAGCTTGCCGCTGAAGTTGGCCTCGCCGGCCAGCAGGTTGGCCAGGGCATCGCCGCCATAGTTGCCCGGCAGGATGATGTCCACCACAGCCTGTGCCAGCGGTTCGATGTCGCTGATGAGGCGCGGACGACCTTCGCTGAGGATGAGCACGATGGGCTTGCCGGTCTTGGCCAGAGCCTTCACCAGGTCGCGCTGGTTGGCCGACAGGGTGAGGTCGCTCAGGTTGCCCGGAGTCTCACAGTAGGAGTTCTCGCCGATGCAGGCCACGATGATATCCACACCGCGTGCGGCAGCCACCGCCTTGGCAATCTGCGGCTCGTTCTCTTCCCAGTAGGCACCCTTCTCGTTATAGGTCACGCCCGGTTCGTAGACGATGTTTGACGCACCGAACTTCTGTTGCATGGCCTCGAGGATGGTGTTGTGCTGGGCCGTGAACTCATCCGTGCGGTGTCCTTGCCAGGTGTAGCTCCAACCGCCGTTCAGGCAGCGCATGGAGTTGGCGTTGGGACCGGTGATGAGCAGTCTCTTGCCTTGTGCCAGCGGCAGGATGTTCTCCTTGTTCTTCAGGAGAATCATGGTCTCCTCGGCAGCCTTGGTGGCCATGTCGGCAGCTTCGGCATCGGCAAACTTGGGATAGTCCTTGTAGCAGGTGTTGGGCTGGTCGAAGAGACCGAGGCGATACTTCAGGCGCAGCACGCGGCGGGTAGCGTCGTCGATGCGGCTCATGGGCACTTCACCCTCCTCTACCAGTTGCTTCAGCAATACGCAGAAGTCCCAGCTGTAGGGGTCCATGCTCATGTCTATACCGGCATTGATGGCCAGCTTGATGGCTTCCTTCTTGTCCTTGGCCACCTTTTCGCGCTGGTAGAGGTTGTTGATGTCGGCCCAGTCGGTGACAATCATACCGTCCCAGTTCAGTCCCTCCTTCAGCCACTCGGTGAGCAGCTCATAGCTGGCATGAACGGGCATGCCGTTGATGGAGCCGGAGTTTACCATGACGGTCAGCGCGCCGGCCTCGATGGCAGCCTTGTAGGGGGCGAAGTGCTTTTCGCGCAGGTCTTGCGGAGAGATGTAGGCGGGAGTGCGGTCCTTGCCCGTGCGGGGTACGCCGTAGCCCATGTAGTGCTTCACGGAGACAGCGATATTGTTGGGACCGATGTGGTTGGGGTCTTCACCCTGGAAGCCCTTCACGGCGGCTTCACCCATCTTGGCGTTTACCAGACAGTCTTCGCCATAGTTCTCCCACATGCGCGGCCAGCGCGGGTCGCGGCTCAGGTCCAGTGTGGGCGAGTAGGTCCAGGGGCAGTTGCTGGCGCGGGTCTCATAGGCCGTGACGCGTGCGGCTTCGCGGGCCAGCTCGGTGTTGAAGGAGGCAGCCACGTTCAGGTTCTGGGGGAAGAGCGTACCGCCCATGGTGTAGGTGGTGCCGTGATTTTGGTCCAAGCCATAGATGCAGGGAATGCCCATCACCTCCATGGACTTCTCCTGGATGCGGGTGATGACCTCTTCCCAACGCTCGGGAGTGAGGGCCAGCGTGCGCGGTGCATTCAGAATGGAACCTACCTTATACTTGCCGATGACGCTGTCCAACAGGGCCTCGTCAATCTCAAACTCGGGTGTGTTCTGCTTGCCCAGCACATCGGCGGTCAGTTCGGTCATCTGGCCGATCTTCTCCTCCAGCGTCATGCGCTGCAGCGTGGCTTCTACTTTCTTTTCAATCTCGGGGTCTTGCGGAATGGCCGGTTCTACCGTGGCCTTCTGCGTACAGGCAGCAAAGGTCAGACTTAGTGCCAACAATGGAAACAGTTTCTTGTTCATGGTGTTAATTATGGGTTTCTTTCATGGTGCAAAGAAAAGAATAATTTATGGAATATTAGTCATGTAGCAGTCTTTTTATGCTTAAGGTCTGCCACTTGCCCGATGTTATTGCCGGAACAGCTTCGGTGCGAACTCTGTCAAATAGATGCGCCAGTTCTTCCAGATGTGGCCTTCGTCGCTTTCGTAATATTCATACGGATAGCCTTTGGCATCCAACAGCCGACGATACTCCTCATTGGCCTTGTAGAGGAAGTCGGTCTTGCCGATGGCTATCCAGTAGAGGGCGGGCTTCTTGGCAAACTGCACCTTCAGCTTGCCCTCCATCTCTTCGTAGACAGGCGACTTCGTCTCCTTGCCCGGCATGATGGCGGCAGAGAACAGTCCTACATAGTTGAAGAGGTCGGGGTATTGCTTGGAGATGTGCAGGGAGTGGAATCCGCCCATGGAGAGACCGGCGATGGCGCGGCTCTTCTTGTTGGCCTTGGTGCGGTAGTTCTTGTCGATGAACTTCACCACTTCGGGGAAGTGGGTCTCGAAGGAACCCTCCATCGTCTTGGGCAGTTGCATGGTGGGCGGCACGTAGCCCAAGGAGGATTCGCCCGGAGCGGCTTCCTGGGCTGCATTGCCGTTGGTCATGACGAGAATCATCGGCTCGGCTTTGCCCTGTGCAATGAGGTTGTCCATAATCTGTGCGGCCCGTCCCAGTTCGCTCCAGGCGTTCTCGTCGCCACCCATGCCGTGCAGCAGGTAGAAGACGGGGTAGCGCTTGCCGCTGGTTTCATAGCCGGCGGGCGTGTAGACCGTGAGACGGCGTTCAATGCCTAATGAGGGACTGTGATACCACTGCTTGGAGAGCGTGCCGTGAGGCACGGCGTTCACCTTGTAGAGGTCGGCACGGCCTCCACCGATGATGAATACGTTGGTCACAGAGGCCACGTCGCGAATCATGTAGACATTGGCCGGGTCGTTGATTTTCAGACCGTCTACCAGGAAGGTGTAGCTGTAGAGCTCGGGTGCCAGCGGAGATGGTGTGGTGTATTCCCATACCCCCTCCTTGCCTTCCGTCAGGTCGGCCGTGCCCGGCGCGTCAAACTCGCCATAGGGTGTCTTCATCTTCTGGGTGGGCAGGAAGTCTCCCGTCACCTGCACCTTTACGGCCTTGGGGGCATGCAGGCGGAAAGTCACGGTGTTGTCGGGATGGATTTCGGGGGAGACGAGCTGTGCCCCTCCCCACAGAGCCTGCTGGGCCATGGCCAGCACGGCCGTCAGCATCAAGGCTGAAAGAATGGTGAATCGTTTCATGATATGTTTGGGAATTAGGGATTGTTGTTCATAATGGAATGATTGTTTGATGGTTGCTCTTCATGACTTGTCAGGCATTTGTGTGGCAAAAGTACGATTCCTTGTCCGAAGAAACAAACGATGTGGGGAAAAGCTTGCTGCGTTTCTCAAATAAATTCACTACATTTGTCGGCAAAACCAATAAAGCGTCGTGATATGGCACATCGTCTGAATACCAACAAACAGTTTATGGTGGGCAATGGCTTGCTGGCCTTTGCCGTGATTTTTGTAGTGGTCATCTTTGTCTATATGAGCATGAGACTGCAGCGGCAACAGGCGCAGGACGCAGGACGCGCCTTTCCCGAAACCTATACCATCACCTTGCAGAGAGGGTTTGCGGGCGATTCCATTTCCCTCTCCATCAACAACGACAGCCTGCTGCTGAACCGTTGCATCGTGGAAGAACCCGTCAGCATCACCCTGAACCGCTTTGCCAAGGAGAACCAACTCTTTATTATAAATAATGTGACCGAGGAATTTGACCTCTTCGAACTGAGTGAACGTGGAGGGGAATATACCTTTGAGAAACAGGACGGGCGAGTGGTATTGCTGGGAAAATAAGAGAAAGGAACTTAATAGGCAAGTAACATCTCCCTAACAGCTTTCTGCATTCGAGGCAAATCTTCCTTAATCACATCAAATACAATCTCTTCATCAATATTGGCATATTCATGGGAGATGAAGTTCCGCATATCGTATGCTGCGAGCCAAGGTATTTCCGGATACTTGTCAAGAGGAGAGTCTTCTTCTCTTAGGATTTTGCCAATCTGTTCGCCAATGGCTTGAAGCCGCATTACGCAAGAATCGAATCTCGTCATGTTGTCAGGTGATAGCAGGAATTCGCGGGATGTGTGTATGTTTGCACATCTTGAGATGACCAGTTCGATAGATTCTGCTATTTGTTCTAACCTGTCTTTGATTGTGTAATGTGATTTTTTAAACATATATGGCTTCGTTTTGAATATTGTTCTTCAACATTGGGCGTAATGAATCTCTGAATCTCACCAAGTCTACCTCACATTCGAATAGCTTCTTCAGATTCTCTTTCAAATCGTACATTAAATATAAGGAAGGCTTCTCTAATTCTACAACGATGTCTATATCGCTATTGTCCGTATTCTCTTTTCTTGCAACAGAACCGAATATCCCAATGCGAATAAGGCCATATTTCAACCCTAAATCATGTTTGAACTTAGCCAGTTTATTTCTGCAATCATCCAATTGAAGCATAACTATATCATTGATTCAGCAAAGATAATATAAACTCATAAAACCACAAAAGGTTTATTTGCTTTTTATATTAATGCAGGCAGATGCATGGGCATGAAGCTATAATGCCGCCCGATAGTGGCGCAGCTCGTTGCGAAGGGCGTGGGCTTGGCCGTCGGTCATGCCGTTGAGCACCTCCCAGAAACGTGGGCCGTGGTTCATCTCGCGTGTGTGGGCCAGTTCGTGAAGCAATACGTAGTCCACCAGATGGGAGGGTAGCAGCAGAAGGAAGTAGGAGAGATTGATGTTGCCCTGTTGCGAACAGCTGCCCCAGCGGCTCTTGCTGGAATTGACCTTTACACTCTTGTAGACCATTCCGTATTTCCTTGCCAGGGCCTCGAGACGAGGCGGGAGTAACGCTTTGCCCTGTCGTCTCAGTCCCTCTTCCACCACCTTGTGCAACCAACTCTGCAGGGCAGCGTCTCCGAAGTCCGTATCGGGCGGACAGATGATTTCCATGCTTCCGGGTTGTGAACGGGAAAAGAAGTTGCGCTCCCTGCCTTGGAGCAGTGTCAGCTTGAAGAGTTCAGCGTCAATCCGGAAGTTGAGGTCAATCAGGGTATGCTTTTGTGATTGCTTCTGTTGCAGCAGGCGCGGACGCAACTCTTCCAAAGCCTTGGTCACACGGTTCATGGGGAATCCCGGTGGCATCGTGATGCGCACCCCCTCCTCCGTTACGCGGAAGATGAGCGAGCGGGCACGTACATTCTCCCTTAGCTGAATGGTTCCCAGTTCTATGTCCTTTATGCTCTGTCCTTTCTTCATCTCTGTGGTGGCGCGGGCCGTCTTAGGGCGGGCGCATCGTTCTCTTCAATGTTCGGCAAAAGAACGAAGAATCGGCAAAAGGTGCAAGAAAATGAAGAAAAAAGAGTCTCCCGTGCAACTTTTTCCGACCACCTCTCGTCTAATCAGTATAGAACATTAAAGACGAACAGAATTATGAAAGCATTAGCAACCATCGTAGCCATGACATTCATGGTGCTCAACGTACACTCATGTACCATCAACAACGCCTTTGGTAATAAGCGCGTGAAGGGTAGCAAAAACTATGTCACCAAGGAGGTGCGCGTAGAGGACTTCAACCGGCTGAAAGTAGCCGGCAGCATGGACGTGGACTATACGCAGAAGGCCGGGAAACCCGGTGTGGAAATCTATGGACCTGACAACATTGTGCCACTCGTTGAAGTCATTGTGGACAACGGAGTGCTGAACATCCGCTTCAAGAAAGGGTATAGTGTCTCTTACGACAAACTCACTATACAGGTCTCCTCGGAGAAGATAAATGCCATCACGCTGGCCGGCAGTGGTGACATCAGCCTGAAGAGTAGCCTGAAGACCGACTGCCTGAAGCTGACGTTGGCCGGCAGTGGCGACATTGAGACCGGACGTATTGATTGCAGCGGTGACGTGGAGATAGATTTGGCCGGTAGTGGCAATGTGGACAGTAGGAATATCCGCTGCAGCGGACTCAAGGCCAGTGTGGCCGGCAGTGGTGAGGTGGAGATGAAACAGGTGGATGCCGAAGGCGTGGCCATTTCCGTGGCCGGTTCGGGCGAAGTGAGCGTCAGCGGCCGTGCCGATAAGGCCAATTACAGAGTGGCCGGTTCGGGCGATCTTAATGCCGATGCTCTGGAAGTGAAGCATGTATCGGCCAGTGTGGCCGGCAGTGGTGACGTGCGTTGCCATGCCACCGAGACACTCAACGCTGCAGTGAGTGGCAGTGGCGACATCGGCTACAAGGGCAATCCGCAGATAGAAAACCGTCCCAAGAAGGGACTCTACAGACTCTGAACCTCCCTTTCGCAGGTATAATTCTCTCTAACATTAGAACCTGTTTTTTAATTTATTCCTTTCTTTTATTATTCACTTTTGCTGAGTTTCTTTTCGGCTCTTTTATCCGTTCTTTCTTGTCACATAGCCCGCTACGTTCCTTGAAAGAACAACTCAAATAGCTCGGAAAGACTCCTCATGAAGAAGCAGAATTAATTCAAAACAGGTTCTTACTCTAATAAAAAAGGGACGCTGCTCACGCGGTGTCCCTTCTTAGTTCTTAGTTAGTTTTTACTACTTTGAGAGAATTGAAACTTCACAGTCTCTTCGTTTGATTGTTTTAATAAGCACACTAACTAAACTCAATGTATATATAAAGCAAATGAAAAATGCTTGTCAGTTGGCCTCCTTCCTTTTGGCGGGCAGGGTGTCGGCAAGCTGTACGTCGCGCACCTTGTTGCCTTCGGCAGAGAGCGTACCCGATGGAGTCGTTATCTGCCTCTCTGTACCCTCGGGGGCCATCATCTCGTTGTCTGCAAAGATGGAATGACGCATCAGGCTGCCCAATGCTACTACCACAGCCACCACAGCCACTGCCCTGAATAGCGGGAGCAGGCGCGAGGTGAACGACAGACGATGGGCCTTGACCGTGGGCGCACTTACCTGTGCCAGCATCCGTGCATCAAACTCCTCGTCCAGCCCCTCTTCCCGTTGCTCGGCCTGATAGGTGAACAGAGCCTTGTAGCGTAACAGGTGTGGAGGCAGTTTCTCCTCTTCCATGAAGCAGGTGCGCAGGCGCGCTTCCTCCTCGGGTGAGGTTTCACACCGCCAATAGCGGTCCAGGAGTATCTTGATGTCGTCAGAGACCATAGTTGTCAATGTCTATAAATTGTTTCTTTATCTTCTGTCGGGCCTTGAAGAGGTGTGCCTTTACCTGTTCTTCGGTCATCCCTGTTGCGCAGGCCACTTCCCGATAGGTCATCCCTTCGATGTCTCTCAGCTGTACCAGGGTACGTTGCTGTTCGG
The DNA here is from genome assembly GCA_017471925.1 of Bacteroides sp. Classification (GTDB taxonomy): domain Bacteria; phylum Bacteroidota; class Bacteroidia; order Bacteroidales; family Bacteroidaceae; genus Bacteroides. The sequence goes on from JAFURM010000029.1 coordinate 29,755, forward strand.
GCAGGGCGGCTATCAGGCGGTGAAGCAGTGTGCGGTAATCGTTTCCTGTCAGCTCGTCATAGGGCGTGGAGGTGTCGGGAGTCTGTTCCGCTTCGGGCGGCAATACCACCGTGCGGGCATCCATTCGTTCGCTGCGGTCAATGGCCAGGTTACGTACTACCGTCAGACAAAAGGCCTCTATCGAACTGTAAGCCGACCATTCGTCACGTCTGTTCCACACCCGCATCATGGTGTCCTGCACCACGTCTTCGGCCTCCATCCTGTTGCAGGTTATGCGGAGTGCCAGGCGGAAGAGCTTGTCTCTTAGCGGGAGTATGTCCCGATGGAAACTGATTTCTTGCATCGCTTCTATACGGAATGACGGTTAAACATGAATAAAGTTGTTCGCTTGCCCTCTCTTTTAACATTGTTTGATGAATCGCCCGTGCCTAAATCCAATCTTTGACAGGGCACAGCGGCTTCGGGCGATAGACGATAGGGCAGGGCGTGGCCGCAGGTTCGTAAGGCTATGCCTTGACTATCCTGCTGCCCTCATCGGTCTGTCCGATGGCTGAGGCCAGGGTGATGACCACTTGGGAAACACCGGCATTGATGGCTTGGAAGGCGTTCTCCAACTTGGGAATCATGCCGCCCTGAATCGTTCCGTCGGCCACTAACTGTTGGAACTCTGCTTCGTTGATGCAGGGAATCACGCTGTCGTCATCATTCTCGTCGCGCAGAACGCCCCGTTTCTCGAAGCAGAAGACGAGAGTCACGTCGAACAGAGCGGCTAAGGCCTTGGCGGTCTCTCCCGCTATGGTGTCGGCATTGGTGTTCAGCAGGTGTCCCTCGCCGTCGTGGGTCAGGGGAGCCATGACGGGTACGATGCCTTTCCGGATGAGGTCACCGAGCAGGCTGCCGTCGGCTTGCTTCACGTCGCCCACAAAGCCGTAGTCCACCTCCTTCACGGGACGCTTCACGCTGCGGATAACGTTCATGTCGGCTCCCGTCAGCCCCAGTGCGTTCACCCCACGGGCCTGCAGGCCGGCCACGATGTTCTTGTTCACCAGGCCGCCATAGACCATCGTTACCACCTTCAGTGTCTCGGCGTCGGTGATGCGGCGTCCGTTCACCATGCGGCTTTCGATGCCCAGTTGTGCAGCCAGTCTGGTGGCCGAGCGTCCGCCGCCATGTACCAGCACCTTGTAGCCCTCGATGGTTGCGAAGTCGTCCAATAGTTTCTGCAGGGTGGCCTCTTCTTCTACAATCTTGCCGCCCACCTTGATTACTGTGAGTTTCTCTTTCATATGATGTTGTCGTTTTTGTTTGTCATTCATTCCAGGTAAGTGTATCCATAAAGGCCGGAGCGGTAGTTGCTCAGGAACTCCTTTCCCTCTTCGGGCGAGATGCGTCCCTCCTTGACGGACTGTGACACCCAGGTCTCCAGTGTGCGCACCAGCTTCTTGGGGCTGTATTGCACATAGTCCAGCACCTCGGCCACCGTCTCGCCGTCTATCAGCTGGTCGATGGTGTAGCCTTTGGAGGTGACGGATATGTGTACCACATTGGTGTCGCCGAAGAGGTTGTGCATGTCGCCCAAAATCTCCTGATAGGCTCCCACGAGGAAGACGGCCAGGTAGTAAGGCTCCTTGTGCCGCAGGGTGTGCAGGGGCAGGGTGCCGGCATCGGAGCGTGAGCTGACGAAGCAGGCTATCTTGCCGTCAGAGTCACAGGTCATGTCCTGCAGCGTGGCTTCGCGGTCGGGCTTTTCGTCCAGGCGCTGGATGGGCATGATGGGGAACATCTGGTCAATGGCCCAGGAATCGGGCAGGGATTGGAACAGGGAGAAGTTGCAGAAGTATTTGTCGGCCAGCAGTCTGCTCAGCTTGCGGAATTCCTCGGGACAATGCTTCATCTGGCCGGCAATGGCATTGATTTCGCGGCAGATGCTCCAGTAGAGTTTCTCTATCTGTGCCCGCGTGTTCAGGTCCACGATGCCGTGACTGAAGAGGTCCAACGCCTCCTCACGTATCTGTTGTGCATCATGCCAAGGCTCCAGCATGCTGCGCTGGTTCAGGTTGTCCCAGATGGTGTACAGCTCCTTCACCAGTTCGTGGGCGTCTTCGTCAGGCTCCCAAGCCTCGTCCATCTGAGGCAGGGAGGCCGTTTCCAATACTTCGAAGACGAGCACCGAGTGGTGGGCCGTCAGGCTGCGTCCCGTTTCGCTGATGATGTTGGGATGGGGCAGGCCGTGCTTGTCGGCGGCATCCACGAAGGTGGAGACCACGTCGTTCACGTATTCCTGTATGGAGTAGTTCACGGAGCTCTCGCTGTTGGAAGAGCGTGTGCCGTCATAGTCCACGCCCATGCCTCCGCCAGTATCTACAAATTGGATAGGAAAGCCCATCTTGTGCAGCTGTACGTAGAACTGCGAGGCTTCGCGCAGGGCATTCTTGATGCGTCGTATCTTGGTAATCTGGCTGCCTATATGGAAATGAATCAGCTTCAGGCACTCCTTCATCTCCTGCTTCTCCAGGAAGTCCAGAGCCTCCAACAATTCGCTGGAGGTCAGGCCGAACTTGCTGGCGTCGCCTCCGCTCTCTTCCCACTTGCCGCTACCGTTGGAGGCCAGCTTGATGCGGATGCCGATGTTGGGGCGTACCTTCAGCTGTCCGGCCACCTTGGCGATGAGTGTCAGCTCGTTCAGCTTTTCCACGACGAGGAAGATGCGCTTGCCCATCTTCTGTGCCAGCAGGGCCAGTTCGATGAAGCTCTCGTCCTTGTAGCCGTTGCACACTACCAGCGAGTCGGGGTCGGTATTCACGCCTATCACGGCATGAAGTTCCGGCTTGGAGCCGGCCTCCAGACCCAGGTTGAACTTCTTCCCGTGGTTGATCATCTCTTCCACTACGGGACGCATCTGGTTCACCTTGATGGGATAGATGATGAAGTTCTCGGCCTTGTAGCCATACTCTTGGGCAGCCTGCTTGAAGCAACAGGAGACCTTCTCGATGCGGTTGTCCAGGATGTCGGTGAATCTCAGTAGCATGGGCGCCGTGACGTCCCTTAGCTGGAGTTCGTCCACCAGCTCTTTCAGGTCCACGGCCACGCCATCCTTGCGTGGAGTCACCACGACATGTCCTTTACTGTTGATACCAAAGTAGGAAGTGCCCCAACCGGTGATGTTGTAGAGCTCTTCGGAGTCTTCAATACGCCATTTTCTCATCGGCTCACGTTTGCATTTATAGTGTTAATCCTTATCTCCCGCATCGATGCGGGAGGACAAAAGTACACAAAATTCTCTTATTCCCGTGCATTCCGTTGAAAAATAAGCAGAAATAGCTGTCAGAGTTGTAGCAGCAGGCGCAGTTTCTCCACCGAATTGTCTATCTGCTCATGGCTCTCCAACGACTCGCCGTTAAAGGTGTAGCGAGCCTGGCGATAGTGTGGAAGGCGTTTCTCCAAGGCGTCAGCGATGAATGCCCGCAGTTCGTCATCGCTCTTGCCCTGCAGGATGGGGCGTTGCTGCGTGGCGGCTTTCAAGCGGCGATAGAGCACGTCGGGGTGCACCTCCAGGAAGACCGTCTGCCCCTGTGCGTTCATATACTCCATGTTGTCGTAGAAGCAGGGCGTACCGCCTCCGGTGGAAATCAGCACATCTTCAAACTCGCCCACCTCGTGCAGCATGCTACGCTCCAGCCGGCGGAAGCCCTCTTCGCCCCGCTCGGCAAAGATTTGTGAGACCGATTTGCAGAAACGCTCTTCGATGTACCAGTCCAGGTCAATGAAGGAGAGCTTAAGGGCGCGGGCGAAAGCCTTTCCCAGGGTTGTTTTCCCGGCCCCCATGTAGCCGGTGAGGAATACACGTATCATAATGATTATTGTTAGATACGCGCAAAGATACGAGAAATTATTTATTACCTTTGCCGCCATGATGAAAAAACAGAAATACTACGTCGTTTGGGCCGGTGTGACCCCGGGCATCTACACCACATGGACCGACTGCCAGCTGCAGACCAAGGGGTATGCAGGGGCCAGGTATAAGTCTTTCGATACGCGCGAAGAGGCCGAGGAGGCATTTGCCGCCTCACCCGAAGCCTACATTGTCCGTGGGGAACGGAAGCGTCCGGCCGAGGCGCGTGCCGCCGCCTTGCCCGACGGAGAGCTGCCGCCCGATGTGATGGGGAACAGCTTGGCCGTAGATGCGGCCTGCAGCGGCAATCCCGGTGCCATGGAGTATCGGGGCGTACACGTGGCCAGCCGGCAGCAGGTGTTCCACTTCGGCCCGATGTATGGTACCAACAATATCGGTGAGTTCCTGGCCATCGTCCACGGGCTGGCCCTGTTGAAACAGAAAGGCTATGAGATGCCCGTCTATAGCGACAGCGTGAATGCCATCAGTTGGGTGCGCCAGAAGAAGTGCAAGACCAAGCTGGAGCGCAATGCCAAGAGTGAGCCCCTCTTCCAATTGATAGAGCGGGCCGAGAACTGGTTGCGCAACAACACCTATACCACTCCCGTCCTGAAGTGGGAAACGAAGCGATGGGGAGAGATTCCTGCCGACTTCGGCCGGAAGTGACGAGGCTTTCAGCCCAGCGACTGCATGTCGTTCAGCCGTTTGTAATAGCCGTTCCGGGCCAGCAACTCTTCGTGCTTGCCGCGTTCCACGATACGTCCTTCGTGGAGCACGCATATCTCATCGGCATTCCTGATGGTGCTCAGGCGGTGGGCGATGGCTATGGTGGTGCGGGTCTTCATCAGGCGTTCCAGGGCCTCCTGCACTAAGCGTTCGCTCTCGGTGTCTAACGCCGAGGTGGCTTCGTCCAGAATCAGGATGGGCGGGTTCTTCAGGATGGCGCGGGCAATGCTGATGCGCTGTCGCTGTCCTCCGCTGAGCTTGCCGCCCCGGTCTCCGATGTTGGTGTCGTAGCCGTTCTCGGTCTCCATGATGAAGTCGTGGGCGTTGGCTATCTTGGCCGCTTCCATCACCTGCTCCATGGTGGCATTCTCCACGCCGAAGGCAATGTTGTTGAAGAAGGTGTCATTGAATAGGATGGCCTCCTGGTTCACGTTGCCGATAAGGGCACGCAGGTCGCGGATGCGCATCTCCTTCACATTGATGCCGTCGATGCATATCTCGCCCGACTGCACGTCGTGATAGCGTGGAAGCAGATCCACCAGCGTGGACTTGCCCGAGCCCGACTGTCCCACCAGGGCGATGGTCTGTCCCTTGGGCACCGTGAGGCTGACGTGTTCCAGCACCTGACGGGTGCCGTCGTAGCTGAAGCATACATCCTTGAAGGCTATCTCTTGCTTCAGTCCCTCCAACGGACGGGGCAGGGCCGGCTCCTTGATGGGGTTCTCGGCCTTCAGTATCTTGTCCACACGCTCCATGGATGCCAGTCCTTTGGGAATGTTGTAACCGGCCTTGGAGAAGTCCTTCAGGGGGTTGATGATGCTGTATAGAATCACCATGTAGAAGATGAAGGTAGGCGCTTCGATGGAGGAGGCTTCGCCCAGAATCAGCAGACCGCCGAACCAGAGCACCAGCACGATGAGCAGGGTGCCCAGAAATTCGCTCATGGGGTGGGCCAGGGCCTGACGCATGGCCACCTTGTTGGTTGCGGTGCGCACGTCGTTGCTTCCTTTCACGAACCGGCCTGTCATCTTGTCTTCGGCAATGAATGCCTTGATGATGCGCAGGCCGCCCAGGGTCTCTTCCAGCTGCGCCATGGTGTCGCTCCACTTGGATTGGGCGTCGAGCGACTGACGTTTTAGTTTCTTGCCCACCTTGCCCATCAGCCAGCCCATGCCGGGCAATACCAGGATGGTGAACAGCGTCAGTTGCCAGCTGGTGATGATCAGGGTGGAGAAATAGAAGAGTATAAGGATGGGGTTCTTCAGCAGCATGTCCAAGGAGCTGGTCACGGAGTTCTCTATCTCGTTCACGTCACCGCTCATGCGGGCTATGATGTCGCCCTTGCGCTCTTCGGAAAAGAAGGCCAGGGGCAGGCTCATTATTTTGGAGTAGACCTCCACGCGGATGTCGCGCACCACGCCTGTACGGAGCGGAATCATCACGGCCGAGGAGGCAAAGTAGCAGGAAGTCTTCAGCATGGTCATGAAGGCCAGGAAGAGCCCCAGGAAGAGCAGCGTGGTGGCCGGTCCGTAACTGGCTATCAGCTGCGTGATGTAGTAGTAGAAGTTGTTCACGGCCACCTCCTTCAGCCCTCCGCTTCCCCAGGCCATGTAGTGGTACACCTGTTCGTGTGCCCCGGTCTTGAAGAGGATGTTCAGGATGGGTATCAGTATGGTGAACGAGAAGACATTGAATACGGCAGAAAGGATGTTGAGCACCACGGCCCAATAGATAAACTTCTTGTAGGGCGACACGAAGCGTCGCATCAGTTGCAGGAATTCCTTCATTGGTTGCTACACATTATATGATAGAGTAATTAAGCGGCTACAAAGATAGTGCAAACCGAGCGTAGTAGCAAATAAATCTGGTCGAAGGTGGGCCGCCGGGTATCGTAAGGTGCGGAAATGAGCGTCTGGGCGAAAGAATGTTGGCCTTCCTATAGGAATATTTCGGCAAAATGTCGTAATTTGCGCCCCAATCTAATTCATAACTGAACATGTGTATGAGAAAACAATTTTTTCCCTGCCTCTGCCGACTCTTCCTGTTGGCATCCATCTGTTGTTACATGCCGGCCTGCTCGGGCGATGACCCGGTAGAAGACCCCGAGGTCGTAGTGCCCGAACCGGAACCCGAACCTGAGCCTGAACCCGAACCTGAGCCGGAGCCTGAACCCGTGCCCGATGACGGACGGCTGACGGGCACCATAATCGGTACGCAATGGTCCGTAGACTACAATAACGGCAGCAGCAAGACCGATAAGGTAAACACCAAGGAGGCTGTCTTCGACCGTGACTATACCACCTTCTTCGCCTCCTATGAACGCAGCAACACCTGGGTGGGGCTGGACCTCGGCCAGAAGCATGTCATCAACCGTGTGGCCTATTCGCCCCGCATCAGCCAGCCCGCCCGTGTGCAGCTGGCCCTTATAGAGGGAGCCAACAAGGCGGACTTCAGCGACGCCATGCCCATCCATCTCATTGCCGAACCGGGTAAGGAGAACGAGATGAACTATGCCGACGTGACCTGCTCAAGAGGCTTCCGCTACGTGCGTTACGTTACGCCCAACGACGTGCGCTGCAACCTGGCCGAGCTGGCCTTCTATGGTACGCCCGGCGAGGGAGATGACTCACAGCTCTATCAGATTACCAATTTGCCGCTCGTCGTCATCAATACCCAGGGTGCCAAGGACATCACTTCCAAGGAGACCGAGATTCCCAGCACGGTCTACATCATCTCCGGAGAGGGCAAGCAGCTGCTCGCTACCGAGGAGACCGGCGTGCGCGGACGCGGCAACGCCAGCTGGGAGTTCCCCAAGAAGCCCTATCGCCTGAAGTTCGACAAGAAGCAGAACGTGCTGGACGCTCCGGCCGAGGCCAAGAAGTGGACACTGATTAACAACTATGGCGACAAGACCCTGATGCGCAACATCCTGGCCTTCGAAATCAGTCGCCGACTCGGTATGGCCTATACCCCCTATTGCCAGCCCGTGGACGTGGTGCTGAACGGTGAATACCGGGGATGCTACCAGCTCTGCGACCAGGTGGAAGTAAACAAGAACCGCGTGAACATCACCGAGATGGAGCCTACGGACGTGGCACTGCCCGAGCTGAGCGGCGGCTACCTGGTGGAGATAGATGCCTATGCCTATGGCGAGGTCTCCTATTTCTATTCGGCCAAGGGCATGCCGGTCACCATCAAGTCGCCCGACGATGATGAAATCGTGCCGGCACAGACGAACTACATCACCGACTACTTCAATCAGATGGAAGCGGCCGTCTTCTCGGACGACTTTACCGACGAAGAGAAGGGCTACCGCAAGTACCTCGACCTGGACAGTTTCCTGAAGCACTTCATCGTAGGCGAGCTGAGCGGCAACACCGATACCTACTGGAGCGTCTATATGGCCAAGGAGCGCAACAGCGACAAGTTCGTCACCGGTCCCGTGTGGGATTTCGACCTGGCCTTCGACAATGACAACCGCACCTATCCCGTAGACCACCTGACCGACTACATCTATGCCACCAACGGCTCGGTGGCCGCGGAGGCTGTGCGCAACATGGTGAACCGCATCGTGAAGGAAGACCCGGCTGCCCGCCAACGCCTGGCCGAGCTGTGGAACACGGCCCGCACCACGCAGGGCATCACCGAAGAGTCGCTCCTGCAATATGTGGACGAGACGGCCGCCCTGCTCGACCGTTCCCAGGCTCTGAACTTCAAGCGGTGGAACATCCTGAATCAGTGGGTGCATCAGAATCCGCAGGCAAGCGGTTCCTATAGCGGCGAGGTGCAGGTGGTGAAGAACTACCTGAAGAAGCGTCTTCCCCGCCTGGACGGCTTCATCCAACAGTAGGCGCATGGCCTGTCGCCTTATACAGGCTTCCCCCTTCGCATTATACACGCATTCCCCGGTGTCTTATACAGGCATTGGGGAATGCTTTTATACGCGTGTTCCGTTGCTTCGGGGCGCGCTCCGTGTCAGACGTATTCCTTCACCTCCAGCTCTCCGCGCAGTGCGCCGAGCCCGTTGAGGGCCAGGGCCTCCATCTCGTCCTCGCCGGGGTAGACCCGCACGGGGGCCAGGAAGGAGACGCGCTCGGCCAGGCGTGAGGTGATGTAGGTGGAGTGGGCCATGCCTCCCGTGAGCAGGATGGCATCCACCCGGCCATAGAGGGCCACGGCCGCACCGCCGATGCTCTTGGCCACCTGATAAATCATGGCATTCAGCACCAGTTCGGCATGAGTGTCCCCTTGGGCAATGTGCTGTTCGATGGCAGGAATGTCCGTGGTGCCCAAGTGGGCGGCCAGTCCTGCCCGTCCGCAGATGCGCTTCTTCAGCTCGCTCTGCGTGAAGCGTCCCGAGAAGCAGAGGTCTATCAGGTCACCGGCCGGCAGCGTGCCTGCCCGCTCGGGCGAGAAGGGGCCTTCACCGTCCAGGGCGTTGGGCACGTCAATCGCTCTCCCCTTCAGATGGGCACCCACCGAGATGCCTCCGCCGAGGTGGCAGACGATGAGATTCAGGGCTTCGTAGGTCGTGCCCTGCTCCTTGGCATAGCGTCGGGCAATGGCCCGCTGGTTCAGGGCGTGCCAGATGGTGATGCGCGGCATGAGGGGCGAGCCGTTGATTCGGGCCAGCTCGTCCAGTTCGTCTACCACTCCGGGGTCGGCGATGAAGGCGCGGCACCCCTCCAGTTCCTGTGCCAGTTCGTTGGCGATGAGGCACCCCAGGTTGCAGGCATGGGGGCGCATGGCGTGCATGATGTCGTTCAGCATGGCATCGTTCACGGCATACACGCCTCCGGCAATAGGTTTCAGCAGGCCGCCCCGCCCCACGATGGCATCGAAGCGAAAGGGGATGCCCTCCTCGCGCAGTGCCTGCAGCACCAGCTCCTTGCGGAACTCGAACTGGTCGATGATGCGGGGATAGTGGGAAAGCTCCTCGATGGGGTGGCGGATGGTACGTACCAGGAGGGGGTGTTCGTCTTCATAGACGGCAATCTTGGTGGAGGTGGAACCGGGGTTGATGATGAGCAGTTTCATGCGTAGGTGTGTAGGGGTGAGGGTTCAACAGGTCAGGCAGGCCATGGCCAGGCTGTAATACTTGGAGAGTCCCGAGTCGCTGCGCGAGGGGAGCACCACGGGACAGACGGGGCCTTGCAGCACTCCGGCCATGTCGGCGTGGCAGAAGAGGGAGACGGTCTTGTAAAAGGCGTTGCCCGACTCGATGTTAGGGAATATCAGCACGTCGGCCTCGCCGTTGATGGGCGATGCGATGCCTTTGATGTCGCCGCTGCTCTTTTCGCAGGAGGTCTTCACGTCCAAGGGTCCGTCTATGATGGTATTGCCAAACTCGCCCGCCTCGGCCAGTTCCACGATGTTCACGTAGTCTAACGAGTGGGGGAACTTGGCACTCACCTTCTCCGTGCAGTGTATCAGGGCGATGCGGGGTTGCGTGATGCCGAAGTGGCGGCAGGTGCGTATGGCGTAGCCAATCATCTCTATGCGCTGTTGCAGGGTGGGGCGGGGGATGACGGCCGCGTCCGAGAAGAAGAGCAACTTGTCATAGGTGGGAATCTTCACGGCGGCCAGGTGGGTCAGCACACGTCCTTTGGGCAGCAGCCCCTGCTCCTTGTCCAGGATGACGCGCAGCAGGTTATCGGTATTGATGAGTCCCTTCATCAGCACGTCGGCTTCGCCCCGGCGAACGCGGGCCACAGCCTCACGGGCCGCCTCGTCAGGCTCCGTCAGGTGGATGGTCGCTACGTGTCCGGGATGTGCCTGCAGCTGCGGGTAGTGCTCCAGGACGCCCCTGTCGCCTATCAGCAGGAAGTCGGCGATGCCCTCGTCCAAGGCCCGCGTGATGGCATACACCGTGTGAGGGTCGTTGGCACAGACCACGGCGATGCGCCTACGCCTGCCTGAAGTCTTGAGGTGCTGCGTGAGTTGGTCGAAGTCTCGGATTGCTTTCATGATGTTAGATTTTCAGCAAATATCTGAAAAAATGACGAGAGGAGAAAGATTTCTGTGCCGAATTACGTACTTTTGCAAAAAATATAAGAGAAATATATGAACCATCCCATCCTTCCTCCTTTCCTGCAAGCGGGCGACAAGGTCATCATCGTTTCGCCGTCGGGCAAAATAGACCGTTCTTTCCTGGAGGGCGCCAAGACGCGCCTGGCCGGGTGGGGGCTGAAGGTGGCGATGGGGCGTCATGCCGCCGGCTCCCACGCCAGCTATGCGGGCACCATCGCCCAACGGCTGAAGGACCTGCAGGCGGCGATGGACGACGAGCAGGCCAAGGTCATCCTCTGCAGCAGGGGCGGATATGGAGCCGTACACCTCGTAGGGAAGCTGGACTTCACCAAGTTTCGTGCACACCCCAAGTGGCTGATCGGCTTCAGCGACATCACCGCGCTGCACAACCTCTTCCTGCATGAGGGCTTCGCCACGCTCCATGCACCCATGGCCCGTCACCTGACGGTGGAGCCGGAGGAGGATTACTGCACCCAGGCCTTGCGCGATATTCTCTTCGGCCGTTTCTCTCCCGACACGGCCGGGGCGCTGCTGACCGGCAACCGTCCCCTCCTTCCTGCCGTTCCGGCTGCTGCACCTGCCACCTTCACCTATGTGGCCCCGACCCACAAGTTGAACCGCAAGGGCGTGGCCCACGGTCTGCTGTGTGGCGGCAACCTGGCGGTCTTCTATGGCCTGCGCGGCACGCCCTATGACCTGCCGGCCGAGGGCAGCGTGCTCTTCATTGAGGATGTGGGCGAACGTCCCCATGCCGTGGAGCGCATGATGTACAACCTGAAGATAGGCGGCGTATTAGAGAAACTGTCGGGCATCATCATCGGACACTTCACCGAGTACGAAGAAAACCGTTCCTTGGGCAAGGAACTCTATGGCGCGCTGGCCGACCTGCTGAAGGAGTATGACTATCCCGTCTGCTTCGGTTTCCCCGTGGGCCATGTCACCATGAACCTGCCGCTGATAAGCGGAGCGCCCGTCACCTTGGAGGTGGACAAGCGGGAAGTAAGGCTGCACTTCCATCTCCCGGCCTCCTCCGACCCCGTTTCCGACACGCTTCCGGAAACGTCTGACCCTTAGTTTGTAACCCTATCATCATCCGTAATGAAACATATCTATACCTTCTCCCCTCTGCTCCTGCTGCTGGCCTTTGCCGTGGTGGCTTGCAGCAGCAACAAGAAAGCAACCGTCATGGAGAGCGACGCTACAGACGTGAAACGCATCGTGAACGTGCCGCAGTTTGATGCCGACAGTGCCTACAGCTATGTGAAAGCACAGGTGGACTTCGGCCCGCGTGTGCCCAACTCGCCGGCCCATAAGGCGTGTGGCGACTACCTGGCACAGGCCCTGGAACGCTTCGGGGCCAAGGTGTATAACCAATATGCCGACCTCGTGGCCTACGACGGCAAGACCCTGAAGGCACGCAACATCATCGGTGCCTTCAAGCCCGAAGCCAAGAAGCGTATCGTCATCTTCTCCCACTGGGACAGCCGCCCGTGGGCCGACCAGGACCCCGACAAGAAGAACCGTTACACTCCTATCCTGGGAGCCAACGACGGTGCAAGCGGGGTGGGCGTGATGCTGGAGATTGCACGCAACCTGCAACAACAGCCTGCCGAACTGGGTGTGGACCTCATCTTCCTGGATGCAGAGGACTATGGGGCGCACAGCGAATACAAGGGCGCACACAAAGAGGAGTTCTGGTGCCTCGGCTCGCAATATTGGGGACGCCATCCCCATGTGCAGGGCTACAACGCACGCTTTGGCATCCTGCTGGACATGGTAGGAGGCAAGGATGCCGTCTACCGTTACGAATACTTCTCCGAACAGTATGCCCACAGCGTCAACCGTAAGGTGTGGAAGGCTGCCGACAGGCTGGGCTATGGGCAGTACTTCGTGAAGGAGGAGGGCAATGCGGCTACCGACGACCACCTCTTCGTGAACCGCTATGCACGCATCCCCACCATCGACATCATCCCCTACAGCGAAACCCATGACTTCTTTGAATATTGGCACACGGTGAAGGATGATATGGACGCCATAGACCGCAACACGATGAAGGCCGTGGGCCAGACCGTGATGGAGGTCATCTATACCGAACATTAAAACAATACGACGAATATGAGTATAAACGAACTACAGGAAGAAGTCATTGCCGAGTTCAGTGACTTCGACGATTGGATGGACAGATACCAGCTCCTCATAGACTTGGGCAACGAGCAAGAGCCGCTGGAGGAACAGTATAAGACTGAGCAGAACCTGATAGAGGGCTGCCAGAGCCGTGTGTGGCTGCAAGCCGACGAAGTGGACGGCAAGCTTGTCTTCAAGGCCGAAAGTGATGCACTCATTGTGAAGGGCATCATTGCCCTGCTCATCAAGGTCGTCTCGGGACACACCCCCGATGAAATCTTGGATAGCGAACTCTACTTCATTGACCGCATAGGCTTGCGCGAGCACCTCTCGCCCACCCGCAGCAACGGCCTCCTCTCCATGGTCAAGCAGATGCGCATGTATGCCCTGGCCTATAAGGCGAAAGGCATGGGACACGGATTATGCGGAAGGAACGGTTGTTAGAGATACAATCCGTATAAATCCGCGTAATCCGTGCCTAAACTATATTCAGGTAGTGCCTGAACTTATATTCCGGCACTTTCTTCTCTATATTCCAATATGTCTCCGGGCTGGCATTCCAATATCTTGCAGATGGCCTCCAGCGTGGAGAAACGGATGGCCTTGGCCTTTCCTGTCTTCAGGATGGAGAGATTGGCCGGCGTGATGTCTATCTTCTCGGCCAGTTCACCCAAGGAAATCTTCCTGCGGGCCATCATGATGTCAAGGTTTACTATAATCATACGTGTCTTTCCTTTTTCATTCTTTCGTTCTCTTTCTATTTTTCATCTGTCTGTTGAGAGCCGGGGCTGGAAATCTTCCGTTACACACGATGTGAAGTCTTCTCTCCGACCCCTTGTCATATCGTCAGATCCTGCTCTTCCTGCATCCGCAGTCCTACGGCGAAGACCTCACCCACGATGAGCACGGAGAGTCCCAATATCAGGTTGGTGATGTCCACCATTTCGCTCATGTCCAACGAGTAGTGCTGTATGGCGAAAACCTCCTTCACATTGCAGAACTGCAGGTAGTCCGATAGCAGGGAGAGCCCGAAGAGTAGTAGCAGGGCTATACCCAGTTTGCGCAGCCGGCGCACGTTCTTCCAGTTGAATATGTTCGAGCGATTGACATCCACAATCAGTCGGATAAAGAGCACGAAGGCCCAGATGCCCAGACCGACCAGGACAAAGCCCGACAAGCCTACGACCAAGGCACTGGCCACGGACTGGGGAGCGTGTACGCTCACCAACAGGTTGCTGTAGGCGACGGGGACATACGTCCCGCTCTTGGCGTTCAGGATGGAGTCGGGGAAGAGGCACTTCTCTTCAGCCGTGAGGTTGTCGGGAATCACACTGATGTACTTCAGGTTGGACATGCGTTCCATCTCCTGCTGGCTGTCTACGGAGGCGATGCCTGCCTGTGCGCCCAGCAGGAAGTAGTAGCCGGTGGTCACGATGGAATAGCTCAGGGCGAGCAATACTAATACGCAGAGGATATTCAGTTTGGTCTTCATTGACGGTAGGTATTAGGGTTGGACGGAGGTCGTATCGTCAGAGGGGCAGGTCGCCACAGGTCGTGTGCCGGCCTTTATCTTCTTGATGGCCAGCAGGAACAGGAGCAGTGCCACGGCCGTAAGGGCCAGTTGGGCAGGCAGCCCTATCAGGTCGGTGGTCGTCGCGTCCTTTAGCTCGGGGTAGCTCACGCTGAGGTAGGTGGAGAGCGAGTTGTTCAGGATGTGTATCAGGATGCCTGGGATGAGGCTTCGGGTGCGCCAATAGAGCCAGGCAAAGAGAAAGCCCGAGAAGCAGGCTGCGACTATTTGTGGCGGGTTGAGGTGGAAGACACCGAATATCAGGCCGGAGAAGAGGATGGCCTTGGTCGGTGTATAGCGTTTCAGCAGCTCCTTGGTGATGGCTCCGCGAAACAGGTATTCCTCCAGTATGGGACCCAGTAGGGCAATGCTGAGGATGCCTGCCCATCCCGACTGCAGTATGTCGAAGGTATTCTCCATCAGGTCAGGCAGTTTCACGAAGGACATGATGAAGTCTATCAGGACGATGCAGCAGACTCCGGCCAACAGCGCCCAAAGGGTGACACTTGCGGGCTTCCAGCTGTAGAGCAGTCCGTCGTTTTTCAGATACCCCTTCTTCCACAGGTAGATTCCCATGAAGAGGAATCCCAACAGCATGGCGAGTGGTAGTATCACATCCTGTGCGGCTACGGGGTCCAGTTTGCCCGAAGTGATATATGTATAGGCTATGCCTATCGGTGCGGCGGCTATGGCCGCCAGGAACTGCATCAGAAAATAGAGCAGCACTAACTTGATTGATGTTCTCATATGCTTGTCATTTGATGTTCTTGTCTATACTTCCTTCAGGGAGACAGAGGGAGGGGCTGATACCCCACTCCCGCTCTCCCTCCTTTTGTGAGAGTCCGACCGATACGACCACAACGGTGGTCAGTACGATTATCAGTGTCATCACCAGGCTTTTCATCTTTACTCCTTTACCTTATTTATTGATTATCTTATATTGTTTCTGTTCTTCGATGATTATTTATCGTTTTTCGATATGCAAAGGAACGGCTTATTTTTCATATATACAAGAGAAACAATAAAAAATTATCGAAAAACGATAAAACGAGGTCGTGAATGGATTCAGACAGGGTCGTGAATGGCCACGGATGGGCATGAAAAACGCGGATTGACGCAGATACACGCGAAGGAGCCTGCCCTTCTGCGATTATCTGCGTCAATCCGCGTTTCAACAGTTGTCCGTATCTACCCTGTGGCTGGAATCAGGTCTCCACGGTGTAGTCTCCGTTTGCCCGGATCAGTTCAATCAGTTTGTCTACGGCCTCTTCCTCGGGGATGTTCTTCTCTACGCATACTTTCTGCTTGTAGAGACTGATTCGGCCACGACCGGCACCCACGTAGCCATAGTCGGCATCGGCCATCTCGCCGGGACCGTTCACGATACAGCCCATGATGCCTATCTTCAGCCCCTTCAGGTGGGAGGTTGCTGCCTTGATGCGGGCAATGGTGCTTTGCAGGTCGTAGAGTGTGCGGCCACAGCCGGGGCAGGAGATATACTCCGTCTTGCTGGTGCGCAGGCGACCGGCCTGCAGGATGCCGAAGGCGGTCGTGTCCACCACTTGCGGCGCGATGGCCGTCGTCTGGTTGAACAGGAAGATGCCATCCACCAATCCGTCATAGACCAGGGCACCCATGTCCGCAGCCGCCTTAATCTGGAACTCCTCGGCCTCTTCCTCGGCATAGTGCTGGAAGAAGACCACGGGATTCTTCAATCCTTCGCACGTCAGTTGGTGTACCAGTGCACGCTGCTCACCCAAACGGTTGGGATGGTTGCTTTGGGCAATCACGACCACCTCGGGATGCAGTTTCAGGCAGGCCACGGCCTCGTCGGTCAGCCCCATATAGGTAAGGAACAGGAACTTCAGCGAAGCCTTGCAAGCCCCCATGAAGGGCAGTTGGTCTCCCTTGAAGACCGGCCAGGTGCGCTCCTCTCCCTTCCACATGTCGGCATCCACGATACACGCTATCCCTTCGGGCAACGTTGCGGGAACGCAGCGTCCCGTATAGACATAGTCGGGACGGAACTGAGGATGGAACTCCATCGTGCCGTCCAGGCGGGCCGCCACCACTACCGGCAACTGTCCGCCGCCAATGCGGTCTACGGCCACCGTTTCGCGGCGCACCGGTGCGGTGTAGTTAAAGTCCGGTGCCACCATGCCGGGGATATAAGGATGTCCCTGGCGGGCAAGAACATAATCCAACAGTTTGCGGGCCACGGGTATCTCGGCTTCGGGCGCTTCGCTCAGTGACACGCGGATGGTGTCGCCCAGTCCGTCGGCCAGCAGCGCACCGATACCCAGTGCCGACTTGATGCGTCCGTCTTCGCCGTCTCCGGCTTCGGTCACGCCGAGGTGTAGCGGGAAGTGCATCCCCTCGCGCTCCATGACATCGACCAACAGACGGACCGTGCGCACCATGACTACCGTATTGGAAGCCTTGATGGAGATGACGACATCCGTGAACTGTTCGTCCACGCAGATGCGCAGGAACTCCATGCACGACTCCACCATGCCTTCGGGCGTGTCGCCATAGCGGGACATGATGCGGTCGCTGAGGGAACCGTGGTTCACACCGATGCGGATGGCCGTGTGATGAGCCTTACAGATGTTCAGGAAAGGAACGAAGCGGTCTCTGATTTTCTGCAGTTCGCGGGCATACTCCTCATCGGTATATTCCAGGTGCTTGAAGGTGCGTGCGGCATCCACATAGTTGCCGGGATTGATGCGCACCTTCTCCACGTGAGGGGCGGCGGCATCGGCCACGCGGGGGTTGAAATGCACGTCGGCCACTAAGGGCACCTCGCAACCTTCGCTGCGGAGCAGGGCACTGATTTCCTTCAGCGCCTCTGCCTCCTTCACTCCTTGCGCCGTGAGGCGCACATACTCACCGCCGGCTTCCACGATACGCAGGGCTTGGGCGGCACTGCCGGCCACGTCCTGTGTGGCCGTGTTGGTCATGCTTTGCACACGGATGGGATGTTCTCCTCCTAAGGGCGTATGGCCCACGTGTACCTCGGATGTCTCCCGACGGGAATAATTGAACAGGTCCATGTCGAATCAATTGGTCTTATAAGTGTACTTCACCTCTTTGAGCTCTTCGTTGGCTTTCACAATCTTCTGCTTCAGCCCCTCCTTGTAGGAGGCAAACCTGGCCGCCAAAGTCTCATCACCCAACGCCAGCATCTGCACGGCCAGAATGGCGGCATTCATGGCCCCGTTGATGGCCACCGTAGCTACGGGGATGCCCGGAGGCATCTGCAGGATGGAGTAGAGCGCATCCATACCGTCGAGCACGGAACCCTTGACGGGCACGCCGATGACCGGCAGTGTGGTGCTGGCGGCAATCACGCCGGGCAATGCGGCGGCCATGCCGGCCGCTGCAATGATTACTTTGATGCCACGCGATGCGGCACCCTTGGCAAACTCTTCCACTGCTTCCGGAGTGCGGTGGGCCGAAAGGGCATTCATCTCAAAGGGCACCTGCATGTCGTTCAGCATTTGTGCCGCTTTCTCCATGACCGGCAGGTCGGAGGTGCTGCCCATGATGATACTTACTATTGGTTTCATCGCTATCTTTTCTCTATGGTTATTGTCACTCAATCACCGCTTTGTAGCCTTCGGCATCCAGCAGGCTCTCAAAGTCGGCATCGGCGGCAGGCTTCACCTTGATGAGCCATCCTTCGCCGTAGGGGTCTTGGTTCACCAGTTCGGGCTGGTCGGCCAGGGCCTCGTTCTGCTCCAGCACCTCGGCCGCTACCGGCATGAAGAGGTCGGAGACGGTCTTCACCACTTCGATTGTTCCGAATGCTTCGCCTGCTGCCAGGGTTTCGCCTTCGGTCTGGATGTCTACAAAGACAATGTCACCCAGCTGTTCCTGGGCATAGTCGGTAATGCCTACATAGGCCACGTCGCCTTCTACACGAATCCACTCGTGTTCTTTCGTGTACTTCACATTGTTTGGAATGTTCATGATAATCAGTTTTTAAGGGTTAATAAATAATGTATATGTAAAGTCATTGTTCAAAACAGGAATACGCGGAACAGCATGTTGCTCGCCGGATGAAGCACCAGCAGGACCGACAGCACTCCCACGATGACCCCTCCGGTCACTTCGCCCAGGGTGTGGTGGCGCAGGGTGATGCGTGCCGTGCCCAATACTCCTGCCGTGAGGATGAACAGGCAGAGCCAACCCACCGGGTTGTAGCCAAAGAGGTTGCTGAAGGCCACCAGCCCGCCGATGATGGCACCTGCACCGGCCATGTGCTCGCTCAGCTTCCACCAGAAGTTCAGGACGACGCAGACCGTCATCATCAGCAGGGCGGCCAGGATGATGCCGGTCATGTACCACGGCATGTTCATGCGCTGCATCAACAGCAGGCAGAAGAGGTAGGAGATGATGGTGAGCAGGAAGGGCACGTAGCGCCGTTTGCGCTGGCCCATCTCCTGTGCCGTCAGGCGGTTGACGATGCGGAACAGGAAGATGGAGAGTGCCGGTATCAGGATGGTGAAGGTGAACACGATGCCCAGCACAATCAGCTTGTAGAGCAAGGGCAGCATGCTCAGGTAGGAGAAGAGGAACAGAATCAGGAAGGCCAGGAAGGGGATGGAGAAGGGGGTGAACAATGCAGACACCACCTTGGCGCCCCGGGTCAGGTTCCTTTCTGTCTTGATGTAACTTGCTTCCACTGTTCTTTCAACTTAATATGATGTCAGACATTATAATATATATATAAGGTGGGAATGGCGAAACGGCTATTTGCGCAGGCGGGCCACCGGGATGTTCATCTGTTGCCTGTACTTGGCCACTGTGCGGCGGGCCATGGGGAAGCCTTTCTCTTTCATCATGCCGGCCAGCTCGTCATCGGTCAGGGGTGAAGCCTTGTCTTCGTGGTCGATGAACTCCTTCAGCAGGTTGCGTATTTTGTGCACGGATATCTCTTCGCCATCGTCGTTCACGTAGCTTTCGTTGAAGAAGAACTTCAGGGGATAGATGCCGAAATTGGTCTGCACATACTTCCTGTTGGTTACACGCGACACGGTGGAGATGTCCAGTTTGGCTCTCTCGGCCACGTCTTTCAGAATCATGGGCTTCAGCAGGGTTTCGTCTCCTTCCCGGAAGAAGGGGAGCTGCAGGTCTATGATGGCCTGCATGGTGCTCATCAGGGTGTTCTGTCGTTGCTTTATGGCATTGATGAAGCCTTGTGCGGCATCCAGCTTCTGCTTCAGGAAGGTCATGGCTTGTTGTGACTCCTTCGACTGGTTGGCTCGGTTCTTGGTGTGCTCTTCCAGGAGTGTGGTGTAGTTGCGGCTTATGCGCAGTTCGGGCACATTGCGGTTGTTCAGTGTCAGGCTGATGGTTCCGTCGTCATCGGTCTCCACGATGAAGTCGGGCACAATCTGTTGCATATTCTTGCCGATGGCTTCGCCCAGTGCGGAGCCGGGACGTGGGTTCAGGCGGCAAATCTCCTTGATGGCCTCCTGACAGGTCTCTTCGTCCAGTTCCAGCTTCTGGCCTATCTTGTCCCAATGCTTGTGGGTGAATTCGTCGTAGCAGTCGGTCAGGATGGCCGTTTCCGCCTCCAGCAAGGGGGTGGGGGCTTCGTTCTGCTTGCGCTGGATTTGCAGCAGCAGGCATTCCTGGAGGTTGCGTGCTCCCAGTCCGGCCGGGTCGAAGTCCTGAATCACGTGCAGCGCCTCTTCCAGTTCCTGCGGGGTGGCCTCAATGCCCATGTAGATGGCCAACTCGTCACCGATGCTTTCCAGGGACTTCCGCAACAGACCGTCATTGTCCAACGAGCCAATCAGATAGTTGGCCAGTTCGCGCTGATGCTCCGTCAGGTTGCGTTCGCCCAGCTGCTCTTTCAGGGTTTCATAGAAGGATGTGGCCTCGGAGAATGGAATTTCTTCGGGCTGCTCTCCACGGGAACGGTTGTTTTCCTGCAGTTTGTAGTCGGGGATGTCGTCTTCGTTCAGGTAATCACTCAGGGAGTCGTAGGCGGTGTCACCACCATCTTCCTGGCTGGTCTCGGAGGTCGAGGCATCGGTATACTCTTCGTTGGAAGTCTCTTCGTCATGCCCCTCCTCCAAAGCCGGATTTTCCAATACTTCGCTTCGCACACGGTCTTCCAACTCCAGAATGGGCTGCTCCAGCAATCTGACTACCAGTATCTGCTGGGGCGACAGCGTCTGTATCTGTTGCTGTGCCTGGGTCTGTATCTGTTTGGAAGCCTGTGCCATAGCGTGTCGTTTCTTTTACATTCTTTCGGGTACTTCGATGCCCAGCAGACCCATGCCGAGGCGCACAATCTTGGCCACGTTCTGAGACAAAGCCAAGCGGAACACCTTGACCTCCTCTTTCTCTTCGCGCAGAATGCTGAAGTCGTGGTAGAACTGGTTGTACTCCTTCACCAGGTCGTAGCAGTAGTTGGCTATGCCTGAAGGGCTATAGGTGGTTCCGGCTTCCTTTACCACGGCGGCAAAGTCGGCCAGCATCTGAATCAGTCCCTCCTCCTTCTCGCTCAGTTCGATGCCTGTGGGCAGTTGGGCGGGTATGGCGATGCCCTGTTCTGCGGCCTTGCGAAGGACGGAGCGGATACGGGCATAGGTGTATTGGATGAAGGGACCCGTATTGCCGTTGAAGTCAATGGATTCCTTGGGGTTGAAGGTCATGTTCTTGCGGGCGTCCACCTTCAGGATGAAGTACTTCAGGGCACCCAGTCCCACAATGCGTGCGATGTCATCGGCCTCCTCCTGGCTCAGGCCGTCCAGCTTGCCCAACTCGCCGCTGGTCTCCTTGGCGGTGGCAATCATTTCGGCCATCAGGTCGTCGGCATCCACCACGGTGCCTTCGCGGCTCTTCATCTTGCCTTCGGGCAGTTCCACCATGCCGTAGGAGAAGTGCACCAGCCCCTTGCCCCACTCGAAGCCCAGCTTGTCTAACAGGATGGAGAGCACCTGGAAGTGATAGTTCTGTTCGTTGCCCACCACGTATATCATCTTGTCAATGGGATAGTCGGCAAAGCGAAGTTTGGCCGTACCGATGTCCTGCGTCATGTAGACCGATGTACCGTCGGCACGCAGCAGCAGCTTGTGGTCCAATCCTTCACCGGTCAGGTCGGCCCATACGGAACCGTCCTCCTTGCGGTAGAAGAAACCTTTCTCCAGCCCTTCCATCACTTTCTCTTTTCCTTCGAGGTAAGTGTTTGATTCGTAGTATATCTTGTCGAAGGTGACACCCATCATTTTGTAGGTCTCGTCGAAACCGGCGTAAACCCAGTCGTTCATCTTCTTCCAGAGTGCGCGCACTTCGGGGTCTCCGGCCTCCCACTTCACCAGCATTTCGCGTGCTTCCTTCATCAGGGGGCTTTCGGCTTCAGCCTTGGCCTTGGCCTCTTCTTCGCTCAGTCCGTCGGCCATGAACTTGGCGGTCAGCTCCTTCACCTCGGCCTTGTAGTGCTTGTCGAAGGCCACGTAGTAGTCGCCAATCAGGTGGTCGCCCTTCTTGCCGCTCGATTCCGGTGTCTCTCCCTCGCCATATTTCAGCCAGGCCAGCATGGACTTGCAGATGTGTATGCCACGGTCGTTCACGATGTTGGTCTTCACCACCCGGTTGCCGTTGGCTGCCACGATGTTGGCCAAGGCGTTGCCCAGCAGGTTGTTGCGCACGTGTCCCAGGTGGAGCGGCTTGTTGGTGTTGGGCGAGGAGTATTCTATCATCACTAAGGGGGAGCTTTCCGTGGCTGTCGTCAGGCCATACTGTTCGTCGGCCTGAATGCCGTTCAGCAGTTCAATCCAGGCCGATGAGGCCACTGTCAGGTTCAGGAATCCCTTGATGACGTTGAATCCGGCCACCATCGGTTCGTTGGCTTTCAGGTATTCGCCAATCTCCTGTGCCGTCTGCTCGGGACCTTTCCTTGAGAGGCGGAGGAAGGGGAATACCACCAGCGTGAGGTGTCCTTCAAACTCTTTCTTTGTCTTTTGCAACTGCACCAGTCCGGCCGCTACTTCCTGGCCGTAAAGTGCTTTCAGTCCGTTGATTACGGAGACTACCAGTTTCTGTTCTATATCCATGATGCACTTAGTTATTCTATGTTGGAACCTGCTTTCTTAAAATGGTTCAGGATAGCCTTTGTTCTTGCTTTCCGTGGCAAAGATAGTGCAAATTGAGTTAATTGCAAAGCTGCAACCTGTAACATTTGTTGTTCCGTCGGGCATACTTGCGGGCTGCATCCGGTTCGCTCTGCCTCTTTTGTTGTTTATTTTATATATGTTTAAGGCGGCTTTAGAAGAAAGTCTGTTTCCGCTTTGTTTACATTGTATAGAATGCCTATGGCAATCGCTCCGTTTCTCACTGGCAATCGGGTGGTTTCTCACTGGCAATCGACCCGATTGCCAGTGAGAAACTGAACGTTCATCAAGTAGATTTTTAATGTTTTGATGGTCGAATTGTTACGAAATCTTCGTTTTATAGAAAAGACTGTGCATTATTTCTTTCTGGTGATGATAAGATGTAAATCGAATGTGCGTAATAATTACTCTATTCATGAATGCTTCATCCATTGTTGTGCAGCAGAATCTTGGCCGCAGGATGTGCCGTATCGGAATGGAAAACGCCCGTAGACCGACATATTACTACCGATTTTATACTTCGCTGATATTCATTGTGTTAGTAATAATAAGGCTTTGTGCGGGTTGTAAATGTTAGCACTTAGGTGTTCGTGGGCGTTGCGCTTGGGTGTTTAACCCACCACCTCGCCATCCTTCAGGTGGATGGTGCGGTCGGTGGTGCGGGCAAGGGTTTCGTCGTGGGTGACGATGACGAAGGTTTGCCCCAGGCGGTTGCGCAGGTCAAAGAAGAGTTGGTGAAGTTCCTCCTTGTTGTGGCTGTCCAAACTGCCCGAAGGCTCGTCGGCCAGCACTACGGCCGGGCGGTTGATGAGGGCACGGGCCACGGCCACACGCTGCTTCTCGCCGCCCGACAGCTCGCTCGGCTTATGCGCCTCGCGGTCGCCAAGCCCCATGAGTTGCAGCATCTGACGGGCTTCTTCCTGTGCCTCGCTTCTGCCCTTGCCGGCGATGAAGGCGGGAATCATGACATTCTCCAAGGCCGTGAACTCAGGCAGCAGCTGATGAAACTGGAAGACAAAGCCGATGTGACGGTTGCGGAAGGCGGAGAGTTCCCTCTCCTTCAGGCGGGAGACCTCCACACCGTCAATCTGCACTGTCCCTGAATCGGGCCTGTCCAGCGTGCCTATGATTTGAAGCAATGTGGTCTTCCCGGCACCGCTGGGGCCTACGATGCTCACTACTTCGCCCTGACCTATCTCCAGGTCTATTCCGCGCAATACTTGCAGTGTGCCGAAACTCTTGGTGATTCCCTCTATTCGTATCATATACGTTCTCCGCCGTTGTCCGTTTCTGTCACAGGATAGCTTTCAACTGTTCGGCCATCTGGGCCTGGACCTCTTGTGCGGCCTTGCGTGCGGCTGCAGCGAAGTTCTCGCTCTTGTCCACGTAGATGATGCCACGGCTGGAGTTCACGATGAGACCGCAAGTGCTGTTCATGCCATACTTGCATACCTCTTCCAATGAGCCGCCTTGTGCACCTACGCCGGGCACCAGCAGGAAGTGGTCGGGCACAATCTTGCGGATGTCCTCAAACGCACGGCCTTGGGTGGCACCTACCACATACATCATCTGCTCGTCGCCGGCCCACTCCTGGCTCTTGCGCAACACCTTTTCGAAGAGGCGTTCGCCCTGCGGGTCTTCCGTCAGCTGGAAGTCGTGCGAGCCCTTGTTGCTGGTCAGCGCCAGCAGGATGACCCATTTGCCTTCGTAGGTAAGGAACGGAGTCACCGAGTCTTCGCCCATGTAGGGGGCCACGGTCACGGAGTCAATGTTCATCTCCTCGAAGAAGGTGCGGGCATACATGGCCGATGTGTTGCCGATGTCACCGCGCTTGGCGTCGGCAATGATGAACTGGTCGGGGTAGTTCTGCTTGATGTATTCCACGGTCTTCTCGAAAGCAATCCATCCCTTCACACCCATGCTCTCATAGAAAGCCAGGTTGGGCTTGTAGGCAATGCAGAGGTCGGCCGTTGCGTCGATAATGGCCTTGTTGAATGCAAAGATGGGGTCTTCTTCCTTCAGCAGATGTTCGGGAATCTTCTTGATGTCGGTGTCAAGACCTACGCAGAGGAAGGATTGCTTGCGTTTGATGTTTTCGAAGAGTTCTTGCTTATTCATAGCTTCTTTGATTTTTTATGTTTGATTGATTTATAACTCGCTTTCTTTCAGTCGCTCCGCATTTTCGGCTACGATGAGGTGGTCGATGCAGTCCTGTATTTCACCGTCCATGAAGGCGGCCAGGTTGTAGATGGTGTAGTTGATGCGATGGTCGGTGATGCGTCCCTGCGGATAGTTGTAGGTGCGGATTTTGGCCGAGCGGTCACCGGTGCTCACCATGGTCTTGCGCTTGGAGGCGATGTCGTCGATGTACTTCTGATGCTCCTTGTCGTAGATGAAGGTGCGCAGTCGGCTCAATGCCCGCTCCTTGTTCTTCGGCTGGTCACGCGTTTCAGTACACTCGATGAGTATCTCCTCTACCGTGCCGGTCAGGGGATTCTTCCAGTTGTAGCGCAGGCGCACGCCGGACTCCACCTTGTTCACGTTCTGTCCGCCGGCACCACCGCTTCGGAAGGTGTCCCACTTTATTTCGCCTTCGTTGATGACCACATCGAACTCTTCGGCTTCGGGCAACACGGCTACCGAGGCGGCCGAGGTATGTACGCGGCCTTGCGTCTCCGTGGCGGGCACACGCTGTACGCGGTGTACGCCCGACTCATATTTCAGGATGCCATAGACGCCTTCGCCCGTAACGGAGCAGATGATTTCCTTGAAACCGCCGGCTGCCCCCTCGTTGGCACTCGACACCTCTATCTTCCATCCTTTGATGTCGCAATACTTGGAGTACATGCGGAACAGGTCGCCGGCGAAGATGGCGGCTTCGTCACCGCCCGTGCCACCGCGTATTTCGAGGATGGCGTTGCGGCTGTCCTGCGGGTCGGCGGGTACGAGCAGCAGTTTGATTTGCTCTTCCAGCTCGGGCAGACGACTCTGGCAGGTGTCCAGCTCTTCGCGTGCCATGTCGCGCATTTCGGCATCATCTTCGTTGGCAATGATTTCCTTGGCCTCCTCAATGCCGTTCAGCACCTGTATGTATTCCTTGCGGGCTTCCATCAGGTCGCCCAGCTCCTTATATTCTTTCGTCAGCTTCACGTAACGCTTCTGGTCGGCAATCACAGCCGGGTCGGTAATCAGGGTAGATACCTCCTCAAAGCGTGCCACGAGACCGTCGAGCTTCTCCAATATGGTGTTGTTTTCTGCCATTCTTATCAGTACTTGAACTCCCCAAACTCGCTCTTGATAATCAGTTCTTTCTGGCCTTCGCTCTCTTCGATGCGGCCGATGACCTGGGCATCGATGCCGAAGCTCTGGGAGATGGAGATGACCTCCTCGGCGTGCTCGGGAGAGAGGTAGACCTCCAAGCGGTGACCCATGTTGAACACCTTGTACATCTCTGCCCAGTCGGTGTTGCTCTGCTCCTTGATGGTCTTGAAGAGGGGAGGCACGGGGAAGAGATTGTCCTTCACCACGCGGCAGTTGTCGCCCACGAAGTGCAGCACCTTGGTTTGCGCACCGCCGGAGCAGTGCACCATGCCGTGAATATTTTTTCTCAGGTTATCCAATAATTTTTTCACTACGGGGGCGTAAGTACGCGTGGGTGAAAGCACCAGTTTGCCTGCATCCAGCGGGCTGCCTTCCACGCTGTCGGTCAGCTTCAGTCCACCGCTGTACACCAGCTCTTCGGGCACTCCTGCGTCATAGCTTTCGGGGTATTTCTCTGCCAGATACTTGCTGAACACGTCGTGGCGGGCCGAGGTCAGGCCATTGCTGCCCATACCGCCGTTGTATTCCTTCTCATAAGTGGCCTGTCCGTAAGAAGCGAGACCCACAATCACATCGCCCGGACGGATGTTGGCGTTGTTGATGACATCGCTGCGCTTCATGCGGCAGGTGACGGTGCTGTCCACGATGATGGTGCGCACCAGGTCGCCCACGTCGGCCGTCTCGCCACCGGTGGCATAGACACCGACTCCCATCTCGCGCAGTTCGGCCAGCAGTTCGTCCGTACCGTTGATGATGGCGCTGATGACCTCGCCCGGCACCAACAGTTTGTTGCGTCCGATGGTGCTGCTGACCAGTATGTTGTCTACGGCTCCCACGCAGAGCAGGTCGTCAATGTTCATGATGAGTGCGTCCTGTGCAATGCCTTTCCAGACGGAGAGGTCGCCCGTCTCCTTCCAGTACATATAGGCCAGCGAAGACTTGGTGCCCGCACCATCGGCGTGCATGATGTTGCAATACTCGGGGTCTCCGCCCAGGATGTCGGGGATTATCTTACAGAAGGCTTGTGGATAAAGTCCTTTGTCGATGTTCTTGATGGCATTGTGCACATCTTCTTTCGATGCGCTTACGCCACGCATCATGTATCGTTGGTTATTCATGAGTAAGTTGTTTTATTAAGCGTTGCAAAGATAGCAAAGTTTATTCGTTCTCGCCAACAGGAAGGAGGGTAATCAGGTGTCGGGGCCTTAGAATTCCACGACCGGTGCCTTGTCGGCCCCCTCTTGAGCGGCAAAATAGGGACGCTTGTCGAAGCCGAAGATGGCGGCCAGGATGTTCTTGGGGAAGCGGCGGATGGCGGTGTTATAGGCTTGTGCCGTATCGTTGAACTGTTTGCGGGCCACTGTGATGCGGTTTTCGGTTCCCTCCAGCTGGGCCTGCAGCTCCAGGAAGTTCTGGTTGGCTTTCAGGTCGGGATAGTTCTCTGTCAGAGCGAGGAGTTTGCCCAAGGCGCTGGTAACCTGGCCTTGTGCCTGCTGGTACTCGGCCAACTTCTCAGGCGTGAGGTCTTCCGCATTGACGGTGATTTGCGTAGCCTTGCTGCGGGCTTCGATGACACCTTCCAGGGTCTCCTTTTCGTGGGCGGCATAGCCCTTCACGGTATTCACGAGGTTGGGGATGAGGTCGGCACGGCGTTGATACTGTGTCTCCACGTTGCTCCATTGACCGCTGACTCCTTCTTCCATACTTACCAGGCCGTTATATCCACTGATGGCCCAAATGGCAACGACGGCCACTGCTACAATCCAAATGATGGTTGACTTTTTCATTCTTTTTAATTGATAGTTGATAATTGGGCTTAGAAGCGGCTTCCAGCTCCGCCGCCACCGGACATGCCTCCCCCAAAGCTGCCGCCGCTGAAACCTCCTCCTCCGAAGCCACCGCCAAAGCCACGACCTCCGAAGATGACGGGGCCTGCACCGCTGCCGCCACGGTAGTTTTCGTCATAGGAGTTTTGCCGCCGGGTCACTACATGGCCGCATGAACGGCAGACGTAGGTCACGTCCTCGGCTTTCACCCCGCCCCGGCGATAGACCAGCTGACTGGCTGTGCGCTGCAGTTCGTGCTTGCCGCAGTTGGGACACTTGTTGGCACTTCTCACGGCCAGCCAGACGATGACGCATCCCACTGCAATGAAGCCCAAAAACATGCAAAGCGCAATCCACAGACTTTCATCTTCCTCTGCTGCCGTGTCGTTCTCCATGGAGCCGTCCAGGCGGGCACATACGGCACGCACTCCGGCCACCATGCCCTCGTCCCAACGGTTGTCCCGCAGATAGGGAATCATGGCTTGTGTCTGGATGCGCTTGCAGATGGCGTCGGGCAGGATGCCTTCCAGCCCGTAGCCTGTGACAAACTGGATGCAGCGTTGGTCGGTGACCAACAGGATGACCAGCCCGTTGTCCTTCCCTTTCTTGCCCACACCCCAACTGTTGAACAGCCTGTGGGCGAAGTCGAAGCACTCCTCCTGACCGATGCTTGGCAACACGGCCACTACGGTTTCAATCCCCGTCTGCTGCTCAAGGGCATAGAGCATACGGTCAATGCTGTCGCAGGCGGCAGTCGAAAGAATGCCGGCCGGGTTGCAGGCATAACGCCGTGCATCCTGCAGGTGTACCTTGGGAATATTCTCTGTGGTATAGACCTCTTGCGTATGTCCCCATGCTAGCATTATGCCCAGCATGCAAAGGAGAAGTGCCATCCGTTTCATAAGCCTTATCTCTGTTTTTGATTGATGTTCAGTCCATATATTTCTCTACAAACGCACGCACCCGTTGTGCATACTCTTCGGGATAGTCCTTGCAGGCATGGGCGTGGCCCACACCGGGTACCACCCATAGCTCCTTGTCACCCGCCTTGGTGTCATAGAGCGGATAGACCATGCGGGTGGGGACGAAGTCGTCCTTGTCGCCATGAATGAAGAGCATGGGACGGGTGGACTTCTTCAGCTGCTTCAGGGCCGAGGCTTCGCTGAAGCTCCAGCCATACTCCAGCCGGCACAATAGGTTAGTGACGTGCATCAGGGGAAAAGCGGGCAGGGAAAAGCGGGCCTTCAGCTCGGAGGCAAACTCGTCCCACACCGAGGTGTAGCCACAGTCCTCCACAAAGCATTTCACGTAGGGCATCTGCCACAGGCCATGCTCCACCTCTCCGGCCACCATCATTGTCGTGGCGGCTCCCATGGAGATGCCGTGTACCACCATCTGCGTACCGGTGCTGCGATAGGTCGTGCTGTCGCCCTCTCCCACCTCCTCGTTGTGGCGGCCAAAGAGTTCGTCGGCCCTTTCCATCCATTGCAGCACGTCTATGCGGTCTTTCCATCCCATCCGTATGGCATCGCCTCCGCTCTGCCCGTGGGCATAGAGGTCGGGCAGCAGCACGTTGAATCCCATCATCTTATTATATATATAGGCCACCATCAGCATACGGATGGCATTGTCGGTGTAGCCGTGCACGATGACGGCTGTGCGGCGTGTGGGTACGGCACCGGCTATGTAGAGCGCATGCAGATTCACCCCTTCATGGCTTTCCATGTAAAGCTCGCCCAAGGCTCCCGCCTGTTGCAGGCTGTCCACCCACTCCACGAGATGGGGATAGGTCGTGAACATATACTCCAGCGACCCCTGCACATCGCGGCTGCGGGCCAGGCCCTCAGGTCTTAGTGAGTAGCCCAGCATGTAGTAGCCACCGCCCGTCAGCAACAGGGCCAGGAGGATTACCGTCCATAAGGTGTATCTGATGCCTTTCTTCATTGTTGCCAAATCTCCCATGCGGCAAAGGCCTGCAGCAACAGCATCTCCAGTCCGTTCTTCACCACTGCGCCATGCTCCATGCCCTTCTTCATGAAGAGGGTCTCGTTGGGATTGTACAACAAGTCATAAAGCAGATGGTTCGGTGTGAGACATTCGTAGAGAATGCCGGGGCAATAGTCCACCTTGGGATACATGCCCAGCGGCGTGGTGTTTACGATGACCGTGTGTTCGGCCATGATTTCAGGGGTCAGCTCTTCGTAGGTCAGCATCCCCTTCTTCTTGGTGCGTGACACGAAGGTGGAGGAGATATCCAGATTCTCCAGTCCTCGCCATACGGCCTTGGAGGCACCGCCCGTACCCAGGATAAGTGCCTTTTTGTGATGAGGCTGCAGCAACGGCTCAATGCTTTGCGTGAAACCGATGATGTCCGAGTTATAGCCCACCAACTTCACTTTTCCCCTGGGCGAGCGCACTATCTTGATGACGTTCACTGCCCCAATCTTGGCGGCATCCTTGTCCAGCTCATCTAAGAAGGGTATCACCTGCTCCTTATAGGGAATGGTCACGTTCAATCCGCACAGGTTGGGATTTTCGCCTATCACCTGCATGAAGTCATTGATGGAGGGAATCTCGAAGTTCACGTATTCCGCATCAATGCCTTCCGCTGCAAATTTCTCATTGAAATATCCGATGGAGAACGAGTGCTTCAACGGATAGCCTATCAAGCCGTATTTGTCCATGCTGTTTTTACTTCAAATAGTCCGTTACGTTCTTCTCGATGCGTGTGGCGATGTCTTCGCACTCTTCGCGCACGAACTTCTCGCCGGTGATGTGCTCGTACAGTTCGATGTAGCGTTCGCTGATGCTGTTCACGATTTCGTCGGTCATTTCGGGCACCTGCTGTCCCTCCTTGCCTTGGAATCCGTTGTCCATCAGCCACTCGCGCACGAATTCCTTGCTGAGCTGCTTCTGCGGCTCACCCTTGGCAAAACGCTCTTCGTAGCCTTCGCTGTAGAAGTAGCGGCTGCTGTCGGGGGTGTGTATTTCGTCCATCAGGTAGATGGTGCCGTTGTGCTTGCCGAACTCATACTTGGTGTCTACCAGGATGAGGCCACGCTCGGCGGCAATCTCCGTGCCACGCTTGAAGAGTGCCAGGGTGTATTGCTCTAACAGGGCATACTCTTCGGGAGTGGCCAGGCCCTTGGCCAGGATTTCCTCCTTGCTGATGTCGGCATCGTGCTCACCGATTTCGGCCTTGGTTGTCGGGGTGATGATGGGCTCGGGGAACTTCTGGTTCTCCTTCATGCCTTCGGGCAGACGGACACCGCATATCTCGCGCACGCCGCTCTTGTAGGCACGCCAAGCCGAACCGCAGAGGTAGCCGCGTACAATCATCTCCACCGGGAAACCCTCGCACATCACGCCTACCGTCACCATCGGGTCGGGCGTAGCCAGTTTCCAGTTGGGGCAGATGTCAGTCGTGGCATCCAGGAACTTGGCGGCAATCTGATTCAGCATCTGTCCCTTGAAGGGAATGCCCTTGGGCAGGATTACATCGAAGGCCGAAATGCGGTCGGTTGCTACCATCACGAGCTTGTCGCCCATGTTATACACGTCACGAACCTTGCCGTGATAAACTCCCACCTGTCCGGGGAAGTTGAACTCTGTTGCTGTTAATGCGTTCATATTGTTTGATTATTAGAAGCCCCCCTCTAACTCCCCCCGGAGGGGGGGAGGACTTGGTTGTTACATATTATATTTATTACTATTCTTGTGGTATGGAGTTTTCCTCCTCTCCCCCTCTGGGGGAGTCGGAGGGGGCTCTTAGTGCGTCGGAGGGGACCCTCTCATACTTCTCATACGCTTCCACGATGCGGGTCACCAGTTTGTGGCGCACGATATCCTTCTTGTTCAGCTCGATGAAACTGATGCCTTTCACCCCTTTCAGGATGTGCAGGGCTTGCACAAGGCCTGACTTCTGTGAGGAGGGCAGGTCTATCTGTGTCATGTCGCCCGTCACAATCATCTTGGTGTTCATGCCCATGCGGGTGAGGAACATCTTGATTTGTGCCGAAGTGGTGTTCTGCGCTTCGTCCAGGATGACCACGGCGTCGTTCAGCGTGCGGCCGCGCATAAAGGCCAGGGGTGCAATCTGAATGATGTTCAGCTCCATGTACTCCTTCAGCTTGGCGGCGGGAATCATGTCTTGCAGGGCGTCATAGAGGGGCTGCAGATAGGGGTCTATCTTGTCCTTCATGTCACCGGGCAGGAAGCCCAGCTTCTCGCCGGCCTCCACGGCCGGGCGGCTTAGGATGATTTTCTTGATTTCCTTATTCTTCAGGGCGCGTACGGCCAGGGCAATGGCGGTGTAGGTCTTACCCGAACCGGCAGGACCGATGGCAAACACCATGTCGTTCTTATTGAAGGCCTCTACCAGCTTCTGCTGGTTTTCGCTGCGGGGAATGATGGGCTTGCCGGTCACGCTGAACACGATGACGTCACCGCTCTTCTCGGCCTGCGGCTTGTTGCCCTTTATGATGTCTATGATGACCTCCTCTTTCAGGGAGTTGTACTCGGCACAATACTTCTCTATCTTCGTGATGTTTTCCTCGAAGGCACACATCTCTTCCTCATCGCCCAATACCTTGATGACATTGCCGCGTGCCACGATGCGCAGCTTGGGATACAGGGCTTTGATCAACTGCATGTTGGCATTGTTCACGCCGTAGAAGATGACGGGATCAATGTCTTCCAGAACAATCAGTTTCTCTATCATTCACTCCTTATTAGTTTTTAGAAGTCGCAAAGTTAGTGAAAGGTTTTGAATACTTGCACGACCTGTCGGGCTATTTTTGTGCTTTTCCTGCAAAATTCTCCCGCGAGAGCAGCAGTTTCGTCTAAACTTTTTGCAGACGGGCTTGTTTATTAAGTCAGATTGAGTGAAAAAGATAACTAACCAACTAAACTGTTTTAGAGAATATGAAAAAAGGATTCATGCTACTGGCCTTGGCCGGTTTGTCTACTGTCGCCATGGCGCAGCAAAAGACGCAGATTGTAGAAGAGATTGACATCATCCAAGTGGAAGACAAGTATCAGGTCATCACCAACCCCTTCTGGAGCAACTGGTTCTTCAGCATCGGCGGAGGCGCATCGGTGCTGCTGGGCGATGAGGACCAGCACGGCAAGTTCGGCGACCGCATCAGCCCCACGCTGAACGTGGCGGTGGGCAAGTGGTTCACGCCGGGATTGGGATTGCGCCTGCAATACAGCGGCCTGCAGGCCAGGGGATTCACCTATGATGCCGGGGCACCCTACGTGCGTGGCACCCAGTTAGGCGACGGCTATTACAAGCAACGCTTCGACTATATGAACCTGCATGGCGACGTGATGTTCAACCTGAACGCGCTCTTCGGCGGCTACAACCCCTATCGTGTCTATGAGGTCATCCCCTATCTCGGTGCGGGATTCACTTATAACTACACCAAGCCCCACCGCAAGTCTTTGGCTCTGAACGGCGGCATCATCAACCGTTTCCGCCTCTCCAATGCCGTAGACATCAATCTGGAGCTGAGCTTCATGGGCGTGGAAGACGACTTTGACGGCCAGGTGGGCGGCAGCCGTGGCTATGACGGCATGGTGAGCGCCAGCATCGGACTGACCTACCGCTTCCCCCGACGCGGATTCAGTCGTCCCACCCCGCAGATTATCTCACAGGTGGAACTGGCTGCCATGCAGGCCCAACTGGCCGAGATGGCTGCCGAGAACGCCCAGTTGCAGAGTGCCCTGAAGCAGGCCGAGAGCCAGCCGGTGGAGGAGATTACCGAAACGACCTATATCGTGCCGATGGACATTGCCACGCGCACCGTCTTCTTCAATATCGGTTCGGCCGAAATCTCTCCGCGCGAAGCCATGAACCTCTCCTATCTGGCTGAGGTGATGCAGAAGTATCCCGAGGCAACCTACACCGTGAACGGCTATGCCGACTCGGCTACGGGCACACCGGAGTTCAACCAGGAACTGAGCCAGAAACGTGCCCAAGCCGTGGTGGATGTGCTGGTCAACCAATACGGCATCAGCGCCGACCGTCTCTCCATCGATGCCAATGGTGGCGTGGACAAGTTCGGTCAGCCCATCCTGAACCGTGTGGTACTGGTGGATTCTACAGAGTGAGTAAAGCCGAGTCATTGAATTTAGGCACGGATTACACGGATAAGCACGGTTAGATGATGACTGTTTGATATAAATAACAGATAATCAGTGCTTATCCGTGTAATCCGTGCCTAAAAAACAATGATTTAACAACTGAAACGCTTGGCCTGTTCGGCGATGAGTTCGGCGTCATCGAAGTAGTTTATCTTCATGGCGCGGCGCACCTCGTCGAGCGTGGCGGCGGCGGCTTCACGAGCCGTGTCACATCCCTTCTTCAGCATGTCGTAGATGGCGGGAATGTCCTTCTCGAACTCCTTGCGGCGGTTGCGGATGGGTTCCAGTTCCTCCTGCATGATGGCGGTGAGGAACTTTTTCACTTTCATGTCGCCCAGGCCGCCGCGTTGGTAGTGGGCCTTCAGCTCGGCCAGGTTGGGATAGTCGGGCCAGTAGCGTTCAAAGTGTTCGGGACGGCAGAAGGCATCCAGATAGGTGAAGACGGTGTTGCCCTCTATCTGACCGGGGTCTTCCACGCGCAGGTGGTTGGGGTCGGTGTACATGCTGCGTATCTTCTTCTGCACCTCGTCGGCCGAGTCGCTCAGGTAGATGCAGTTGCCTAAGCTCTTGCTCATCTTGGCCTTGCCGTCGGTACCGGGCAGGCGCAGGCAGGCGGCGTTGTCGGGCAGGAGGATTTCAGGCTCCACGAGCGTCTCGCCATAGATGTGGTTGAAGCGGCGCACGATTTCGCGGGCCTGTTCAATCATCGGCTCCTGGTCCTCGCCCACGGGCACGGTGGTGGCTTTGAAGGCGGTGATGTCGGCAGCCTGACTGATGGGGTAGGTGAAGAAGCCCACGGGGATGCTGGTCTCGAAGTTGCGCATCTGGATTTCGGTCTTCACGGTGGGGTTGCGCTGCAGGCGGCTCACGGTCACTAAGTCCATGTAGTAGAACGTCAGTTCGCACAGCTCGGGAATCTGCGACTGGATGAATATGGTGCTCTTCGTAGGGTCCAAGCCGCAGGACAGGTAGTCTAAGGCCACTTCGATGACGTTCTGTCTCACCTTTTCGGGGTTGTCCATATTGTCCGTCAGTGCCTGCGCGTCGGCAATGAATACGAAGGTCTTGTCAAACTTTCCGGAGTTCTGCAACTCCACTCTTCTTCTCAGCGAGCCCACGTAGTGCCCGATGTGCAGGCGTCCGGTGGGGCGGTCGCCCGTAAGGATGATTTTCTCTTTTGCCATATATGATGTCTGTTTATATGCGATAGGTCTGCTTCATGGGAACTTCTTATACTTTCCTCACCGGGTCGCAGGTCAGTTCCATGCCCAGCTTTCTGAATATCTTGCGGTCCACCTCGCTCAGCATCACGGTGGAGTGCACCTGGCAGCCCTTCAGTCGGGGCAGCTGTTCCAGAGCCATGCGGCAGTTCTCGTCGTGCTTGCTCAGCATGGAGAGAGCCACGAGCACCTCGTCCGTATGGAGGCGGGGGTTATGTCCGTGAAGGTATTCCACCTTCATCTTCTGTATGGGTGAAATCATCTCTTCGGGAATCAGCTTCATGGTGTGGTCAATGCCGGCCAGGTGCTTGATGGCGTTCAGGATGAGCGCGGCGCTCGGACCCAGCAGGGAGCTGGTGCGCGAGGTGATGATGGTGCCGTCCTGCAGCTCCACGGCGGCGGCAGGCACGCCGGCCAGTTCCTTGCGTTCATGGGCGGCCACGGTGGTCCGGCGATACTCCGTCGTCAGCTTGGCCTGCTTCATGATGAGGGCCAGCTTGCTCACTTCGTTCTCGTTGTTTCCCTTGTTGGCCAGGTTGCACAGGGCGTAGTAGTAGCGGCGGATAATCTCTTCGCGGGCGGCGTTGCAGCAGACGTCTTCGTCGCTCATGCAGAAGCCTATCATGTTCACGCCCATGTCGGTGGGCGACTTGTAGGGGCTTTCGCCATAGATGCCTTCGAACAGGGCGTTGAGCACGGGGAAGATTTCAATGTCGCGGTTGTAGTTCACTGCAATTTTGCCATACGCCTCCAAGTGGAAGGGGTCAATCATGTTCACGTCGTTCAGGTCGGCCGTGGCGGCTTCATAGGCCACGTTCACGGGGTGCTTCAGGGGGAGGTTCCACACGGGGAAGGTCTCAAACTTGGCATAGCCCGCCTTCACGCCGCGCTTGTTCTCGTTGTAGAGCTGGCTGAGGCAGACGGCCATCTTGCCGCTTCCCGGTCCGGGGGCCGTGACGATGACCAACGGGCGGGAGGTCTCCACGTAGTCGTTCTTGCCGAAGCCTTCGTCGGAGTCTATCAGGGCCACGTTGGTGGGATAGCCCTCGATGGTGTAGTGATAGTACACCTTCACGCCCAGACGCTCCAACCGCTTCCGGTAGGCGTCGGCGCTGGACTGTCCGTTGTAGTGGGTCACGACCACTCCGCCTACATGCAGCCCCACCTTCTCGAACTCCGTGCGCAGGCGCAGGACATCCTCGTCGTAGGTGATGCCCAGGTCGCTTCGCGTCTTGTTCTTCTCAATGTCTATGGCACTGATTACCATCACAATCTCGGCATAATCGCTGAGTTGCATAAGCATACGTAACTTGCTGTCGGGCAGGAATCCCGGCAGCACCCGACTGGCGTGATAGTCGTCAAAGAGCTTGCCTCCGAATTCGAGGTATAGCTTGTCGCCGAACTGAACGATGCGTTCCTTGATGCGCTCGGACTGAATCTTGAGATACTTCTCGTTGTCAAAACCGTGTTTCATACGGAATGCAAAGATAGCTTTTCTCGTTTACCCTGACAACAAACGGTGCGAAAAAAAACTCCTCCCCTCCGCAATTTCTTCCTTGCCCGCGCGAGGCTATATATATAATAAGGTGTAGATAGTTGATAGTTTTAGGCACGGATGACACGGATTAAAAACACGGATTTTCTCTGTGCGAATCTGTATGAGTCTGCGTTTTCTGCGCAGGTGGGTGAAGCAGTTTGATAGTGCATCCTGCAGTTGCGCATAGGGCTTTCAGAGGGGGTATTTATGGCGTTTCCACCATACACGTGCGGTCCGTGGACGAGACGTGTGTGGACCGCGGACGAGACATGTTTCGTCCACGCACCACACATGTCCCGTCCAAACGCCATAAAAGTGTGTCGCTTTCACCCCCTCCGGACATGTCACTTCAGCGGAGTGAGCCGCAGGTAATAGAGTTGCGTCTCATCGCTGTGCCCGTCGGTAATGATAGTGTATTTACCTGCAGGCAGGTTGTAATTGTAATCTGCTCCGTATGTTTGGGTGGTGACAGGTGTTGTATCGAATCTGATACCAATGTCTTCTCCTGCCTCGTTTTCTACAGTCAGGTATTTACCGTCTTTTCGTGGTGCCCAAATGTATTGCAGTTGCATGGGATAGGGTAATGTGATAGTCAAGTATTGATTTCCATGTCCCATGTGTTCGGCATAATTAAGTGTCAGTCCCGACTTGCCAACGGCATCTACAGTAATAGTGTGTTCGTGTCTGTATGTGTAGTGTCCGTATAGAGTAAGAACGTCAGTGTCTGTTGCTGTACCATTCTGGTATTCGTGAATGGCAGTTTTATCATTGGTCTCGATGTAGTACTCATACGTATTCCCCGTTTCCGTTGTCACCGTCAGTGTGCCGGAGGGGTTGTAGTCGGGGGCGGTGAATTGCAGGGAGGTGGAGGCGGCGGTGAGGCTGCTCAGGGTGAAGGTGGCGTAGGAGGTGCCATTGCCGTCGTCGGCTGAGGTGGCGGTGGTGCCGTTGCTCAGGGTGACGGTGGTGCCGGCGCTTGCTGTCTTCACGCGCAGGTTGAGGGTAGCTCCCGAGGCGATGTTCAGGGTGGCGGTGGCGTTGTCGGTGGAGCTGAAGGCTTCGCTCAGGCTGAACCACTCGCTGCCGCCCAGGCTGTATTGCAGGGTGCTGAAGTCGTAGTCATTGACGGTGTAGTATACCTGTGCCGACTGTACCACTGTGTTTGTACTCGGGTTGGTGTACTGGAAGCGGAAGTCACCGTCGGCCGTGGGCGTGAAGCTGAAGGTGGCATAGCCGCTGTCGGTCGTGCTGCTGGCCGTCATGCCGTTGGTGGTGCTCACCATGTCGGCCGTGAGTGCATCGGCCAGCTGCACGCGCATCTCCACGGTGGCACCGCTGGCAAAGGCCGGTTGGTGCGTGTTGTTGGCGTAATAATCCAGTGATGCATCCAGAATGTCCGTCGTGGTGCTGGAGTGGTTGTTGCCATAGATATACTGCCACTCACCGCCTGCCGTGCGATACTGGATGTGGTTGCCGAAGCTGTAGTCAGCCTCTTCGATGACGATGGGCTTCCAGCTGTAGGAACTGTTGCTTTCATGCCCTTCGCGCTTCAGTTGCAGCAGGTCGTAGCCGTCCTGCGAGGTGGCTTCCGTGCGGATGTCCAGGTTCAGGCTGCTGGCGGCCACGGCATTGGCGGTCCACTTGTAGTAGAACACCTTGGGGCTTGTGCTTGCAGTGGTGGTGAGGGTGGCGGTACCGCCGATGGTGCCGTCGGCACTGCTGATGGTGAAGCTGTCGTTCTGCTGGTCAGTCCCGTCTCCATATTCCACGGTGCCGGTGGTGCCGATGTAGCTTCCCGTGCCGTTGCGTGAGGCGATTCGGCAGGTCAGCGTGTTGCCCGTGTAGCGTGCGGGCACGGTAAGTCTCAGGTAGACGTTATCTCCCTTCTTGTAGTTGTAGGCATTGCCGGTAAACGGTTGTTTGTTCGCATCGCAAAGTTCCACGAGCAGACGCGGGCGGGGCTTTACGTCCACGGTCATGTCGGTGTACTGGTAGCTGTCGCTGGTGGCACTAATCGTAAAGCTGCCGCCCAGCCACATCAGGTGTTTCCCCTCTTCGTCATAGACCTCGTTGATGCCCTGGTGATAGTTCCAGTAGTTTTGCGGCTTCACGGAGACGTCGATGATGCCTTCGCTGTTGGGCGTGGCTTCGTAGGTGCAGAGGTAGTAGGCATTTCCGCTCTCATCGGTCTCTTCGGTTGTCGTACCCACGGTGAAGGCATAGTTCTTGCTATATCCGGTGAGGTAGAGGGTGGTCTTTTCATACACGCCTTCGGCATTGGGCTGCATCTTCAGGCGCAGGGTGATGTACTCGGTGTTCTCGGGCACGTAGAACGACTTGTTCCAATCGCTCTCTGTTGTGCAGCCGAAGAAGTTTGCACCTCCGTCAGCATCGGTTGTCCAATAGAGGTCTTTCGCCGTGCCGTCATTGTTTTGGTCGGCAAAGTCTGCAGACTTTCGCGCCGGGTTGTCCTTGGTCAGCTTGAGGTAGTGAAGGCCGAACTGCTTGCCTCCGCCTCTCACGATGGTATAGATACCGGCCTTGGAGAGTTTGAGAACGAACTTCTTTCCGTCATGGCCGAAAGCGTCGGTCGTATAGGTATAGCTTTCATCGCTTGTCGTCGTAATAATCAGATAACCAGTCGGTTCATTACCGTTTCTTGCAGCTCCAATCAACGTCAGATACATATCATCTTCTGGTGCATAGAATGTAATTCGGCCATAATCATCCATTTTGGCACTGTATGCATAATCGGGATATGTCGTTTTAAATGTCTCGTCACCTGCATTATCGAGTGCATCGGAACCATTCACATCAAAGATTTGATGTCCGATGCCGTCTTTACTTTTTTTGCCGGTAAAATAGGCCTCATGGTAATCTACCCCTTCTACTACAGTTGCAATAGCAAAAGTAATGGGATTGAGTTCGTAGCTGCTTGCCACTCCGCTTATGCTGATGACTTCCGCTGTTCCGTTAGCTTTTGTGGTCAGGGTCACTTCGTGTGTCACTAAACCATCGCCATCGCTGTCTTCGGTTGCTGGTAGCGTTACGGTGGTTGCCGTGAAGCCGGTAGAGTTGATGTTCAATGTTGTTTCTTCTTTAGCCGCAGCTGCCGGCACCGTTACTTTCAGCAACACTTCGCTGTTGCTGCTGGTCGGTATCTCCGTAAACAGCATTCCTTCGGTTACGGTGGTGTAGTCGCCGGTGCCTTTGATTTGCAGGCTGCTGAAGTCATAGGTCTGCGCAGAGCCTTGCAGGCGGAAGCTGGCGGGTGCTAGTTCCACGGTGGCACTGTCGGGGGTCAGGGTGACGGTCTGCGTCTCTCCCACGGCCAGTCCCTTGGTGCTGGTCAGGGGAAGCACCACGCCGGTATGCCCATAGGCAGTGCCATAGGTGGAGGTGACGGTAAAGGTGAGGTCGCCCGTGGTGGCATCGGCAGTGTAGCTTACGCCGGTGGGCAGGGTGGCCTCGCTGTCCACAGTCAGCAGGCCGCCCGACTGCAGCAGCACCTTGAACGGCCGCCCTTCGGGACCCAGGCAGGGCGTGTTGAGCAGGTAGTAGAGGTCTATGTCGGCCTCGGTGATGCTGTTCTGAATGTCGGTGGTGGGCCAGGCAGAGAGGTCGTTGCCATGATTCTCCTTGCTCTGTCTCATCTCCATCTCAAATCCCTTATAGCTGGTGGTGCCGTCGGTCACTTCATAGTAGTAGGTGTCGGTGTGGCGCAGGGAGAAGGTGTAGGGATAGATGCGGATGTCGTCGCCGCTGTTCACGCCCTGCAGCTTCATGGACTCGCCGCTGGCGGGCTTGGTGCTCTCTATGTAGAGGTCCACGTAGCAGGCGGTGACGTTGCTGTTGGCATCGGTCTGCTGCACCAGGTCGTTGCCCACGACGGTGATGCTGCCGTCGCTCTCCACGCTGTATCTCTTCTGGCTGAGGTAGTGGTTCAGCCAGGGCTGGGCAGCGTCGCTGTCGGCACTCACCACGCGGAAGTTGCCCGAGACGAGGCGGATGTGCAGCTCCTGCGTGCCCAGGTCCTTCAGGCTGGCGGGCAGGTAGGCACGGATGGCCTGCTTGGCACCCGTCACGGCCTTCACGGTGTCCTGCTTCAGGCTGAAGACGGGGGCGGGGGCTGCGTTGTTGGCATCGTAGGCCCTCACGAGGTCTTCCTCGCGGGCAAACTCAAAGCCTTGGAAGGTGATGGGCGCGTTGGTCACCGTCAGGGTGGCGGGCGCGTAGGGCACACGGCTCGTGTAGGTGGTGTTGGTGCCGCTGTAGCTGTTCATCGTCAGCGTGCAGGCGCTGTGGAAGGCCGTGGTCTTGAAGGTGAGGTAGGCATACTCCTTGTCGGCCGGGTCGTTCTGCAGGCGCACGATGGTATAGGTCTTCTGTGTGCCGTCGGCCAGCGTGCGGGTCTCGGTGACGGGAGCCTCCACGAAGTAGTCCGCATTGGCTTGCAATTCCAGCATGCCGTCCGACTCGAACTCCAACGCCACGTAGCCCTTGCCGTCGTCCGTAAACACGGGGCGGTCTATGCGCACGTGCAGCAGCGAATCCTTGCCGCAGTTGATTTCGGCCGTGCTGTTGTGGGCATAGCTGCCTGCCGCTCCGGTGGCGGAGAGGGCCGGGTTGAACTGCCAGGTGTCTACGATGTTGATGATGGCACCGGCCGAGCGGTAGCTCAGGGCCGGGGCGTTCAGTCCGGTGTAGATGTAGGCGGCGTCGCCCTTGGCCGCACCGCTATAGGTGCCGTAGGCTCCGGTGAAGCTGCCGTCCTCCTGCTCCGTGCGGGCCGTGTTGCAGCGGGCGGTGAAGAAGACCATGCTGTTCTGCACCGCCTTGTCCGTGCCGGCCTGCTCCAGGGTGATGCTGCCCCTCTTGCTCTCCTTCGTGTGCGTGTAGGTGAAGTAGGTGTTTCCCTCCACGTCCTGCAGGTTCTTCGTGCCGATGGTGCCTCCGGTGGCGGCGATGGGGGTGAGCACACTGCTGTCATAGTATATCCACATCTGCACGTCCTCGGTGGGTGCGGCATCGGCGGTGTTGGGTTGTCCCGTGGTCTCGTTGAAGGTGCCCAGCGTGTAGTTGATGGTGACGCTGCCCTTGCTGCCATCCGTCGGTTTCACCACGTTGGCATAGGTGGTCACCAATCGTGTCTCGGGCATACCGTCGTCCAGCATGATGCGCTGGAAACTGTTGTTGCCCTCGGCATCCTTCTGCACCTTGAACTCCAGTTCGCGCTTGTTGAAGATGGCCGTTCCCGTCACCGTGCTCATGCCCTCTAATAGCACGCTGAAGTTGCTGTCTGTGGTGGTCACGGTGCGCAGGGTGATGCGTTGCCGGCCCGCCTTTTCGGTGCTCTCTATGGTGTATACATACTTGTAGCCCCAGAGGTTAGCGATGCTCTTCTGCGGCAGCCAGTCATAGACGGTGCTGCTGCCGTCCTGTGGCAGGGCATACTCCAGCACGTTGTCGTAGCGGCTGTTGTCGAACGTCACCTTCATGGCATCTACGTAGAGGTTCTTCTCCACGTCGACGCGGTTGCTGCCGAAGCGCAGTTCGATGGGGTAGAGGTCGGCGGGCAGATACTTCTCGTCGGGGATGTCCAACAGGATGGTGAGACGCTCACCCGTCTGTGCGGGGATGTCCGAGCTGATGAGCAGGGGGCGGAAGGTGATGGGGTCGCCGATGTACACCCTGACGAAGCGCGACAGCAGGTATTGCGCCGTTTCGCGCACGCGGATGAGGCCCATCTTGTAGTGATACTCTCCGTTGTCGCCCTCGCTGAAGGGGGTGGTGAGGAAGCTGATGCGGAAGTAGCCCGCCGAGTCGGCGGCCGTGCTGGCCGCTTCTATCTTCAGCTCTTCGGCCTCCAGGCGGATGGTGCCGTCTTCGCTGCCCGTCTCCCAGTTCACCTCCAACTGGCCGGCCTCCTCTGTGGAGAGTGGCGTGCCGTCGGTGTGGCCAAAGTAGACGAGGATGTCGTTGATGGCCTTCTTGTCGGTGTCGGTGGCCGTATTCACATCCTTGTAGTAGCGCACGGTGCCGTTGACTACACGCAGGATATACTTGGCGCTCACCACTTCGGGGATGCTCTCCTCAATGTCGATGGAGGAGTTGTTGGCCGGGTTGTGCTGCTGTGCCTTCTCGAAGGAGTCATATCCCAGCTTTGGCTCAATGCCGCTGAAGGTGATGAGGTAGCGGTGGTTGCGCTTGATGTCGTAGACCGAGCGGCGATAGACCACGCCGTCCTCCGTCATCTCTTCGTCCTTCAGCAGGGCTATCTTGTAGTACTTCTCCGATATTTCCTCCCCTCCCTGCTCGTTCTTCACCGTGGCCTTTATCTTGAAGATGGCGTAGACGCTGTTGGCGTTATACTCCTCCTCGTCATCATACTCAAAGAGGTAGTGGGCGGTGGGGGTACTCGTCTCGTTGGCACTGAAGTCTGCCTCCGTGCCGTTGCGGGTGAGGAAGTCGCGGCTGCCGGGCATGGAGGGGAGGGCCGTCGTGAGGTCAAACTCGAAGGGGCTGGTGCTCAGGTCGTCTTCGCCCGCTTCTATCCGGGTGGCGTCGAAGGGGGTGACGGTGCCCACGGCCGGCTCCTGGCAGAGCGTCCAGCCCAGCACCTGGATGGACGTCACGCCCTCCTGCAGTTGCGTGGCCACGGTGTAGTGCACCTTGGCATAGTTGCGGTAGAGCACCACGGGGTCGGGGGAGATGGCATTGTTCTCATACTTCGCCCGTCCCCAGTAGACCCGTTGCGAGGTGCTGAGGGGAGCCATCACGTCAATGTCCTTGCGGCCTAAGTATTGCTGGAGAAACTGGTTGCGCGTCAGTTCGCAGGCCGGTGTCTCGCCCTCGTCCACATCGTCGGCAAAGGTGAAGTTGCCCAGGAAGTGAATCCATCCCGTGTTGGCGGTGATGGTGGCGCTGTAGGTGCCCGTCGTGGTGGTGTACTCGCCGTTGGTCGCGTCGTAGCCCGGCTCTGTGGTGAGCGTGGCGGTCTCGATGCCCGTGAAGGCACCGTTCTTGTCGAAGAGGTAGAGGTCCAGCTGCGTGATGTGTTCGTCCACGGTGGGGTCGGCGGCCGTGCGCGTGGCGGAGGGCAGTTCCAGTCCCGGCACCAAGGCGTCGAAGCTAATCGTGGCCTGGCGCACGGAGGGTTGCGGGGCGGGACCGTTCTCGTAGTCGTCGCTGCACGCCGCGAGGGTGGCGAGCGTCATCAGCACTGTCAGTGCCGGGAGCAGTATGGTATCTCTGAATCTCTTCATCTCTGTTCTTGGTTTAATGAGGGGTTACTTCACGTCGCGCACGCAGCGGATGCGGATGTTGGTCTTGTAGTCGCTCACTTCGTTATACTTATATTCCTTCTCTTCGACCGTTTGCGTGGAATATACGTAGGCCGGTGTGCCGTCTGCGTAGTAGTAGGGCGTGGTGGTCCTTATGTCATAACCGTCTTCGTTCTTTACTTTATTGTAGTTTTCGTCCAGCATCCAGTAGTTGGGATAGTAGTCCGGCCGGGCCTTGTTCCATCCCAGTGCGGCCAGTGCCGTCAGTGCGTCGCCGGTGTCCAGTGCGCTGAAGGTCTGTGTCATGACGCTTCCCGCTCCGGTGGTCTTCACGTAGGTGTTCTCGCCGGCCGTCCAATATTGCGGGTTGGTGTCGCCGTCGGCGTTCAGCACCTTGTTCATGGTGATGTCATAGACGTTGTTGTCCAACTGGTAGCCCTTGATGATTTCCAGTTCGGCGCGGGTGGGCAGTCGCCAGTCGTCATACTTCTGCTTGGTGAAGCGGTCCACCTCCACGTAGTTCTTGCACATGTCGCGGGCCACCTCCCAATAAGCCGTGGGCGAACTGTTGCCCAACTGTGAGGCAATCATGAAGCAGGGCGACAGCAGGTCGTTGTTCTCGGGCGTGGAGACGGCGAAGACGTTCACCGAGTCGGCATGCGTGCTGCCCGTCGGAGCCTCCATCATGGGATAGGAGAGGGTGTACTTGGAGGAGGTGGCGGTGATGGTCACCTTATACATACGGTTGTTGTTGGAGAGTCCGTTGTCCAATACGCCGGGCACATCATCCACTTGGCTGTCTTTCTCGCTTTGGTACTTGTCGTCTATGCGGTAGATGCGTCCCGTGTGCAGGCCCTCGGCGTCGCGCCAGGTCTTGTCCGACCAGAAGAACTTGCTTCGCATGGAGCCGCAGCCCGTGCCCACATGGCCGTTCAGCAAGGTGCGGA
This sequence comes from Bacteroides sp., assembly GCA_017471925.1. GTDB lineage: Bacteria > Bacteroidota > Bacteroidia > Bacteroidales > Bacteroidaceae > Bacteroides. The sequence goes on from JAFURM010000029.1 coordinate 74,507, forward strand.
TGCTGTCCGGCACCAGGATTTTCTCCACCTGTCCATACTCCATGCTGGCTGCGTCATATCCCAAGTAGAGGTAGTCGGCGGGGAAGCTGCAGGTGAAGGAGTAGGTCTTCCACGGCTCTTTGTTCTGCAGAATCGGCTTGTCCATGTAGCTCACCAATCCCTCCTCCGCCTCGATGTATTCCAGGGGGTACTGCTCGATGACGGCATAGCGCACCATGTCCGTTCCCGAAGCGGTGGGCATGGTGACCTTCAGCGTGATGTAACGCTTGGTCACGTTCTGCGGAATCCGGCTGTAGATGCTGATGGTGCCTTCGGTGGCCTGGTTGCCCGGCCAGGTGACGAACACCTCTTCGCTCTCCAAGGGTTGGCGTTGCGTGTCGGTGGTGCTGCCGGCGGTATAGTCGTCAACGTTCACCGTTCGGTTGCCGCCCTTCTTGTCGTTGGTGATGTCTATGCGGTAGTTGTCCTTGTTTACATAGTAGACGCCCGGCACCTCAGGCGTGGTGCCCACGCTGTTCTCCAAGCTGGACTCGCCGCCGTCGGGCAGCGGCTGTCCCGGATAGTTGAAGGAGGCCACCTCGGTGCCCGCCTTTGCGCTCTCGTTCGTAAAGCCGACGACCTGCACCGTCACCACGTCCGAGGAGTAGAAGGTGATGGCCGTCTGGCTCTCGTTGCGGATGTCCACGTAGTAGTCGCTCAGGATGAGGTATTCGCCCGGGTCGGTCTTCTGCACGTTCACGGGCTCCTCTACCCAGTCGGCCACCATGATGGTGGGGCCTTCTATCACCACGGGGTCGTCGCTCTCCTCGGCACCGTCATAGGCGATGGCCACATCGATGTCATAGAGCTTGTTGCGCTCCAGCTTGTTCTTTCCGCCCAGCATCATCACAATCTTGTAGTAGTTGTGGGGCCGCTCCACGACATCGGAGGTGCTGCTGTCGTCATAGGGCACGTCGATGCGCAGGGTGGTCTCCTTGTTCAGGGTGCTCTCGCTGCTCCAGTCGTTGGCGAAGCTGTAGAAGAGGATGGAGGTGGCATAGTTGGCTGCCGGATAGTCCGTCTTGTCCGTCAGGTCCGTGCGTGGGTAGGTGGCGAGGGTGGCGTAGGCCGTCTGCAGACCGTTGCCGCTGATGCTGTTGCCTGCGTCGTCGGTGGTGTCGGTCGGGTCGTTGCCGTCGGCCAGGAGTTTGGTGCGCGTGGCATAGTTCTTCAGGGCACCGGTAATCTGGTCGGTGTTGATGGTGCCGTTTATGGGCCAGTCGGCCGAGCGGTAGATGTTCACCCTCACCTTGGCGGCGGCCCGCTTCACGTTCACCGTGGCCGTCACCGTGCCCGTCTTCCCCTGCGTGATGTCAGCGGCCGTAAAGGTGTAGCAGCCGTCCATGAGGAAGGGCTTGCCGGCCAGGGTGGTGGCTGCGGCCGTTTCGCCGGTGGTGCGTTGGCGCAGGTGAATCTGTTCGTCGCTCACGGTCACGGCCTTCAGCTCGCTGAGGCTCGTGATGGCCTGTGCGTCGCTGTTGGTGGTGGCGCCGCTGTTCCAGTTCACCACGGCATAGAGCAGGTCGCCCGCTGCCACGGTGCCTTGCGTGGCCCAGGTGGTGTTGTTGTAGAGCACGTAGAGGTTGCTCTCGCCCTGCGGTGTCGTCTTGTTGCCGTCGTCGTCCGTGGGGAAGTCGCGCCAGTAGCCCACCTTCCCGCCCGTGGCGGAGCTGAAGATGAAGTAGTCCACGCTGTGGATGGTGTTCTCGCCCAGGGCAGCCTCGCCGGCCTCGGTGGTGCGGGTGCTCTTCCCTCCGCTGTAGCGGGGCTGCTCGCCGTTCACTTGCAGGGCAATCTGCAGGCCGCCCACTCCCTCCTGCAGCAGGCTCTCTTCGTCCTGGCAGGAGAAGAGAAGGAAGAGAGAGAGGATAATAGACAGTCTTCTATAGTTGATAGTTGATAATAGATGGTTGATAGTGCTCAGCATTTGACTCTCCTTTCTGTTTTATTCGTTATTGGCCTGTTGCACGATTTGGATTTGCTGCCACTTCATGTCCAAGGCATAGGTCTGCATGTAGGCCTGGCCGGCGGTGGTGAAGGTGGTCACGGTCTCGTTATTCTCGGTCACGGTGGTGACGACATCTTCTATGCCCACGTGGGAGGAAGAGGTGTCACTGCCCGAGGTGGTGTCGTCGGTGGCGCGGGGCACATTGATTTGCGCCTTGGCCCCGTTCAGCAGGGTCTCTATGGTGAAGTAGAGCTGCGTGGTGCGCACGGTGGTACCGGCCTCGAAGCGGGGGCGCACCATGATGGTGAACTCTTCGTTGGCATCGGCATAGCCCGCATCCACGGCACTGCATGACGACTCGTTGAATGGGGTCACCAGCTCAAAGTGGTAGCTGTCGCTCAGCAGGGCCATCCAGCGCACGCCCTGCGGGTCGGTCACCTTCACGCGGAAGGTGGCATATTGGCTGGTGGAGGCGTCATAGGCCGCGTCGTAGGTGGTGGCGAAGCCCCGGCTGCCGCTCTTGCTGTCGTAGGTCACTGTGCTGCCCGTCACGCCCATGAGGTCCACGGCCTGCTTCTGCGACAGTGTGTAGTCCATGTTGTCCACCTCCCACGGCTGCACACTGACGCGGGCCTGGAGGCGGCCGGTGGTGACACCCGTGATGGTGTAGTCATAGAAGTCGTTGCGGATGATGTCCCACTCGTTCTGCGTCACCGGTGTGGTGGCCGAGTTGCTATAGTCCGCGAAGTAGAGATAGGGACGTTGCAGGGTGAGTGCTTCGCCTTCGTCGTCGGTGAAGGAGAGTGTCATGTAGGCCTGTTGGGCGGTGCGTCCCGTGACGTTTCCGTCGGTGTCGTGCGTCAGGTTGGCATACTCGGGCACGTAGATGATGAAGGACTCCACGCCATCGCCATCGTCATCGCTCCGTGTGAAGGCAAGCGTGGCGGGGGTGGTGTTGTCGCTCTGCATCAGCGGTGTGAAGCCCGAGACGCTGGGCAGGGGGATGCCCGTATAGTCTCCGCTGTCATCGGCGTTGCGGCTGTTGCGGTTGGTGTGTCCGGCCGCCTTAGGTGCACCGGCGGTGACGTTGGCGGCGGTGATGACGGCCTGTCCGCCCTGTGCGGCCAGGAACCCGCCGGCGTTGGCTGTGGTGAGGCTGACGCCGCTGAGCTGTACGCCACTGACGCTGCTGTCCAGCGTGACGCGCACCTTGCTCATGGCTCTCAGTACGTCTATCTCGATGAAGACTCCGTCGTTCAGCACACTGGGGGCTGTACCCCACATGGGGATGCGCGTCTGCTCGGCCGTGGATGCGGTCAGCAGGCCGGCGCTGTAGTTGGCATTGTAGGCGAAGCGCAGGTCGGCGATGAGTCCGTCCAAGGTGCCGCCCTCCAAGCGTGTGGGGGTGAAGGCGGTGCCGTCGGCATGGGTTACGGTGAGCGCACCGTTCAGGTTGCAGAGGGCTACGAGGCGGTAGCTGCCTCCGGCGGTGATGTTGCTGATGGAGCCGGTCAGCGTGTAGAGGCCCGGACTGTTGGTCTCGTCCACAGGCGAGACGCGCGAGATGACGGCCCGCTGCACATAGTTGCCCGCAGCGTCATAGACCAGCACCTCCATGTCGTAGGGGTCTATCCAGTATTCGGCAGGCGTGCCCGCGTCGTAGATGGCGCTTGCGCGCGTGTGAGAAGAGGCTGCAGGCAGACCTGTGGACAACACGATGTGGACGGTGACCTTCCTTTCATCGTCGGGCATGGCCACCGCCTCCTCGCTCTCCGAGCAGGCTGTGGGCAGCAGCATCAGCAGCAGCGTCAGCAGCAGTGCGATCAGGGGCTGTATGTAGGCTCTTCTTCTCAATGGCTCTTAGTCTATCTCCACGTCACTCAATACGACCCTCCATCCGTTCACCAGGATGCTGGCGGCGAGCCAGTTGCCCTGTTCGTCCAGGAAGAAGGTGAGGCTGTATTCGTCCTGCCGGTCGAAGTACTCCTGATTGCTCATCTGCCGGTTGTAGTGGCTCTTCACTAAGGCCAGGTATTGTGCCAGCGGAATGCTGAGCACGGGCTTGCCCGTGGCCTGGTTGGTGATGGTGAGGCGTGCCTCGCCACCGTCCATGATGCGGCCGAAGCAGAACTCGGCGATAGCCACGTTCAGCTGGGTGCTGTTGTCGGACGAAGCCCGGGAGCTTCTGTTGTAGTCCACACTGCCTTGTCCCTTGTAGAAGGGCAGGTAGGTGAGCGTTTCGTCCGTCAGCAGCGTGTTGTCGTGGTTCATCAGTCCGTTCTCGTCGGTGATGCAGAAGTGGAAGTCGTCGGGGCCGATGGGCTCTTGGGAGAGGTTTTGCAGGATGACGCGCAGCGTGTTGGTGTTCTTCATGAGGGGCATTTCCACCACGGGGTTCAGCTCGTCGTCGTTCTCCACGACGAGGGCGGGACGGTCCAGCGCGGCGTGATAGAGGGCGGTCAGTTCGGTCACGGTGGCCTGTCCGTCGGCTTGGCGGCTGCGCTGCATGGTGCACTGCATGTCGTCCAACAGTCCGTTGCCCGGCTGCATGAGGGGTACACTGAAGGTAGCGCCCTGCACGTCCAGATCGCCCCATGCCACGAGGCGATATTGCGACGGGTCGAAGTCCACCTGCATGGTGTTGCCCTGCGTGGCCAGTTGGCTGACGGGTGCGGCGACGCTATGAGTCAGGGTGCCGTCGGCGGCAAAGGCATAGAGCGACACGCTCTTCACCTGGGGTGCGAAGGCATCCACGAACTCCATGTTGTAGTCGTACTTGAAGCGCACGTGGTAGGTCACCTCGCAGTCGCCGTAGTCGTTGTCCAGCACGCTGTCGCACGCGGCGAGTGTCGGCAGCAGAGCCGCAACCAAGGCTATGCCCTGCACGATGCGCCTGATGGAAATTGGCAATCTCATGTTTTTTCTTGTCTCTCTTAAGTCTGTTTTTCGTAACCGCCCACCGACACGCTGCCCAAGGCAACGGCCGGATGGGCGGGGGGAAAAGAGAAAAATGGATGTTCGGTTATTCGATAGTTACGCCCTGATTAACGACGTGCCATGACAATACGTGCAGCTCGGCGGCTACAGTGTATTCATCCGGGTCGTAGTTGGGGATAATGTCTTCGTCCGGGTCGTAGATGGCGGTACCCAGCTTGGCAACCTTGTTGATTGTCAGCTTGTAGAGGTGGTTGCGGACAATACCGTAATCGCCTTCTTCAATATTCGCCAGATTTACCGTTGCACGGTTCAGGTGCTCAATGGGTACATTGTAATACATCATACCGTCCTTGAAACCATCGGCATAGTTCAGGTTCTTGAATTGATTATTGACGACGTTAACTGCATCGGTGATAGCGGTGTATTCATACTCTGTTGTAGATCCTTCTTTCAGGCTTCTGGAATAAATAACGCCACCGGTAGATACTGCATCATTGTGACTCTTAATCAAAGCATCGCTCAATCCAAGCGTTACCTTGCCGTCACCGATGTTGGATATCACAACATCTTTTGTTCCTTCAGGTGTAGTCTCATATTTGAGCTGTGAATAGGTATTATCATCTCCTTTAATCCAAACATTGGCGTTAGAGTTGAAGTCATTCAAAGCTGCTTCAATGTAGTCGTCTTCAGTGTAGAATGTGCCTGTGTAACGGTACAAACTTTGAATAGAACCATCTTTAACCTTCATCTGTGCGAGCAACAATACGGAAGTGGCAGCTGTTTGGTAGCTGTTTGACAGTTGAGTGCCGTATGTATTCTCATGGCAATATTCGGCAGTAGACTTGAAAGTCATGTCTCCGGAACCCTTGATGTCATTCCAACTTCTGTACACTACAGGAACATTAGCTTGTTCTTCTTCTGTCATTTCTGTGAATTTCACGTAGCTACCGGGATAAGTTTCTGCCGTAGTTGAATACACTGTAGACTTTGCCCAATAGGAACGGAAACGGTCTGGGGCATTCCAACCTGTCCATAAACCATCTTCTGTCCAGCTACCATTAATTTGCTTGAAATAGTAGGCACTCTTGTTCAGAGCGTTCAGGCCCCAACCTACGATTTCGATTGTAAGTGTTTGGCCGGACTGATCATTAACCTTAACGCCTGTAACCTCATCAACAGTTATATTAGTAGCTTTTTCAACACTAACCTTGGCAGCCAAACGCTCAACGTGGATCTTGATGGGGTTAGCCTTGGCCAATTCTGGAGTCTTTTGGAAGTTGCTGCTCTTTGTCTTGGTTGCACAAACAACATTAGTACCATCCAAGTAAGTAGAGTTGGTCATGATGAAGCGATTCTGGTTTTCGTTGTCTACCTGCTTCTTGTAAGATTGTTCGGGATTAGTTTCTGCTGTTCTGATTAGAGCAAGTGCTTCGCTCAAAGAGGGTGCAGAGCCAGAAGTCGGTGCAAGTTGTGTAGCGAGTCCTTCGGGAATATTGATAACGGCCAATACGTCTGTGGGCATGGTGGTTATCTCCTCCAGTACAATTTCAGCGGTTGTAACTGTTTCTTCATTGTTTCCATTAGTGTCATCGTCGCTGGTTCCATTGCCTAATGAGGATAAATTCTTTCCTTGGACGCAAAAGCTACCATCGCTATTGTAAAAGAAGAAATCTGCACTACCGATAGTTGCTTCGTCACCAGTACCATTTTCAAACTGGTCTGTTCCATCGCTACCGGAAGTTCCTCTCGTGTTAGGTCCACTGTTTGCGGCAATCAACTGGATGGAGAGATAGGTATCTTCGCCCAAAACGGGGTTGTCCACTACCGCTTCCTCATCGCTTGAACATGCCGTAAAAGCGAGGCATGTCAATGCGCCAAGTAATAAATTCTTAGTTTTCATAAATAAAAGTATTAGTTAGTAAATCAATAAATGTCAGTTTGTTCCGGCTTTGCGGGCAATGCGTCTCTTCACCTCTTTCAGGGCCACCTGTGCCTCTTGGCATCCGGCGTCGGCGGCCTCGGCAAGCAGTTGCTGGGCAGCCTGCAGGTCGCCCTGGAGGAACTTCAGCAGGCCGCGGTTGCACTGTGCCTGGGGTGACTGTCCGGCATGTTGCAGGTAGCGCTCGGCCACCACCGTGTCGTGGCGGCGCAGGGCAATGGCGGCGGCGTTGAGATTGGCCGTGGGGTCGGTGGGGAACTGGCGCACGGCGGTCATGAACAGCTCCACATATTCGTCGCTGCCCGGCTCGTAGGTCTGCGCCACGCGATACATCTCGTTCTGGCTCAGCTGCCACGGGCGGGTCTTGTAGATCTCCTTGGCCTCCTCCACGGTGAAGTCGCGGATGGAGTAGTAGATGGTGTAGTCGGAGTGGCGCAGGCCGGGATAGATGTCGTTCAGCAGGGTGCGGTAGACACTGCCACGGTCCACGAGCTGCAGCTGCCAGTTGCGTGCGTCGGGGTCGGGATAGTGCGGACTGTCTATGATGGCCAGTATCTGCTCCTTGAAGGGCAGGTCGCGGGCCTCCACGGCACGGCGCAGGCCGGCCCAGTCTTCCGGCTCGGAGTCTACGCCGAAGGGCACATCCTCCAGAGCATACTGGCGCACCACATAGTCGCGCAGCGTCTTGGCACGGCCGTCGGCCAGGCGCACGTTGTTGTCATAGGGTCCCTCGGGCGAGGCGAAGCCCTTGATGAAGATGGAGTCTATGCTGGCGTTGCGGTCGCTGCGCACGGAGTCTATGCTGGCATGAATCTTGGCCAGCTCCTGCGGGTTGCGCCGGTAGTCGGGGTAAATCTCGGTGCGGTTCACGGGGAAGTCTAAGTAGGCACTGCCGTTCAGGCTGTCGGTCTTCACGGGCGGTGCGGTGGGCACGAGGTAGGCAATGTGTTCGTCGGCGGGGAAGGGCTTGTCGGGCATCCATCCCAAGGGGATGCGCAACTCCTCCTGCAGGGCGTTGGCACAGCCGCAGAGGTCGGCCCACAGCACCATGTAGCCCCCTTCCATCCAGGTCTCGTAGGGCAGGAGACCGTTATATTCAATGACCTGCCGGCTGCCGTTGTCGCGGCGCATGACGCGGTAGGCATCGGTGGGCACCAGGCCGTCGCGCTGCTGCACCACCTGGCGCTTGCGGCCATAGACCACGACGGGCGAGAAGGCCGTCATGCGGGTGCTGTCTTCGGAGTAGAGCAGGGGAGTGAGGGTGGTCATGCGGTTGGAGGACATGCGGAACTCTTCGTCCAGCACAATCTGCATGCTGACCAGCACCTGGTTGTCGGGCGTCTTGGCCAGTTCGTGACGCTCCACGCGGAGCACCTCACGGGTGAGCACGCGCTGGGCCTGCAGCGACGGTCCTGCCGTCAGCAGGGCGAGCAGGGCCAGCACCGTCGGCACGAGGCCACGTCGTGCCTGCCGCTCTGTGCGGCCGGTGGCCTTTCCGCCTTCCCGAATCCCGGCATGGGCTTCCAGGTTCCATGAGCCGATGATTCCTTTGTTCTCCTTTATCTCTTTTATGTTCATTGCTTCGCTATATATGCTATGTCTTGTTTCTCTTTGTTCACTCTCCATTGCGTACGTTCCTTTAGTCATTCATCACTTTCCATTCGTTGTCCGTCGTCGCTTATCAGAAGATATAGACCAGGTTGAGTGCCGCCTTGGTGGGGCCGACGTAGTTCTTGTGGGACTTCTCTATCTGGCGTCCGCAGTCCTTGCAGACATACTTTCGGTAGGTAACGTAGTTGTAGCCTAAGCCCAGGGTGGCCTCAAGGTTCCAATGGCGGTCCAGGATGAACTGGTAGCCATAACTAAGCCCTGCGCCATAGAACTGCCCCTTGTAGCGGTACTCGTCCATGTCGTCCCACAGACCGAAGGGAGGCTTGAAGCCCATGGTGTTGTAGACCCCGCCCATGAGGTGGAGTCCCAGGAAGTGGCCGTTGAACTTATCGCAGAACCAGTAGCGCAGCTCGGGCTGCACCATCAGCAGCTTGTGCATCTTGGTGTCGGAGAATTTCCAGGGGGTGTAGTAGCCCGTGAGGTCCAGGGTGAGCCGTTTGGACACGCCTGCCTCCACGCCCAGGTTGGGCATGCGCAGCACGTCCATCGGGACGTTGGTCTTCAAGGCTACCTGTGCGCGGAGGGCGCAAAACAGGAATAGAAGTAGTAGGATGGTTGCAGAACCTCTCTTCATTATTTGTCACTTGTTTGTTGGGCGGCTTGCCTGCATGGAGACAGTCGCTGTTGTTCGACATCTTGTTATCAGAACCGGCCTGCTTGGTGCCGGTGTGTCGTAATCAGAGAGGTGTTTCGTGAGGTTTTGAATAAGGTTTGGGGCGTATTCCTATCTTTATTCTATTCGGAGTGCCCCCGTATGCGCTGCAAGATTACTACAAAATTCTTTACCTGTCATCTCTTTTCACAAATAATTAGATTTCATTAACCGTTATGTAAGTATATTTAAGACTTATTTAATCTTAATGTAACAAGTGAAGCTGCTTCTTCCGCCAATCCGCCATTCCGCCAATCCGCCAACGGGGGGGGTATGGTGAAAAACACGGGGACTTCTCTTGGAGAAGGTATATTTGTATTAAGAATAATGTTTACAAACATTATACTTGGAGATTTTATGCTGACGGTGAAGTGCATGACAGGGACAGGGTTTCACACCCCAAACATTGGCGGGATGGCGGATTGGCGGAATGGCGGAAACTCCCCAAGATGCAGACGCGATGCCCATCGTCTCTATAACGTGATGGCCGATGCGTCTATATCCCGATGCCTTATGCCTATAGACGTGATAGGCCATTTCTGCAGGTGACAGGCTCCCGATGAGTTGTTCATGAGAAAGTTAAATGGGGTTAAATCCGGTAAAGGATATTGATAGGGTGTTGGAGAAAACTTGACAAAGAGGGTTGGGAAGAACCGAAAAGAGACTCATGGAAAGCAAATAATAAAAGAATGGAGTAAATTCAAAACAGCCTCTAAGGCTTTACGACCGCTCTTACTACAAACCAGGCATGGTGGAGGAGGGTGGAAAGGAGGCCGTAGTGGCGGACCATGATGCGGAAACGCTCGCGGAGGGAGGCCTTGTGGTTGCGGGTGGTCATGCCCTCGTCCAAGTAGTCGATGAGGGTGTGGTGGGTGTTGTGGAGCAGGTGGGACTGTTTCATGATGCGGATGCACCAGTCGAAGTCGGCCGAGAAGCGGTAGCGCAGGTCGTAGGGTGTGGCGGCGGCCAGCTCGCGGCGCACGAAGAAGGCCTGATGGCAGACGAGCATTCCCTGGCGGAAGCTCTTCCAGGTGAGCACTTCGGGAGCCTTGTGACGCCTCATGCGCAGGAAGTGCCCTTGTCGGTTGACGATGGCCGTTTCGCCATAGAGCACGTCGGGCAGGGTGGTGGTGTGGGGTGGCAGGGAGTGGACCATCTGTTGCAGGGTGTTGTCCTGGTGGAGGCCGTCGCCGGCGTTGAGAAAGCAGACGTAGTCGCCCGTGGCCAGTGCCAGCCCCTTGTTCATCGCATCATAGAGCCCCTTGTCCGGCTCGCTCACCACGCGGGCGATGCGGTCGCGATAGCGTTCAATGATGGACAGGGTGCGGTCGGTAGAGGCTCCGTCCACGATGATATACTCCACGTGGTGGTAGGTCTGTGTGATGACGCTTTGCAGTGTCTCCTCTATGGTCTCTTCCGCATTGCGGCAAACGGTTATGATGGAGAATTTCATTTTAGTTGATAGTCCTATAATTGATAGTTGATAATTGACAGTTGATAGTTACCGTGTTTCCATCCGTGTCATCCGTACCTGAAATCATCCGTGCCTGAAATGTGAATCTCTTAACGTTTCAGCTCCTCATACAGTTGTGCGAACCTTTCTGCCACGATGGTTTCGGCATAGTGGGTGACTACTTTGAGGCGGGCGGCTTCGCAGAGGCTGTCGTATCCGGGGTCGGTCAGGGTCCACAGGATGCCGTTGGCCAGGTCGTCGGTCTCCTTGTAGGCCGCCACGTAGCCATTGTGCAGGTGGTCTATCATCTCGGGTATGCCGCCCACCTGGAAGCCTACGCAGGGCGTGCCGCAGGCCATGGCCTCCATGATGGTGTTGGGCAGGTTGTCTTCCAAGGAGGGGGTGACGTAGAGGTCCACGGCATTGTAGATGTCTGCCAGCTGATGTTCGTTAGTGAGGTATTGCACGGGATAGGAGGCGAAGGGGAAGAGCGTCTTCAGCTCCTCGGCCTGCTTGCCGAAGGTGACGATGCCCACCTGCTCCTTCAACTCCGGATGCTTCTCGGCCAGCAGGCGGCATGCCTCCACGAGATAGTCCACCCCCTTGCGCGGGTCGGTGGTCTTCAGTGCGCCGAAGAGGATGAGCTTCCGGTCGTGAGGCAGGCCGAACTTGTCGCGTGCCTGTCGCTTGTCGGCCGGACGGAAGAGGTTGGTGTTGATGGCGTTGGGGATGCTGACTATCCGTTGTCCCTGCAGCAGGGCACTCTTCTCCGCCATGCCCTTCAGCCACTGGCTGCACGCCACGAAGGTGACGGAACGGCCCTGATAGAGCGTCTTCTTCTTGCGGAAGGTGCGCCAGGAGAGGTCCTTGGCATGGCCGCACTTGTAGAGCAGGTGGCAGTGTCCGCACTCCTGCGTATAGCGTCGGCATGGGCCGGGATAGTGGCAGATGCCGGTTGCGCTCCAAAGGTCGTGCATGGTCCACACCACAGGCTTGCCCGAGCGCAGGATGCGGCTGATGTCGCCGAGCGACAGCATGCCCTGGTTCACCCAGTGCAGGTGGATGACGTCGGCCTGTTGGAACTCGGGCAGGGAGGTGATGTCGGTACCGGTGTTGGCAATGTCTACGGCAAAGAGGTTGTGTCGGTTGAAGCGGTTGGACTTCCAGATGCAGATGCGCTCCCAGACGAAGCGCCACACCATCAGCCAGCCCCGCTCCAAGGGGATGACGTCCAGCTTGTTTGTCTGCTTGTCGCGCACCAGCATTCTCACCGTTATGCCGTGGCTCTTCAGTGCCTCCATCAGCCTGCTGCAGGCAATGGCCGCACCGCCCGTGCGCTCAAAGGTATTGATGAGCAGTACTTTCATTGACAGATGTAGTTGATTCCGCCTGCAAAGATAGAAAGAAGAAGAGGATTAGGCAAAAGAACGGAAGCACAAAATCACCTTCCGAACTCCCCCTTCAGCGTGCGCTTGATGCGGCGGAGGGCTTTGGCCCAGAAGCCGAAGTTGCGGCGGTAGTAGCGGGAGTAGCAGCGGCGGGCGGCTTCGTTCTCGCAGACGGGCGTGATGCGCTCCACGGGCAGGGGGGCGGTCCATAGGGTGGAGGCATAGAGATTGCCGCCGCCACAGTTGGTGCCGCTGCCGTCGAAGCCGTTGTTCTGCACTAAGGAGCGGCCCACGTTGAGCGAGAGCACGTCGGCCAGGAAGAGCGAGGCGTTCCAGCGGATGGCCCAGGAGTTGTTCTTTCCCTCAATCTGTCGGCGCAGCATGCGTGTGTAGCGGTAGGCACCGTCGAAGTCGAAGCGGTAGGTGAGTCGTCGCTCCTCCATTTGGCGCAGCAGTGCGCTGCCGTCGGGATTGAAGAGTTGCCAGGCCCTCTCCCACGTGGCCCATCCCCAACTGCCTGTCCACTTGATGAAGAAGGTGGGCGGAAGCGTAGGGTCGTGCGTGAAGTCGCATGCCTGGATGTGGCCCACGCGCGGCTCGTCCTGATACATCTCCAGCGCATCGTTCATGAAGCGCAGGAAGTGAGGAGCCACCACCAGGTCGTCCTCCAGCACGATGACACGTCCGAACTCGTGCACGCGACAGGTCACACCATCGATGATGCTGCGGGCCAGGCCCCAATTCTCCGTGCGCTCCGTGATGGTGACAGAGCGGAATCCCCGGATGGTGTGGATGTAGCGGCGCACTTCGGCCACACCCTCGCGGGCTTTCTCGTCGCGGGGAGCGTCGGAGTAGATGAACAGGTCGCTCTCCGAGGCTTCACTGTTGGCCAGGAGACTTTCTATCAGTTGCCGCGTGTGCTGTGGCCGGTTATAGACGAAAAGAAGAATGGGAGACATGGTTTTAATTGATAGTTGATAGTTTATAATTGAAGGGTTAGTCTGCGGGCAATGGAGAGGTAGCGGAGGGCATTGCTTCCCTTGCCATGCAGGAGGGCGATGAGACTTTTCTTCACGGCGGCGAGGACACTGTAGGCAAAGGCACGGGGACGGGAATAGACCGGGTTGGTCAGCTCGGAGAGGAGGTAGGCCTCCTCCTTGCGGAAGAAGAAGTCACGCGTGGGGCGGCGGTCCTGACGGTCGTGCCGGGCAAAGGATTCCTGGCAATAGGCTATGCAGTAGCCGGCATGGTGCAGGCGGTTCACGTAGTCCTTGTCTTCGCCGTACATGTGGAACCGGGGCGAGAACTCACCCACGCGGCGTATCACGTCGGTGGAAATCATCCAGAAGGCGGCGTTGATGAAGGTGGCGGGGATGACGGGAGCCTGCGAACGACACTCCTGAAAGGCGGTGTATTGCTCAAAGGCTTCGTCTATGCCCTTGCCGTCACCGGTGAGGTGGACGGGCGAGAGAATGCCACAGTCGGGGAGGGTGTGCAGGTGCCGATAGAGCACACCGATGGTCTCCGGCTCTATCTCGCTGTCCTGATTCTGCAGGAAGACGGCATCATATCCCTCTTCCACGGCTATCCGCAGGCCGATGTTGTTGGCCTGGCCGAAGCCGATGTTCCGGCCGTTCTTCACTAAACGTACTTCGGGATAGTCGCGCTCGATGCGGGCCACGGTGTTGTCCTGCGAACCGTTGTCCACCACCAGCACATCTACCGGCTGGAGCGATGCACGCAGGCTGCCGAGGCATTTGTCTAACCAGCGTTCAAAGTTGTAGGAGACGATGATGACGAGAAGAGACATGGTAGTTGATAATTGACAGTTGGTAATTGATAGTTGATGGTTTAATGGGTGATGGAACTTAGTAATTCGTCGGAGGGACCGCTGACGACTTTGCGGCAGAACATCTTGCCCGACTGACGGAGGTGCGGGAGGTCTTCGTGGGTGAGGACCTTGATGCAACGGCCATAGTCGATGTAGTGCAGCGGGGTGAGGGCAAAGAGACCGATGTATGCTCCCTCGTAGCGCATGGCACGTGGGGCGAAGGGGGAGTTGAAGACAATGGTCTGTATGCAAAGTTCGCTGGGCGTGAAGGCGGTGCGGAAGTAGCGGACCAGCGATGGCTCGCCACACAGCCGGTCGTAGACATGGCGTGCGCAGGGCAGCGTGATGGCCCAATAGTCGGAACCGAAGTAGACATCGCACGCCTGTCCGCCGATAGTTACCGTAGCGGGCTTGCGGAGGGGCAACAGCCGCATCAGCCAGCGCGAAGCCACGATGAACTTGTTCTTCCACCACTGGTTGCACCAGGAGAGGTCGCGGAAGAGGTGGTAGCAGGTGACCTTCCGCAGTTGGCGGCGATTGCCGGAGTGCGTGAGGTTCATGCCCATGATGAACTCCGTCTCCCGGTGTCCGTCGAAGTAGCGGTGAATCTCCTGGCGGCTCCACAACGGATAGTCCTGACCGCTGAGGCAGACCACACGACCATATTCCACCCCGCTCTGCAACACGGCCTTCAGCAGTTCCTTCTGATACTCCACCTGCGTCCATCCGCCCCAGCTCACCCGATGGGAGGGGACAAACGTCACCCTGCCCTCTAACAGCTTGCGGAAAGGACGGTCGTCCACCTTGCTGTCCACGTGCAGGTAGAAGTCGGCCTCTCCCTCCAATGCCTGTATCAGGCGCAGCAGGTGGGGCGCATCGGTGTAGGCCGAGATGATGTAGGCTATGCGGCTCATGTACGGCCCTCCTTTCGCTCTTCCTGTGCCGGATGCTGCTTCTCCGTAGAATGTTCCGGGCTGTCTGTCGGTTGTGCTTCCTCCACCGTGAGCAGTTCGCAGGGAATGCCGCCTATCTGTGCCGCCGTCTCCGAGTAGGAACTGTGCATGGAGCCGAGGATGCGGCAGGTGCGCGACAAGGCGTAAAGTTCCACCAGGGCATCCTGCATACCCGACAGTGAGCCGCGGTCGGCCTTGCGCTTCAGGGTCATGATGCGTCGGCCGAAGCGGTGGGTCAGCAGAGCCTTCTCCTCTTCCGAGTCGGTGGCCAGGTAGAAGTTGGCATCGGGCCGTTGTGCCGTCTCCTCTTCTACCTTATTAATAAATAGGTGGGTGGGGCTCTGCCGGATGGAGACGGCATTGTCGGTACGGCGGATGTGTATGCCTATGGTGCAGGGCGTGAAGTCGGAGCAACGCTCCTCTATCTGCCGCTGCAGGTCGGGCAGGGGATGGAAGATGCGGAACATCTGCTCTTGGGGCTGCGGGTGGAAGTAGACGAAAGAGGAGAGGTAGACCTTGCGTCCGCGTGCCCATCGGGCAAAGTCGAACTGCTCTCGGTACAGGCGGGTGGCCTCTCCGCCATAGATGCGGGCATCGTAGCGGAACTGCTGGAACAGGCGGGGCAGGCAGAAGTTCCTGCGGCGCGGCCGGTCGTTCAGCAGCAGGTCGATGAGGGAGGCCTCCTTTACGCTGACCTCCACGCCCTCCACACGGAGTGGCAGGAAAAGTTGGTCAAAGCGACAGTTCAGTCCCCAGTCCTTGAACCAGATGATACGCAGCCGGCTCTCCGTGTCGCGGGCCAGGGCCACAGCCGCATCAATGGCTTTCATGCGGTTGGCCAGCCCTCCTTCAGGCACCAGGGTGATACAGGGACGCTTGGAGCGTTTCAGCAGGAAGCGCATACTCTCCCGGAAGACCTCGGCACGGGCCAGCCACATCAGCAGGGCATAGAGCAGGGCGGCCGTCACTATCCGGGCCAGCAACAGCAGGTAGATGTTCGTCAGCTGTCGGGTCAGCAGGTAGCTTGCCCCCATGCTCAGCGCAGCCGTGAGGGCAAAGGGCAGCAGGTCTTTCAGTGCCTCCAATGCCCGCAGGCCGATGGCCTTGTGCACGAAGTGGTGCCACAGGGCTATCCAGGCGATGTTGATGCCGACATAGGTGATGACCATGGGTCGGATGCCCTGATGGCGCAGCAGCCACATGACCAGCAGTTGCAGCACGCCCTGGGCAATGGTGCCCCACATGTAGACCTCCGAACGCCCTTTGCTCAGTATCAGGTTGGTATAGAGCGTGGCGATGGGGAGGAAGGCACCGCCGATGCAGAGCAACTGCAGGATGTGCGCACTGCCTATCCAGCGTTCGGTGATGGCGATGGTGATGAGTTGCGGGGCAATGAGCGAGAGTCCTAGCATGGCGGGGAAGGAGACGAAGGCCGTGAAGCGCAACATCTTTCGGAAGATGTGCAGCTGGCGTTCACGCTCGTCGTTCACCTGGCTCAATACGGGCTGTGCCACACTGCCCACCATGCCGTTGATGAGCGAATGGCCCATGTAGTTCCACTTGTTGGCCTGATTGTATTCCCCCACGGCCGCCGCATTGTAGTAGCGGCCCAGGATGACTGAGAAGAGGTTGTTGTTCAGATGGGTGAAGGCATTGGTCAGCAGGATTTTCACGCTGAAGCGGTAGATGCTCTTCAAGGGCGAGAAGTCCATGTGCCACGTGGGCCGCCAGGAGGAGAAGCCCCAGTAGCAGCAGGTGGTGACCAGCACGAAGACCACGTTCTGCGTGGCGATGCCCCAGTAGGCAAAGCCGTTGCAGGTCATCAGGATGCCCGTAGTGCCCGAGAGGATGAGCGCGATGACCGCAGCCATGGAGCGTTGCTTCACCTTCAGGTTGCGGAAGAGCCAGGCACTGGGGGCAATGCCTAAGCTGGAGATGAGGAATCCGATGAAGGCATAGCGGGCCAGCGGGGTAAGGGCCGGCGTGTCGAAGAAGTCGGCAATCAGCGGTGCGGCAGCAAAGAGCAGGGCATAGAGCGTTATGCTGATGCCCAGGCTGCACCAGAAGACGGCGTTGTAGTCGCGGTGCTCCACCTGCTTCTTGTTGGCCAGGGCTACGATGAACCCGCTCTCCTGCAGTGTGTTGGCCAGTAGGGAGAAGATGGTCAGCATCCCCACCATGCCATAGTCCTCCTGTGTGAGGATGCGGGCTAGGAAGATACCGAAGAAGAGGTTCAGCAACTGTTGCAAGGCGTTGCTGAATCCTCCCCAGAACAGACCTCGGGCCGTCTTCTCTTTCAATGAAGATTCCTCATGCTGCATGCGGCCTCCCTTATTTCACCTCACTGCCGGGCTTCACTTCGCGCAGGACGGAAGTGACGGACAGGGAGCCGTCGTAGTTTTCGGCAGAGAGAATCATGCCTTCGCTGACCAGACCGTTCTTGAACTGGCGTGGGGCGAGGTTGGCGATGAAGAGTACTTGCTTGCCTACCAGCTCTTCGGGCTTGTAGTGCTGGGCGATGCCGCTCACGATGGTGCGGTTTTCCAGTCCGTCGGCAATCTTGAACTGCAACAGCTTCTTCATCTTGGGCACGGCGGTACACTCCAGAACTGTGCCCACGCGTATGTCTAACTTTTCAAACTCTTCGAAAGCGATGGTCGGCTTGATGGGGTTGGCCTTGTAGTCGGCTGCCTCGTTGGCCTTCTTGGTGGCCAGCAGCTTGTCTACCTGTGCCTGGATGGTCTCGTCCTCAATCTTCTGGAAGAGCAGTTCGGGTTCGCCCAGCTGGTGGCCGGCTTTCAACAGTCCGGTGCTGCCCAGTTGGTTCCAGTCGAAGCTCTCCATGTGGAGCATGTGGCGCAGTTTCTCGCTGCTGAAGGGGAGGAACGGTTCGAAGGCGATGGCCAGGTTGGCTACCAGCTGCAGGGAGATGTGCAGGATGGTCTCTACGCGGGCGGGGTCGGTCTTCACCACTTTCCACGGTTCGCAGTCGGCCAGGTACTTGTTGCCGATGCGGGCCAGGTTCATGGCCTCCTTCTGTGCGTCGCGGAACTTGAAGACGTCGAGCAGCTTCTCCACTTCCTGCTTCACGTCGGCAAACTCCTTCAGCGTCTCGCGGTCATAGTCCGTCAG
This sequence comes from Bacteroides sp., assembly GCA_017471925.1. GTDB lineage: Bacteria > Bacteroidota > Bacteroidia > Bacteroidales > Bacteroidaceae > Bacteroides. The sequence continues at coordinate 92,450 of JAFURM010000029.1, forward strand.
TTCGCCACAGGCGGGCACCACGCCGTTATAGTATTTCTTGGTAAGCTGCAGGGCACGGTTCACGAAGTTGCCATATACGGCCACCAGTTCGTTGTTGTTGCGTGCCTGGAAATCCTTCCAGGTGAAGTCATTGTCCTTCGTCTCGGGCGCATTGGCCGTGAGCACATAGCGCAGCACGTCCTGCTTGCCGGGGAACTCCTGCAGATACTCGTGCAGCCATACGGCCCAGTTGCGTGAGGTGGAAATCTTGTCTCCCTCCAAGTTCAGGAACTCGTTGCTGGGCACGTTGTCGGGCAGGATGTAGCTGCCTTCGGCCTTCAGCATGGCGGGGAAAACGATGCAGTGGAACACGATGTTGTCCTTGCCGATGAAGTGGATGAGGCGGGTCTCAGGGTCTTTCCACCACGTCTCCCAAGAGTCGGGCAGCAGCTCCTTCGTGTTGCTGATGTAGCCGATGGGAGCATCGAACCATACGTAGAGCACCTTGCCCTCCGCACCTTCCACGGGCACGGGAATGCCCCAGTCCAGGTCGCGGCTCACGGCACGCGGCTGCAAGCCCATGTCTAACCAGCTCTTGCACTGTCCGTAGACATTGGGACGCCACTCCTTGTGCTCCTCCAATATCCATTGGCGCAACCAGCCTTCGTGCTTGTCCAAGGGCAGGTACCAGTGCTTGGTCTCCTTCATCACGGGTTGACTGCCGCTGATGGCACTCTTCGGGTTGATGAGGTCGGTGGGGCTGAGGGAGGTGCCACACTTCTCGCATTGGTCGCCATAGGCTCCCTCGGCATGACAGTGGGGGCACTCGCCGGTGATGTATCGGTCGGCCAGAAACTGTTTGGCCTCTTCGTCATAATATTGCATGGAGGTCTTCTCGATGAACTCACCCTTGTCGTAGAGCTTGCGGAAGAAGTCTGCGGCCAGTGCGTGGTGGGTCTGCGAGGTGGTGCGGCTGTAGATGTCGAACGAGATGCCGAACTCCTTGAAGGAGTCCTTGATGAGCGTGTGGTAGCGGTCCACCACGTCCTGCGGCGTGATGCCTTCCTTCTTGGCGCGGATGGTGATGGGCACGCCGTGCTCGTCAGAGCCGCCGATGAACAACACGTCTTCTTTCTTCAGGCGAAGGTAGCGGACATAGATGTCGGCCGGTACGTAGACACCGGCCAGGTGTCCGATATGCACGGGACCGTTGGCATAGGGCAGGGCCGATGTCACGGTGGTTCGTTTGAATTTCTTTTCCATAATGGTTCTGATGTATCTTTGTGTTATTATTCTCGTTATGAACGCGCAAAGATACGCTTTTTCTCTTAAAACCTGCAGCATTACCCGAAGAAAACGCTACTCGCCCAGTCGGGCATTCTCTTCCAGGTTGCCCCGACTGCCCATGCGCGGACTCTTTTTGCCCCATCGGAACAGGTAGCGCAGGTTGTTCTGCTTTCCTGATTTCAGCGGCACTTCCCCATAGAGGCGAAGAGCGGTGTGGCGGCTTCCGTTGCGGATGGTGGAACGGATGATGCCTTCTTCCGGTTCGGCATACTCCATGAAACCATTGTTGCTGTGCGACAGGGTGAGACGCAGGATATACTTGTGACTGAAGGCCCCTCCCAACGACAGGCTGTTTCCATATTGTGGTTCCAGCATCGGATTACCCGTGCTGTAGGTGTAGTCGTTGATGCGACTTTGGAAAGGGTTGAGGTAGGCTATGTTGGGGCGGAGTATGCTTCGGTTATAGACAAGAGATAGCGCATCTCCTCGCTCCTTATGGAGAGTATACCCCAGGCTGATTTCGGGAAAAAGGTCGGTGAAATGGGACTTTTTGCTCTCTTCCGGTCGGCTTTGGGAGCGTGGATGAAGCAAGGCGTGCTCCATACGAAGGCCGATGCTGAGGCTGACCCTGTTCACTTGAGTGCGGTATTTCCCGTAAAGGCTGTAGATGGTTTCGGTGTAGTTGTAGCGGTCCGTCTCTTGCCTTTCCTCTTGGGACGTTCCTTCTGTCTGTAACACAGTGTCACATGAGTGTAACAAGTGAGTTCAATGCTAAAGAAACCGTTATTATTTCCCTGATTATTTCTTTACGGTTTCCCGATAAAGGTGGTCAGCGAGCGGATGCTCAAAGAGGGACTGGAGTTTACCGACAACCGCTTTGTGGTTGAGGGGAACTACAAGTACACTTACAACAACGGGCATCTTGCGATGGCGGACCCGATAGCCGCCGCACGAAACTTCCTGAACGCTTTGGAGAGGATTCCGTCCATCATCGACCAGTACAAGGCGAAGAATGAGGTGCTGGAAAAGGAGATTCCGCAGTTGCAGGAGATAGCGGGCAAGGTGTGGAAGAAGGAGGACGAGCTGAAACAGTTGAAGTCTGAACTTGCCGCACTTGACCGAAAGATTCAGCTGGATCTTGCACCGCCTACGCCGGAAGTCACCGAAAAGGAGAAGGAACTGAAGCCTGCGCAACATGAAGGACGGTTTCCGCATAGTCCTGACCCGACAGTGGGTATCAAGACCGTGCCGGACACACCGGAGATCCCTATTGTGCCTGTGCAGAGAGAATCAGAGTACAACAAACATTCTTTCAGCAAATTCCGGCTTTAATCCTTTGATTTTGGGGATGACATCTCCGATTGTTGTCCCCTTATTTTATATCTATCCTAAAACAGTGATTATTATGGCGACAATAAAAGTAAAATTCCGACCTTCGACTATTGCAGACCGCGAGGGCACTATCTATTATCAGATTATCCACGAGAGGAAAGTGCGACAGCTTCTCTCTGATTACCGCGTGTTCCCGACAGAGTGGGATGAAAGCCGTTCAATGGTGACATCCCGTCCGGGAAATGTGCGCAAGTCTTTCATTCTCTCAATCCGGGAACGTATCCGCTGGGACATTGAGCGATTGACAAAGATTGACCGCAAACTGGATTCCAACGGTTTGTCTTATACCGCTGACGATGTGATTGACGAGTTCAACCGTTATGCACAGGAATACTCCCTGTTCAACTTCATGGAGGGCATCATCGCCAAGCTCAAACAGAATGGCAAGGTCAGGACTTCCGAGACCTATAAATCCACGCTCAATAGTTTCAAGAAGTTTCGCGAGGGCGAGGACATAATGCTCGACTGTCTGACATCGGAGATAATGGAAGCGTATGAAGCATGGCATCACAAACGTGGTGTTGCGCCCAATACCATTTCTTTTTATACTCGGATACTCCGGGCTGTCTATAACCGTGCTGTGGAACACGACATTATAGAGAACCGCAATCCGTTCAAACATGTCTATACCGGGGTGGACAAGACCGTCAAGCGGGCCTTGCCCATTGCATTGGTCAAGAGGATCAAGGCATTGGATTTGTCACTGACACCATCGCTGGACTTTGCCAGAGACATGTTCCTTATGAGTTTCTATCTCAGGGGGATGAGCTTTATCGACATGGCATTTCTGAAAAAGTCAGACCTCAAGAACGGCTACATTACCTATCGCCGTCGCAAGACCGGTCAGCAGCTTATCATAGAATGGACCAAGGAGATGCAGATGATTCTCGACAAATACCCGGAGAATGAGAGCGACTACCTGCTGCCCGTCATACGTAATCACGGCACTAACGAGCGATGCACCTACCGCAACGTAGGCTACAATATCAACCATAATCTCAAGAGCATTGCCGGAATGGTCGGAATCACGATACCTCTGACCCTCTACGTAGCCCGCCACAGCTGGGCTTCTGCGGCCAAGGCAAAAGGGATTCCTATAAGTGTTATCAGCGAGGGGATGGGACATGATTCGGAAGCCACAACACAAATCTATCTTGCAAGTCTTGATACTTCCGTCGTGGACAAGGCCAACTCCCTAATCCTCAAAAGCCTTTAGTATAAGCCTCAGTTTCCACCCCGGAGATTGAGGCTTTTATTGTTTTGCAACCGTCCAAGTCTCTAAATAAGAGA
>JAFURM010000030.1 GCA_017471925.1 Bacteroides sp.
GGCAAAGTACTTACTTGGCCAACGCAGTATATATCCGTTAGCACTTGAAGTATATATTACCTGACCGATGAAGTATATATTACTTGGCCGATGAAGTATATCTGCTCGAAAATGAGAATTCAACCAAATTGCAGAAGAGCCATTTATTTCGGAAATAGTTTTTAGGCACGGATGACACGGATGGAAACACGATTGATGCGTCTAAATAGATAATCTGCAATCCGCAGTTCGCTATATATATATAATAAGGTGTAGCGAGAATAGAGGCGGCGGAAACATACAAACCGCCAAATTAGGGGTAAAATTAGCGGATGCAACCGCTAAATTTAGCATAAATTTGGCGGTTGGAACGACGGTTGATTTACGGCCTCTACCCCGAAGTAGTCACCTTTCCCGAAGATGCCAAACGAACGCTCATGACACTGACCAATAATTATTTGTACAAAGACCTATTTGCTTACAAAGGTCTGAAGAAACCCGACATTCTGCAGAAACTGGTCCGTGCATTAGCCTTGCAACTGGGTAGTGAAGTCTCCTATAACGAGCTAAGCAACCTGCTCGGAATAGACAAAGAGACCGTGGAAACCTACATCAATCTGCTGGAGAAGTGCTTTGTCGTGTTCAGATTAGATTCCTTCAGTCGCAACCTTCGAAACGAAATCAAGAAAGGGAAGAAAATCTACTTTTACGACAACGGTATACGCAACGCCGTGATTAGCCACTTTGCACCGGCAGAGCTACGCAATGACATGGGTGCCTTATGGGAGAACCTGATGGTAAGCGAACGCGTCAAACGAAATGCATATGCGGGAAACTATGCACAACTCTACTTTTGGCGTACACATGACCAAAAAGAGATTGACCTGATAGAGGACGTAGACGGACGACTATACACCTACGAGTTCAAATGGAGTGGCAAGGCCAGGGCTAAGCAGCCGACGATGTTTGCCAACAATTATCCGGATTCGCCCTTTACGGTTGTGTCGCCCGAGAGTTTTTGGGAGTTTTTGAGAGTTGAGAGTTGAAGGCGATGAAACGTTGAGGGGAAAAGGAGGAGAGGAATAAGGGAATCGGAAAGTAAAAGGGGAATATTTCCGTTATACAAAGAACAAAAACGGAGAGAAAAGAGAGACTGGTTATCAGCAGGTTATCAAAAATATAACGGTTATATCGGTTATACAAAGGTTTGTGTTTTGTGAAAGCTGACGGCAAGAGTGTAGTTTTGCACTGTCTCCGAGAAGAAAGGTTTTCCGGAGATCAATGCATTGAGTTATTAACCTAATTTTATTCACTTAAAACTAACAAACCTATGAAGGCATTGAAAGCGATTCATGTTTTTCTGCTATTCTCATTGCTCGTCGGCGGAGCCTGCCTGACGGGATGCTACAACACCGAGGACGGGTCTTTCGTAGAGCCCATTACCCTCTCTGAGAAAATCAACGGCAAGTGGGTGCTCAGCTCCATCAAGCAGGTGGACGAGCTTCAGGCTACTGACGTAGACCTCACCGGCCAGTTGGAGTTCATGTCATTCGGCATTGACCTGTTGGCCGACGATGCCAACCAACCCACCACCTTCAGCGTGAACGGCAACGCTCCCGCCCTGCTTCCCGCATCGGGCACCTGGGAGATGGAAAACAAGTTCACCAACTCGGACGGCACGCCCGCACGCATTTTCCTCTATGCTGATGCGGCCAAGAGCCAGAAAGTAGGTGTGCTCACCGTGACCGCCACACCCGGCAGCAACCGCGTGCTGGAATTCAAAATGACCCGCAAGCAAAACGGGAATGCATTCGTATCCTACGTGTATAACTTAGTTCCTGCAACAACGGCAGAATAAAAAAGTGATTATCTTATGAAGAAACTATTACTCACCATTTTTGCGATGCTGACGGCATTGCTTCCCGGCACTCTGTGCGCACAAACAGCAGAATGCGGTTCCCCGTATAAGATTTGGACCAACCCCGTAGTGTATCGTGCCACTGACCAGGTGACTTGGTATTTTGACATGACCGACACGAAGTTCTCCACCGGTGAAGACCTCTACCTGTGGACATGGGCACCCAGCGAACCGGATGCCGGCAACTGGGAAAACTCTTCTGACTTCGCCAAACTGACCTATGAAGGCGACAACATCTACTCGTTCACCATCGTACCCACCGAATACTACGGTGTGGATGCCGAGACCATGAACGCCAATGACGACATCTTCTGGGGCCGTCTGAAGGACAAAGTGGGCAGCAAGCAGAGCGATGTATTCCAGGTTTCCACCAGCCACCTGGACTGGAAAGCCTACATTGAAAGCGGTGAAGTCGTCATGGCCTTCCCCGAGAAGTTCGCGCTGAAAGAACCGTTGAGCATCCTGGTGGACATCAGCAAGTTTGTATTCGGTGGCAAGGTCGGTGGTCTGAAAGACTTCACTTGGGAATCCCTGCACTTCCACAGCGGTCTGGATGCCTGGAGCGTACTGCAAGAGGCACAAATGTGGCTGCCCGAAATTGTGGAAAAGACCAAGCTGGATCATGTAGAGGGTGACATCTACCGCATGGACATGGTGCCGATGGAATACTATGGCGTGGAAAGCGACTATGAGGCCGAAGACCTCTACTGGCTCCTCACTACGCACAACCCCGACTGGGCAGGAACCGGTGACGGTCCTGTCCTGAAGGCTGCCGCTGCAGCCCCCTACCCCGACCCGAAATTCAACTATTTCCCCACCAAGTTCTGTTTGGCAGACATCCTGACCCTGACACGCCAATACAACGGCAAGACCGATGGTGACCTGACCTTCGAACTCACCGCAGGCACGAAGACCATCACCGGCATCATGCAGGGCAATCGCGACAAGCGTGCAGTTGTCATCGACCTGAACAAGGAATTTGCCGGTATCACTGCCAGCAAGATTTCTCTGAAAATCACCAACAGCAACGGCATCCTCGTAGAGGAGGTTGACCTGCCGCTCGTACCGCTATCGGAAATCACTTACGAATAATCAGAATCTTCATTTAATGGGTAAAGATATGAAAAATAAAACCATACATACCATTTGTTCCCTCTTCATGCTGCTCATGATGCTGGGAGTAAGCCAACAGACATTGGCACAAGCTATTACCGCTACCGGCGTGGTGGTGGACAAGAACGAGGAACCGATTATCGGCGCCAACGTGAAGGTGGTGGGCGAAGGCTCCGGCACCATCACGGACATCGACGGCCGCTTCAAGGTGAGCTGTGCACAGGGCAGCACCCTGGAAATCTCCTACATCGGCTACGTCAGCCAGAAAGTGAAAGCAGGCACCAACCTCACCGTGACGCTGCAGGAAGATGCCGTGATGCTGCAAGAGACGGTTATCGTGGGCGTGGGCTATGGCACCATGCGCAAAGGTGACCTGACCGGCTCCATCGCCTCCATAAGCGCGGACGAAATGAAACAGGGCGTGATTACCAGTGCCGAGCAGCTGCTGCAAGGCAAGGTGGCCGGCCTCAGCGTGGTACAAAGCTCGGGTGCTCCCGAAGCCGGTGCCAGCATCCGTCTGCGTGGCGGTACGTCACTCTCGGCCAGCAACGGACCGCTGATTGTAGTAGACGGTATCTCCGGCGTAGACATGAACAGCGTGCAACCCTCTGAAATCGTCTCCATCGACGTGCTGAAGGATGCCTCGGCTGCCGCTGTCTATGGTTCACGCGGTGCCAACGGCGTCATCATCGTCACCACCAAGCGTGCCGCCAATGACGTGGAGCAGAAGAGCATCGAGTATAACGGCTACGTGGCCGTGGGTCAGGCAGCCAAGCATCTGGACCTGCTGAGTGCCGACCAGTGGCGTCAGTATGTGCGCGACAACAACGTGGCTCATGCCATTGACTACGGTTACGACACCGACTGGCAGAAGGAACTGGAGCGCACCGCCATCTCCCAGAACCACAACATCTCCATCAGCAACTTCAAGAGCAGCGCAGGCTATCGTGCCAGCGTGACCTATCAGGAGAACCAGGGTATCATTGAACGCAACAAGATGAACCGCCTGGCCGGAAGCCTCGCCGCCTATCAGACCGGATGGGACGGACGCCTTCGCATCGACGTGGGCATCAACGCCAACTTCGACAAGTGGAATCCCATTGACACCCGCATCTTTGAGCGCATGGTGAACATGAACCCCACCTTCCCCGTCTACAACCCCGACGGCAGCTTTGCACAAATCGGCGGTACCAACACCGAGAACCCCGTGGAACTGAACACCAACCGCACAGAAGACCAGAAGCGTCACCGCTTCCTGGGCTATGGCAAGGTGGAACTGGACCTGGTGAAGGGTCTGAAGGGCGTGGCCAATGCCTCTTATGAATACCAATCTACTGAAGGCGGACTCTACAAGCCCACCTATGCACAGATGGAAGGCAAGAGCGAAAAGGGCTGGGGACAGCGCACACACGGCGAATACAGCAACAAGCAGCTGGAAACCTACCTCACCTATGACGCTACCTTTGCCGAAATCCACAAGCTGAACGTCATGGCCGGTTACTCCTACTTAGAAACTGTTGCTGAAGGCTTCGGTGCACAACGCAGCGGTTTCGACACCAATGCTTTCGGCTACAACAACCTGGCCGCCGGCAGTGACTTCCGCGCAGGTGACGTCTACTCCTACAAGAACGAATCCAAGCTGATTTCCTTCTTCGGCCGCGCCAACTACAACCTCATGGGCAAGTATATGCTGACCGCCACCATCCGCCGCGACGGTTCCACCCGCTTCGGTGCCAACCACAAGTGGGGTACCTTCCCCTCAGCCTCACTGGCATGGCGCATCAGCGACGAAGCCTTCATGGAGAGTGCCAAGGGATGGTTGGACAACCTGAAACTCCGCTTAGGCTACGGTATCACCGGTAACCAGAACGGAGTAGAGCCTTACAAGTCCATCGCCATCTTCTCGGCCGACGGCGAAAGCTACTACGATGCCGCTACCGGAACCTGGAAGAAGAGCTATGTGCAGTCACAGAATGAGAACCCTGACCTGAAGTGGGAACAGACCGCCCAGCTGAACGTGGGTGTGGACTTCAGCGTGCTGCGCGGACGCATCAACGGTACTGTGGAATACTACCACAAGAAGACCAGCGACCTGTTGTGGACCTACCCCGTTCCCCAGCCTCCCTACCCCGTAGGTACCATGCTGGCCAATGTGGGTGACCTGGTGAACAAGGGCTTCGAAGTGACCCTGAACGGCAACATCCTGCAGCAGAAAGACCTCACCTTGGGTGCAACCGTGAGCCTGGCCTACAACAAGCAGGAAATCACGAAACTCTCCAACGACACCTATCAGGCCGTAGGTCTGCAGGCCGGTTCTCTCCACAACCTGCGCGGTATGTCGGGACAGTATGCCCAAATCATCAAGGAGGGCTATCCCGCCGGTGCCTTCTACGGTCCCAAGTGCATGGGCATTGACGAGAACGGCAAGTATATCCTGAACCGTGACGAGGATGGCAACCCCATCAACGAATACCTGGGAAGCGCCATGCCCAAGTGGAACTTAGGCGTAAGCCTCAACATGACCTACAAGGACTTTGACGTGAGCGTAGCCGGCTATGGCATGTTCGGCCAGAAGATTCTGAACGCCACCCGCATGGCCTCCTTCGACTACACCCGTCTGCCGGCACAGAACGTGCCCGATGACTTCCTGAACTCAACCATCCAGGATGACCCCATCTTCTCCAGCTACTTCGTGGAGAACGGCGACTTCTTCCGTCTGCAGTCACTCACCATCGGCTACACCGTGCCGGGCGTGAAGAAAATCGGTCTCCAGAAGGTACGCTTCTACCTGACCGGTGAGAACCTCTTCTGCATCAGCGGTTACAGCGGCACCGACCCCGAGGTATCTATCCCCGACAGCGTGCTGGATAGCCCGGGCATCGACTGGTACAACAGCTATCCGCGTCCGCGCACCTATTCATTAGGAGTCAACATTGCATTCTAACTGTAAACATTTAATCTTATGAAGAAAATCTTATCTACCCTCATAGTCTCCTCCACACTGCTGCTGGGTGCATGCACTGACCTGAGCGAGACCCTATATGACAAGGTTGCCATGGAAGACTATGGCAAGACTGAAGCCGAACTGCAAACCATCGTGTCGGGCGCCTATGCCACCCTGCGTGGCTATGGAGCCAGCACCGATGAAGGCAACGGCGCGAACTGCTACCCCACCTGCGAATATGTCTTCTTCTTGGACGAGTGCTCCAGCGACGAGGCCTGCATCCCCACACGCGGTACCGACTGGTATGACGGTGGACGCTATCAGGAGGCCCAGAGACACCAGTGGAAGATTGACAACCAGATGGTGCTCGGTGCCTGGCGTTACGCCTATGTGGGCATCTCCAAGATCAACAACATCATCTATCAGGTGGAGAGCAGCGAACTGAGCGAGTCGGCCAAGGCCAGCGTCGTAGCCGAGCTGCGCGGATTGCGTGCCTACTACTACTGGCAGTTGCTGGACAAGTTCGGCAATGTGCCCATCAACACCGACTATACCAGCACCGAGCTGCCGGCCACCAAGGACCGCAAGGAGGTATATGCCTTCGTGGAGAAGGAGCTGGAAGAGATTATCCCCCTGCTTCCCCAAGGCGTACAGTATGGCCGCTTCACGCAGAACGTAGCCTATACGCTGCAGGCCCGTCTCTACATCAACGCCGAGGTCTACACCGGCACGGCCCAGTGGCAGAAGTGTCTGGATGCCTGCGAGAAGGTGAGCGGCTACAGCCTGACGGCCTACTTCGAGAACTTCCTCATCGCCAACGAGACATCGCCCGAAATCATCTTTGCCATCCCCTATGACCACAAGCAAGGAACCGTGGGCAACTATCTCGCCTCCATGACCTACCACTACAACCAGAAGCTGGCCTTCGACCCCAACGGCACCTACCAGTGGTGCGGTAACGGCATCTGTGCCCAGCCGGGTGTCTACTCTTCCTTCGAAGAGGGCGACGTGCGCCGCAGCTCCATGCTCATCGGCCAGCAGAAGAACGCCAAGGACGGCAGCGATGTGCTGATGGACAACGGCGAACCTCTGAACTACACCGAGGAGATTGAGAACTTCACCAACGCCAAACAGAACGAAGGCGCCCGTTTAGACAAGTATGAATGGAGTGCCAGCGATGCCTGGGAACGCGACAACGACTGGGTGCTGATGCGCTATGCCGAGGTGCTGATGATGCAGGCCGAGGCCAACTACCGCCTGGGCTACGCCTCCACCGCTTTAGAGTATCTGAACAAGGTGCGCACACGTGCCGGTCTGGCCGCGCTGACCGCTTTGGACGAGCAGGCACTGGATCAGGAATGGCTGCATGAGTTCATCTTCGAAGGCCTGCGCCGCACGGTGAACATCCGCTTCGGAACCTACTTCCAGGAGTGGTGGGAGAAGCCGGCCGACGGTACGACCGACACCGGACTCTATCCCATCCCTGCCGAGGAGCGTGCCAAGAATCCTAACCTGAAGCAGAACCCGGGATATCCCGACAGCAGCAATTGAGTGGAGCATTGAAAACGGAAAGTGGGAAGTGGAAACAGTCCGAGGGCTTGGCAACAAGCCCGAGGACTCCCCTTCTATATCAGTTTAATAGCCTAATTCCAACCTTCCTATCTTCCTGCTTTCCCTTTTCAATATCCGACTTTCAATTTCCATTTTCCACTTCCAAACTTCCACTCATGACGAAACATCTCCTTTCCCTACTGTTCCTCCTGCTGGCAGTCACAGCCTGTGGCGGGAGCGAAAACGACCCCACGGATTCTCCCTCTCCCACACCGGACGGAGGCGAAACCGGAATAGAATTGCCCGGAGCACTGGATCCCAAGGATGTGAGCAAGAGCAACGCCATGCATGTCTTTGCCCACTACATGCCTTGGTTTGAAACGCCCGAAACCAACAACGGCAAGTGGGGACAGCACTGGACCATGTCCACCTGCAACCCCAACCAGAAGGACAGCAACGGCCGACGCCAGATAGCCTCACACTACTACCCGCTCATCGGCCCCTATGCCTCCAGCGATGCCACCGTACTGAACTACCACGCCCTGCTCATGAAGTATAGCGGACTGGAAGGAGTGATGATAGACTGGTATGGCACGCAGAACGTGTATGACTATCCCGCCAACGAGAAGAACACCAAGGCCCTGGTGCAAGCCATCGACCGCGTGGGACTCAAGTTCGCCATCGTCTACGAAGATGCCACGCTGGCCCAATGCAGCGGTGACAAAACGGCACAGGCCGCAGCCGACATGGCCTACATAGAAAAGAACTACTTCAAGAAAGAGAACTACGTGAAGACGGCCGACGGCAAACCGCTGCTGATGATTTTCGGTCCGCAGCAACTGCAGAAGCCCGAAGAGTGGACCAAAGCCTTCTCGGGACTGAGCCAGAAGCCTACCTTCGTCGTGCTGAACGGGTTCAGCCACTGTGCCAACAACGCCAACCACACCAACAGCGCCGGTGAGTTCCTCTGGGTGAACGGCAACCCCGACTACAGCAAGATAGGGCAGTTCAGCTTCTACATCGGCGGAGCGATGCCGGGATTCCTGGACTACTACAAGGAGGGAGGACAGGGCAACGGCTACACCACCTACGACCACGAGAACGGCGCACTCTTTGACCGCCAGCTCGCTGCCGCCAAGGAGGCCAAGCTGGACTACCTGCAAATCAGCACGTGGAACGACTTCGGCGAAGGCACCAACATTGAGCCTACCGTGGAGTATGGCTACCGTTACCTCACCCGCCTGCAACAGTTCACCGGCGTCAGCTATCAGGAGAGCAACCTGAAACTGATTCACCGCTGGTATGAGCAGAAGGTGAAACATGCGGGAGCAAGCGGAACGGTCAAGGAATACCTCTCCCAAGCCTTCTACTTTCTCATCGCCCTACAGCCCGACAAGGCCGAAGTGCTGGTCAAGGCTGTGGAAGAAGAACAATTTTAGCTAACGAAATCAGAACCAACTAAGATGAAAATCAAGGAACTATTAACTGCCGGCATAGGCACGATAATGATAGCAGCCAGCATAGGCTTTGCCTTGTTGGTGACCGGTTGCTCTTCCGGCGAAGAGAGCCTGCAATCGCCCGACGGACGCCTGAGCCTGACCACCGGTCTGAAAGACGGACGCGCATGGTACACCCTGAAGCGCGACGGCAAGACCATCGCCAGCTCGTCGTCACTGGGCTTCAAACTGCAGGACGGAAGCCTCAAGGAGGGGCTGAAACTGAACGCCGCCCGCCACGACTCCTTCGACGAGACCTGGGTACAGCCCTGGGGCGAGGAAATCGAGGTGCGCAACCACTACAACGAACTGACCCTGGAGCTTCAGGAAGCGGAGGGCAAGCAGCGGAAAATGGACATCGTCTTCCGCCTCTTCAACGACGGACTGGGCTTCCGCTACAACTTCCCCGAACAGGAGAACCTGAAGGAGTTTGTCATCATGGATGAGGAGACCGAATATACCTTCCCCACCGATGCACGTTCCTGGAGCATACCGACCAACACCACCTATTACGAGGCACTCTTCACGCCCGAACCGCTGAGCCAGAAGGACACCGTCTCCACCCCCGTCACGATGGAGGTGGCCGATGACCTCTACTTAGTGCTGCACGAGGCCAACCTGACAGACTATGCCTGCATGAACCTGACCCCCGTGCAGAAGGAGAATGCCCCCGAAGGCAGCGTCACCGTGCGCACTGCCCTCACCCCCTGGAGCACCGGCGAGAAGGTCTTTGCCTCTGCCCCCTTCGCCACCCCGTGGCGCACCATCATCGTAGCCGACAAGCCGGGCGACCTGATTCTCTCCCGACTGATGCTGAACCTGAACGAGCCGTGCCGCATTGAGGACACCTCCTGGATAGAGCCGGGTCGCTACATCGGCATCTGGTGGGCCATACACATGAACAACTACACCTGGTGTCAGGGTCCCAAGCACGGAGCCACCACCGAGAACACCATGCGCTACATCGACTTTGCCGCCAAGCACAACTTCAGCGGAGTGCTGGTAGAGGGATGGAACTACGGATGGGACGGCGACTGGAGCCTCTATGGCCACCTCTTCGACTTCTGCAAGCCTTATCCCGACTATGATCTGGAGAAACTGGCCGAGTATGCCCGTCAGAAAGGCGTGCGCCTCATCGCCCACAACGAGACAGGCGGTGCTGCCCGCAACTACGAGCAGCAGTTGGACAGTGCCTTCGCGCTCTACCAACGTCTGGGTATCAACAGCGTGAAGACCGGTTATGTCAATGCACTGATGGACCACAAGGAGCTGCAGCACAGCCAGTATGGCGTGCGCCACTACCGCAAGGTCATTGAGACGGCTGCCAAATATGGCATCATGATAGACAATCACGAACCGGCCATGCCCACCGGTCTGCAACGCACCTACCCCAACCTGATGACGCAGGAAGGCGTGCGCGGACAGGAGTGGAACGCCTGGAGCACCGACGGCGGCAACCCGCCCGAGCACACCTGCACCCTGCCCTTCACGCGCGGACTGGCCGGACCGATGGACTTCACGCCGGGCATCTTCAACTTCTCCAACCCCGTGTTGCCCGAGACGCACCCGCATACCACGCTGGCCAAGCAGCTGGCTCTCTACGTGGTGCTCTTCAGCCCGTTGCAGATGGCCGCTGACATGATTGAGAACTACGAAAACCAGCCGGCCTTCTCGTTCATCACCTCCTGCCCCACGACATGGGCCAAGACGGTGGTGCCCAACGCCAAGATTGGCGAATATGTCACCATTGCCCGTCGCGACCGTCACAGCAGCAACTGGTTCATTGGCAGCATCACCGATGCCGAGCCACGCACCATAGAGGTGTCACTGGACTTCCTGGAACCCGGTGCAAGCTACAAGGCCACGTTCTATGAGGACGGTGAGGGTGCCGACTATCGCACGAACCCCTACCCCGTGAAGATCACGGAAAAGGAGGTGAACTCCGATACCACACTGACCCTGCAACTGGCCCCCGGCGGCGGTGCAGCAGTACGGATAGAGAAAATCTGATAACAATTGATAATTGACAATTGATAGTTGATAATTATCAGGCACGGATGACACGGATTCTCATGGTTGGATATATATAATCCATGTTTATCCGTGTCATCCGTGCCTAAAATATCAACGATTGGATTCGCGTGTAGCCAAGTTTACAGCAGGAAATTGCAGAGCTTGCGTGTGGCCACTGCACGGTGGCTGATGCGGTTCTTCACCTCGTTGCCCAGCTCGGCAAAGGTGTGGGTGTGTCCCTCGGGGACGAAAAGCGGGTCGTAGCCGAAGCCGGCAGTTCCCCGGCGTGTCCTGATGATTTCGCCTTTTACGATGCCTTCAAAGAGGTGTTCCTTACCGTCGATGATGAGGACGAAGGCAGTGCGGAACTGTGCCTTACGATTCTCCACACCCTCCATCTCGCGCAGCAGCTTGCGCATGTTGGCATCGGAGTCGTGACCGGAGCCGGCATAGCGGGCCGAATAGACGCCCGGAGCACCGTTGAGAGCCTCCACTTCAAGCCCCGTGTCGTCGGCAAAACAGTCCACGCCATAGTGCTCGTAGATGTAACGGGCCTTCTGACGGGCATTCTCTTCCAGGGTCTCTCCCGTTTCGGGAATCTCTTCGTGACAGCCAATCTCTTTCAGGCTGAGCACTTCAACCTTCTCGCCCAGGATGGCACGTACCTCGTCCAGCTTATGGGCATTGTTGGTGGCAAATACAAATTTCTTCATCAGGAATTATGCTTTCTGTTTCTTCGCTTTCACTTTGATGCGGTCGAAGCCCTCGCCGTAGACACCGATGACGGAGCTTTGGGAGACGAAGGCATTGGGGTCGATGTCCTTCACCAGACGGAAAATCTCCACGGACTGCCTCTTGTTGGCCAGCACCACGAGCACCTTCACCTCGTTCTTGCTGTACCAGCCCATGCCGTTGAGCACCGTCACGCCACGATGGGCATCACGGTTGATGCGGTCGGCAATCTTCTCGTACTCCTTGGAGAAGATGAAGAACTGCACCGACTGTCGGGCACTGTTCACCACGTAGTCCAGGGCAAAGCCGATGACGAAGAGGGTGACAAAGCCGAAGATGACGCGACGCCAATCTTCAAAGATGAAGTAGCAGGAGCTGATGATAAAGACATCACACAGCATAATCATGCGTCCCAAGGTGACGTCGCGGTACTTGTTGATGATGGCGGCAATGATGTCGGTGCCGCCCGTACTGCCGTTGTTGATGAAGACAATGCCCAACCCGATGCCGCACATGACGGCCCCGATGAGGCAGGCCATGAAGTCCTGTCCCGGTCCCAGAATGAGGGGGAAGTTACCATCGGCATCCTTGATGAGCCACTGCAGGAACTCCAGCATGGCCGTCAGCATGAAGATGGCGTAGGTGGTCTTGATGCTGAACCGTGGTCCCAGAATCTTGAAGGCGAAGGCCATCAGCACGGCATTGATGAGGAAGTAGGAGTACTGGATGGGGAAACCTGTGGCGTAGTAGATGATGGCACTGATACCGGTGGTCCCACCCGTGGAAATCTGGTAGGGCAGCAGGAAGACTACCCATGCCAGGGCATAGCTGAAGAGACCCACCGTGATAAAGGTGTAGTCTCTCAGCTCACGCAGCACAGCTGCCCGGGATGGTTTGTGAAGATGATACATTTTAGTTCTTCAATACGATATTCACGATTTTCTTGGGAACGACGATGACCTTGAGAAGCGACTTACCCTCCATCCACTTGGCCGAACGTTCATCGGCCAGGACGGCTGTCTGAATGGCATCGGAAGCGGCATCGGCGGGGAACTCCATGTTGAAGCGAGCCTTGCCATTGAAGGAGATGGTGTAGTTCACGCTGTTCTCCACCAGATACTCTTCGTTCCACTTCGGCCATTGGGCGTCGCAAACGCTGGGAACTCCTTCATCTCCCCTTGAGGGGGAGTTTCCTGCATTCAGTTTCTCATTCAACTCTTCACACACGTGCGGAGCAAAGGGAGCGAGCACGATGACGAGTTGTTGCAGCACTTCCTTCTTGTAGCACTTCAGCGAGGCCAGTTCGTTGACGCAAATCATGAAGGCCGAGATAGAGGTGTTGTAAGAGAAGGTTTCGATGTCGCCCGTTACCTTCTTGATGAGTTTGTGGAGCGACTTCAGTTCTTCGCGGGTAGCCGGTTCGTCGGTCACGAGGTACTGTCCGCTGCGGTCGTAGAAGAGGCTCCAGAACTTCTTCAGGAAGCGGTGCACACCGTCGATACCGTTGGTGTCCCAAGGCTTGCTTTGCTCTACGGGGCCGAGGAACATTTCGTACATGCGCAGTGTGTCGGCGCCATACTTCTCTACAATCATATCGGGGTTCACTACGTTGAACATGGATTTCGACATCTTCTCCACTGCCCAACCGCAGATATATTTGGCCCCCTCAACTCCCCCCGAGGGGGAGCTTGTGGTTACTGGATGGAGGGGAGCCCCCTCAACTCCCCCAGAGGGGGAGCTTGTAGCTGCTGAACAGGAGGCGGCCCCATCAACTACCCCAGAGGGGGAGCTTGTAGCTGCTGAAGAGGAGTTTGTTTTCGCCGCATGGGATTCTCCCCCTCGGGGGGAGTTAGAGGGGGCTTCCAGAATGAACTCTGCCGTAGCATATTCCGGACGCCAAGCCTTGAAGGCTTCCACGTCGAGCACATCGTTGGAGACGATGTTCACGTCCACGTGCAGCGGAGTAGTGTCGTACTGGTCTTTCAAGCCTAACGATACGAAGGTGTTGGTATCCTTGATGCGGTACACGAAGTTGCTTCGTCCCTGAATCATACCTTGGTTGACGAGTTTCTGGAACGGTTCTTCCACAGCCGATACGCCGATGTCTTTCAGGAACTTGTTCCAGAAGCGGGAGTAGATGAGGTGGCCGGTGGCGTGCTCCGTACCTCCCACGTAGAGGTCCACGCACTTCCAGTATTCATCCACCTTCTTGTCTACCAGTGCCGAGTGGTTGCGCGGATCCATGTAGCGCAGGTAGTAGGCGCTGGAGCCTGCGAAGCCCGGCATGGTGTTCAGTTCCAATGGGAAGATGGTGACGTTGTCTATCTTGCTGTTCTCTACCACGCAGTTGTTTTGGGTGTCCCAAGCCCAGCAGGTAGCATTGCCCAAGGGCGGTTCGCCGGTTTCGGTGGGCAGGAACTTGGAGACTTCGGGCAGTTCGAGCGGCAAGCATTCGGCAGGAATCATGTAGGGCATTCCCTCCTTGTAATATACGGGGAACGGCTCGCCCCAGTAGCGCTGGCGGCTGAAGATGGCATCGCGCAGGCGGTAGTTCACCTTCACACGACCCAGGCCGTGCTCCTTGACATACTTCTTGGTGGCGGCGATGGCCTCCTTGATGGTGAGACCGTTGAGCACAAGAGCCCCATCAACTCCCCCCGAGGGGGAGCTTGTGGTTACTGGATGGAGGGGAGCCCCCTCAACTCCCCCCGAGGGGGAGCTTGTAGCTGCTGAACAAGAGGCGGCCCCATCAACTACCCCAGAGGGGGAGCTTGTGGTTACTGAACAGGAGGCGGCCCCATCAACTACCCCAGAGGGGGAGCTTGTGGTTACTGAACAGGAGTTAGTTGTCGCCGCATGGGATTCTCCCCCTCGGGGGGAGTTAGAGGGGGCCGGACTATTGCACACGATACCCTCCTTGGCATCAAAGCTCTCTTCGCTTACGTCACAACCCTCTACCAACGGGATGATGGGCAGGTTGAAATGCTTGGCAAAGGCGTAGTCGCGGCTGTCGTGGGCAGGTACGGCCATGATGGCACCTGTTCCGTAGCCGGCCAGTACGTAGTCGCTGATCCAGATGGGCACTGCATTGCCGGTGAAAGGATTGATGGCATACGAGCCGGAGAACACGCCCGTGACGCTGCGGTCACTGATGCGCTCACGTTCGGTGCGCTTCTTGGTGCGTTCCAGGTAGGCATCCACTTCGGCTTTCTGTTCGGGCGTGGTGAGCTGGGGAACCAACTCGCTTTCGGGAGCCAATACCATGAAGGTGACACCAAACATCGTATCGGCACGGGTGGTGAAGATGGTAAATGAGGTTTCTTCGGCCCCCGAGGCCCCATCAACTACCCCAGAGGGGGAGCTTGTGGTTACTGAACAGGAGTTAGTTGTCGCCGCATGGGATTCTCCCCCTCGGGGGGAGTTAGAGGGGGCTTTGGCCACTTTAAATCTAATTTCCGCTCCCTCCGAGCGGCCAATCCAGTTGCGTTGCGTCTCCTTCAGAGAGTCGGTCCAGTCAATGGTGTCCAGTCCGTCGAGCAGGCGCTGGGCATAGGCCGATACACGCAGGCACCACTGGCGCATCTTCTTCTGCACCACGGGATGGCCGCCACGTTCGGACACACCGTCCACCACTTCATCATTGGCAAGCACCGTGCCCAAGGCGGGACACCAGTTCACCATGGTCTCGCCCAGGTAGGCGATGCGGTAGTTCATCAGGGTCTCCTGCTGCTCCTTCTCGCTCTTGGCGTTCCATTCGTCGGCGGTGAACGTCAGCTCTTCGCTGCAGGCCACGTCCAGACCCTCAGTGCCGTGGGCGGCAAAGTGTTCCACCAGTTTGCTGATGGGTTTGGCACTTTGGCAGGCATTGCAGTAGAAGGAGTTGAACATCTGCTGGAAGGCCCACTGTGTCCACTGGTAATATTCGGGGTCGCAGGTCTTTATTTCACGGTTCCAGTCGAAAGAGAAGCCAATCTTGTCCAACTGCTCGCGGTAGCGGTTGATGTTGGCCCGGGTGGTCACCTCGGGATGCTGTCCGGTCTGTATGGCATACTGTTCGGCAGGCAGTCCGTAGGCGTCATACCCCATGGGGTTCAGCACGTTGAATCCCTGCAGGCGTTTGTAGCGGGCATAGATGTCGCTGGCGATGTAGCCCAGAGGATGGCCCACATGCAGACCCGCACCGCTGGGGTAAGGGAACATGTTCAGCACGTAGTACTTCTGCTTCGTCTCGTCTTCCTTCACTTGATAGGTCTTGTTGTCTACCCATCGTTGTTGCCATTTCTTCTCAATTTCTCGGAAATTATACTCCATAATGGTATCGTGTGTTGTTGTTTATACTTCTATATAGTTGTTGTTTATACTTCTATATAATAGATGTTATGGCGGCAAAGTTACATGTTTATTTTCAATTTTCTCACGCTTTACCCCAACTTTGTAGTTATCGCCCGCAGGATGAGCGTGAAAAAAGGGGAAGAAGCGACTCGTTTTTCGGAAAACAGGCGTACCTTTGCGGTGCAAAAACGCAAACGAAGCATGAAGGATCATCCACATACAAGCCCGGCGTTTCACGCCATTGCCATCCTGATAGTGGCCATCTGGGGCACTACGTTCATCGCCACCAAACTGCTGATAGCCCACGGGCTGTCGCCGCAGGAGATTTTCGTCCTGCGCTTCATCATCGCCTATGCCGGCATCTGGCTGCTGCCGTCCCGCAGGCTGTGGGCCGACTCGCTGAAAGACGAGGGGTGGCTGGCCCTGGCCGGCATCACGGGAGGGTCGTTCTACTTCCTGACGGAAAACACGGCCTTAGAGCTGACCCTGGCCAGCAATGTGTCGTTCATCGTCTGCACCGCTCCCTTGCTCACGGCCCTGCTTGTGCTGGCGGCCGACAAGCGGGAGCGTGCCACGCGCGGCCTGATAGGCGGTTCGCTGCTGGCACTGGCAGGTGTGGCGCTGGTAGTCTACAACGGCAGCTTCGTGCTGAAAATCTCTCCGATAGGCGACCTGCTGTCGCTGCTGGCCGCGCTGTCGTGGGCCTTCTATAGCCTCATCATCAAGAAGGTGGCCGGACACTACTCCAGTGCCTTCATCACCCGCAAGGTCTTCTTCTACGGGCTGCTCACCATCCTGCCCGCTTTCGTGATGAGACCGTGGCACTTCCCGTTGGAACAACTGGCCCGTCCGGTGGTGTTGGGCAACCTGCTCTTCCTGGGCGTGGTGGCCTCCTTAGGATGCTACGTGGTGTGGAATGTGGTGCTGAAACGCCTCGGTACCGTCCGCACCTCCAACTACATCTACCTGAACCCGCTCTTCACCCTGATTTGCTCCTCCCTGATGCTCCACGAAAGGCTCACGCCCATCGCCCTCGTCGGCACGTTCCTCATCCTGGGCGGGGTATACCTGGCCGGCAAGGGGACGACCGGACCGGAATGAACGGCGGGATGCCTGCTCCGCATCAACATCATTCCGCCATTCCGCCATTCCGCCAATCCGCCAACGGGGGTGTGTGGTAAAAAACAAGGGGGCATTATTTCCCTTTATCTCCATGATTCCTACTTGTGAAAGTTAGATAAATTCGAAACAGTTCCTTAGATAGCACAAGCTTATCTATTAAGAATAATATTTACAAACAATACTCTTTTAGCAATTATACTGACGGTATGGAGCATGACAGGCATAGCATTTTGCACCCCAAACATTGGCGGGATGGCGGATTGGCGGAATGGCGGAAACTCACCAAGATACAGACGCGATGCCCATCGTCTCTATAACGTGATGCCCCATGCGTCTATAGTACGATGTCTCATGCTTGTAGACGTGATACGCCATTTCTGTAAGCAACCGACTCACGATGAGTAATTGCGCAGAAAGCCAAACAAAGTTAAAGGTGGTAAAAGATATTGATATAGCATGAGAATAAAGCAGACAAAGCACGACACCGAGCAGTCTGCCGCCGTGTTACGAAAACTCCCATCATCCGTTATGTCCGTCAGCGGTCCTTCAGAGAAACAGCGTGCGTTAAAAATAGTATAATATGGAGCGAAACGGCCATTTTTAGGCCGAATTGACATGTAGATATAGCAAAAATCGCTATTTTTGCAGCGTGAAAACACTTGATTATCGAATAATTCAACAGATAACAAAAATATCATGCAAAGTTTGATTAATGAAATCGTTGAGCGTGCCAAGTCGAACCGCCAACGCATCGTTCTTCCCGAAGGAACCGAAGAACGTACCCTGAAAGCAGCCAACCAGATTCTGACAGACGGAGTAGCCGACCTGATTCTCTTGGGGAATCCGGCCGAAATCGAAGCCTGTGCCAAGGAATGGGGATTGGGCAACATCAACAAAGCCACCATCATTGACCCCGAGAACCATCCGAAGAAGGAGGAGTATGCCCAGCTGCTCTGCGAGCTGCGCAAGAAGAAGGGCATGACCATCGAGGAGGCCCGCAAGCTGGTGACCGACCCGCTCTACCTGGGCTGTCTCATCATCAAGAGCGGTGACGCCGACGGCCAGCTGGCCGGTGCACGCAACACCACCGGCGACGTGCTGCGCCCCGCCCTGCAAATCATCAAGACCTCTCCGGGCATCACCTGCGTATCGGGTGCCATGCTGTTGCTGACCCATGCCCCCGAGTATGGCAAGAACGGCGTGCTGGTGATGGGCGACGTGGCCGTAACCCCCATGCCCGACGCTTCCCAGCTGGCCCAAATCGCCGTCTGCACCGCCCGCACCGCTGCAGCCGTAGCCGGCCTGGACCCCAAAGTGGCCCTGCTGAGCTTCTCCACCAAGGGCTCCGCCAAACATGAAGTGGTGGACAAGGTGACCGAAGCCCTGAAGATTGCCAAGGAGCTGGCTCCTGACATCGCCATCGACGGCGAACTGCAGGCCGATGCCGCACTGGTTCCCTCGGTAGGTGCCAGCAAGGCTCCGGGTTCTGCCATTGCCGGACGTGCCAACGTACTGGTGGCTCCCAACCTGGAAGTAGGCAACATCTCCTACAAACTGGTGCAACGCCTGGGACACGCCGAGGCCATCGGCCCCATCCTCCAGGGTATTGCCCGCCCCGTGAACGACCTGTCACGCGGATGCTCCATCGAGGACGTCTACCGCATGATTGCCATCACGGCCAACCAAGCCATTGCAGCCAAATAAATTCATCCACTCAAATTCATCATTCATGAAGATTCTTGTACTGAACTGCGGAAGTTCATCCATCAAATACAAGCTGTTCGACATGAGCAGCAAAGCAGTCATCGCCCAAGGCGGTATCGAAAAGATCGGCCTGCCCGACTCGTTCCTGAAATTCACCCTGCCCAGCGGCGAAAAGAAAATCCTGGAAAAGGAGATTCCCGAGCACACCGTGGGCGTGGAATTCATCTTCCAGACACTGACCAACGCCGAATATGGCGCCATCAAGTCCTTGGACGAAATCAATGCCGTAGGCCACCGCATGGTGCACGGCGGTGAGAAGTTCAGCGAGTCCGTTCTGCTGACCCAGGAGGTGCTCGATGCCTTCACGGCCTGCAACGACCTGGCCCCGCTGCACAACCCTGCCAACCTGAAGGGCGTGAACGCCGTGGCAGCCATCCTGCCCGACGTACCCCAAATCGGTGTGTTCGACACAGCCTTCCATCAGACCATGCCCGACTATGCCTACATGTATGCCGTGCCCTACGAGCTGTATGAGAAGTATGGTGTGCGTCGCTACGGCTTCCACGGAACCAGCCACCGCTACGTGTCACAGCGCGTGTGCGAATACCTCGGCATCTCCCCCGAAGGCAAGAAAATCATCACCTGCCACATCGGCAACGGCGGCTCCATCACAGCCATCAAGGATGGCAAGTGCGTGGACACCAGCATGGGTCTCACCCCGTTAGAAGGCCTCATGATGGGTACCCGCAGCGGTGACATCGACGGCGGTGCCGTGACCTTCATCATGGAGAAGGAGGGACTGGACGCCAACGGCATGTCCAACCTGCTGAACAAGAAGAGCGGCGTGATGGGCGTCTTCGGCACATCGAGCGACATGCGCGACCTGGAGGCCGCCGTAGCCGCCGGCAATCCCCGTGCCATCCTGGCCGAGAAGATGTACTTCTACCGCATCAAGAAATACATCGGTTCCTATGCCGCCGCCCTGGGTGGTGCTGACATCATCGTCTTCACCGGCGGTG
Organism: Bacteroides sp.; assembly: GCA_017471925.1. Classification (GTDB taxonomy): domain Bacteria; phylum Bacteroidota; class Bacteroidia; order Bacteroidales; family Bacteroidaceae; genus Bacteroides. The sequence goes on from JAFURM010000030.1 coordinate 19,924, forward strand.
TGGGCGAGAATCAGGCCAGCGCCCGTTGGGGTGCCTGCGAAGGACTGGAATACATGGGCGTGAAGCTCGATGCCGAGAAGAACAAGGTGCGTGGCGAAGAAGCCGTCATCTCTGCCGACGACTCCAAGGTGAAAGTGGTGGTCATCCCCACCGACGAGGAGCTGATGATTGCCTCCGACACCGTGGCCATCCTGAACAAGAAATAACAAGACGTGTTATCTTATCAAGGAAAAGTGGGTGTGTTTTCGGACACGCTCACTTTTTTTGTCGGGCTTTCACAAAAAAATGCCTACCTTTGTTGCTGCTGTAATTTCTAACTATAAATAAAAGGAAAAGATTATGAAACGATTGATGCATGTATTGCTTTTTATCTGCCTGGTAGTCATGGCACAAGCCCAACAGGCAAAGTATGTTTTCTATTTCATCGGTGACGGCATGGGTGTGAACCAGGTGAACGCCACCGAAATCTATCTGGCCGAGCAGGAGGGACGCATAGGCACCGCTCCCCTGCAGTTTGCTTCTTTCCCCGTGATGGGTGTGGCCACTACCTTCTCGGCCAACAGCTCCGTGACCGACTCGGCCGCTGCCGGAACGGCACTGGCCACGGGACACAAGACCAACAACGGCTCGCTCGGCGTGGATGCCGACAAGAACAGCTGCATGTCCATAGCCGAAAGGGCCAAGAAGGCCGGCCGCAAGGTGGGTGTCACCACCAGCGTCAGCGTGGACCACGCCACACCGGGTGCATTCTATGCCCATCAACCCGACCGGGGATGGTATTACGAAATTGCCCTGGACCTGCCCAAAGCGGGATTTGATTTCTATGCCGGTGCCGGATTCCTGCGTCCGGAAAAGAACGCCAAACGCGAAGCGGCTCCCAGCATCTACCCCATCATCGAAGATGCGGGCTACACCATTGCACGCGGCATAGAGGAATATAAGACCAAGGCTTCGCAGGCCGGAAAGATGGTGCTGATTCAGCCCGAGGGACGCGACAACGGCAGCCTGCCCTATGCCATCGACCGCAAGGAGGGCGACATGACACTCGCCGAAATCACGGAAAGTGCCATTGACTTCCTCACCAAAGGCAAGGACAAGGGTTTCTTCCTCATGGTGGAGGGTGGCAAGATAGACTGGGCCGGACACGGCAATGACGCCGCCACACTGGTGGAAGAGGTGATAGACCTGGACAACGCCGTCAAGGTGGCCTATGAGTTCTACAAGAAGCATCCCAAAGAGACGCTCATCGTTGTGACCGCCGACCACGAAACAGGCGGCATGGGACTGGGAACGAACAAGTATGAACTGCACCTCACTTCACTGAAGCAGCAGAAGCAGTCGCAAGACCTGCTCTCGCGTGCCATCACCGACCTGCGCAAGCAGAGTGACGGCAAGCAGGTCTCCTGGGAAGCCGTGAAGCAGCTGCTCGGCGAAAGAATGGGCTTCTGGACCCGCCTCCCCCTGACCTGGGAACAGGAGAAGGCCCTGCGCGACGAGTATGAAGAGTCTTTCGTGAAGAAGCACGTGGTGTTCAAGGAGAGCCTTTATGCCCGCACCGAACCTTTGGCCGTGGTTGCCAAGAGAATCATGAACGAAATCGCCATGGTGGGTTGGACCAGTCCTAACCACACGGGCGGCTATGTTCCCGTCTTCGCCATCGGTGCCGGCAGCAAGCTGTTCACCGGCCGCATGGACAACACCGAAATCCCCCAACGCATCGCCAAGGCTGCAGGATATAAGTGGTAAAGCCACAGATGTGGCTTTCATACAGAAAATGGGAGCGTGTCAAAAAACGAATCATTGAGATTTTAGGCACGCCCTCAGAATTTTCGTCATA
>JAFURM010000031.1 GCA_017471925.1 Bacteroides sp.
CAGCGGGAAATTCTGCTTTATCTGCTTGAAGAGCGATTCTATCTGCCAACGGCGACGATAAATCTCCACGATTGTCTCCGGACGCATGTCAAAATCGTTGGCAAGCAGGGATATCAGCTTGGGCTGTTTCCCTTTCTTGATGTCCACATAGGTCACGATTCTTGCGATGTGCTTGGTTTCTCCTTTACGGAACGCCACAACCTGCTCCCGATATTCCATTTTACCGTCCGGTGTCATCTCCATAAAGTCAAACAGAAACTCGTATTTAAGTTTTTTCTTCATTTTGGTGACATAAACCACGTTACGCACCGTTAGCTCCTCGAACTTCTCATAATTGATGTAGGCCCGGTCCATGGCGGCAATCTCCTTTTCGGAGAATTTCGAAGGGACAAGCATGAAGGAGTCGTTGGTTGCAGCCGACGTGAACTGTACGTCGCACGGCCCCCCCTCATTGGCATGTATGACGGCATGAACCTTGATGCCACCCTTCTTCCTGCCTGTCTTCGGATGTCTTCCCACACCCTTGAATATCAGGTTGGAGAACAGGGAGATTGTCGTTGAATCAATGATTCTCAGGCATTTTATCCACTCCTCCGTTCCATTCCTCCGGCTGTCCGAGGTAAGTTTGGACTTGTTGGCCTCATAAAGGTCACGGTAGACCTCCTCGAAGAACTTCTCGGGGCGTCTGATATTCGCATCGGACAAGGTGCTGCGCTTGGGAACCGTCTCTATGCCGATATGGTGCAGCTTGCGCACCTCAGCCGTCATGGAGGTCTCTATCTCACGCAATGAGTCGAACCGCATGATTACGGCATAGAGCATCGTCAGCAGGTGAGTGAAGCCGTCGAAGCTCTTTATACCTTTCACCGCCAAGATTGCGGCTGATTTGAAGAATTTTTGCCTTATCCAACAACTTTATCAGTTGTCCATATACCGGCTGTCCGAAGAAATGTGTACTTTTGCCCATGGTTATGTTTTAAGTGTGGAAACTCAAAGATAACCAAAAAGGGCTGAACTTCCAAATCGGAGGTCAGCCCTATCTTTTTCGGGCAGTGCTAAAGTTTTTCGGACAGTAATAATTGAAAATAGGCACGGATGACATGGATAATCACAGACGTTGTTCCTCGTCTTGTCTTCAAACGGCTATAATCCAGCCGTGAAAATCCGTATCATTCGTGCCTAAAAAATTGTCGGTGGATTTAGAGTCTGTTTTGAATTTATTCAGCCTTTTTATAAGGAGTCTTTTCGAGATATTTTGTTCGCTCTTTCAAGGAGCATAGCGGGTTATGTGACGAGAAAGAACGGGCAAAATATCTCGAAAAGGAACTCATGGAAAGCGAATAATAAAAGAATGGAATAAATTCAAAACAGACTCTTATTCCTTCTTCAGTTCTGCGAATATCAGTGCTTCCAGTTCTTCGGCCAGTTCGGGGTTGTCCAGGATGACCTGCTTGGCAGCATCGCGTCCTTGAGCCAGTTTGGTGTCGTTGTAGCTGAACCATGAACCGCTCTTCTTGATGATGCCCAGTTCTACGCCCAGGTCTACGATTTCACCGCTGCGTGAAATGCCTTCGCCGAACATGATGTCGAACTCGGCACGGCGGAAGGGAGGAGCCACTTTGTTCTTCACCACCTTTACCTTGGTTGGCTTGCCGATGACCTCGTCTCCGTTCTTGATGGGTTGCCCGCTGCGGATGTCCAGACGTACGGAAGCATAGAATTTCAGGGCATTGCCACCGGTCGTCGTCTCGGGGTTACCGAACATCACGCCGATTTTCTCGCGCAACTGGTTGATGAAGATGCAGCAGGTGCGCGTCTTGCTTACGGCAGAGGTGAGCTTGCGCAGTGCCTGCGACATGAGTCGGGCTTGCAGCCCCACCTTGTTGTCGCCCATGTCACCCTCTATCTCGGCTTTCGGAGTCAGTGCGGCTACGGAGTCAATGACGATGATGTCAATGGCGGATGAATGAATCAGTTGGTCGGCAATTTCCAGAGCCTGCTCGCCGTTGTCCGGTTGGGAAATCAGCAGGTTGTCCACGTCCACGCCCAGTTTGGCGGCATAGAAGCGGTCGAAGGCGTGTTCGGCGTCGATGAAGGCGGCGATGCCACCGGCTTTCTGTGCTTCGGCAATGGCATGTATGGCCAGTGTGGTCTTACCGGAAGATTCGGGGCCATAGATTTCAATGATGCGTCCACGGGGATAACCTCCCACGCCAAGTGCCACGTTCAGGCCGATGGAACCGGTGGGGATGACCTCTATCTGTTCTATTCTCTCTTCGCCCATGCGCATGATGGAGCCTTTGCCAAAGTCTTTCTCTATCTTGGCCATGGCGGCTTGCAGGGCTTTCAGCTTTTCGCTGTTGGGAACTGTGACGTTTTCGTTCTCAAAGTTCAGTTCGTCTTTCTTTGCCATATTGGTTCGGATTATGGGTAAATAATTTCTTGAATGGTCTCTTTCTTGGTCGGGGCTTTGTCTCCTACGTTTATCATAGCTCCAGGTCTCCGTTGAACACTTCGTGCCAGGGCAGGCCCTGCAGGTTCAGCTGCTCCATGAATGGGTCGGGGTCGAACTCTTCCACGTTCCACACGCCGGGACGCTTCCACAATCCTTTCAGGAACATCATGGCACCAATCATGGCCGGGACGCCGGTCGTGTAGCTGACCCCTTGCATGCCGGTCTCCTTGTAGGCGGCCTGATGGCTACAGTTGTTGTATATATAATAGGTCTGCTCCTTCCCCTCCTTAATTCCGCGTATGCGACAGCCGATGGAGGTTTCGCCTTCGTAGTTCTCGCCCAGGTCCTGCGGGTTAGGGAGTACGGCTTTCAGGAATTGCAGGGGTACGATTTTCATGCCTTGGTATTTCACTTCGTCAATGCGTGCCATACCGATGTTCTGAATGACGCGCAGGTGGGTCAGGTATTCCTGTCCGAAGGTCATCCAGAAGCGTGCACGCCTGATGGTGGGGAAATTCTTGACCAGTGACTCCAACTCTTCGTGGTAAAGGAGATAGGAGTCACGCGGCCCGATGTTGGGGTAGGTGAGGCCCTTGTGAATCTCCATCGGTCGGGTGGTGACCCATTCGCCGTTCTCGTAGTATCGGCCGTTTTGGGTGATTTCGCGGATGTTGATTTCAGGATTGAAGTTGGTGGCGAAAGCCTTGTGATGGTTGCCGGCGTTACAGTCCACGATGTCCAGGTATTGGATTTCGTCGAAGTGGTGCTTGGCGGCGTATGCCGTGTAGATGCCGCTTACGCCCGGGTCGAATCCACAGCCCAGGATGGCCGTCAGCCCGGCTTCTTCAAAGCGTTGCTTGTAGGCCCACTGCCAGCTGTACTCGAAGTGCGCCACGTCCTTGGGCTCATAGTTGGCCGTGTCCAGGTAGTTGGTTCCGGTCTTCAGACAGGCTTCCATAATGGTGAGGTCCTGATAGGGGAGCGCCACGTTGATGACAATGTCGGGGCGGAAACTGGTCATCAGTTCCACCAGCTCGTCCACGTGGTCGGCATCCACTTCGGCCGTCCGGATATGAGGATTGCCGATGGCCTTTACAATGGCGTCACATTTGGATTTGGTGCGGCTTGCAATCATGACTTCGGTGAATACGTCGGGATTCTGAGCCACCTTGTGTGCAACAACGGTACCTACACCGCCCGCACCGATAATAAGAACTTTACCCATTCTTCAATCAAATAATTTCCGTTAGATGTTTAACAAATGTTGGTTTTGATGCAAATATAGGGTAAAATCTTAGATTCCCATCAAAAAAAGACTAAATACTTTGCAGAAAACTGCCGTTGGCTTCGCATCGATGAAACTGATTCGCTTATTTTCCTTATCTTTGTCGCTCCAAACAATTGTGATTAATGACGTATGACAATGAAAAAAGTAGTTCTTTCTCTCTGCATGTCAGCCGCTGTTGCGGGGCTGTCATCGTGTGTATCAACTAAGGATGCGGTTTCTTTTCCGGATATGAACGGTGAGTGGAATATGATAGAAATCGACGGTGCTCCGGTGATTCCTGCGCCTGGTCAGGAGTTTCCCTTCATCGCTTTCGACGCTAAGACCGGTCAGGTGTATGGCAGCACCGGTTGCAACCGGCTGACGGGTCAGGTGGATGTGAACGCCGAGTCGGGCCGAATAGACCTGGGTGCCTTGGGCAGTACGCGGATGATGTGTCCCGATATGACCGTGGAGCAGCAGGTGCTGACCGCCCTGGCCGAAGTGAAGTCCTATCGCAAACTGTCCGACGGCCACATGGCCCTGTTCGGTTCTTCTAAGCGTCCCCTCGTTGTATTGCAGAAGCGGGAGCGTCAGTAAGCGTTTCTTTAGAATTCCGTGAAATCTATTTCCGTGATGCCTTTGATGTTTTGCAGGGAGATGCTTTCTGCACCCCATGTCTCAATGCTTACGCTATAGGGAGCCTCGGTGGCATAGTCGTGGGTGGCTGATGCGCTGAAATTCTCCTGTTGGCCATCGCCCCAATAGGCGATACCCATGAAATTGTAGCCCGTAAAGGTGGGGGTATAGAAAGTGGGGTTGGTGTGCGTAATCTTCAGCAGGGCAAACTCCAGGTCGGGCATCTGGTCGCCTGTCACGTCCAGGTTGTAGATTTCCGGGTTGTTGAAAATGGTGAGGTTCTTGTCGGTCAGTGACAGGCGGAAGGTATATTTGATGCCTCTGGCCATGCTGTATTTGGGCAGTGGACAGGTATACTCTTTGCCGTCAATCTTGAAACTCACCGTCAGGTTCTCACCCGTGGAGGTGATGGGTGGCAGGCAGAAGAACTCGGGAATGTCGGTGGTCCATCCGTTGGCCTGCAGAGTTGCGTTGCAGGTGTGCGTATAGCTTCCCGTGGTGATGCCTTGGATGTTGCCGGTTTGTAGGTTCAGCAAACCTTCGGTGTAGAATCCGTCTCCGCTGATGCTGATGGCCTGCAGCTTGCCTTCGCCGTCATAGTTGTCCTTCTTGATGTTGAAGCCCAGGAGGCAGAGGGCGTGTTTCAGTTTCAGCGTGGCCGTAGGAGCCGCGTAGCTGACTGATACGCCCGAACCGGAGTAGAGGTAATCCGTCTGGCTCTTGATGTTCACGGGGACAGCCTGTGGATTGCTGTTCTCCATATAGGGATAGCCGGCAAAGAGATAGCACTTCTCGCCCTCCTCCAGCTCGATGGAGGGCATGGCATTCCATGTTCCCCCTTGGCGGGTGGCCTTATGTGCGGTAGGTGCATTCTCGTTGCTCAGCGAACTGCCTGTACCGACAAATACGCTCATGGTGGAACCGTCTTTCTCGAGGTCGGTCACCACCTGGCTCGTTGCACGGGTCTGTACCTCGGTGGTGAAACTCACCTTTACCGTTTGGGGGACATTCTCTTCCTCCTTGTCATCGCTGCAGGCCACTGCCAGTACGGCTATTGCCCACATGGCGATATGTTTTTCGATATGTTTCATGATTTCCTTTTTTTCACTGTTCGTTCTTATACATACTTTCACTCACGGCTCACTCTTTCCCCTTTACCTTGAAGGTGACCTCATGTCTCTTTGCTCCCTTCTCCATCACCAGCGTATAGCTGCCGCCGGCCAGTTTGTTGGTGTCTATCTCGATGGTCAGGCTTTGTGAAGCGGTGATGCCGTTCATCACCTCGCTGCCGTTGCTGTCCAGCAGTTTGTAGGTGATGCCCTTGTAGGTGGTCAGGCGGATGATGCGCTCTTTCCGGTCATACGTCAGGGCGGTTCCGTCGGCAATCTCCGGATCTTTGGCTCTGACCACCAGTCGGCCTACGGTCGTTTCATCCCAGGCATAGACTAACTTCCACTCTTCTTGTCCACTCTCCCTGTAGCGTATGCTGATATAATCGCCCTCTTCAATCTCCTTGCTGATGGTGCAGTTGACATTGCTATAAGAACCATAGTAGGGTTGCAGTTCTGTGATGGTAATCGGTTTACAGATGTCTTCTTTCCAATTGCCGTTGATATCGAAGAGAGAGAGACCAATTTCGCCGTTGAAATTGGTCAATCCCATGTTGCATACCAATCCCATTCTTACGCTGAAGGATTGCCCGGTTTCGATATCGGTCTCTGTGGTGGAGAGACCTACGTATTCCGTGCCGTTTACCTCTTGGGCCTGCAGCACCAATATGCTTACATAGGAGGAGTTGGCTTCGGCCTTCTTGAAGCCGAAGATGGCATCCTGTCCCTCCGAGAAGTCGCTGTTGGAATTACCGCCCAAGCCTTGTGAGGAGGGCTTTAGGGCCGAGAGCAGGTAGTATCCGTTGCACGTGCCTCCCCATCCCCAGTTCACCCGGAAGTAGTCGTCGGAGGTATAGCCGTCCAACACGAACTGGTGTCCCTCGTTCTTGCTGTTGCGTCCGCCATAGAGCACAGGGCCGTTGGTGTTCAGCTCCTGCTTCAACTTGGCATGCCATTCGCTGTCTGAGAACCAACTGCGGTAGAGATACTCTGCTCCCTTGTCATACTTCATGTATTGTATGGCCGACTGAAGTGCTTTGCTGGGAACGGCTGCAGTCTCCGTGTAGTATTGGGATTCTGCCATCACGCCACAGTCGTACATCAGGGTGGCTACGGCATTCTGGGCTTCCGTACTGCTCGATTGGTCGTAGGTCAGCGGCATGTTGGCCCAGTCGTAGGCATGGCCCAGAGTATGTCCCGGCACACTGTAGCTCTTACTGTTTATCTTATAGGAATAGGTGGGTAAACTACCTTCACCGGCATCGGGCCATTGGTGATAGCGCATCACGATGGCGAAGGCGGTGGCCACACAGCCGGTTATCGTCCTTTCACCGTCAATGACGGGACACAGCAGGTTGTAGGGTGCATCCTGGTTCCATTCGGCTGTGGGTAGTTCCAGCATCACCTCACCGGTGGAGCTGGCCGCCGTTTCCCAGGCATTCATCACCTCTACCGAGCTTTGGAAACCGTTTTCGCGGGCCTCTTTGATTTGGTCGCGTGTGCCCTCTAACCAATATAGCAGGTTGGGCGGCATATGGTCGGCTTGGAAATGGTGTTCTTCGGAATATCCCAGGACAGGCATGGCCATGTCATCACCGGCAATGATGATGAATCCTTGGGCGTCTGTACGGTTAAAGACGTAGTAGGCCGGTGCCTGTGAGGTGCGTGTGGCAGGACTCTCTCCGTCATAGACCAGTTGCAGTTGCGGTGAGGCAGCGCGTGTCCGTACTCCGGTCTGGAAGAACTTTGTGGCTACAGCCTTGGCTTTCTCCACGGGAATCTCTTCGGCCATCAACAGGGCAGGGAGCAGACAAAGGGCTGTCAACAATAGTCTTATTCTCTTCATATCTTCATATATTTAAATGAAACTCGGCCGCTAAAATACGAAATTATGTCATTAAACCTCCTCCTTTTCATCAAATATTTTCTCCATCCGATAAAATAAGGCGGTTTTTGAGTGAAATTCACCCAATATTGTGTTACTTTGCAGGCAATAACCTGCATTGCAACAATAAAAAGAACAACGATATGCAAAAATTGTTATCCTTGCCGCCCAATCTGGTGACGGCCTTTTATGAACTGGAGAATGTGAATCGTGACGAATGGTTCTGCACGTCCGACCCTGTAGGAACCAAGCTGGGGTCGGGAGGAGGTACCACCTGGCTGCTGAAGGAGTGGCAGAAGAGCGGTCATGCGGACAAGGATAATGACAAGGCGGAGAAGCGCATCCTGCTTCATGCCGGCGGACAGAGCCGACGCTTGCCGGGCTATGCTCCTTCGGGCAAGGTGCTGACCCCCATTCCGGTCTTCCGCTGGGCACGCGGACAGCGCATTGGGCAGCATCTCCTTTCGCTGCAGTTGCCGCTCTATGAACGCATCATGAAGCAGGCTCCCGACTCGTTGCGCACGCTGATTGCCAGCGGTGATGTCTACATCCGTGCCGAGAAACCCCTGCAACCCATTCCGCAGGCCGATGTCGTCTGCTATGGCCTTTGGGTGGACCCCGTGCTGGCCACTCATCACGGCGTCTTCGTCTCCGACCGGAAAACGCCCGAGGTGCTCGACTTCATGATGCAGAAACCCTCTTTGACCCAGTTGGAAGAACTTTCCAAGACCCATCTCTTCCTGATGGATATCGGTATTTGGTTGCTGAGCGACCGTGCGGTGGAGTTGCTGATGAAACGCTCGCTCACTCCCGATGGGCAGGAGGTGAAATACTATGACCTCTATTCGGACTTCGGCCTGGCCTTGGGCAGCCATCCCGCTACGGCGGATGAAGAGCTCAACACCCTCTCCGTGGCCATCCTGCCGCTACCTGGCGGTGAATTCTATCATTATGGCACCAGCCGCGAACTGCTTTCCTCTACCGTCTCCCTGCAGAATAAGGTTCACGACCAACGCCGGATAATGCACCGTAAAGTGAAGCCCAATCCCGCTATCTTTGTGCAAAACGCCGTGACGCAAGTGACCTTTACGCCTGCCAACGACAGCCTGTGGATAGAGAACAGCCATATACCCGCCTCCTGGCAGTTGGGTGCCCGTCAAATCATTACCGGTGTGCCGGCCAATGACTGGACGCTGAGGCTGCCCGATGGGGTCTGTATAGATATGGTACCTTTGGATGAGAAGTGTTGGGTAGTGCGTCCTTACGGCTTTGACGATGTCTTCAAGGGTGACCTTTTCAAGGAAAGCACGCTCTTCATGGGCCGTCCGTTCAAATGCTGGATGGACGAACGGGGACTGACGGCCGATGACCTGCCGGGCAGGACGGACGACCTGCAGGCTGCCTCCATCTTCCCTGTGGTGGAGAGTGTGGAACAGATGGGGATAGTGCTGCGCTGGATGGTGGACGAACCGTCTTTGCTGGAAGGCAAGGATATCTGGCTGAAGGCTTGCCGCCTCTCTGCCGATGAAATCTCTGCACAGGCCGACCTGCGCCTGCTCTATCGTCAGCGTGACGCTTTCCGTCGCACCAACCTGGATGCTTTGGCCCGAAACCACGAGAAGAGCGTCTTCTATCAGCTTGACCTGGCCGATGCGGCCCGTGAGTTTCAACGCTATGGCCTCTCCATGCCCGGAGTGCTCTCTGACGATGCTTCGTTGATGAGCCGCATTCATAACCGCATGTTGCGGGCACAGGTGGCCAAACTCTCCGGTGCTGATGGCTCAGGGGACGAACAGGCGGCTTTCGGCCTGTTACGTGAAGGACTGCTGGATGACCTCTATGAACACAAGATGACTCCACACCTGAATGTCTATAGTGACCAGATTGTGTGGGGCAGAAGTCCCGTCCGCATAGACATGGCCGGTGGATGGACCGATACGCCGCCCTATTCCCTGTTTGCCGGTGGAAACGTGGTGAACCTGGCCATCGAACTCAACGGACAGCCTCCGTTGCAGGTCTATGTCAAGCCTTGTTGTGAGCCGCACATTGTGTTGCGCTCCATTGACATGGGAGCTATGGAGGTGGTTGCCACCTATGAGGAACTGCAGGACTACTGCAAGGTGGGTTCCCCCTTCTCCATACCCAAGGCAGCCTTGGCCTTGGCCGGTTTTGCACCGGCTTTTTCGGCACTCTCCTATGCCTCCCTGCGCGAACAACTGCAGGCTTTTGGCACCGGCATTGAGGTGACGCTCCTTTCAGCCATCCCCGCCGGGTCGGGATTGGGCACCAGCTCCATCCTGGCCTCTACGGTGCTCGGTTCGCTGAGTGACTTCTGTGGTCTGGCTTGGGACAAGAATGAAATCTGTCGCCGCACGCTTGCCTTGGAGCAACTGCTCACCACGGGAGGCGGATGGCAGGACCAGTATGGCGGTGTGTTGCAGGGCATCAAACTTCTGCAGACAGAGCCGGGCTTCGCCCAACAACCGTTGGTACACTGGTTGCCAGAGCATCTCTTTGTGCAGCCGCAATATCGCGACTGCCACCTGCTCTACTACACCGGCATCACACGCACAGCCAAGGGCATCCTGGCCGAGATTGTGCGCTCCATGTTCCTGAACTCTTCCCATCACCTGGAGCTTCTGGCCGAGATGAAGGCGCATGCCCTGGAGATGGCCGAGGTGATTCAGCGTGGCGACTTTGCCACCTTCGGACGTTTGGTGGGCAAGACCTGGCAGCAGAACAAGGTACTGGACAGCGGTACCAATCCGCCTGCCGTCGAGGAGATAATCCGACAGATTGCCGATTATACCCTGGGCTACAAACTGCCCGGCGCAGGTGGAGGCGGCTACCTCTACATGGTGGCCAAGGACCCGCAGGCGGCTCTACGCATCCGCGACATCCTCACCACGCAGGCTCCCAATCTTCGTGCCCGCTTTGTGGAAATGACGCTTTCGGAAAAGGGATTTCAGGTGTCAAGGAGCTGATGGTAGTTGATAATTGATAGTTGACAGTTGATAATTGATAATTGATAGTTGGTAGTTAGAGGGTATGAAGACGATTTTGCTTGTAGTGGGTCGTACGGTGGAGCAGCATTTCATTACGGCCATCAGTGACTATGTGCAGCGCACCAAGCGTTACCTGACTTTCGATATGGAGGTCATCCCGGAGCTGAAGAACACCAAGAGTCTCTCCAATGAGGTGCAGAAGGAGAAGGAGGGCGACCTGATTCTGAAGGCTTTGCAGCCCGGTGATGTGGTGGTGCTGCTCGATGAGGGCGGGAAGGAGATGCGTTCCGTGGAGTTTGCCGACTACATGAAGCGCAAGATGAACAGCGTGAACAAGCGTCTGGTCTTTGTCATCGGTGGGCCTTATGGCTTTTCGCCGGCCGTCTATGCCGCTGCCCACGAGAAAATCTCCCTGTCGCGCATGACCTTCTCCCATCAGATGGTGCGTCTCATCTTCGTCGAACAACTCTATCGTGCCATGAGCATCCTGAATGGCAGTCCCTATCATCACGAGTAACATATGTTCATGTGCGTTTGAACATATGTTCGTGGGCGCTTGAACATATGTTCGTTGAATTTCCCGCCCAACCGTTTTCATATCTCAGAAAAAAAAGCGAAATTTGCCACGTTTTTTGGCGAAGAACTTTATTCACACCTTTAAATAAAAAGAAGAAATGACTAAAAGTGCATTGCAAATCGCAAGGGCTGCCTACCAGCCCAAACTTCCTAAGGCGCTGAAAGGCAACGTGAAAGCTGCCTGTGGTGCTGTTACCCAGTCTGTAGCCGACCAGGAAGAAATCAAGAAACTGTTCCCCAATACCTATGGCATGCCGCTGATTAAGTTCGAGGGCACCGATGAGGCTGTCAGCTTCCCTGCCATCAATGTGGGCGTTATCCTGTCCGGTGGTCAGGCTCCCGGCGGCCACAACGTGATTTCCGGCCTGTTCGACGGCATCAAGAAGCTGAACCCTGAAAGCAAGCTCTACGGTTTCATCCTGGGCCCCGGCGGTCTGGTAGACCACAACTACATGGAGCTGACTGCCGACATCATTGACGAATACCGCAATACGGGCGGCTTCGACATCATCGGCTCCGGACGCACCAAGCTGGAGAAAGAAGAGCAGTTCGAAAAGGGCTACGAAATCCTGAAGGAACTGGGCATCAAGGCACTGGTTATCATCGGTGGTGATGACTCCAATACCAACGCCTGTGTGCTGGCCGAGTACTATGCAGCCAAGAACTATGGCGTTCAGGTCATCGGTTGCCCCAAGACCATCGACGGCGACCTGAAGAACGAGATGATTGAGACCTCCTTCGGTTTCGACACCGCTTGCAAGACCTACTCAGAGGTGATTGGCAACATCCAGCGCGACTGCAACTCTGCACGCAAATACTGGCACTTCATCAAACTGATGGGACGCTCGGCTTCCCACATCGCCCTGGAGTGTGCCCTGCAGGTTCAGCCCAACATCTGCATCGTGTCCGAAGAGGTAGAGGCCAAGGAAATGTCACTGGACGATGTAGTGACCTACATCGCACAGGCAGTGGCCGACCGTGCTGCTGCCGGCAACAACTTCGGTACCGTGCTCATCCCCGAAGGCCTGATTGAGTTCATCCCGGCCATGAAGCGTCTGATTGCCGAACTGAACGACTTCCTGGCAGCCAATGCCGAAGAGTTCGCCCAAATCAAGAAGTCTCACCAACGCGACTATATCATCCGCAAGCTCTCTGCCGCCAACTCTGCCGTATATGCCAGCCTGCCCGAAGGCGTTGCCCGTCAGCTGACGCTGGATCGTGACCCCCATGGAAACGTACAGGTATCTCTGATTGAGACGGAGAAACTGCTCTCCGAAATGGTGGCTACCAAGCTGGGCCAGTGGAAGAGCGAAGGCAAGTATGTAGGCAAGTTTGCCGCACAGCATCACTTCTTCGGTTACGAAGGCCGCTGCGCTGCTCCCTCTAACTTCGATGCCGACTACTGCTACTCCCTGGGCTACACGGCTGCCGCTTTGATTGGCGAAGGCAAGACAGGCTACATGTCATCCGTGCGCAACACGACAGCTCCCGCTGAAGAGTGGATTGCAGGTGGTGTGCCAATCACCATGATGATGAACATGGAGCGTCGTCATGGCGAGATGAAGCCCGTTATCCAGAAGGCTCTCGTGAAGCTGGACGGTGCACCGTTCAAGGCATTTGCCGCACAGCGTGAGGCATGGGCCAAGGAGACGGCCTACGTTTATCCCGGTCCTATCCAGTACTTCGGTCCTACGGAAGTGTGTGACCAGCCCACCAAGACGCTGCATCTGGAACAGGCTAAATAAATTTGCTGACATAAAGGAGGGTGTGTCTCGCTTTTCTTCGGGCACACTCTCCCTTTTTTTATCCGACTATGCCCGCTACATCTCCACAGAAACCACGCCGCAAGCCGGCCACCCGTCCCTCCTCTGCCAAGCGCAGAAAGAAGACGGCGCAGATGCGCACCATCCCTAACTGGCTGCGCAACCTGCTGGCTGTGTGCATCGTGCTCCTCTTCTCCGCGGGCTTCTATTGGTTTTTCATCCGTCCTTATGCCTATCGCTGGAAGCCCTGTTACGGACAGTGGGGCTATGATGTCTGCCTTCCCTGCAACTATGACGTGCATGGCATAGACGTCTCCCATTACCAGAAACGGATAAACTGGGCCAAGCTGGCACGCGACAATGATGCTCGTTTTCCCCTCTACTTCGCTTTCATGAAGGCCACCGAAGGCGGTGACCTGGGCGACCACACCTTCAGCTACAATTTTGAGCAGGCCCGTGAGCATGGCTTCATCCGGGGGGCTTACCACTATTTCATTCCCCGTACCGATGCCGACAAGCAGGCCGACTTCTTCATCAGCACCGTGAAGCTGGAGCCGGGCGACCTTCCTCCCGTGCTCGATGTGGAGACCACGGGGCGCAAGTCGCGCAAGGAACTGCAGGCTGCCGTCAAGCAATGGCTGGATAGGATAGAGGCACACTATGGCGTGAAGCCCATTATCTATACCCCTTATAAGTTCAAGATGAGTTATCTCAACGACTCTCTCTTCAACACCTATCCCTACTGGATTGCCCATTACTATGTGGACTCCGTCAGATACAAGGGCACTTGGCACTTCTGGCAACACACGGACATAGGCAGCCTTCCCGGCATAGAGAAACGGGTGGACCTGAATGTCTTCAACGGTACGCTCCGCCAACTGGATTCGTTGCGCATACCGGGAGGTCCCGCCATAACCGCTCCCCTGAAGGCGCGTTAAGTGATGGTGTGGATGGCGCGTAAATGAGCATGACCGCTCTCCTAAGAGTCTGTTTTGAATTTATTCCGCCTTTTTATGAGGAGTCTTTTCGAGATATTTTGTTTGTACTTTCAAGGAGCATAGCGGGCTATGTGACGAGAAAGAACGGGCAAAAGAGCCGAAAAGAAACTCATGGAAAGCGAATA
>JAFURM010000032.1 GCA_017471925.1 Bacteroides sp.
AGTTTATTCACCTTGGGGACTTCGTGCGTGGGGAGAAAATACCAGTATGTTCGCAAAATGTACTCTTGGAGATAATGACATTGATATGGGTACACTTCCTAATGACATTGAAATGGTAGGATTTGCAGGTAATTGGACGACGACCAATAAATCGGGAAATAATCAAATGTTTGATGGGAACAATAAAACTATCAGTAATTTGAGGGTTGTTGGTGGCTATCAGTCGAATAATAATACCTATGTAGGATTTATTGGACAGTTAGGCAGCAATGCAACTTTCAAGGATGTTACTTTTAAAGGAAGTACGGTGGCTGTTGTTTCTGGTGGAAACACATTTGTTGGTATTGCTATGGGAACTACTACAGATATTAGTGGAACAGTAAGTGGCGTGACAATCGAGCCGAATCCGGATAGCACCGATCCTGTCTTCCGTATATCAGTAAGTGGCAATAATGATAGAATTTATTTGGGAGCAGTAATAGGAAAAACGGGTGCAAAACAAATAGTAAAGAATTGTATAAACAATCAGGACTTGGCTGTTACGGGCATAAATGATGATAATACAATAACTTGTTATTGGTTAATGATTGGTGGTATTTCGGGTTTCGCTAATGAGGGTGATTTGTTCTTGCAATGTGTAAACAATGGGAATATTGAGCTAAAAAATGCTACTACCAACAGCCAAAAGCTAATAGGCGGAATTGTCAGTATGATGGGCAATGGTATATTTGTAGCCTGTGCCAATACGGGAAGTATCACTGCACCAGAAGACTACGTCATTAGTGGAATAGGTTATAGTCCTAATTACGCCAATTATGGCTGTTATAGCACTAATCATGCTGTAACAGCAAGTTTGACTAAGGGGTCTTTTAATGGTTTCTACGATTCCGTATCAACCAATTTAACCGGAGTAACCCAAGTGACAGAATTCAATGCCGATGCCGTAGTAAACGGTATGAATGCCGCCCTCGTCACATACAATAGTACCGCAGACTTGGCTGATGCCAAGAAGTGCGACAAGCATTGGGAGAAAAGCACTGATCCTAATTATCCTTATCCGGTGCTGGTAGATGGCACTCCTGCAGAATCTACAACATCTACAGAGGAGCAATAAGGGAAGCGCAAATCCCCGAAATACGCAAAGACAGGCTCTCCACCTCACAGTGGCAAGGCCTGTCTTTTGGTGCATCCCCATCTATTTCGCTTCGTTGTTGTAGCAAAGGAGATGCTCCCTCCTCTCACTCCAGGAACTCCAATTCCAACTGCTCCCATGTGCCGGAGCTGTCGGACTTCTCGTCCTGTTCATCGCGGGGGTGGGAGACGGAAAGGCCGATGAGGCGGATGGGGCGTTGGTCGTCATAGGGCACCTCTTTCAGCAACTGCTTGGCTAAGGGCAGGATGGCCTGCAGGGTGGTCAGTTCGTGGGGACGCGTGAGGCTGCGGGTCACCTGGGTGAAGTCGTGAAACTTTACCTTCAGCGTCAGGGTGTTGCCACGGAAAGTCTTGTCGGAAAGGCGTTGCACCAACTCCACCGCCACGTGATAAAGCTCGATGATGACCGATGAACGGCGGGAGATGTCCTTCTCCAGCGTGCGTTCACACCCCACCGACTTGCGCACCCGCACGGCTTCTACTGGGCGAAGGTCGATGCCGCGGGCAAAGTCATGGTAGAGCATCCCCGCCTTGCCGAACCAGCGTGTCAGGCTCTCGCGCGAACACTCGCGCAACTGCTTGCCCGTGTGGATGCCCAGGGCGTGCATCTTCTTGGCCGTCACGGGGCCTACTCCCCAAAACTGTTCGATGGAGAGACGGGAGATGAACTCCAACGCCTGGTCGGGATGGATGGTGCAGAGGCCGTCGGGCTTGCGGTAGTCAGAGGCTATCTTGGCCAGAAACTTGTTGTAGGAGACACCGGCCGAGGCCACTAACCGGAGACGCTCCCGAATCTTCTGCTTGATTTCGCGGGCAATGTCTACGGCTAAGGGAATGCCGGGCTTGTTGACCGTGACGTCCAGGAAGGCTTCGTCCAAGGAGATGGGCTCGATGAGGTCGGTGTATTCGCGAAACACCTCATGGATGCGGGCAGAGACAGCCTTGTACACCTCCATGCGGCCGGGGACGAAAATCAGGTCGGGACACAACTGCTTGGCACGCAGCGAGGACATGGCCGAACGCACCCCGTAGCGGCGGGCCTCGTAACTGGCGGCGGCCACCACACCACGCTCTTCGGCATGGCCCACGGCAATGGGCTTGCCGAGCAACCCGGGATTGTCGCGCTGCTCCACGGAAGCATAGAAGGCATCCATGTCTATGTGTATGATCTTACGTCCGGTCATGACGCTGCAAAGGTACGAAAAAAGCGGTATAACCTCTCGGAAAAGCAAAAAGTAAGCAAATGGAAAACTTTTCGTGATAAATATTTGTTTCTTTCAAAGATAAGCTATACTTTTGTCGCGTAAAACAGAAAGAAATATGAACCGTAACATGACCCATCATCACCATCATCATCACTCCGGCGAATAATTCGGGTGGGCGAGGTTGTGCATGTGTATGTTGTGGACACAATATAGAAACATAAACAGAGGGGCTTGCCGATGAACATTGGCAAGCCTTTCCGTTTTCAAACAAAAACATAAAAGTATGACTCTATTGAGAATTGCAGTACAAGCCAAAGGACGCCTCTATGAAGAGACCATGTCGTTTCTGGAAGAGGCCGACATCAAACTGAGTGCCACCAAGCGCACCCTGCTGGTGCAGTCGCCCAACTTTCCCATCGAAGTGCTCTTCTTGCGCGACGACGACATTCCCCAGACCGTGGCCACCGGCGTGGCCGACATCGGCATAGTGGGCGAGAACGAGTTTGTGGAGAGGGGCGAAGATGCCGCCATCGTGAAACGCCTGGGATTCAGCAAGTGCCGCCTGTCGCTGGCACTCCCCAAGGATATCGACTATCCCGGCGTGCAGTGGTTTGAGGGCAAGAAGATTGCCACTTCCTATCCCGGCATCCTCTCCACCTACCTGAAGGAGCAGGGCGTGAAGGCCGAGATACACGTGATTACCGGCTCGGTAGAGGTGTCGCCCGGCATCGGCCTGGCCGACGCCATCTTCGACATTGTCAGCTCGGGCTCCACTCTGGTGAGCAACCGTCTGAAAGAGGTGGAGGTGGTGATGAACTCCGAGGCCCTGCTGATAGGCAACAAGCAGCTGTCGGACGAGAAGCAGGAAATCCTGAACGAACTGCTCTTCCGCATGGATGCCGTGAAGAGTGCCGAAGACAAGAAATATGTGCTGATGAATGTCCCCAAGGGAAAGCTGGAGGAGATTATAGCCGTGCTGCCGGGCATGAAGAGCCCCACCATCATGCCGCTGGCACAAGAAGGGTGGTGCTCCGTCCACACCGTGCTCGACGAGAAGTGCTTCTGGGAAATCATCGGCAAGCTGAAGGCTTTGGGGGCTGAGGGCATCCTGGTGCTCCCCATCGAGAAGATGATTGTCTGAGCCTGCACCTTATTATATATGTACACACCCGTTATCTATCTGAAAACCCATGATACTGATTGACAATCCCCACAAGTCCCAATGGGCAGCCCTGCTGCAGCGTCCGCTGTTAGAGACGGAGAAACTCTTCGGCACCGTACAGGGCATTATAGACCGCGTCAAGGCCGAAGGCGACCGAGCCGTGCTGGAGATGGAAGAGAAGTTCGACCACGTGAAGCTCTCCGGCCTGCGGGTCAGTGACGAGGAACTGGCCGAGGCCGAAACCCTCATCAGCCGGGAACTGAAGGAAGCCATCCTGCTGGCCAAGCAGAACATAGAGACTTTCCATGCCGCCCAGCGCTTTGAGGGTAGGAGAGTGACCACCCAGGAAGGCGTGTGCTGCTGGCAGAAGGCCGTAGCCATAGAAAAGGTGGGCCTCTATATCCCCGGTGGTACGGCGCCGCTCTTCTCCACCGTGCTGATGCTGGCATTGCCCGCCAAGATTGCCGGCTGCAAGGAAATCGTGCTTTGCACCCCTCCGGGACGCAACGGGAAGATTCACCCCGCCGTGGCCTTTGCCGCCAAGGTGGCCGGTGTCAGCCTGGTCTTCAAGGCCGGTGGTGTGCAGGCCATCGCCGCCATGGCTTATGGCACGCAAAGCATCCCCAAAGTCTACAAGATATTCGGCCCCGGCAACCAGTATGTCACGGCTGCCAAGCAGCTCGTCAGCCTGCGCGATGTGGCCATCGATATGCCGGCCGGCCCGTCGGAAGTGGAAGTCCTGGCCGATGCCACGGCCAATCCCGCCTTTGTGGCGGCCGACCTCTTGAGCCAGGCCGAGCATGGGGTGGACAGTCAGGCCGTGCTGATTACCACTTCTGCGGCCCTGCAGCAGCAGGTGAAGGAGGAGGTGGAACGCCAGTTGGCCCGCCTGCCGCGCAAGGAGATTGCCGAGAAGTCATTGGCCAACAGCAAACTGATTGTGGTGGCCGACATGGAAGAGGCCATAGAGATGACCAATGCCTATGCTCCCGAACACCTGATTATAGAGACGGCCGACTACCTCAGCGTGGCAGAGCGGGTGGTGAATGCCGGCTCCGTCTTCCTGGGGTCGCTCACGCCCGAGAGTGCCGGCGACTATGCCTCGGGCACTAACCACACCCTGCCCACCAACGGCTATGCCAAGGCATACAGCGGTGTCAGCTTAGACAGCTTCATACGCAAGATAACCTTCCAGGAAATCAAACCCGAAGGCCTACGGAAGATAGGCCCCGCCATTGAAATCATGGCCGCCAACGAGCAGTTGGATGCCCATAAGAATGCAGTAACCGTGAGATTAAAGGAGATTGGACAATGAAAAAGAGCCTGAAACAACTGACGCGCCCCAACGTGTGGCGCCTGAAGCCTTACTCCTCGGCACGCGACGAATACAAGGGAGTGACGGCCTCCGTCTTCCTCGATGCCAACGAGAACCCCTATAACGCCCCCTTCAACCGCTATCCCGACCCGCTGCAGGAGAGCGTAAAGGCAAAGCTCAGCCGGATAAAGGGAGTACCCGCCGACCGCATTTTCTTAGGCAATGGAAGCGATGAGGCCATCGACCTCGTGTTCAGGGCCTTCTGTGAACCGAGGGTGGACAATGTGGTGGCCATTGACCCCACTTACGGCATGTATCAGGTGTGTGCCGAGGTGAACGACGTGGAGTATCGCAAGGTGTTGCTTGACGAACATTTCCAGGTTACGGCCGAGCGACTGCTGGCCGCCACCGATGCCCACACCAAGGCCATCTTCCTCTGTTCGCCCAACAATCCTACGGGCAACGACCTCTCCCGCAAGGAGATGGAACGCCTGTTGCAGGAGTTCGACGGCCTTATCGTCATGGACGAGGCCTACAATGACTTCTCGGAAGCCCCCTCCTTCACCCAAGAGCTGGAGCGATACCCCAACATCATCGTCCTGCAGACCTTCTCCAAGGCCTGGGGATGTGCGGCCATACGCCTCGGCATGGCTTTCGCCTCGGCCGACATCATTGCCATCTTCAATAAAATCAAGTACCCCTACAACGTCAATCTCCTGACCCAAAGGCAGGCATTGGAGATGTTGGAGGAGTATGACCGCATCGGGCAATGGATTGACACGCTGAAGGAAGAGCGCACCCGCCTCCTTGAACGCTTTGCCCAACTGCCCTGCACCCTGCGGATATTTGACACGGCGGCCAACTTCTTCCTGGCCCGCATGACGGACGCCCCACGCATCTATAACTACTTAGTGGGAGAGGGCATCATCGTGCGCAACCGCCACAATGTCTCCCTCTGTGCCAACTGCCTGCGGGTGACCATCGGTACGCCCGACGAAAACCGTGAACTGCTCAGGGCATTGGAAGCCTATAAAGAATAACCACCTTCACCTCACTTTAAAGCCAATCACATTTCATGAGCAAAAAAGTCTTATTCATCGATCGCGACGGAACACTCGTCATAGAACCTCCCATTGACTATCAGCTGGACTCCTTAGAAAAGCTGGAGTTCTATCCCAAGGTGATGCGCAACCTGGGATTCATCCGCAGCAAGCTGGACTTTGAGTTTGTCATGGTCACCAATCAGGACGGCTTAGGCACGGCTGCCTTCCCCGAAGACACCTTCTGGCCCGCCCACAACCTGATGATGAAGACCTTGGAAGGCGAAGGCGTCACGTTCGATGCCGTCTGCATTGACCGCAGCATGCCCGAGGACAATGCGCCCACACGCAAGCCACGCACAGGCATGCTTGCCCGTTACATGGATAATCCCGACTATGACCTGAAGAACAGCTTCGTCATCGGCGACCGTGCCACCGATGTGGAGCTGGCCAGGAACCTGGGCTGTCGTGCCATCCTGCTGCAGGACGACATGACCTCCTTGCGTCCTCTCGCTCAGGGAGGGAAAGCCTCCTGTGAGGGGCTTCCGGAGGTGTGTGCCCTGGCCACCAAGGATTGGGACAAGGTGGCGGAGTTCCTCTTTGCCGGCGAAAGGAAGGCCGAAGTGCGTCGCACCACCAAGGAGACCGATATTCAGGTGGCCGTCAATCTGGATGGCAACGGCCATTGTGACATCCATACGGGGTTGGGCTTTTTCGACCACATGTTGGAGCAGATTGGCAAGCACGGCGGCATGGATCTCACCATCCGTGTGGAGGGAGACCTCTACGTGGACGAGCACCATACGATAGAGGATACGGCACTTGCCCTGGGCGAATGTCTGCTTCAGGCCTTGGGCAGCAAGCGCGGCATTGAGCGTTATGGCTATTGCCTGCCCATGGACGATTGCCTCTGCCAGGTTTGCCTGGATTTCGGTGGCCGCCCCTGGCTGGTGTGGGATGCCCGTTTCCGTCGCGAGAAGATAGGCGAAATGCCCACGGAGATGTTCCTGCATTTCTTCAAGTCTCTCAGCGATGCTGCCAGGATGAACCTGAACATCAAGGCTGAAGGCGAGAATGAGCATCACAAGATAGAAGGCATATTCAAAGCCTTGGCCCGTGCCCTGAAGATGGCGGTGAAGCGCGACATCTATCACTATGAACTCCCCAGCTCTAAAGGGGTGTTGTAGTCAGGAAGGGCTTGAAATATTCCCTAATCTTTGGACGTTTGCTGCAAATCATCTATATTTGCAGCCACAAAAAAAGAAGAAAATATATGATGAAAAACTTGTGTATGTCAGATAGTTTGTTAGCAAGCAAGTATTCTGGTATATTAAAGAAATAGCGGAACGGACGTGGAGCACACAGCCCCGGCGTGCAAGGAGATGGGCCTTGCACGTCGGGGCTGTGTGCGTAATGCCCGCTCTGTCAGACTGTGTGCGAAGCGGCTATCCGCGCGACACTTATCCTGAATATCAATATTAACCCCAAATATAAAAGAGTATGAACAAGACAATGAAGAACAACAATACAACACCGGCCTACGAGGCCCCGCAAGTGGAAATTATCGAAGTGGCTGTGGAGAAAGACTATGCCCAAAGTGTAGACGATGACCCTAAAGGAACTATCGACGGGATGCCCTGGCATGAATGAGAAAGAGAGCATCCGAAGTCAAGAGGTAGGAGGAGAACGAGACTGCGCTCATCTTTCAGTATTTCAGAATCGTATGCCATGTTCATCCTTCTTTGTCGCGGGCAAATATATTAGAAAAATATTACAAACATATTTAAAAAACGGGAAAGATGCAAATCTTGCCCGAAAAACATGCCACAATATGCGTTGAAATGCCCCGCCAATGTCCGCCGAAGTGCTCAGCGGCTCAGCACTCAAGTGTTCAGCCGCTGAACGGTTGTGGTGCTCAGCTAATGAGCGGTCATATAGCTCAGCCGCTGAGCACTCGAGTGTTCAGCGGCTTAACACTGAGGTGCTCAGCGGCTGAGCACTTGGACAGTGTAAAGATTTGCGCGAGAGGTGTCCCGTAGAGCGGTCATTTCACCTGAATAATGTCATAGTTCAGGTTGCTGACCGACTCTTGCAGGCTGTCGTTGGAGAGGCGGAGCGTGGTGTCGTTCACTACGACGAAGTAGAGCGGAGCGTCACCGTTGTCGGGTGTCAGTTTGTAGGCCGTCTTGTGCTGCTTGTTCACGTTCTTGTGCACCACTTCCTTCTTGCCCTTGCTGGTGAAACTCTTGTGCTTGCCCGAGCCGTCGGCGTCCAGGTAGTTCATGACCAGCGTATAGCCGCTTTCGCCGTTGGGCCCGATGCTGTCCACGCTCAGGACATACTCAATGCCCGAGCCGTCGGCTGCGGGAAGGATGCCTTCGTATATGGCTACGGCAGAGGAGTCGTTGCCAATCACCAGCATTTCGCTTTCGTCTACAGGAGGATTGTCCGAGGCTCCCTTGGATTGGCAGGAGAGCAATGCAGCGATGAGGGCTGCACACATCATTACTTTTTTCATTGTTAAAGGTGTTTTTTTAGTTCATATTATGTGCCGTAGGCCCTTGCAGGCCGGGGCACGTTTGACTATTCACTATGGGCATCAGTGTTGCCCTACTCGCTTATAACAATGAAGGAAGCGGTTTTGTTCGGGTGGAGGAGTCAGCGTGCGGACGGAGTGTCGGTGATGAGGGAGAGGGCGGCGTGCAGCAGTTCCTCGTCGGGGTTGCCCAGGGGAAGCACGCGGGTGAAGTCGCTCAGGGAGCTGACGGAGACATCGGGCTTGAAGCCACTGCTGTAGTCGGCCGTGCCGAGGGCGTTGAAGATTTCGCATACCACGAGGTTCAGGGTGTAGCGGAACTGCTCGGTAGAGAAACTCTCCAGGCCGTAGGGCACTCCCTTGGTGTTGGAACCGATGAGAATGACCTCCATGTAGGGCTTCAGTCCGTTGATGAGCATCTCGGCCGCTCCGGCGGTGGCATTGCCCGTCAGGATGTAGAGGGTGGGGAGGTTGAGGTTGACGCCGGCTTTGGGCTGGGCGGTGTTCAGCAGGAGTTCACCGTTGCGGGCACTCTGCTTGGTGCTGTATTGCAGGGTGGCGAAGGGCTGTCCCGAACTTGCTGCAGGAGCCAGGAGGTCGGCCACTTGGCTGACGCTCTCCATGCTGCCACGGTCGTTGTAGCGGAGATCCAGGACGAGATGTTGCACGGAAACGTCGCGGCATTCGCGGGCAAAGGCTGCGAGGGGCTCAATCGCTTCGGGCAGGAAGTTGTTGCAGAGGATGTAGCCCACGTGGCCGGCCTCGGTGGAGAGGATGGTGCTCACGGGCACGGAGGTCTCCGTGAGGGGGCGTGCGGCAGGCAGGGCGGTGGTGCGCTCCTTCTGCACGGCATAGCTCTCTTCGCCGTCGGCAGAGAGCTGCTTGGCATATTTGCCCAGCTGCAGCTTGTGCTGCAGACCGTCGGTCAGCAGGGATTCCTTCTTGCGGGTGATGTAGTTATCGTCCACCTGCATAATCCATTCGCCACGTTGCAGGCCGGCTTCGGAGGCCGGCGAGTCGGGCACGACGTAGGTGATGAGGGCGTTATAGGCCGTGTCGTTGCCCGCAACGCGGTAGAGTGCATAGTCGAAACCATAGCCGCTCAGCAACGTGCCGCTCAGGGTGTCAATGGAAGAGTAGTTCTTGTCCTTGGTGGAGATGGCCTTTTTGAGGAAGGTGGCCGGTGCCTGAAAATAGTTCAGCTCGTTGAAGGTGGGCATCTCTTCGCTCCACAGGTATTCTTCGCGCATGATGCTGTCTATCCAGAGGTCTCGTCCGGTGTAGGGATAATATTCGGGCCAACGGTTCTCTCCGCAGGAGAAGAGGCTCGTCAGGGTGAGTAGGCTTAGTAAAGGAAGGAGCAGTATGCCTTTTCTTTTCGTCTGCATGTACATCTCTATTTGGTTTTCGCTTGCAAATGTAGCGAATAGTTCGGAAAACTCCACTGCAAAGCGTCCTTTTTGTACGATTTGCAGTGGAGAATACAGTGGGGAGCGGCTTCCGGACTACCAGGAGCGTCCTTTGAAAATGGAGGATTGCTCTAAGGGAACGAGGTTGCCGTTCAGGGTCATGGTGTTGTTGTTGAAGTTGGGGCTGATGGAGACCGTGGCCGTGTTGCTGCCGCTGTAGAGGGTGACGAAAATCTGTGCCGAGATGCCGATGCCCTGGATGCTGAAGTTGCAGTTCACGTTGCCCTTCTTGTCGGTAGTGGTCTGCATGTCGGACACGGTGCCGTCCACCGTGACCCCTCCGATGCCGTTGGGGCCGGGATAGACGGTGTTGAAGGCCACCTGCACGGTGCCGTTGCTCTTGTTCACCAGCACGAAGTTGGTGTTGGAGTTCACGAAGGCCGTCTGTCCGTTGCGAAACTGCACTTGATTGGCTTCCAGCACAAACTGGTTGTCCTTGATGGCTGCCACGGCATCCTCATAGGAAATCTCGTTTTCTACTTGCTCCTCGGCTTTCAGGCGGGCGCGTTCAGCGTCTCGTTTGGCTTTGCGCTCGGCCCTTCGCTGGGCCGAACTGCTCTCTTGTGCATAGAGACTGCCGGCAATGGTGCCGACCAGCAGCAATGCTGCCATTGCAATAAACTTTTTCATAATTCTCCTTTCGTTTAGGTTCATATCATTTGTTCGCTATTGCTCTCCTAAACAAACGGGGGAGAAGAATGTTCGCGGCATCATCCGTTATCTTTGATTTTCTTCTTGTACTGTTCGAAGCGTGCCGTGATGTCGCGCACGAAGTTGTAGGTCTCTATGCCGCGGAAGTAGCCGTTTCTGCAGACGGGGTCGCTGAAGTACTCCTCGTTGCTCTTCAGCAGGATGAAAGGCTCCACATTGTCGCGCCACACGTTCTTGTCCTTGCCGTATTTCTCGGCCAGGGCAATGGCATCCAGCACGTGTCCGATGCCGGAGTTGTAGGAGGCCAGCACAAAATTGATACGCTCCTCGGCGGGAATCCGGGCAAAACTCTTGTTCATGATGCCGATGTACTTCACGGCTGCCTTGATGCTCTCCTCGGGGTTTTGCTCCTTGCCTTCGGGCACTCCCATGGCACGTGCCGTGGCAGGCATCAGCTGCATCAGTCCCTTGGCACCTGCCCAGGAGACGGCGGTGGTGTCGAAGTTGGACTCGGTATAGGCCAGCGACGCCAGCAGCCGCCAGTCCCAGTCTATCTCTGCGGCATATTTCTTGAACAGCTCGTCATAGTGGGAAATCTTTCCTTCGCGCAGCGAGAGGATGGGAGAGTGGGGGGTAGCCTTGGCCGTTTCGAAGTATCGTTTCGCACTGGCGGTGTAGGCGGGCGAGGTGAGGTTCTCCCGATGCCACTGGTTGGCCACGGCAGCCAGGTAGGGGGAATCCTTGCGCACGGCCCATGAGGCCCGCTGGTCGAAGCTGATGGAGAGGCCGATGTTCAGGTTGGGGTAGTAGGTCTTGTTGAGCTGGGCCAGGTCGTTGTCGGCCACGGTATAGGGAATCTTGCCCTGCGCCACCTGTGCGATGAGGTCTTCCACGGTGATGCTGTCGTTGGTCACTTCATGGATGAGGATGCCTCCTCCCAACTCTTCGTTGAGGTTCACGAGTCGGTTGTAGTACTTGCCCGGCTTGACGTATACCTCCTTGCCCACCAGTTGGGTGACATCCTTCAGCGGGGCGGAGCCGATGCGGTTGCGCTGCACGATGACCTGATGGGTAATGACCTCTTCACCACAGTAGATGAGGCTGTCCTTCCACTCCTTCGTGATGGGCAGGTTGTAGGCAATGAGGTCGCCCCTGCCGGCCAGCAGAGCGCTGATGAGCTGGGGCACACTGTTGGCCACCTCGATGCGCAGCTTCACGCCGAGAAAGCGGGCAAACTGTTCGCTGAGTTCATACTGGAAGCCCATCTCCTGGCCACGATAGTTGAAGTAGGTGGTAGAACTGTAGAGCGTCAGTACCACCAGTTCTCCTCTCTCCTTGATTCGTTGCAGGTCGTTCAGTTCGCTTGCCGGTGTTTCCGGAGAGGGACGGTGGCGGCAGGCGTACAGCACTGACAGCAGGCCAACGGTCAGCAGCAGGAGAGGAAGCAGACGTGTA
Source organism: Bacteroides sp. (assembly GCA_017471925.1). Classification (GTDB taxonomy): domain Bacteria; phylum Bacteroidota; class Bacteroidia; order Bacteroidales; family Bacteroidaceae; genus Bacteroides. Next base: position 11,986 of record JAFURM010000032.1, read on the forward strand.
CGGAGCCCCCTTTTCATGGCTGGCAGGTATTGGCAACGGGCACGTCGGGCGTGATGTGCTTCCGGATATACATGGTGAGAATCTCTATGGCCACACGGTTGTTGCCCCCTTCGGGCACGATGAGGTCGGCATAGCGTTTGCAAGGCTCGATGAACTGCATGTGCATGGGCTTCAGCACCCGGGTGTAACGTTCCATCACGGCCTCGGCCGTTCGTCCGCGCTCCAGCATGTCCCGCTGTATGACGCGAATCAGACGGTCGTCAGGGTCGGCATCGACGAATATCTTCAGATCCATCATCTGTCGCAGGGTATCGTCACACAGGGCCAGAATGCCCTCCACGAGGATGACGTTGCGCGGCTCGATGTGAATCGTCTCGGGCTGTCGCGTGCAGGTCAGGTAGGAGTAGGTGGGCTGTTCGATGCTTTCCCCCCGTTTCAGTTGGGCAATGTGGTTCGACAGCAACTCCCAGTCGAAGGCATCGGGATGGTCGAAGTTGATGTTCTGACGCTCTTCCACAGGTACATGGCTGCTATCCTTGTAGTAGGAGTCCTGGGGCAGCAACACGACGTCGCCGGCCGGCAGCTTTTCAATAATCTTGCGTACAACGGTGGTCTTTCCTGAACCGGTTCCGCCTGCAATTCCGATAATTAACATCTGTTTTCCTTTTATATATGGTGCATATTCCAAACAAAACCATTACTTTTGCGCCCATATTGTGCGCTTATTGGCTGACAAATATAAATATAAATCTTTAAAAAGCAAGATATGGTTAAACACATTGTTTTATTCAAACTGAAAGATGAGGTTCCCGCTGAGGAAAAACTTGCCGTGATGAAAGCCTTCAAGACGGCTATAGAGGCTCTGCCCGCCAAGATTGACGTCATTCGTAAAATAGAGGTGGGGCTGAACATCAATCCGGCAGAGGCATGGCACATCGCCCTCTACAGCGAGTTTGACACGCTGGATGACGTGAAATACTATGCCACCCATCCCGACCATGTAGCTGCCGGCAAACTGCTGGCCGCAGTGAAGGAGAACCGCGCCTGTGTGGACTATGAAATGTAAAACACTATAAAAGGACTACGATGAAGAAAAGCGTATTTTCGATTCTGATGCTCCTGTGGGCCGTGGTGTCGCAGGCGCAGATTCAGGACCCCGTGCAGTTTGCTACGGCTTTGAAGAAACTGTCGGCCACCGAATTGGAGGTGGTCTTCACCGCTACGATAGATGCCGGCTGGCATGTCTATTCTACAGACTTGGGCGATGGCCCCACCTCTGCCACTTTCCAGATTACGGAAATGAAAGGGGCCGAGCTGGATGGAAAGCTGAAGGCTGTGGGCAAAGAGATTGCCGTACACGACGAGATGTTCAACATGCAGGTGCGCTATTTTGAACGCACGGCACAGTTCGTGCAGAAACTGAAACTTACGGGCGGTGCCTGGAAGGTGGAGGGCTACCTGGAATACGGTGCCTGCAATGATGAGAACTGTCTGCCTCCTACACCGATAGATTTCAGCTATTCGGGCGAAGCACCTGTGGCCAAGAGCGTTGACAAGAGCGAAGCCGACACGCAAACGGCTGCATCTGCAGCAGAAGCTTCCCCCGCTGCGGCATCCGGAGCTGGCGATGGCACGGCAACCGAACCTGCGGCAACGGCAGATGCCGTGCAGACAGCGGACTATTGGCAGCCGGTCATTGACCAGATGCAGGGCTACAGTGAGGAGAAACCCGGAGACCTTTCGTGGATATACATCTTCATCACAGGCTTCGCAGGCGGACTTGTGGCCCTGTTCACTCCTTGCGTATGGCCCATTATCCCGATGACCGTCAGCTTCTTCATGAAGCGCAGCAAGGACAAGAAGAAGGGTATCCGTGATGCCTGGCTCTATGGCATCTCCATCGTGGTGATTTATGTGGTGCTGGGCCTGGCCGTGACGCTGGCTTTCGGTGCCAGTGCGCTGAACGCCCTCTCCACCAATGCCGTATTCAACATCCTCTTCTGCCTGTTGCTGGTGGTCTTTGCCGCCTCCTTCTTCGGTGCTTTCGAGATAACCCTGCCTTCCCGTTGGAGCAATGCCGTAGACAGCAAGGCCGAAGCGACGACCGGCTTGCTGAGCATCTTCCTGATGGCTTTTGTGCTTTGCCTGGTCTCCTTCTCCTGTACAGGTCCCATCATCGGTTTCCTCCTGGTACAGGTCTCCACGATGGGCAATGTAGCCGGTCCGGCCATCGGTATGCTGGGCTTTGCCATTGCCCTGGCCCTACCTTTCACGTTGTTTGCCATGTTCCCTTCCTGGCTGAAGGCCATGCCCAAGTCGGGCGGATGGATGAATGTCATCAAGGTGACACTGGGCTTTATCGAACTGGCCTTTGCTCTGAAGTTCCTCTCTGTGGCCGACCTGGCCTATGGATGGCGCATCCTGGATAGGGAGACCTTCTTGGCCATCTGGATTGTGCTGTTTGCCTTGCTGGGCTTTTACCTGCTGGGCAAAATCAAGTTCCCTCATGACGATGACGACACGAAGGTCAGTGTGCCCCGTTTCTTCCTGGCCTTTGCTTCGCTGGCTTTTGCCGTATATATGGTGCCCGGCCTGTGGGGTGCTCCGCTGAAGGCTGTCAGTGCCTTTACGCCCCCCATGAACACGCAAGACTTCAACCTCTATGCCAACGAGGTGCATCCCAAGTTCAAGGATTATGACGAAGGTATGGCCTATGCCCGCCGCACGGGAAAGCCGGTGCTGGTGGACTTCACGGGATTCGGTTGCGTGAACTGCCGGAAGATGGAACTGGCCGTATGGATAGACCAGCGGGTCAGCAGCCTGATTAATGACGACTATGTGCTGATTTCCCTCTATGTGGACGACAAGACGCCGCTGCCCGAGCCTATCAAGGTGACGGAGAACGGCAAGGAGCGCACCTTGCGCACCATCGGTGACAAGTGGAGCTACCTGCAGCGCGTGAAGTTCGGCTATAATGCCCAGCCCTACTATGTCCTGCTGGACAATGACGGCAATCCGCTGAACAACTCCTACTCCTTTGACGAAGATGTGCCCAAGTACATCGAGTTCCTGGAAACCGGACTGAAAAACTACAAGAAGCGATAAGGACGTATCCCGACCACTGATAAAGCAAGAAAAGATGAGCAAGATTTGTGTATTGGACGGTTACGCGGGCAATCCCGGTGACCTCTCTTGGGAACCTTTGAAAGCCTTGGGCGAGTGTGCAATCTATGACCGTACCACTCCCGAAGAGGTGCTGCAACGTGCGGCCGATGCCGAAGTGGTGCTGACCAACAAGGTCGTTCTCACGGCCGAGACGATGGCGGCACTGCCTGCGCTGAAGTACATCGGTGTGCTGGCCACGGGCTATAACATCGTGGATGTCGATGCCGCCCGTGAACGAGGCATCGTGGTGACCAACATACCGGCCTACAGTACCGACTCGGTGGCGCAGATGGTGTTTGCCCACATCCTGAACATAGCCCAGCAGGTGCGCCACCATTCAGATGAGGTGCGTGCCGGCCGTTGGAGCAACAACAGCGACTTCTGTTTCTGGGACACGCCGCTCATGGAGCTACGGGGCAAGAAGATAGGCATCGTTGGCCTGGGACACACGGGCTACATGACGGCACGTATCGCCATCGGCTTCGGCATGAAGGTCTATGCCTACACCTCCAAGTCGCCCTTCCAACTTCCTCCCGAAATCAAGAAACTGGAGCTGGACGAACTCTTCAGCAATTGTGACATCGTGAGCCTGCATTGCCCCCTGACGGAACAGACACGCCATCTGGTGAATGCCGGACGCCTGAAGCAGATGAAGCCCACCGCCATCCTCATCAATACCGGACGCGGCCCATTGGTGAACGAACAGGAACTGGCCGATGCCCTGAACAGCGGCACCATCTATGCAGCCGGTGTGGATGTGCTCTCCGAAGAGCCGCCCCGTGCCGACAATCCCCTGCTCTCGGCACGCAACTGCTTCATCACCCCGCATATCGCTTGGGCCACCCGTGAAGCCCGCGAACGCCTGATGCAGGTGGCCGTGGAGAATGTACGGGGATTCCTGGAAGGAAAAGTCATCAACAACGTTGCGAAATAGAACGAAATGGGAAGAACTGCTGTCGGAGGCCTCTTCCGCATCCTGCTGATAGCCGCTACCTGCCTGGTAGCGGCTGTCACCGTTTGTGGGGCATTCGCCGGACATTATGCTCCCGCAGAAAGCCGCTGGATGCCCCTGCTGGGCATGGCCGTACCGACATTGCTGGCGGTCAATCTGCTGGTTGCCCTCTGTTGGGCCTGGGCCAGGCAACGCTGGGTGTGGATTCCGCTTCTGGCCCTGCTTGCCAACTGGAACTACTTGTCGGCCGTGCTGCAGGTGGGTTGGCCGGACCGTCTACCTGCCGAAGTGACCGCCTCGCGTCCTCATCCCATGGGCTATCTGACGGTAGCCACCTACAACGTGCAGCACTTCGGTAGCGAGATAACCGGTTATTCCTGTCGTGAACTGGCCCGCTACATGGAGCAGGAGCGGGTAGATATCCTCTGCTTTCAGGAGTTCGGAGACAATCCCAGCTTCACCTTAGACAGCCTGAAGCACACGCTGCGCCATTGGCCCCATGCCTTTATCATGGATGCCGATTCCATTCGGGGCGTATTACCCCTGGCTGTCTTCAGCCGTTTCCCCCTGACCCATACGGAGTTCATCACCTATACCGGCAGTGCCAACTGCAGCATGCAGTGCGACCTGATATTGGAGGAAGATACCGTGCGCCTGCTGAACAACCACCTGCAGACCACCAACGTCGGACAGAAGCGGCGCAAGTGGAAACGTGCCATGGTAGCGGCCCAGGACATGCGCCATGAAGCCGAGGTGATGCAGGATGCCGCCGGAACCCTTCACGACAATTTCATGAAACGGGCGATGCAGACCGACAGTATCTGCCGACGCATCGCCGACAGTCCCTATCCTGTCGTGGTTTGCGGAGATTTCAACTCCTTGCCCTCCTCCTATACCTACCATCGCCTGAGCGACCTCCTGGATGATGGCTTCCGAACGGCTGGAAATGGCTACATGTACACCTACCGCTATGCGAAACGGATGCTGAGGATAGACTACATCTTCCATTCGCCCGCGTTGGAGGGAGTGCATTACTATTCGCCCGACCTGGAGTTGTGCAGCGACCACAATCCGGTCATATTCACCCTGAAACTCTGAAAATGAAGATGATGGAAGATACCTACAAGACAATAACGGCCTTGTCCGAAGGCATTTATACCGAGAAGCGGAGCAAGTTCATCGCCATTGCCCTGCCAGTGCGCACGGTGGAGGAGGTGAAGGCTCACCTGGAGACTTATCAGAAGAAGTACTATGACGCTCGCCACGTGTGCTATGCCTACATGCTGGGCCATGAGCGTAAGGACTTCAGGGCCAACGACAACGGCGAGCCTTCGGGAACGGCCGGAAAGCCCATCCTTGGACAGATCAATTCCAATGAACTGACCGACATACTGATTGTCGTGGTGCGCTACTTTGGCGGCATCAAGCTGGGCACCAGCGGACTCATCGTGGCCTATAAGGCTGCAGCGGCCGAAGCCATTGCCGCAGCCACCATCGTGGAGAAGACGGTGGACGACTCGGTGACCTTCTACTTCGAATACCCCTTCATGAACGACGTGATGCGCATTGTCAAGGAGGAGGAATCCGAAATATTGGAGCAGGGCTATGACATGGACTGCCGCATGACCCTACGCATCCGCCGGAGCATGATGCCTCGCCTGAGGAGCCGTCTGGAGAAGGTGGAGACCCTGAGATTTGACGAATAATATCCATAACCTATAGATACAGAACATGTTTCAAGCAAGCAAACGGGAGTTGGGCGAACTCTATACCTTTTTTCGCCTGCTGGCCGACGGGCAAGTGACCATGGGAACACCCCGGGCCGAGAAGAACGAGGCACGCACGTTGCCGATAGCCATGATTCAGCGGATGGAGCACGACGGAGCACGCCGCTACTATATTGAGAATGAAGTACGCATCGTTTCCGGTGAGCTGGACAAGAACGGCACCTTTTTTCCCAAGGCGGGAGAGGGGAGACGCTTCCCGCGCGAGGACTTTGCCGATGCCGCTCTGTTCATCCTGAACCTGCTTCGGGAGACGCCGGGCGAGGAGGTAGAGGTGCCCGAGGGGCTGGAGGCTTTCCTCGATGCCGTGAACATCTACGACTTAGAGGCCAAGACCGAGGACCGTACCGACCTCTCCGTCGCCTTTTTCCATGCTGATGCTCCGCTGACGGGCTTCTGCATCAGGTGCCGCCTCAGTCCCATGAACCCCTTGCTGGACGGCGGACGCACGGCCAACCTGAAGCTGGAGCAGACGGGCGTGAAGTTCGCTTCGCCCACGGTGAACAAGGTGAATGCCCTTCCCGAGTCGCCTACCGAGGTGATGGAGCGCATGCTGATGATAGAGCGTTTGGGCGGCGTGCTGAAGTATGCCGATGTGGCCGACCGCGTCTTCCGTTGCAACCTGCTGATGATAGACCTGCACTTTCCCCGCATGTTGGCCGAGATGGTGCGCCTGATGCACTTGGACGGCATCACCCGCACACCCGAACTCGTGGAGCGCATCAAGGAGAAGAATCCCCTGAAAATCAAGGATGAACTTATCAACAAGCACGGCTTCTACGAACACAAGATGAAGCAGTTCCTGCTGGCACTCGCCTTGGGCATGCGTCCAGCCAAGATATACAACGGCACTGACTCGGCCATTCAGGGCATGTTGCTGGTGACGGGAAGCGGCGACCTGCTCTGCTATCACGTCATGGATCGTCAGACGTTTGCCGACTTCCTCTATCAGAACTCCCGCTTCGAAAAGGGCGTGCTGGAGAAGGACAAGTATGGCTTCTTGGAGCGCGAGAACGGCATCTACTACTTCAAGCTGAATGTAAAGATTGGGCTGGTGAAACGTTCCGTTAAAGGATAAACAGGTTAGGCTGAATTGCTGTAAGTATCAGGTACTATCAATGAGTCTTAAGCCCCCTTCCATAGCACCAACGGCAACGTCCTGTATTGCCACAAGAAGAACAATATCTCAAACCGCCATAGTTCACACCACCGGTAACTTTACAGACAGGACAAGCTGTTGTGCCATGACAAGCACCACATATAGACTGCTTAGGCTTTCTGTCGGCCATATCATCCTGTTGTGATGGGGACATCAGAGAGATACCATATCCTCTGCAAAATGTACATTGACTGCCGCCATAAGTATTCTGACCGGAGCCATTACAATAAACACATCGGTATATTGGTTTATCGCTGTTACATCTGCTGTCGTTAGACACTCCGCGCCCATTACACATACTACATGTACTTTCAAAAGGAAAGGTGTTGGTGCGGAACTTTCCTGTTCCCATACATATGATACAATATTCTCCATCGTTTATTGGCTCTTCATCTTCATAGTCTGCCTGTTCTGGCATCAGGCTGTTTAGCATATCTTTTGATATTGTACCACTCCCATGACAATATTTGCATTGTACACTAACATCTTCAAAAGTAAATTCTCCTTTACCATTGCACCCTACACACTTTACACTGCTGTCGAAACAACTGCATAACATGACTGCAAATACTGTTGCAAATAGCATCACGTATTTTCTTAATGATTTTTTCATACTCCTAAGAAACTGTTTATGAAATGATTAAATTATTGTAGTTACTTGTTGATCAGTCGGTTAATTGGAACGATTTTCGTGACTTTAAGGTCGTAAACAAAAGAGTTATGAGTAATTATCTAACCATACTAACTGAAAAACAGTGGCAAGTTATTAAAAATATTGTAGACCCACAAGAAAGAAATAGAAAAAGTTCATTCATAGAAATTGTAAATGGTATATTCTATGTCAACAAGAGCGGATGTCAGTGGCGAATGCTCCCCTCATGCTTTGCTCCTTGGCAAACGGTCTATTACTATTTCCGAAAATGGAGGCTTGAAGGCGTTTGGGAAGAATGGTTGAATGTGCTGCTATGCCAAGACAAGGAAGTATGTGGGCAGAGAAGAAAGCCTAAATTTAGGCATTATAGATTTCCGAAATGTCAAGACTGCCCATCATGTTGATACGGATAGAGGTATAGATGGAAACAAGAAAGCCTACAGGAACTTTTAAAGAGAAGCAGCGGAAGTTTTAAAGAAAAGGCCCGGAGGTTTTAAACTTCCGGGCCTTTTCTTTAAAAGGAATTTGGTTTATCCTGAGTACCTGTTTGGGCGGGGGCAGAATCATTTCTGTTGTTTCTTGTGGAGGGCCTTTCGGCGTCTGCGTCTGCGGTGGCGCATCCTCATGCGATACATGCGCACCTTGCCATAGATGAGCCACACCGTGAGCAGGCCGAAGACGGAGAAGATAATCAGTACGATGCCCGTGTTCAGATTGTCGCCCTTGACGCGGCTCCACATTTCCAGTACCAGTTCGGTGCGGTCGCCGAAGTCGCGAATCATGGCACAACGCTCCACGACCTTCCGGTCGGGATATTGTACGGGGTCTATCTGCAGGCTGTCTGCACCCACGCCTTCGCCGAAGAAGTAGCTGAGGTCGGAGCGCACATCAAGTGTCGTGTCTATCTTGGCTTCCATCACTTCGGGCGTGGCCACCGAACTGACGTAGCCGATGGCGTCCATGTTGCGCAGGGCAATGTCGGGCTGGCACAGGTAGTTGATGAAATAGCTGGCGGCCTTTACGTTGCGGGCATACTTGGGGATGACCCATCCGTCATACCAGATGTTGCTGCCTTCGCGGGGCACGAGATAGTCCAGCGACACTCCCACGGCATCGGCTTCCTCTATGGCCCATACGGCATCGCCGCTCCAGGTGAAGTTGAGCCATGTCTTGCCCTTGGTCATCATCTCCTTGCCGAAGTCGGCTTCCCATCCGGCAATGTTGGGCTTCAGCTCCTTCAGGTATTTCTCGGCCAGGGCGATGTCCTGGGGCGAATTGGCGTTCATCAGCTGCTCCACGGTGACGGTGCTGTCGGCCAGCTGCTGCCTGTTGGCATAGATGATGGCTGTGCCATAGGCGTCGCGGTAGCTGTCCTTCATGAGAATCTTGGCCTTGTGGCCGGGGTCCCACAGGCATTGCCAGCTCTCCACCTCTTCCTCGGTGAGGAACTCGGTGTTGTAGAGTATGCCGGCCGTTCCCCACATGTAGGGCACGGCATAGTCGGAGGTGAGGTGTCCGGGCTGGCTGGTCTTGTTCAGCTCCTTCACGATGTAGGGCGACACGTTGGGGATGTAGTCGGGCGTCTGGCCGAAGTTGCGGTCGATGGGTTGCAGCAGCCCCTTCTTCAGCATGCGCTCGATGATGTATTCTGACGGGCACACCACGTCGAAGTCCTCGTGTCCGCGCTCAATCTTGGTGAGCATGATTTCGTTGATGTCGAACACCTGGTAGATGACCTTGAGTTCTTCGCCCGTCTGTTCCTTGTACCATTCGGGAAATTCGGCCAGCACCTCTTCGTCGATGTAGTCGGCCCAGTTGTATATCTTCAGCACTTGGCTGCGCTCTTCCTGCGAGGGGTTGCAGGCGGCCAGCAGGCACAGGGCCAGCAGCCCCAGCATCTTCTTCAATGTCTTCATTCCTTTTTCTGTTTTTCGGCCCGTTTATTGATAACTATCAGCAGCACCAGCACCGTGACGAAGATGATGGTGGAGAGGGGACGCAGTTCGGGGGTGAGGCCACCCTTGCGTGCATCGGCATAGATGTAGGTGGAGAGCGTCTCCAGACCTTCGTTGCCGATGGTGAAGATGGTCACGGCAAAGTCGTCGATGGAGAGCGTGAAGGCCAGGATGAATCCGCTGATCATGCCCGGCAGAATCTCGGGCAGGATGACCTTGGTCAGTGCCTGGAAGGGCGTGGCCCCCAGGTCGAGGGCGGCTTCATAGACATTCTGGTTCATCTTCTTCAGGCGGGGCATGACGCTCAGCACCACGTAGGGGGTGCAGAAGGCGATGTGGGCCAGTACCACCGTGGTGAAGCCCTGGGAGACTCCGAAGCTGACGAACAGCAGGAAGAGCGACACACCGGTGATGATGTCGGCATTCACCATGGGGATGGCATTGGCAAAGTTCATGGCCCGCCTTGCCCCTGAGCGCAGGTTGAAGATGCCGATGGCGGCAATACTGCCCAGCAGGGTAGATACGGTGGCGGCAATGAGCGCAATGGCAAAGGTGTTGCCGATGGCACTGAGCAGCGAGTGGTGCATGCCACCGGTGAACAGCGAACTGTAGAGCTTGGTGGAGAATCCCGTCCAGTTGCCCAGCACCTTGGCCTCGGTGAACGAGAAAATCATGATAATCAGGATGGGGGAGTAGAGCAGGGCCAGCAGGAACCACAGGTAGCCCTTGGCAATCATTTTCTTCATCATACGACACCTCCGCTTTCGTTTTGGGCACTGTCTTCCTCGTTGGTGAAGAGGATGGTGACGCCTATCAGCAGCAGCATGATGAGCGACAGGGCAGCGCCATAGTTCCACATACCATTATATATATTCTCCTGTACGGTGGTACCGAAGAGTTTGATGTTGTTCATCGTGAGCAGCTCGGCGATGGCAAAGGTGGACACCGTGGGCATGAACACCATGACGATGCCGCTTGTGATGCCGGGCATGGAGAGCGGCAGGATGACTTTGCGGAACACTTCCATCGGTGTGGCCCCCAGGTCTTGTGCGGCCTCTATGAGGCTGGGGTCCATCTTTTGCAGGGTGTTGTAGATGGGGTAGATCATGAAGGGCAGGAAGTTGTAGACCATGCCGAAGACCAGCGCCCCCTCGCCAAGCGGCATGTTCAGGAAGTCGAACAGGGCCACCGTGGCCAGCGTGCGTATCAGGATGTTCACCCACATGGGCAGGATGAAGAGCACCACCATGGTCTTGGAGGTGTTGAACTGCTTCTGGCTCAGGATGTAGGCGGCCGGATAGCCCAGGAACAGGCAGGCCAGCGTGGTGATGACCGCTATGCCGATGGAGTAGATGAAGGTGTTCACGGCCTCGGGGTGTATCATGAACTTGCGGAAGTTGGCAAAGGTGAAGGCTCCGGACTCGTCAGTGAAGGCATAGACCACAATGAGCAGCAGGGGAACAATCACGAAGATGAGCAGGAACAGGGCATAGGGGATGCTCCAGTTTCTGCGGCGCATAAAGAAATGGGAGAACTTGCTAATCATAGTCTTAGGCTTTATGCGGTCACTTGTCCACCAGTTGGTTGATTACCCGTATGGCATCGGGGGCGATGGTAATGCCCACGCGGTCGCCGTCGTCCCACACGTCGTTGGTGTTCACGAAGATGTTCTCGTCCCAGTCGGTCAGTACTGTCAGGTGATAGTGGTTGCCTTTATAGAGGATGAACTTCACCTCGCCGGTCAGCTTGCCGTCTTCTTCATTGTCTTCCAGGACCACATTGTCGAAGTCCACCTCCACGGTGACGGGCGTGTCGGGCGCCAGTCCTTTCGTGTCGCTGCATTCAAAGCTGCATCCCAGGAACTCCACATGGTTCTCGTCCGTCACCTTTCCTTCGAAGGTGTTGCACGTGCGCTCCTTCTTCATGACATGGATGTCGAAGGGCTTCACTAACAGACCCACCTCGTGGCCCACCTCGAAGCAGTGATAGTCCTGCACCATCAGTTCATAGCCCTCCTTGGTCTGCACCAGCATCTCATAGTGTACGCCCTTGAAGATGGAGCTGGTCACCGTGCCCGTCAGCTGAGCGGCCTCCGAGGGGTCGAAGATGTAGATGTCTTCGGGACGCACCACGACATCCACCTTGGCGTTCTCGCCGAATCCCTTGTCCACGCATTCAAACTCATGTCCGGCAAAGGAGACCAGTTTGTCCTTGATCATCCATCCGTTGAGGATGTTGCTCTCGCCGATGAAGTCGGCCACAAAGGAGTTGATGGGTTCGTTGTAGATGTCTATCGGTGTGCCTATCTGCTGAATCTTGCCTTCGCTCATCACGACGATGGTATCGCTCAGGGTGAGGGCCTCTTCCTGGTCGTGGGTCACGTAGACGAAGGTGATGCCCAGGTTCTTGTGCATCTCCTTCAGCTCCATCTGCATGTCTTTGCGCATCTTCAGGTCCAGTGCGGCAAGCGGTTCGTCCAGCAGGAGCACCTCGGGCTCGTTGACGATGGCCCGCGCTATGGCTACGCGCTGCTGCTGTCCTCCCGACAGGGAGTCCACATGACGGTCTTCATAGTCGGTCATGCCCACCATGCGCAGGGCCTGGGTCACCTTCTTCTCGATGGTGGCCGCCGGCATCTTCTTCAGCTTCAGGCCGAAGGCGATGTTGTTGAATACGTTGAGGTGGGGAAAGAGGGCATACTTCTGGAACACCGTGTTCACGGGGCGCAGGTGGGGTGGGGTTTGCGTAATGTCCTTCCCGGATATGGTAATCACTCCCTCCGAGGCGGTTTGGAAGCCCGCAATCAGTCTCAGCAAGGTGGTCTTGCCGCAACCCGATGGTCCCAATATTGTTACAAACTCGCCCTTGCGGACATACAAATTCACATCATCCAGCACTGTTTTCTCTCCGAAATGCTTTGAAACGTGCTCCACACTGATGATGCAGTCGGACTTTTGCATAAGCCTTTCTTTATCCTTTTAAAGAATGAAACAAAAAATTACCTATGTCATAATGAGACGGTGCAAAGTTAGATAATAAATTGAATTTTTCTCTTTTTTCTTTCATTATTTCATGGGCTGCCACTGCTCTTTTCCTAACAATGTATTGGAAAAGGATAAAACAATATAGTTCCGTCTCGCGAAAATGGCCTATTTTTGTCGCTCGAAGAATCTATTATAAATAAGGTAAATGCTATGAATATTAAGAAACGTATGAATTTGTTCCTGGGCGCGTGTCTGCTGGCCGGCGGCATGTGGGCCCAGACCGTGTGTGTCTCCACCCCCAACACTTCGCTGCTGCTGTCGGCACCCCAGGGGTGCAAGCTGAAGGTGCTGCATTATGGCCACCGTCTTGCAGCGAACGAAGTGGAGAGCGTGTCGGCCGCGGAGGCCGGACACAATGCCTATCCCGAGTATGGACTGATTTGTCCCACCGAGACGGCCATAGCCGTGAAGCATCACGATGGCAATATGACCCTGGACCTGCAGGTGGTGCAGAGCAGGGTGGAGGAGAGCGGCGAGGCCATGCTGGCCACCGTGGAGATGAAGGACAGCCGCTATCCCTTCTTCGTGACCCTTCGCTACAAGGCTTTTCGCGATGCCGACGTCATCGAGGCCTGGACAGAAATCAGCCATCAGGAGAAGAAGCCCGTGACGCTTCATCAGTTTGCCTCGGCCTACCTGCCCATCCGTCGGGGCAATGTCTGGATATCCCATCTCTATGGCTCCTGGGCCAATGAGGGACGCCTGGCACAGGAGGCGTTGCAGCCGGGCATGAAGGTGATAAAGAACAAGGACGGTGTGCGCAACTCCCATACGGCCCATGCCGAGGTGATGTTCTCCCTGGACGGACAGCCCCGCGAACTGGAAGGCCGCGTCATCGGTGCCGCCCTCTGCTATAGCGGAAACTATAAGTTGCGCATCGACACTCACGACGATGAATACCATCACTTCTTTGCCGGTATCAACGAGGAAAACTCCGCCTACTCCCTGAAGCGCGACGAACGCTTCACCACACCGGCCCTGGCCCTGACCTACAGCAACGAGGGACTGAGCGGAAGCAGCCGCAACTTCCACCGCTGGGCCCGTCAGCACAAGCTGGCTCACGGCAACGTGCCCCGCAAGATTCTCCTCAACAGCTGGGAGGGGGTCTACTTCGACATCAATCAGGAGGGCATGGACCAGATGATGGGCGACATTGCCGCCATGGGCGGTGAGCTGTTCGTCATGGACGACGGATGGTTTGGCGACAAGTATCCGCGCAAGAGCGACAACTCTTCCTTGGGCGACTGGGTGGTGGACACCGACAAGCTGCCCAACGGCATAGAGGGCCTTCTGGCTGATGCCCGCAAGCATGGCATAAAGTTCGGCATCTGGATAGAGCCTGAGATGGCCAACACCACAAGCGAACTCTATGAGCAGCATCCCGAATGGATTGTCCAGGCACCCGGACGCGAACCTGTCCTGGGGCGTGGAGGCACGCAGGTGGTGCTGGACCTCTCCAATCCCGAGGTGCAGGACTTCGTCTTCGGCATCGTGGACCGCCTGATGACGGCCTATCCCGAGATTGACTATATCAAGTGGGATGCCAACATGTCCATCCAGAACCACGGCTCCAACTATCTGACGAAGGATAATCAGAGCCACCTCTACATCGCCTACCATCAGGGCTTCGAGCAGGTGTGCCAACGCATCCGTGCCAAATATCCCGACCTCACCATCCAGGCGTGTGCCAGCGGCGGCGGGCGTGCCAACTATGGCATCCTGCCCTATTTCGATGAGTTCTGGGTGAGCGACAATACCGATGCCTTGCAAAGGGTCTACATGCAGTGGGGCACCAGCTACTTCTTCCCCGCCATAGCCATGGCTTCCCACATCAGTGCCGCACCCAACCATCAGACCTTCCGCACCATCCCCCTGAAATATCGGGTGGACGTGGCCATGAGCGGCCGCTTAGGCATGGAAATCCAGCCCAAGAACATGACCGATGAGGAGAAGACGCTCTGCAAGAAGGCCATAGCCGAGTACAAGGAGATTCGCGACGTGGTGCAGATGGGCGACATCTACCGCCTTGTCTCTCCCTATGACAACCTGGGCGTGGCCTCCCTGATGTACGTCGCTCCCCGGAAGGAGGAGGCTGTGTTCTATTGGTGGAAGACCGAACACTTCTGCAACCAGCACCTGCCGCGCGTAAGGATGGCCGGCCTGAATCCCGACCGTCTCTACACCGTCCATGAACTGAACCGCATAGACAACGTTCCCCTGCCTTTCGAGGGCAAGAACTTCACGGGTGCCTATCTGATGAACAACGGCCTGGAGATACCCTACACACATCAGGTGGACTACCACAAGCAGACCGCCTATGCCAGCCGCATCCTGCAACTGACTGTGGTTGATTGATTGTCTTCTACAGTTGATAATTGATAGTTGATAATTACTTAGGCACGGATGACACGGATTTAAACACGGATTATTGCTCCGCCTGAAAGGGGAGGCGTCACGCAGTGACTGAGGGGTTTCTACACGGTTGAGGCGTTGAGATATTGGAAATGAGAGTTGTTAACTTCTTGATTGTCAGCTGTGTTTATGGCCATTGGACGAGACGTGTGTGGTGCGTGGACGGGACATGTGTGGTGCGCGGACGAGACATGTTTCGTCCACGCACCACACGTGTATGGACGAAAGACGAAAAATATATGCCTCTACAGGGATGCAGGAATGCATTAGTAAGGCAGTGGGAAATGGATTAGTAAGGCGATGGGAAATGGCTCTATAAGGCAGTGGCAGATACCTATCAATGCTCCAATGCTTTGTCAACTGTATAAAGACCCTTCAGTCACTGCGTGACGCCTCCCCTTTCAGGCGGAGCAGTAATCCGTGTTTAAATCCGTGTCATCCGTGCCTAAAGATATTTAGCAGTTAACGAGTTGATGAACCTTGCTTCCTTAACGCCTCAACGTTTCGAGCCCTCACTGCTTCAACGTTTCAACGTCTTGACCTTTCACTCTTTCATTCCGCTCCTGCGAAGGCGATGCCTCGGTTGATGTAGTCCAGGAAGGGCTTGGTGGTCTGGAAGAGAGCGGCTACGCGTTGGGCCAGATGGGGGGCACAGACAAACTCTTCGTCGGGCACCAGGCACAGGCAGTAGGCCTTGAGCCGCAGGTATTCGGAATAGGGGGCGTCGGCGGGAAAGCCCTTCGGATTGCGCTTCAGTGCGCCGTCGCGGTCCAGCCGGAAGCCCGGAGCCGCCTGTCGCAGGGTGGCTTCGAAGTCGCCCTCGCCATAGGCGATGTCTTCGCGCAGGATGCGCAAGGCTTCGGGCGAGTGGCAATAGTCTCCCGTGGCCAGCATGTGGGCGCCGGGATATTCGTCACCGCCGGTGCTCACCTGGAAGTAATAGCCCGCAAACCCCGACTTCTTGCCGCCGGGACAGATGAAAGCCCCCATGTGGGTCTTGTAGGGCCGTTTGTCGTCCGAGAAGCGCACGTCACGATAGATGCGGTAGGTGCAGTCCTTGGCCGTCAGCCCGTTGACGGAGGGGTCGAAGGCGGCAATCTCGGCAATCAGTTCTTCGGTGAAGGCATGGAAGCGTGCCTGCAGTTGCAGGAACTGCTCCTTGTGGGCATTGAACCATTCACGGTTGTTGTTGGCACTCAGCTGTCTGAGGAAGGTAATGAGTTCTTTCATACGTTTGTTTGCTTTTGCGGCAAAGATAGTTGATTTTCCTTATTTCGTCCAAGAATAATCCAATATCTCGAACCGTCCTTCTCCTAAAAAGGTTGAATAAGGACATTAATGGAGCGATTAGGAACGACCCTTTCTCTTCCGTTTGCATTATCTTTGCAGGAAACGAAACTAAACTAAACCTATACTGAATCTATGGTCATCAATAAGGAAATCATCAGAAACAACGGCGGCCGTGTGGTACGTGCCATGAAGCGGGCCTGCCGATACACCTTCGACGAGTTGCAACGCATCACCCTCCTGGGAAGTACCGAACTGTGCCTGGCCCTCATACAGCTGCTGCAAGAACACAAGATTGCACAGGGAAAGGGCCGGCATGGTGTCTACTACATACTGGCCGAGTGAATAAAAGTGCGGCGACATGCACGGGGTTACGATACTTTGTGCTATCTTTGTGCGGTTAGGAACATTATAAACCAATCAAAACATACGATGAAACCATGAGAATCACATCAATCCGAAAGAGGACGGGAGTGGCCATGATGCTCCTCCTGCCCATGCTTGCCGTTGCGCAAAAGAGACAACAACCGCTGGATGCCGGTTACCCCATTGACCCCGTGCCCTTTACCTCGGTGAAGGTGACCGACAACTTTTGGGGACAACGCCTCAAGGCGAGCCGTGAGGTGACGGTGCCGCTGGCCTTCAGCAAATGCGAGGAGACGGGCCGCTATGACAACTTCGTGAAGGCCACCATGCCGTGCGACACCTTCCATGTGGGAGGCTTCTCGTTTGACGATACCGATGTCTACAAGACCATCGAAGGTGCCAGCTACCTGCTGCAGACCTTTCCCGACAAGCGTATGGAACAGTACATTGACAGTGTGCTCCTCCTGGTGAAGGCCGCTCAGGAACCTGACGGCTACCTCTATACGGCACGCACCATGAACCCCAAACATCCGCACGCCTGGTCGGGCAAGGAACGCTGGTCGGAGGTGGAGAACCTGAGCCATGAGTTCTACAACCTGGGCCACATGGTGGAGGGAGCCATTGCCTATTGGCAGGCCACGGGCAAACGCAACTTCCTGGACATCGCCATCCGCTATGCCGACTGCGTGTGTCGCGAAATCGGTGAGGGCGAGGGACAGCTGGTGCGCATCCCCGGCCATCAGATTGCCGAAATGGCACTGGCCAAGCTCTACTTAGTGACAGGCGACAGGAAGTATCTGAATCAGGCCAAGTTCTTCCTGGACAAGCGTGGATATACGCCCCGCAAGGACATCTACCTGCAGTCCCACCAACCCATATTGGAACAGAAGGAGGCCGTGGGACATGCCGTGAGGGCCGTCTACATGTATGCCGGCATGGCCGATGTGGCTGCCCTGACGGGCGATGCCTCCTATATCCAGGCCATAGACACCATCTGGGAGAACATCGTGAACAAGAAAATCTACATCACCGGCGGCATCGGTGCACGCCATCAGGGAGAAGCCTTCGGCGACAACTACGAGCTGCCTAATGCTTCGGCCTATTGCGAGACGTGTGCCGCCATCGGCAATGTCTACGTGAACCACCGTCTCTTCCTGCTGCACGGCGATGCCAAGTATTATGACGTGCTGGAGCGCACGCTCTATAACGGACTCATTTCGGGCGTGTCACTGGACGGCGGCTCCTTCTTCTATCCCAATCCGCTCTCGGTGGCCGGCAATGCCGACTACACCCGCAAGCCCTGGTTCGGCTGTGCCTGCTGTCCCTCCAACATCAGCCGCTTCATTCCCTCCCTGCCAGGCTATGTCTATGCCGTGAAGGACAACCAGGTCTACGTGAACCTCTTCATGAGCAACCGGGTCGAACTGAAGGTGAACAGGCGCAACATCGTGCTGGAACAGGAGGCCGACTATCCCTGGAACGGCGACATCAGGCTGAAGGTGGCCAAGGGAAGCGGCGAGTTTGCCATGAACATACGCATCCCCGGATGGGTGCGCAACGAAGTGTTGCCCGGCGACCTCTATACCTATGACGACGGGCTGCAGCCTTCCTATAGCGTAAGGGTGAACGGCGAAACGGTGCAGGGCGAACTGCAGAAGGGCTACCTGAACATTGCCCGCAAGTGGAAGAAGGGCGACGTGGTGGAAATCAGTCTGGAGATGCTGCCGCGCGTGGTGAAGGCCCATCAGCGTGTCGTGGCCGACCGTGGACGGGTGGCCGTGGAACGCGGACCGTTGGTCTACTGTGCCGAGTGGTCCGACAATGACTGTGACCTGCGCTCCCTGCTCCTGAACCGGAAGCCAAGCTTCACGGTGGAGGCCAAGCCCGACATGCTCTGCGGCATCCATCAGATAGTGACCGATGCGCAAAGCCTCTCCTATGGTGATGACGGCAAACTGAAGGTGCGCGACGTGAAGCTGACGCTCATTCCCTATTACGCCTGGGCCCATCGCGGCAAGGGCGGCATGGAGGTATGGCTGCCCATCTCTTTCACTTCTTTAGCTTATTGACGGCTGACTCTAAGGACTCCGTAGGCTCAATGATGTTATAGTCTTTCCAGAAATCTTCGTCCCAGTACTCGTCCACCTTATCATAGAAGACCTCGCGCGGCCGGAAGGAGTCCCGGAGCTTGATGCTCTCGCCGGCAAGGTCCGTGCGGTCCACCATGACCAGTTCGGCATGGGTGGTATAGGTGGACGAGAACAGGCGGCGCTTCCAGTCACACTTGAAGCGTATGGTGTTGCTCACGTAGTTCAGGTAGGTCTTGCCCTCCTGCTGTTTGTAGGTGATGAGGAAACTGATTTCGCGGGGCATGAAGCGCAGGCCGGTGGGCTTCTTGTGAAGAATGCAGCGCGTGGCCTTGTAGCGGTCGCTCATGTCCACTTCATATACGGCACGGGTCAGGGAGAGACTCTTCTGCTCGATGTAGAGCCTGCCCGAGTAGAGGGCATAGTCCACGACGTGGCGCGGACGGAAGCTGACGACATGGTGCATGCGGTTGTCTAAACTGGCGGGAGTCTCCAGCGTGAAGTCATAGTGGGCTATTTCGCGGAGGTTCAGCAGGTCGTCGCCGTGCTTCACGAGGTCCATGTGCAGGGCGATGGCCGGACCGCCCACCACCTTTACCGCCAGCGTGTCGCTGCGCTTCTGGCTCACTAAGCGTCGTCCCTTGACCACTTGCACCTTGTCCCGATAAATCTCCTGCGTGGCATAGCCGGTCTTGTAGACATCCACCACGGCTTCGGAGACGCTGATGTAGCGCCGGCGCTTCTGTATGGTCTCCCGATAGAAGGCCGTGTACATCTGCTCTTGCTCAGGATAATTGTCGGGAATCTTCGCTATGGCCTCCTCGACCAGGTCGCGCGGGTCACCTCCATAGATGATGACTTCGTTCAGCGAGAAGTCGGAGGGCGTCATCCATATCGTGATGTTCCTCCCTTGGCGTTCTATCTCTTCGGCCGAGAGGTGGGCGTTCAGGTAGCCGATGTGTGAGGCGGTCACTCCGTGGCTCAGTTCTTCGCGCGACACCTTCAGCGAGAACACGCCGTCGGCATTGCTCACGGTGCCGACGTTGCTGCCTGCCAGCTTGATGCTCACGTTGTCCAGCTTGCGACGGCTGTCTTGTTCCTTTACGATTCCGGTAATCACGATGTTGCCCCTTCCGGCATCTGTTGCGGTGGGGGCCTGGGCTATGGCGGCCTGTAGCGTTGCCAAGCATCCCAGCAGGTAGAGGAGGGATCTTTTCATGGTCTTCATAAGTATGCTGCGATTCATGTTCCTGTTGCGTTGGGGAAGCGATGATGTTTCCCCATGCAAATATAATGCATTTAGGCTAATGAACAGATAGACAGATTACTTTTTTTTACGACCACGATTACGGTTTCACGAATGGACGTGTGTGAAGCAGCCTGAAGCACCTGCAGTGAGTAGAGTAGGCGGCAGAGGTCACTCGGCCAGCAGGCGGTCAATCTCCCGCGTCAATGCGGCAAACTCTTCGGGATTGTAGAGGCGGGTGAGCATCACGATGCGTCCCTCGCGGTCGATGAGCACGTTGCGGGTGATACCGGCCTTGCGCAGGGCATAGCGGGCAAAGACGTCGGCTCCCGGGTCGAGGGCCAACGGATAGGTCACCTTGGTCTGCCGGCCAAAGGCGATGACCTTCTCCAACGGTTCGTCCCTGTCAATGCCGATGAGGGCAAATTCCTTGTTGTTCTTGTGTTTCTGCCAGATGTCGCGCTCAATGAAGGGCATCTCCTTGCGGCAGACGCCACACCAGCTGGCGGTGAACTGCAGCATGACCACCCGTCCGCGCAACTGGCTGAGTGTGACGCTCGAGCCGTCGGTCAGGGTTACGGTGAAGTCCGGGGCCATCTGTCCCACACGGACGATGTAGCCCACGCTGTCGGCCTCGGCCTCTTGTGCCACCGCTGCCGTTGCCCACAAGAGAAGAAGGGGCAGGAGGAGTCGTTTGATAAGAAACATGATGATGGGTGAATTGATGATTATGATATGCTTGCCGAATAGTTCTTGAAGAAGCGGTGGAAGGCTCCCCACTTCATCAGTCCCTTCTCAAAGAGGAAGATGCCCAGGAGGGAACAGCCGATGCCTAACAGCACGTCTATCAGGTAGTGATGGCCCGAGTAGACGGCGGTCCACCAGATGCCCACCATGATGACGGCGAAGAGGGCGATGAGCCACCTTTTGCAACGTCCCATCAGGGCATAGGCCAGGGCCACCACCATGTAGGCGGCATGGAGCGAAGGCACGGCTGCGAAGACGTTGGCGTTGCGGCCATAGATACCCTGGAAGATGGTGCACCCCAGCAGTTCGTCGAAGCGTCCCAGGCCGGCCACATTGCCCGGCGTGTTGAGCACAGGCTCGAAGCCGTAGTTCATGGCATACCAGGGTGGGGCGGCGGGGTGGATGTAATAGCCGGCAAAGCCCAGCAGATTGACGAACAGGAAGACCATGGCAAAGCGGAGATACAGTTCGCGCTTGCCCTTTAGGTAGAGCCACAGGCCGAACAGAATGGGGACGGGCACCCAGCAGAGGTAGAAGACGCCGGCAAAGAAGTCGGCCACGGCCCAGTGGTGGCGGGCAAAGTATTCGCAGGGTATCAGCAGTTCGCCGTCTGACGTGAAGCCGAACAGCGACTTCTCGGCATTGTACAGCCCTTCCACGTCGATGGGGTTCACCTCATAGTTGGGATAGACGCGCATCCAGTCGTAGGAGATGCCGAAGATGAAGAAGGGGAGCAGGGCTATGGCCAGCTTGCGGGTGACGTTGCCGGCAAAGAAGAGCAGCAGGAAGGCACCGGCCATCAGGAAGTGCTCGGTGCGCAGCCCGATGCACCATCCGGTCAGCACCAGGAACAGTGCCGTGAAGAGCAAGGCCCAAAGGCTTTGGCGCAGGGGAGGGAAGAACTCTTTTCTCATGTTTCTGAAAGTCTCTTGATGGGGGTTATCCTTGGTTCTGCAACAGTTTCCAGCAGTGGGCGATGCGCACGAAGGCCGTCACGTTGGCCAGCAGGGCGATGACTGCCAGCGGAACGATGAGAATCAGCATGGGGTCGAAGCTTTGGCAGCCCCCCATGATGCCGCAGAACAGGGCACCGAGAGCCGTGAGCACCACGCGCTCGGGGCGTTGCATCAGTCCCACCTTGCACTCCAGTCCCAATCCTTCGGCACGGGCACGCACATAGCTGACCATCAGCGAACCTATCAGGGCCACGAAAGCGATGATGGCTCCCCAGAGGTAGCCTTCCAGGAAGAGGTAGAACACGATGCCGAACAGGGTGAACAGCTCGCTGTAGCGGTCCAGCACCGAGTCATAGAGTGCGCCGAAGGTGCTGCTCATGTTGCCCAGGCGGGCCAGACGGCCGTCCATCATGTCGAACAGGCCGGCAAAGAGGATGACGCCACCGGCCCATCCCACGTAGGCCAGGTTGCCCGGAGCTTCGATGGCTGCATAGATCAGCAGGCAGGCTGCCGCGATGTTCAGCAGCAGGCCGGTTGTCGTTATAAAATTGGGCGTGATGCCCACCTTAATCATGCCGCGCACAATAGGATTGATAATCTTATAAATCACTTGTTGCAAGAAATCTCTGTAGTTCATAATGCTTGTATATATATGTTTTTTATTGCTATCCAAACCATTGTTTCCAGAAGCCCTTGAAGTCGTAGTTGCGATAGACGAAGACGCGTTGCAGCTGGTAGTTCCAGAAGAAGGCCACCAGCACGGCTACGACAATCTTGGCCACGATGAACACATCGTCCACGTAGTAGCCCAGCAGCGTGTTCAGCCACTTCATGTCGGTGAGCCATTCGGTCAGTGCAAACGTGCCCCACGTGTTCAGCAGAATGCTCCCTCCCCATACGAAGAGGTACTTCAGCGCCACGTAGCGTTTCTTGCATCCCGCAGCGCGGAACACCCACCGGTAGTTGATGGCACAGTTGACCACGCCTCCGACGACCGAACCGATAAAGGTGGCATAGAGATAGAAAACATCGAACAGCTTGGCCAGAAATATAGTCACCATCAAGTCTACCAGACTGGCAAACTGCGCAGACAGCTGCGCTTTGGTGAATAGCCAAACAGCCCGACGTCCTGCTGCAAACCTGCTCTCTTTCTTCAGTTGCTCCACCATCTTATCACTATCAATATCACAAAGGCGTAAACGCCCGACAGTATGTCGTCCATCATTACTCCGATACCTCCCGGAAGCTTCTCCATGCGCCTGATGCCCAGCGGTTTCCAGATGTCGAACAGCCGGAACAGGGCGAATGCGCCCAGGGCATACCAGGGATGGGCGGCCGGTGCGGCCAGCAGGGCTATCCATACCCCCACCATCTCGTCGACTACCACGCGCGAGGGGTCTTCGCCCCAATAGGGCTCCAGACGGTCGGCGGCCCATACGCCTGCTACCGTGAACAGCAGGATGGCTCCCGACGTGAGCCACAGCAGCATGGAGGGTGATACTATGCAGGCTGTTCCCCACCACATCAGCGAGGCCAGCAAGGCGCCTGCCGTGCCCGGTGCCACGGGAGAGAATCCGCTACCGAATCCGGTAGCGATGATTGTCGGTATAAGCGGTAGTCGTTTCATTGTCCGTAAAGAGTTTCTGTTCATAAAAATAAGATGAGGTGTATCACATCTTTGAGAGACACAGCCCCATCTTATTTCCTATTTCATTTGTTTCATTAATCTAAGTAGCTCGGTGCTTCCTCGCCCACCATTTCGCGGATGGTCTGCTTCACCATGCGCCACTGCTGGAAGAGATCGTGTACCGGTTCATGCTCGAAGTCGTGCATCGGGCTCTTGCAGAAGAAGGAGAGCCACGTCTGGATGCCACACATGCCTGCACGGGCGGCCAGGTCGCTGAAGAGCACGAGGTCCAGTGCGATGGGGGCTGCGAGGATGGAGTCGCGGCACAGGAAGTTCACCTTGATTTCCATCGGATAGCCCATCCAGCCGAAGATGTCGATGTTGTCCCAAGCCTCCTTGTTGTCCTTGCGGGGCGGATAGTAGTTGATGCGCACCTTGTGGTAGACGTCGCCATAGAGGTCGGGGAACTTCTCGGGCTCGAAGATGTTGTCGATGACCGAGAGCTTGCTCACTTCCTTGGTCTTGAAGTTCTCGGGCTGGTCCAGCACTTCGCCGTCGCGGTTGCCCAGGATGTTGGTGGAGAACCATCCGCTTACGCCCAGCATACGGGTCTTGAACATCGGGGCCAATACGGTCTTCATCAGGGTCTGTCCGCTCTTGAAGTCCTTGCCGGCGATGGGCACGTTCTGCTGCTTGGAGAATTCCCACATGGCGGGCATGTCCACGCAGAGGTTGGGGGCACCCATGATGAAGGGAGCACCTTCGGCAATGGCTGCATAGGCGTAGCACATGCTCGGGGCGATGACTTCGGTGTTGTTCTCCTTCATGGCCTTTTCCAGGGCGGCCAGTGACATGTGCTCATCGGCCAGGGGAACGTAGATTTCGGTGCTGGCTGCCCACAGTACGGCGATGCGCTCGCAGTTGTTGGCGGCCTTGAAGTTGCGGATGTCTTCGCGCAGCTGTTCCACCATGTCCCAGCGTGTGGCGGCCTGCTTGATGTGTGTGCCGTTCAGTCGCTTGGCAAAGTTATGGTCGAAGGCGGCCGGCATGGGCTTGATGGCCTGCAGTTCGTCCTTCACCAGGTTGAGGTCTTTCTCCTTCAGCACTTCTGCATACATGGCTGCTTCGTAGGCATTGTCGGGGAAGATGTCCCATCCGCCGAAGACGATATCGTTCAAATTCGCCAACGGAACGATATCTTTCACGAGGTGTTCTTCACCGTCCTGCATACGCATGGTTGCCATTTCGGCGATTGAGCCGATGGGTTTGGCCAGTCCCTTGCGGGAAGCCAGTGTTCCTGTAATCAGTGTGGTGGAAACCGCACCTCCTACTCCGACTACCAGCACGCCTAAGCGGCCTGACGCCGGTTTAATGTTTTCTTTCATTGCCATTGTTATTATTTAGAGTTTAAAAAATTGCTCAAATTTAGGGCATTTTATTCAATGCATAGTAGTCTTTTTATCCGATTTAATCATCAATTAGTAAGATTTAAGTTAAAATGGGGCTTCTTTCGAACATTTTGTCCTTTTTGAGCGGATGATACCTTATTAATATATAGCGTGGGGAGAGTCATCGGGCTAAAAGGATATGCTGAATCGGGTCTTGCCGTCGGCATCGGTGCGCAGGGAGAAGACACAGCCGTGACGGCTGAGGACTTCGCGGATGAAGACGAGACCGATGCCTTGTCCGTTGGGCTTGGTGGAGAAGAAGGGAGTGAAGAGCTTGGTCTCGGTGTCGTGCGAGAGTCCGGGTCCGTCGTCTTCCACGATGATGGTGTCCGGTGCCTGCGTGATGATGCGTATTTCTCCGGGGAGGCCGGTGGGGGCTATGCTCTCCACGGCGTTCTTGATGATGTTCACCAGCACCTGTTCGAAGAGGGCGGCGTCCATCTCCACTTCGCCCACGGCTTCGTCACAGTGCAGGCTGAGGCGGATGCCCTGTTCGTTGCACATGCCTTCCATGAAGCGTTTGCAGGCGATGGCCGGCTCGTTCAGGGAGACGGGGGCGAGCAGGGGTTGGGGAATCTTCACCACGTCGGCAAAGCGGGTGATGAAGCGGCTCATGGAGTAGCTGCGGTCTGTGCACACCTGCATGAGGGCCTTCATCTCTTCGCCCTCTTCGTCATCGGGCAGGGCCTGGGAGACGGTGTCCAGTGCGGAGGTGATGCCGGCCGTGCTGTTGTTCACTTCGTGGGCTATCATGCGGATGACCTTTTCGTAGGCCCGCTTTTCTGCCTTTATCAGTTCCTCCGTCATGCGCTCGATGAAGTAGAAGGGGTGGCGGAAGCCGTGGTCCAGGAAGTAGGCGCAGGTGCATTTGTAGATGTTGGCATCGTTCAGGCGCACCATGCGGGTCTCCTCATAGGGCATTGCGTCCAGCTCGTGGGCCAGGGGGATGTTCAGCTGGGAGAGCTTGCGGCCCCGCACATCGCCTATGCGTACGCCCAGAATCTTCTCGGCCATGCTGTTCATCTGGTCCAGCTCGCCGTCCAGCGTCAGTATCATCACCCCCATCGGCGAGGCCTGCATCAGCAGATCCAGGAAGACGTTCTGTTCGCGCAGGCGCAGGCGTTCGCTCTTCAGCTGGTCCATCATACGGTTGAAGACCTTCACCACGCGGTCGGCTTCGTACTGGCCCACGGGGCTCAGGCGGCTGCTGAAGTCCTGCTCGCGCAGCAGTTCCATGCCGTTGTCTATGCTGAGCAGCGGCTTCACCGTCTTGCGGTAGAAGTAGGAGAGGTAGGCGAACAGACCTGCGAAGCCGGCAATGATGGCATAGAAGGGGAGGGCTTCCGACGTGTCAAGGAAGTAGATGACGGCTCCCGCGAGGAGCAGGAGCAGAAGGGTGAGTCCGGTGAAGAGGTGCTTGATGCGCATGTCGGTCGGATGGGGGGATTAGTAGGGTATGTTGAACTTGTCTAACCGGCGGTAGAGGGCTGCGCGGCTGATGCCGAGCGAGAGGGCCACCTGGGAGATGTTGCCGTTGTAGCGTTCCAGGGTCTGCAGGATGGTGCGCCGCTCTATCTCGTCCAGGGTGAGTCCTGCCAGGGAGGCATGGGCCGCATGCTTGCCGGGGTCGTCGGTCTGCAGGCGTTGGTCCTCGAAGTCCCGGGCTTGCAGGAGGGACTTGCCACACACCAGGATGGTGCGTTCCACGAGGTTCTTCAGTTCGCGGATGTTGCCGGGGTAGGGCAGTCGCGACAGCAGTTCCAGGGCATCGGCCGAGAATTCCGTGCGGGGCAGTCCGTTGGCCTCGGCCTGCCGGTCGGCGAAGTGGCGCACCAGCAGGGGGATGTCGTCGCGCCTTTCGCGCAGGGCGGGCAGCTTCACGGTAATCAAGTTGATGCGGTAGAAAAGGTCTTCCCTGAAGGTGCGCTCGCTGACCATCCGGGCGAGGTCGGCATTGGTGGCCGACACCACGCGCACGTCCACCTTGCGGGGACGGCTGTCGCCCAGCGGTTCAAAGGTCTGGTCTTGCAGCACGCGCAGCAGCTTCACCTGGCACGACAGCTCCAGGTCGCCTATCTCGTCCAGGAAGATGGTGCCCTGATGGGCCGTCTCGAAGCGTCCCTTGCGGTCGGCAATGGCATCGGTGAAGGCCCCTTTCTTGTGGCCGAACATCTCGCTTTCGAAGAGGCTCTGCGACAGGCCGCCCAGGTTCACCTTGACGAAGGGCTGCTTGGCGCGGCGGCTGTTCCGGTGGATGGCTTCGGCTATCAGCTCCTTGCCCGTGCCGCTTTCGCCCGTGATGAGCACCGAGGCGTTGGTGGGGGCGATGCGTGCCACGGTGTTCAGCACCTCGGTCAGTCCCTTGGAGCGGCCTATGATGGGACTCCTGTCCAGTCGGGGAGCCTCTCCTTCGGCAGTCTCCTCTTGCGGCCTGCTCAGCTCCAGGGCCGTCTCGATGCGTTGCAGCAGGGCGGCGTTGTTCCAGGGCTTGGTGATGAAGTCGAAGGCGCCGGCCTGCATGCCCTGCACGGCCAGCTGTATGCTGCCCCATGCCGTCATCAGGATGACCGGTGTGTCGGGGCGGAATATCTTGACCTGCTTCAGCAGGGTGAGCCCTTCCTCACCGCTGGTGGAGAGGCTGAAGTTCATGTCCATGAGCATCAGGCGGGGGGCTTCGCTGCGCACCACGTCCATTGCTTCGCGTGGTCCGGACACCGCCTTCACCTCATATCCGGCGCGTTTCAGCATGAAGCTCAGCGAGGTGCGCACGGCACTGTCATCGTCTATGACGAGTATCATCGGAGTGTTGTCCATTGTCTGTTCTGTTTTTCATTGCTCTTGCATGCGTGACAAAGGTAGTGCAAATCGCGTGCAGAAGCAAATATATGTCTCTTTTTTATAGTCACTGAGGGAGTGTAAAGAATCAAATTCAGCCCTTATACGTGATGGGCATCGCGTCTTACAGGCTACTGCCACTGCCTATATATGTGTCGCTCCCTGTCTTCCGTCTCTCCCGGTTGCTGCTTCCGCTTGTGCGGCCAAGGTTCTGATTAGGCGTTCCTGACGGCTGGTTCATGCAGGGTCAATGATACCGTTTTCCCCTCCTTTTTTCGCTCTATGATGTGCCCTGAAAGGCAGCGTTTTTTTTATCGTTTTGCGGAAATGTTTACACCGCCCAAGCGCTGAGCCGCTGAGCACCTCAGCGTTCAGCGGCTGAACACTCAACCGTTCAGCGGCTGAGTGGTGCCACCGTTCAGCGGCTCAGCACTTAGGTGCTCAGCGGCTGAGCACTTGGGCGGTCATTTGGCGCAATCGAATCATTGATATTTTAGGCACGGTCAGCGGAGCTATATCCGTGCCTGAATCCGATATTTGACACCCTCCTCTATATCAGGCTCTCGAAGTCGGCCTCCAGCTCGCTGTTGCGCTCGAAGTCCCACAGGGTGAGGCTGCGGATCTGATAGAAGTAGTACCAGTAGCTGTACAGTTCGTTGATGTGCTGCTGGCGTGCCTCGTCCTTGGAATCGCGTGCGTCGTTCAGGTCCAGCGTGCTGATTTTGCCAATCATGAAGGTCTCTACGCTGGTGTTGTAACGCTTCTCGGCAATGGCGTCGGCCTCTTCGGCAATGCGCAGCTGCTGGGCCTGGTTATTGAAGTTCTCCACCAGCAGGAAGATGTCCTGATGGAAGTCCATCTGTTCCTGCCTGATTTTGGAGCGCACCACTTCGCGGTTGCTCTTGGCCACGCGCACCTTGCCGCGCCGTTTGCCCCAGTCCAGCAGGGGAATCTTCACGCCCACCTGCACCACCTGGTTGTCCACCAGGTTGCGGTAGGCCGGCGAGAACTCCTGCGCCTTTCCGGCATAGCCCACCGAGGCGAAGAGGTCTATGCTGCGCAGGTTGCCCCGGGCCGTGGCCACGGCATAGTCGGCCTCTAACTGCCTGCGGCGGATGTTCTGGGCAAACTTGTTGCGCTCCAGGGCCTTGTCCAGCACCTCTCCGTAGACCATCTCTATGCCGGGCACGGAAGCGGGCAGCACGGGCGTCAGGTTGTCCTGCTCGGAGATGCCCAGGAAGGAGCGCAGCTGGAACATGCGGGCGTTCAGGTTGCTCTCCGAGGCAGTCACGTCGGCCTGTCCCTGCAGGGCGTTGAGCTTCAGCTGCAGCAGGTCGTTCTCGGAGATTTGCCCCATCTTCCGCTTGGCACGGGCCACCTCATAGAGGCGGTCGGCATTGCTCTTGTTCTGTCGCATGGTGGCCAGCTTCTCCTTGGCCAAGAGCAGGTTGAAGAAGTAGGTGATGGTCTTCATGGTCACCTCCTCGGTGGCCGATATGAAGGCCGCCTTGGCCTCGGCATAGCGCACGGGCTCTATGCGGCGGTTCCACTTCAGGCTGTTCACGCCGAAGATGGGCTGCGTCAGCTTCAGACTGATGGGCACGGACATGTACTGTCTGCTGCCTCCGGAACCCAGCTCCTTCAGGTAGTCCAGCGAGGAGGTCACGGAGAGCTTGCCGCCGGTGAACCAGATGTTCTGGTCCACGGAGAGTTCGCCCGACAGTCCCAGCACGTTGTCGCGCACGAAGGAGTAGCTGCCGTCGGCATTCTGATAGGAGTTATAGGTCTTGCTGTAGTTGGGCAGGGTGCCGGTGAAGTTCACCTCGGGCAGCAGGTCGGCCCTGAAGGTGCGGTATTCCCAATAGGCGGTGCGCAGCTCGTTCAGGGCCACGGCCGCATCCACCGACTGCAGGCGGGCCAGGGCGATGGCCTCGTCTAAGGTGATGAGGCGTTCCTGTGGGATGGCAGAGGCGACCTGTGTGGCGGCAGGGGCGAGCGGGGCGGTCGTTGCCTGTGGCGTGGGGAGCGTCTGCTGTGCCATGCCGATGAGCGGCATCAGGGCTGCAAGCAGCCCAAATCTTCTGTTCTTCATATCGTTTCAAGTGCTTGTTGTTCGTTTTACGTGGAGGGTATGTGCAAAGAGCGTGCCAATCCCGTGGCAGTGGCCGTGTGGCCATGCCGATTCAGGTACGCACTGCTTCTGCCTTGCCTGAAGATATACCGCTGATTCTTATGTGATTATATGCGCGGAGAACCGCTATGCGCATGACGCGACGTTGGGCAAAACGGAGGAAACCATGCCTGAAATAACGGGCGGAGATGGAGGGCGGCATCCCCTTCACCTGTTCGGAAACGGACAATTCTGTGTCCAATAACGGACGATGGCGGAGGTTGGAACCTGTTTTTTTAAGTGAGCAGGCGGCGAACCAACCCCGCCTGCCCTGAAAGATTATTCGCCTGCCGTTTCAGCAGTCACTGTGTATGTTCCATTTCCATTATCGGTCACTGTGTAACCTTCTTCTGAAACGTTTACCAACAATATCCGGTTGGTGTCCTCAAAGGTTTTACCATCAGCAAGGGTGTTGACACGAGTCTGTACCTCGGTGGCGATGTTGGCGGACGCAATCTGCACGATGTCCGTCTGCTGCGGCGCGAAGTCGTCGTCCTGAGAGCAGGCAGTGAAGCCGAGGACGAGGGTCGCGAGTGTTATATATTTATAGGTATTCATTGTTATTTTTGCTTTTTAAGTTACAAAACAGACTCTTAGTTGGTTGCCATATTTCCGGTTGTACCATCTTCGTCACCATTGGCATCACCCGTTTCCCAACCTGCGGCTATACTAATATCTCCTGTTTGAGTAACGGTACCACCGATAGTTACATTCATTGTATAGCGGTTGCCGGATGTGAAGCCACTTGCAGGTGTGGTTACATTGAGTACAAATGAACGATTCTCCGTTACAGCCTCCTCTCCTTCACCTGTAGTCGTTTCGATGATAATGCAGATTTGAGGAGAAGTGCCCCAATAAGGTGCAAATATCGCTTCTGATTTTTCGCCATCCACGTATGCCTTAATCTCTGCAGTGTTGGAACCTTTGGCCACGGCAGCAGTTTCACGAGTAAGTGTCACATCCGTACCAAATCCTTTGTATATCACGCTTTTGATGCTCCTGCTTTTAATGGACTCAATTTGCAGCTCATCTCCCCAAGTGTAAGTGACATCCAGTTTGCAGAGCAAGTGGCGGAAAGTAATACCGATGTTATCTTCAGAGATAGTGATGTCGCTATTTTCAGTGGCTTTTATTGCCCCTAAAAGATCACTGGCAAGCACTTTGTCAGTAGTGCTCTGGTCTGTCTGAACAGTAAAAGCAGTACCCTCAAAGGTGTAAGCATTCACCGCAATAGCCGAATGGCTGCCATCCTTCCAAAGCAGGGAATATTCAGGAGAATAATCGTTCTCGTCTCCCTTTGTCATTTTGACGTTCGCGTAGTTGTACTGCGAATTACCCCCTTCCTGCGTAACGGTCAGGTAGAACGTTTGGGGCAGAATGCTTTTTGTGTCATCCGTCGCATTGCTTTCATATCCCGCACGGGTTGTCAACTCTGCCACACCTGCCGTGACGGTGATGGGCGTGTCCTTGAGGTTGTCCTGTGGAACAAAAGCCTCGTCGTTCGAACAGCTCGCAATATAAGAGCAGCCGCTGCAAAGGCAAAATACTTAGTCTGTCTCTTTCGTTTTTATTTGTTAGTATTCAATTGTTCTTTTTTTTTGTTTCACGCTCTCGGACAGACTGACACAAACGAAAAACGTCCCGAACAAGAGGTAAATGTCGGGACGAAAGAAGAGTAAATGGGGAATTCGATTCAAGTGTTACGACACTGTCACCCCATGTTCGTAGAGGTATTCGGGGGCGATGTCTATCGTGCCATCTTGCCAAGTGACGGTCCACCCGTCAAGAACGATATTACGGAAAATCGTAAGGTTCTTCAATGGTTCGAATACGGGCAGACCTTTGGTCAGCACTTGTGCAAAGTCGAACTCCTTGCATGTCCCGTTGTTGAAGGTGAGGCGGAGCTTGTACCCCTCCAGCACCTTGGCTGCTGTAATCCAAATCAGTTCCATAATGATGTTTATTCTAAGGGGGGTATCTTCTTGAATTCCTCACCGCGCTGCAGACGGTTCCAGTTATCCATCAGTTCGTCTTGATGCAGGTCGAGCCAATCATAGACCATTCTCAACGCACGGCGTGGCATGGTTCCGGTGATGGTTCCGTTTGCAATATCAATCAATGCACGATACTCCATTTAGCGCACATGGAAGTGCGGTGGGTTATGTTCGTTGACAAACATCGTGATGATGATTCCATAAAATCTGCTTATTTCTGGCATATCCTTTCTGTTTTAATTAAGTTTACGCTGCGAAGATACCCATTTTATTTCTAAAAGCGCATAATGGCGGTGGGAAAATGACTTACCCATCTTCTTTTCTTTCGTCTGTGTCAGTATGTCAAAGAACACTTTGCCTCAGGGGACTGTCGTGTGATTGTCTGCTCGTAGGGGCAATCCCTTGTGGTTGCCCTGTGTTATCGGGTACCCACAAGGGGCACCCCTACGGTGGACGCTACTCTGCCTCCTCTGCCTCGCCACCATTCACGGTGCCACCAGAGGTCCAGTCAGTCACGGTGATGCCCTCGAAGGTCAGCACATCGCTGAGGCTCATGCGGATGGTGTAGGACTTGCCGCCTACCCAGTTGTACTCACCGTTGGGGTTGACACCGGCAAGCCTGTCAGCCTCCAGCACGTAGGAGAGGTATTCGTTGTCGGGGGCGCCCGCCTCTATGGTGAACTGCAACTTCTTGCCACTAAAGGCTGTGTTGCTGGCAAGCGGCAACACCAGTGCGTATGCAGTGTACACATCATCTTTCTGCACGGCGGTGCCACTTTCGCCCAACAGTGTTGTCACCTTGGTGTAGGTGCCGCTGCTGAAAGAGGGTGTGACTGCCTCGGTCACAGTGGCCGACTGGGATGCCACGGGCTGTGTGGCATCGGCCAGCGATACCTGCACACTCTTGATGATGGTCGTCTTTGCCGGCCGCTTGTTGGTGATGATGAAGCGGAAGGTGGCAGGGATGTGCTTGAACTGGAGCGACGCACCGCCATTGGCAATGGTGTTCGTAGCATACATATACATATAGTTGCTCAGGAACTCCGGCTTTTGGCCTGCTGCCTGTGTGAAGGTGGCAGGCATAGGCAGTGTGGCACTGAAAGTATCGGCACTGCTCGCAACGGTAGAAGTGTTCTCCGCACGGTACGGAGTTACTGCAAGAACCTTATAGCCGTCGTACTGGCCGCTCGGCATATCATGCTCGTACTTCTCTACGGTCTCAAATACCGCCCAATGGGCATCACCGGAGTGCAGGCTGTGCGGGTTGATGGTGGCGTAGGTGTGATAATTCCCCTCCTTGCTCGCAAGAAGCCCACCGTTCATAAACGCCATCACCATCTCATTCTCTCCGGTCTCTTCGGTGTAGTCCCACCGGAATATCAGGTTGCCCGAACCTTTGTCGTCAGTCCACGAAGCACGGGAGGCGGCTGTGCCTACATCTCCGTCAAAAGTGAAGCGATAGCCCTCGGCGGGTGTCTCAGGAGTGTCGGGCACATCGGGCATTATCGGCTCGTTCTCTTCACTGCTGCAAGCGGCGAAGAGAACGGCCGCCACAGTCAACGTCAAGAGTATGCTATGTCTTGTCATCATATCCAATCCGTCTAAAGGTTATTACCAAAGATTCTGCGAGGATGGTTAAGGCTCAGTGTCGTTGCTGTCCGAGCCACTGCCGGACAGTGCGAAGCCGCGTTCTACTTCCACTTCCACGACCTCCACGCGGGGAGCCTCGTAATTTTCCATGTAGGTGAATTCTTTTCTGTTCATCTTTGCTTGTTGTTAGACGTTAATAAATGGGGAAACGAAAAATACCACCCGCCGCATCACGAAATGATGCAGCGGATGGCACGCTTTGCAGCCTCTCTGAGGCACTTTCTCGGCGGGAAGCCCGTTTTACTTTTCGACGCAATACAGTCTTGCCAATGCGTTATACGCAAGGCTCCACGTAGGGGATGGGGTATGTGGCCGATAGAGATGTTGCATATTGTTTTTGTTCCGTTAAATTCTCGATGCAAAAATAGGGAAATCCCGGAAATATCGGCCATTGTGGAAGCGTTTTTTTTCGTTATCGTTTGTTTCTTTTCACCCTCCTTTTTGTTGCCTGACGCCCCCTCTTCCGGAACTGCACGCGTTTTTTCCAGAACTGTACGCGTTTTTCAGAACTGTGTCACAAGGGATTTTAGTCACTTATTTTATGCGTTTTATCGGGTATAATCGATAAAGTCATTATCTTTGCAGGCACTATTACTGAAACCGATTACGTGATGAAGAAGATTATCAATCCCTGGAAAGGTATGCCCGGCTACAACTGTTTTGGCTGTGCGCCCAACAACGAGGCCGGCGTGAAGATGGAATTTTATGAAGATGGCGACGAGGTGGTCAGCATCTGGAAGCCGCGTCCCGAATATCAAGGTTGGATAGACACGCTGCATGGGGGAATCCAGGCTGTCCTGCTGGATGAAATCTGTGCGTGGGTCATTCTTCGCAAGCTGCAGACCACCGGGGTGACGTCGAAGATGGAGACCCGCTACCGCAAGTCGGTCATGACGACGGAGACACAGGTGACGCTCCGCGCTTCCATACGCGAACAGAAACGTAACATTGTCATTGTGGAGGCCCGCCTCTATAATCAGAACGGTGAGCTATGCACCGAGGCGGTATGCACCTACTTCACCTTCCCGCACGAGAAGGCCGTTCAGGAGATGCACTTTGAGGGATGTGAGGTAGAGGATTAGTTCGTCTCTAACAACTCTTTCAGGAAGGCGTCCAGCTCTTCGTCCAGTCCTTCCAACAGGCTGTCGTTCAGCAGGATGGTGTCGTCGTCTATCAGCAGGAGGTCGGCATAGGTTTCCTTCTCATGGTCCACCAACACGAAGGAGAAGGGTTTCAGGATTTCCATGCAGTCGAAAGCCTTTTCGCTGTGCATCTTGTGGAGGATGGGCGTAATCTCATCCTGTACGTCGGCACAGAAGTCATCGCCTTCATAGATTTCCCAGTCGGGCACGGCGATATGTGCCAGCTCCCGGTCTTCATCGTCGAATATCAACAGTTCGCCGATGCCCAGCTTGGGTTGCAGGTGGATGTCGGTGACGATGGGTTGCTTGCCGTCCATGCCGATGTATTTGGCGGCTACTTTGGTGAGGGCTTCCTCGATGCGGGCTATGGTTGCTTTACTGAGTTTCATAATGCTTTCTTCTTAATGGCCGCTCAAAGGTAGAGAAAAATCTGAATAATGAAGCGTGAATGGTGAAAAAAAACTGTTTTATGGCTCATTATGCCCGCAAAAGGCGGTGTAAAGCTACTCTTCCAGGCGTTGCATCTGTATTTTCAGCCGGGTAAGGTCTTTTTCTCTTTGCCGGAGTTCGTTCACATAGATGGTGGTGAACACATAGTTGGGGACATCCGTCAGATCCAGTTCCCCCTGTTCGTTCTGCCGGTCCACCTTGTCCACCTCTCGGGCCAGTTCCTGTGCCTTCAAGGCCCACTCGCAGGCGGTGGAAATGCTGTCCTGCATCTCATGTCCCAAGGCCAGGTTGTAGGCCGCATACATCTTCTTCTTCCCCTTGCTGCCCTTGTAGCTCTCCTCCCACAGGCGGACGGCCTCCGCCCAGTTGTTCTCCTTGGCATAGATGGCTGCGTCGCGCATGTTCACGGAGCCGCCGGTGAAGAGGTATCGTTTGCCCGTTTCCCAATAGGGGAGCAGGTGTTTTATGGGGATGGTGCCGGCAAACTGGGAGGCTTGTGCCACCAGCTCTTTCTCGCTTTTTACTTGTATCGTGCCATATTCCCAGAAGATGCTGTCCTTCCCGCTCACGGTAATCAGCGGCTGCTGGCGGTTGGGCAGGTAGAGGCGCAGGGTGGGGCACACGGTGGCATCGATGAGGTCCAGGTATTCTCCGCCCATGGGAGCGAACCATCCCTTTTGCCGTACCGACTTGATCTGCACGTCTTCCAATGCTATCAGGAAGTCGACCTCCAAGGTTTTTGCCAGCTCGGCGACACACTCCCGGCTCAGGACGGGGGCCTGTCCGGGAGTGTAGCCGTTTTGCAGTGCCGAGTCACAGATGATGACTTCGTCAAAGTATTCCTGGTCGGCCAAGGCTTGTGCCAGCGATTCGGTGGCTATCTGTGCGTCACCGCTGTAGTACCTGGTGCTTTTCTTGAATGGTCCCTCCAACTTGATGTCGCGTGTGGAGTCATTCTCCGCAGCAAAACGGTCGGCAGGCCATTGCGGCATGTTGTTCACCACGGCCACTCTTCTCAACGAGTTGGGAAAGTTCACCTCGGCCGGCTTCATGTAGTCGATGGAGAGTTGCTCCACGCTCTGACATGCACCGCACAGGAGGCATACTGACAGCAACAGGGGAGAGACGCTACGTTTCATATCACAGGTACTCGGGGGATTGCATCAGATGTTTCTGCCGTGGCAGTTCTTGAACTTCTTGCCGCTGCCGCAGGGACAGGGGTCGTTGCGGCCTACGGTCTTTTCGGCACGGATAGGCTCGCGACGGGGCTGTTCGCGGGTGTCGCGTGCAGCTGCAGCCTGTTGGTTCGGATCGCTCAGGTCGGTCTTCTGCTCGCGATACTTGCTCATGTCCTGACGCTGTTCGGGAGCTGCCTGACGCACTTCCATCTGGCGGGGAGCCTGAGGAGCGTCGGCCGGAGCTTCGGGCATCGGAAGCTGTCCGCGCATCAGGATGGAGATGGTCTGGCTGTTGATTTTGCTCACCATGGCATCGAAGAGGTTCACGGACTCCAGCTTGTAAATCAGGAGCGGGTCTTTCTGCTCATAGCTGGCGTTCTGCACGGAGTGCTTCAGCTCGTCCAGCTCGCGCAGGTTCTCCTTCCATGCCTCGTCGATGACGTGCAGCAGGATGCTCTTCTGGAAGGATTTCACCACCTCCTTGCATTCGGTCTCGTAAGCCTTCTTCAGGTTGCAGGAGATGTTGTACACGCGCTTGCCGTCGGTGATGGGAATCATGATGTTCTCATACATGTGGCCGGCACGCTCATAGACGTCCTTGATGACGGGGTAGGCTATCTGCGTCAGACGCTCGGCCTTGCGCTTGAACTGCTCCATGGCAGCTTCGAAGGTGCGGTCTGTAAGTTTCTCCTTCTTCTCGTCCTTGAACTCCTGTTCGGTGAAAGGGGTCTCCATGGCCAGTGCCTGCAGGATGTCCATCTTGCAGTTCTCATAGTCGGGAGCCTCTATGGCGGATGCACAGCGTTCCCACACCATGTTCACGATGTCCATGCCGATACGTTCACCCATCAGGGCGTGGCGGCGCTTGGTGTAGATGACGGTACGCTGCTTGTTCATCACGTCGTCATACTCCAACAGACGCTTACGGATGCCGAAGTTGTTCTCTTCCACCTTCTTCTGTGCACGCTCGATGGACTTGGAAATCATGCTGTGCTCAATCATTTCGCCCTCCTTGAAGCCCAGTCTGTCCATTACGCTGGCAATGCGGTCGGAGGAGAAGAGACGCATCAGGTCATCTTCCAATGACACGAAGAACACGGAGGAACCCGGGTCGCCCTGACGTCCGGCACGACCACGAAGCTGACGGTCTACACGACGGCTCTCGTGACGCTCCGTACCGATGATGGCCAGACCGCCGGCGGCTTTTACTTCCGGGCTTAGTTTGATGTCGGTACCACGGCCGGCCATGTTGGTGGCGATGGTCACCGTGCTGCTTTGTCCGGCCAGGGCCACGATGTCGGCTTCCTTCTGGTGCAGCTTGGCGTTCAGCACGTTGTGGGGAATCTTGCGCATGGTCAGCATCTTGCTCAGCATCTCGGAGATTTCCACGGAGGTGGTACCTACCAGTACGGGACGTCCTGCGGCCACCATCTTTTCAATCTCTTCAATGACAGCCTTGTATTTCTCACGCTTGGTCTTGTAGACCCGGTCGTTCATGTCGTTGCGGGCAATGGGACGGTTGGTGGGGATGACCACCACGTCCAGCTTGTAGATGTCCCAGAACTCACCGGCTTCCGTCTCGGCCGTACCGGTCATACCGGAGAGCTTGTGATACATGCGGAAGTAGTTCTGCAGGGTGATGGTGGCGAAAGTCTGTGTGGCTGCCTCAATCTTTACGTTCTCCTTGGCTTCCACGGCCTGGTGCAGACCGTCGCTCCAGCGACGGCCGTCCATGATACGTCCGGTCTGTTCGTCCACAATCTTCACCTGTCCGTCAAGCACCACGTAGTCGGTGTCTTTCTCGAACATGGTGTAGGCTTTCAGCAGCTGGTTGATGGTGTGCACACGCTCGCTCTTGATGGCATAGTTGGTCATCAGGGCATCCTTCTTCTCCAGGCGTTGCTCGTCGGTCAGGTCCTTCTCGTTCTCCAGTTCGGAGAGCTGTGTGGTGATGTCGGGCAGTACGAAGAAGGTGGGGTCGGAAGAGTTGCCGCTGATGAGGTCCACACCCTTGTCGGTCAGGTCTACACTCTTCAGCTTCTCGTCCACGACGAAGTAGAGCGGCTCGGTGACTTCGGGCATGCGCTTGTTGTTCTGCTCCATGTAGATTTCCTCGGTCTTCAGCATGCCGGCCTTGATGCCTGGTTCGCTGAGGAACTTGATGAGGGCCTTGTTCTTGGGCATACACTTATGGCTGCGGTA
The DNA here is from genome assembly GCA_017471925.1 of Bacteroides sp. Lineage (GTDB taxonomy): Bacteria > Bacteroidota > Bacteroidia > Bacteroidales > Bacteroidaceae > Bacteroides. The sequence goes on from JAFURM010000032.1 coordinate 50,494, forward strand.
GAGGGAGAGGAAGCCCTCTTCCACCTCTTTCTTGTCTTCCGAAGCAATCAGACGCTTGGCATCGGCCAGGTATTGGGTGGCCAGTCTGCGCTGTGCTTCCACCAGCTTCTCCACCTGAGGTTTCAGTTGGTCAAACAGCTGGTCGTCGCCCTTGGGCACGGGACCGGAGATGATGAGCGGTGTACGGGCATCGTCAATCAATACAGAGTCCACCTCGTCCACGATGGCGTAGTTGTGCTGGCGTTGCACCAGGTCCTTGGGGCTTATCGCCATGTTGTCGCGCAGGTAGTCGAAGCCGAACTCGTTGTTGGTACCGAAGGTGATGTCGGCCAGGTAAGCCTTGCGGCGGGCATCGCTGTTGGGCTGGTGCTTGTCAATGCAGTCCACGGAGAGACCGTGGAACATATAGAGCGGACCCATCCACTCCGAGTCGCGCTTGGAGAGGTAGTCGTTCACGGTCACCACGTGCACACCGTTGCCGGTCAGGGCGTTCAGGAAGACGGGCAGGGTAGCCACGAGGGTCTTTCCTTCACCGGTGGCCATTTCGGCAATCTTTCCTTTGTGCAACACGACACCACCGAAAAGCTGCACGTCATAGTGCACCATGTTCCAGGTCATTTCGTTACCGCCGGCTACCCAGTGGTTCTGATAGATGGCTTTGTCGCCCTCTATGCGCACGAAGTCTTTCGTGGCAGCCAGTTCGCGGTCGAAGTCATTGGCCGTTACCACGATTTCCTCGTTCTCGGAGAATCGGCGTGCGGTGTCTTTCACGATGGAGAAAGCCACGGGCAACACCTCGTCCAGTGCCTTTTCGTAGATTTCCAGTATCTCTTTCTCCAGTTTGTCTATTTGTGCAAACAGTTCTTCACGTTGTTCCAGCTCGGTAGCCTCCACCTGTGCCTTCAGTTCGTCCACCTTGGCACGTTGTTCGGCTGCGGAGTTGCGGATATAGGCTTTCAACTCTTCTGTCTTGGCACGCAAGGCGTCATTGTCCAGTGCGGCGATTTCCGGATAGGCTGCTTTCACCTTGTTCACCCACGGCTGTATCTCTTTCATGTCGCGGGTGGACTTGTTGCCGAAGATAGAACTCAAAAATTCATTAAATCCCATGTTATCTATTGTTTTTATTATTCCTTAATAATTAAATGGTGAGGATGTTCTCCTCGATTGTATCGTTCTGAAGCATGAAGCGTGGACTCGGGAGCCGCTTATCTGGCAGGGTCTCCAAAATCTATCGGGGCAGACTTGCTGGCATTCGGTGCCCTGATGCGCATCAGACCCGCCAGGGTGGGGGCTATGCAGTCGGCACTGATGGGGGTGTTCACTTGCTCGGGCTTGATGCCTGCACCCAGGAAGATGAGGGGAGCGGGCACATTGGCCGTGCGCACTACGCGGTTGTTCAGGCTGTTTTCCTGCACCACGGTCCATCCGGGCAGTACGTCTATCACCAGGTCGCCCGATCGCAGACGGTGATAGGCATTGCGTATGCGTTCTATTTGGGGCGACCATGAGCCTAAGAGCAGGCTGTGGGTCGAATAGACTTCATTTACACCGCTGAACTGTATGAGGAACTGTGCCGAGCGTTCCTGTATCTCGGTCAGGTTCAGCTGCTTCTTCTCAATGAGTTTATGGTCCAGGTAGATTTGGCGGTCATAGTACCCCTCCACGTATTGCCCCTCGCCATAGGTGGCCATGAGGAACATGTTGAGCAGCGTGGCACAGCGGTTCAGGTGGAACTCTCCTCCGGGAACGCGGTAGATGCCTACGTCGGCCGCTTCGGGGTCGGTGTAGCCGGTAGAGGCGATGCACAGCACCACGTTCTGCAGTCCGATGCGTTGTTCCAACAACTCCAGCAGGCGGGCCAGGCTCTGGTCCAGTCTCACGTAGGTGTCCTGCATCTCCATGGCACACTCCTGAGTGCTCTTGTGATAGTAGTTGCCGGCATAGTAGGTGAGGGCCAGCAGGTCGGTGGTTTCGTCCCGTCCTATAGTGCTCTTGTCCAGCAACTCTTCCACTAACAGGTTGACCTCGTCATTGGCCAGCGGACTGGCTATCAGGCGGCGGTATTTGTTGATGCGGTCACTGTCCAACTTGTATTTGAAAGCCTCGTTGCGCCATTCGGGCAGGAACTTGTAGCTTGCCGCCGGATGCACCGGTGTCCACACCATCTCCTTGATGCGGAAATCGGGCGATCTGCGGTCGTTATATTGGCTCACCCACCAGGGAAAGTCGCTGTAGTAGGTCGTGCTGCACCATTTTCCCGTCACTTCGTTCAGCCAGAAAGCACCGTTGGCGGCATGTCCGGCCGACAGGATGGCGGCGTCACGGAAGGGGGAGATGGCATACACCAGCCCCTTGTTGCGGGTGGCTATCTTCAGTTCGTCGGTCAGGGTGGAGGTGAGCAGCAGGGCAGGCGAACTGCTTTCGTCCGTATAGTTGCCCATATAGGCAGGGTCGTCCACGCAGTTACGGGGACGCAGGGTGGCGGCATCCAGCCAATTCTCGGCAATGATGCCGTTCATGGAGGGAGTGGAACCGGTATAGAAGGCGGCGATAGCTGATGCCCGGTCGGCACCTTCAAAGGTGAGCTGTGCCTGTCTGTAGACCCTTGCTTCCTTCATCAGCCGTTTGAAGCCTCTTTCGCCATATAGCGAAGAGAAGGCCTCCATGTAGTCGGTGCGCAACTGGTCTATGGTCAGGGTGACCACCAGTTTGGGTACAACGGGGACGGGCTGCGCTTGCAGGCTGCCAAAGGTCAGGGCGAGTATGTAGGTTATCAGTCCTTTCTTCATGAAGTCATTTCTTGATATAGCTCATGGAACGTATCCACAAACAAAGTGCCAAAGGTAATACTGTCAGGTCAATTTTTTGCGGAATAAGCGGCCATAGTAATATAAATAATGTTAAAACGATAAAATTCGCTTGCATATAGCGGCATTTGCGCCCTTTGATGCCGCTCCATACTATGGCAGGCAGGGCCAGCAGATGGAGCGGATGGAACAGGAAGAGCTGGTAGTTGGGGCAGACGGCGGGGTGTTGCGAGAGGAAGGTCAGGAAGGCCAGGATGAATCCGGTTATTCCCGCTGCCGTCAGCAGTACGAAGTCCACTCCCCACCATCTTTTCTTGTACTTCATTTCGCAGAAGGTGACGGTGGCAACCACAGCCAGCAACAGGCAGACCAGCATCATCGGGGTTGTCCCGTAGCCGCTTTCTTCGCCTCTTTTCACGGTTGGCAACAGCTGTTGGGCAGGGCATACCAGCGGACGTGTAAGCTCTTCGTCGCTTCCCTGTTTGATGCTTGCCCTTTGGAAGAAGTCCTTCACATAGTAAGGGGCGAACATCATTTCCCGTCGGCTGATGGGCACGTCGGCCTTGCTGCCCAGGCAGAGGTTGATGCCGAAGCGTGCCCACGGATGTCCCTCGGTGTGCTCTCTCAGCAGGTCGCGGAAGGTCACTCCCGTATCGGTGCTCTCCATCTCTTCGGCATAGGCCACGCTTCCTTCCACGCATCGTTCCACCTGGTCGCGTGGGCGGGTGGCACAGTTGTCGTAGAAGAAGTTATAGCGGTACACCCGGTTCTCCGGGCGGTAGTTGGTCTCCAGCTGTTCCACCAGGCGACGTTTCTCTTCGGGCTTCAGGTTCAGTTCCTGTTGCCACACCTCGCGTCCCCGATAGCGGTACTCCTCCAGGAAGTGCTGGAAATGCATCCTCCCCAGTCTGTAGTCCGTCTCGCCCAGGCAGAAGCGGAGCACGAAGTTGGGGGTGTCAAAGCTGAACACGCCGTAATTGTAGACCCAGTCAATCCCCTTGGCCGGACATTCATAGCGCAGTGCCGTGTGTCCGAACAGCGAATAGATTTCCTCTCCCGGTCCGCACGTCAGCAGGCTGAGGCAGATGGAGTCCTGGGACATTGCCCTGCCGGTGAGCAGTGCAGCCAGCATGGTCAGGGTCAGCAACAGGCGTTTCAGGCGATGCCGTGGCAGGAGTGTTTCGAGGTGGGTGTGCATGGCTTTATTTCGGGGCTTTCTTATAGAGGTATAGGGCGATGAAACTGTAGAGTATGTTGGGAATCCATACGGCAATGATTGCCGGCACATTGCCATTCACGGCGAAGGTGGACGAGATGGTTTGGAACAGGATGTAGGAGAAGCTGAGGGCCAGTCCGATACCCAGGTGGAGACCCATGCCGCCCTTCACCTTTCTGGAAGAGAGCGATGCACCTATCAGGGTCAGGATGAACGAGGCAAACGACATGGCGATGCGCTTGTGATACTCTATCTCGAACTCTTTGATGTTGGCAAAACCACGCTGTTTCTGCCGATCGATGTATTCGCTCAGCTGGGGGCTGGTCAGCATCTCCTGCTGGTTCTTCATGATGAGGAAGTCACTCGGCTCCATGAACAGGGTGGTGTCAATCTTCTCCCCTTTCCGGATGGTCTCCTTCATGCCGTCCATTTCGCGGATCATGTAGTCCTTGATGACCCAGTGGTGGGTCTGTGTGGTGTCATAGGTGATGCTGCGTGCGGTCAGGTGAGATACCAGGGCCTTCTCCTTGAACTTGTCCAGGGAGAATCGGTAGCCGGTCTTGTTGTAGTCCTCAAAGCGGTCAATGTAGGCAATGACACCGCTGTCCACCTCCAGTTGGATGTTGCGTGCCGTGCTCTTCTTGCGCTGCTTGTAGTATTTGTCCTCAAAGTTGATGCGGGTCACGCTGCCTTTGGGAATGACGTAGGAACCCAGGAAGAAGGTGGTCAGTGCGATGATGGCTGCCGACACCATGTAGGGGCGTAGCATGCGCTTGAAGCTCATGCCGGTGGAGAACATGGCGATGATTTCGGAGTTCTCCGCCAGTTTGGAGGTGAAGAAGATGACGGCGATGAAGACGAACAGCGGACTGAACAGGTTGGCGAAATAGGGCACGAAGTTGGCGTAGTAGTCAAAGATGATGGCGCTCCAGGGTGCGTCGTGCGACATGAAGCGGTCCATCTTCTCATTGAAGTCGAACACGACGGCGATGGAGATGATCAGGGCTATGGCAAAGATGTAGGTGCCCAGGAACTTCTTGATGATGTAGTAGTCCAGCCGCATCAGGAACTTGTTGCGGGGCAGCCTGATATGCTTCAGTATGTCCGTTATCTTTCTCATAGGCGTGTCGATACTCGTTGCACCATCATGGGCTTCCAGGTGGAGAAGTCTCCGGCGATGATGTGCTTGCGTGCTTCTTGGGCCAGCCACAGGTAGAAGGCCAGGTTGTGAATGGAGGCTATCTGCATGGCCAGCAGTTCCTGGGCATGGAACAGGTGGCGCAGGTAGGCCTTGCTATAGAGGGTGTCCACATAGGATGCTCCGTCGGCTTCGATGGGGGAGAAGTCGCTCTCCCATTTCTTGTTCCTCATGTTGATGATGCCCTCTTTGGTGAAGAGCATGCCGTTGCGTCCGTTGCGGGTAGGCATCACGCAGTCAAACATGTCCACTCCGCGTTCTATGCCCTCCAGGATGTTCACGGGGGTACCCACTCCCATCAGGTAGCGGGGCTTGTCTTGCGGCAGGATTTCGTTGACCACCTCTATCATCTCATACATCTTCTCGGTAGGTTCGCCCACGGCCAGTCCGCCGATGGCATTGCCCTCGGCTCCTTTGGAGGCGATGAACTCGGCCGACCGTTTGCGCAGGTCGGTATAGACGCATCCTTGCACGATGGGGAACAGGGCCTGTTGGTAGCCATACTTGGGCTCGGTTTCGTTGAAGCGGGTCAGGCAGCGGTCCAGCCATCTGTGGGTCAGCTCCATGGACTTCTTGGCATAGGTGTATTCGGCATCGCCGGGCGTACATTCGTCAAAGGCCATCATGATGTCCGCGCCAATGGTGCGCTCGATGTCCATCACCCGCTCGGGGGTGAACAGGTGCTTGCTTCCGTCGATGTGTGACCGGAATTCCACGCCCTCTTCACGCATCTTGCGGATGCCTGAAAGCGAGAACACCTGGAAGCCGCCGCTGTCGGTCAGCATGGGACGGTCAAAGCCGTTGAACTTGTGCAGGCCGCCGGCTTTCTCGATGACGTCCAGTCCCGGACGCAGATAGAGGTGATAGGTGTTGCCCAGGATAATCTGGGCCTTGATGTCCTCCTTCAGTTCCGTCAGGTGCACGCCCTTCACGGTGCCCAATGTGCCTACGGGCATGAAGATGGGGGTTTCTATCTGTCCGTGGTCGGTGGTAATCAGTCCGGCACGTGCACAGCTCTTGGGGTCGGTATGTTGCAGTTCAAACTTCATTTCTTCTCTTCAGTCTTGTCTTTGGGAATGGTCAGGTCCAGGGCATTCTCCACCTTCTCCTGGGTCAGGGCCAGAGCCAGCACTTCCCGGATGTCCTTCACGTAGTGGAAGGTGAGCCCCTTCAGGTAGGCTTCCTGAATCTCTTCGATGTTCTTTCGGTTCTCTTCACACAGGATAATCTCCTTGATGCCGGCCCGTTTGGCGGCCAGAATCTTCTCCTTGATGCCTCCTACGGGGAGCACCTTGCCGCGCAGGGTAATCTCGCCGGTCATGGCCAGGTTGGGCTTCACCTTGCACTGGGTCAGTGCCGAGGCTATGGAGGTGACCATGGTGATGCCGGCTGACGGTCCGTCCTTGGGGATGGCTCCTTCGGGCACGTGGATGTGGAAGTGCCAGTTTTCGAACACTTCGGGGTCGATGCCCAACTGGGAGGCATGGGCGTGGAGGTATTCCAGGGCCAGCATGGCCGACTCCTTCATCACCTCGCCGAGGTTGCCGGTCAGGGTCAGCTTGGCACCCTTGCCACGGCTCAGGCTGGTCTCCACGAAGAGTATCTCGCCTCCCACAGCTGTCCAGGCCAGTCCGGTCACTACGCCGGCATATTCGTTGCCCTGGTACTTGTCACGGGTATATTCGGGAGAACCCAGTAGCTCTTGCAGGTCTTCCGGCTTGATTTCGGTCTTGGCATAATAGCCGTCTGTGGCATATTGGCGGGCCATCTTGCGCAACACCTTGTTTATCTTCTTCTCCAGTTCGCGCACACCGCTTTCACGGGTGTACGATTCGATGATAGCCTCTATCGTCTTCTTGGACATCTTGATGTCGTTCTTCTTCATGCCATTGTTCTCCAGCGCTTTGGGAATCAGGTGGCGGCGGGCTATCTCTATCTTCTCTTCCGTGATGTAGCCGCTCACTTCAATCAGCTCCATGCGGTCCAGCAGCGGTGCCGGTATGTTGCCGATGTTGTTGGCCGTGGCGATGAACATCACCTTGGAGAGGTCATAGTCCAGGTCCAAGTAGTTGTCGTGGAAGGTGGTGTTTTGCTCGGGGTCCAGTACCTCTAACAGGGCCGATGAGGGGTCTCCCTGATGGTCGTTGTTGATTTTGTCCACTTCGTCCAGGATGAAGACGGGGTTGGACGAACCGGCTTTGCTCAGGTTCTTGATGATGCGTCCCGGCATGGCACCGATGTAGGTGCGCCGATGGCCGCGAATCTCGGCTTCGTCGTGCACGCCGCCCAGCGACATGCGGATATACTTGCGTTTCAGGGCCGATGCGATGGAGCGTCCCAGGGAGGTCTTGCCTACGCCCGGAGGGCCATACAGGCAGATGATGGGCGATTTCATGTCGCCCTTCAGTTTCAGCACGGCCAGGTGCTCCAGTATGCGCTCCTTCACCTTCTCCAGTCCATGATGGTCTCTGTCCAATACCTTTTCTGCATTCTTCAGGTTCAGGTTGTCGCGGGTGTAGATGCCCCAGGGCAGTCCCATTACGGTCTGCAGGTAGTTCATCTGTACGCTGAATTCAGAAGACTGCGGATGCATCCGCTCCAGTTTGTCCACCTCTTTCAGGAAAGTCTCTTTCACCTCTTTGCTCCACTTGATTCTTCCGGCTTTCTTGCGCAGCTCTTCGATTTCGCGCTCTTGGCCGCCTCCTCCCAGCTCGCTCTGTATGGTCTTGATTTGCTGTTGCAGGAAGTATTCGCGCTGCTGCTGGTTGATGTTCTCGCGGGCCCTCATCTGTATGTTGCTCTTGATTTCGGCCAGCTGTACCTCCCTGTTCAGGATTTCCAGCAGGCGGTAGGTGCGGGTGCGCAGGGAGTCGATGTGCAGCAGCTCTATTTTCTCCTCTTTCTGCGTCAGCAGGTTGCTGCAGATGAAGCCCAGCAGGAACAGGGGGCTGCTGATGTTTCTGACGGCGAATCCCATCTCCGTGGGGAAGTTCTCCGATGAGTTGGCATAGCGTACTGCTAACTCCTTTACGGAGTCTATCAGTGATTGGAACTCTCTGTCGTTCTCTTTGGGAAACTCGTCGGATATGGGCACCACACGTCCCTTTATGAAGGGGGTATACTCCAGGATTTCCTTCAGCTCCATGCGCTTGAAGCCTTGCACGAGGACGGTAACGCTTTCATCGGGCATCTCCAGTACGCGCACGATTTTGCCGATGGTTCCCATGTGGTAGAGGTCTTCCAATCCCGGATCTTCCACGTCCTCCATCTTCTGGCAGACCACGCCGATGAACAGGTCTTTTCTCACGGCTTCGCGCACCAGCTTGCGGGTGCTTGTCCGCTTGATGTGCATGTGCATGAAGACACCGGGAAACAGCACTGTGTTGCGCACCGGCAATATGGGCAACACTTCGTCCACCTTGATGTCCATCAGTTGTTCCGCGTTTCCGTCAAAGTCGGCTATCACTGAGAAAGCCCCGTTGCCCTCTCTCCTTATATCGCAAAAAAAGTTGGTTTTCTTCATTTTGTTCATTCTTCTATATTAGGTCGTCAGTCAGGTATAGACAAACGGACTGCAAAGTTAAGCTATTTCTTCCACTTTTCGGCAACGACAGGCACTTAAAAAGACAAAAACAGCTCTTTTTTGCGGTGGAATTGCCTGACTTTGTTTATTTTTGGGGCCTAAAAGAGTGGAAAGATTATGTCCAATGCTTATTTTAAGTTCAAACAATTTACTGTGTTCCATGACCGTTGTGCCATGAAGGTGGGCACCGATGGTGTATTGCTGGGGGCATGGGCACCCTTGGAGGGGTGTCGCCGTGTGCTTGATGTGGGAACGGGTACGGGGCTGATAGCCTTGCAGATAGCTCAGCGTGCTCCCGAGGTGATGGTGACGGCGGTGGAGGTGGATGAGGCAGCAGCACAACAGGCTGCCGAGAATGTCGCCGCTTCGCCTTGGGCGGACAAGGTGGCGGTGGTGTGTGCGGATTTCCGACAGTATGTTTCCGTGGAACGGTTTGATCTGATTGTTTCCAATCCGCCCTATTTCGTGGATGCCCTGAAGTGTCCCGACCGTCAGCGTAATGCGGCACGTCATGCCGGAGGGCTGAATTACGACCTGCTGTTCCGCTCGGCAGCGCAGCTGTTGCAGGATAGAGGTGGAGTGGCGCTGATTGTTCCGGCCGAAGCCGAAGCGCATGTGGGGGAGTGTGCAGGGGTGCATGGCTTTTTCTTGTGCCGCCTGATGCGGGTCTACACCAAGCCGGGCAAGCCTTGCCGCCGTCTGCTGATGCTGTTCAGGCAACTGCCGTCACCGTGCATCGAGGAGTCCCTGTGTCTGGCTGACGAGGAGAACCGCCGTTCTGCTGCCTATACGGCTCTGACGCAGGATTTCTACTTATAATAGTTGATAATTTTAGGCACGGATTACACGGATTATAACGCGGATTTTCTCTGTGTAACTCTGCGTTTCAATCGTGTAAAGCATTTCAACGTCTCAACGCCTCAACCGTGCGAAGCACCTCAATGTCTAAATCCGTGTTATAATCCGTGTAATCCGTGCCTAAAAAACAGTCAACTGTCAATTATCAACTGTCTTACAGTTCGATGACTAATGATTCGCGCGGAGTCATCTTCAGGTCGCCTTCAAAGCTGATGGTCTTGCCGGTGAGGATGTCTTTGCCGCTCTTGGTGTCTTTCAGCACCTCCTTGTAGTAGTGCAGGGGCAGGGTGGTCTCGGCATCCGTACCGTTCAGCATGACGAGCACCGTCTTGCCTTCATACTGGCGGGCATAGGCATACACGCCGTGTTGCACCATGAACTGCACCATAGAGCCTTTGGCAATCACCTCGTTGCCCTTGCGCCAGTTCAGCAGGGTTTTGTAGAAGTCATAGCATACGTTCTGCATCTTGTTGCGTCCTTCGGCAGTGAAGGCCGTCCACTTGTCGTCCTGCCAGCCACCGGGGAAGTCACAGCGCACGTAGCCGTCGCTCTTGCTCTTCACGCCGTTCATCATCACCTCGGTGCCATAGTAGAGCTGCGGAATGCGGCGGGTGGTGAGCAGCAGGGTAGAGGCTTGCTTCAGCATGGCCAGGTTCTTGGTCTCGCCCAGGAAACGGTCGGTGTCGTGGTTTTCGATGAAAGCCAGCACGGATGCCGGGTTGGGGTAGAGGAAGTCATAGACGAAGTTGTTATAGATGCGGTCCAGTCCCTTGAACCAGGTCTCTGTCTGCTCGTTCTTGGCCGTGTTGATTTTGTCGAAGAAGCTGAAGTCCATCACTGTCTTCAGGTTGCTGTTCTTGGGTGCGGAGAGCTTGCTGTCCTTCTGCCACCAGGCGGTGTAGGCGGGTTCGGTCACCCAGGTCTCGCCCACGGTGTTGTAGTTGGGGTACTCCTCGTTCAGTTCCTTCATCCAGTTGCTCATGCCGTCATAGTCGGCATAGGGGTAGGTGTCCATGCGGATGCCGTCGATGTTGGCATATTCAATCCACCAGAAGCTGTTCTGGATGAGGTAGCGCATCACGTGCGGGTTCTTCTGGTTAAGGTCGGGCATGGCGGTCACGAACCATCCGTCGTTCATCTGGTTGAAGTCATACTGTGACGTGTAGGGGTCTACGTGCGGTGTCAGCTTGAAGGAGGTCTGCACGAAGTTGTTCTCGTGGTCGGGGTTGTTAAACCAGTCCTTGGTGGGCATGTCCTTGATCCAGGGATGCTCCACGCCGCAGTGGTTGAAAATCATGTCCATCACGATTTTGATGCCGCGCTGGTGGCACTTCTCGATGAGCAGCCTGTACTCCTCATTGGTGCCGAAGCGGGGGTCCACCTTGTAGTAGTCGGTAGTGGCATAGCCGTGATAGGAGCCGCCCGTCATGTTGTTCTCTAACACGGGGGTGAACCAGATGGCTGTCACGCCCAGGTCGCTGAAGTAGTCCAGGTGTTGCTCTATGCCGGCCAGGTCACCGCCGTGGCGGGCGTTGGGGTCGTTGCGGTCCACCTTGTATTCGGCCATTCCCTCCACTTGGTCGTTGTCGGGGTTGCCGTTGGCGAAACGGTCGGGCATCAGCAGGTACAGGGCGTCAGAGGCATCAAAACCCATGTGTTCGCACCCCTTCATGCTGCGTGCTTTCAGTTCATATTCCCGTACGATTTTCTTCTTCTTGCCTTCGCTGAAGGTCAGTTTCATCTGGCCGGGCTTTACGTTCTTGTCCAACTTCAGGTACACCAGCAGGTAGTTGGAACTTTCCATCTTCACGGTGCTGCTCAGGGTCACACCGGGATAGTCCACTGCCACTGTGGCGTTGGCGATGTTTTCGCCATAGACCATCAACTGCAATTCGGGGTTCTGCATACCTGTGTACCAGAACGGCGGGTCAATCTTGTTCACATTCATAGCGGCGAATGTACTGAGTGAGAGCAACAGTGCTCCCAACATGGAGAATACTTTTTTCATGATAGTTTGTCTTATCGGTTAATTATTCGTGCCGCTAAGTTAAGACAAATTCTCCATATTTCCTGCATCCTCTTTCCCGATACCCTTTAATATCTTATGCAAACGTTTTCAGCTTGCTTGCCAGAGGGCGTTATATAAAGGAAGTCCCTCCTTTCCCCGACGGGACAAGGAGGGACGAAGATGCAACACATCCAATGGAAGACAATGTGATACGAAAAAACGATGTGTTGCCAACGGAAAAAGTGTTCTTGGCTTTCTCCCGCTTATACCAGGAAGCCCAGCAACACACCGGCAGCTACGGCAGAACCGATGACTCCGGCTACGTTGGGACCCATGGCGTGCATCAGCAGGTAGTTGGTCGGGTCGTATTCCAGGCCGACGTTCTGGGAGATGCGTGCGGACATCGGTACGGCCGATACGCCGGCGTTGCCGATGAGCGGGTTGATTTTGTTGCCCTTGCTCAGGAAGAGGTTGAAGAACTTCACGAACAACACGCCTGAGGCTGTGGCGATGCAGAATGCACAGAAGCCCAGGAAGAAGATGAAGATGGTGCTCGTGGTCAGGAACTCAGAAGCCTGCGTGGAGGCACCCACGGTGACGCCAAGCAGTACGATGATGGCATCGGTGAGCGGGCCACTGGCTGTCTCGGCCAGACGACGGGTCACACCACTTTCCTTCAGCAGGTTGCCGAAGAAGAGCATACCCAGCAAGGGGAGGGCAGAGGGCACCAGGAAGCAGGTGAGCAGCAGGCCGACGATGGGGAAGATAATCTTCTCCGTCTGGGACACTGCACGGGCGGGTTTCATGCGGATGACCCGCTCCTTCTTCGTGGTGAGCCAGCGCATGATGGGTGGCTGGATGATGGGCACCAGGGCCATATAGGAGTAGGCCGACACGGCGATTGCTCCCATCAGGTTGGGGGCCAGCTTGGAGGAGAGGAAGATGGCGGTAGGACCGTCGGCACCGCCGATGATGGCGATACCTGCGGCCTGGGCCGGCTCAAAGCCGATGGCCAGGGCCACCATGTAGGCTCCGAAGATGCCGAACTGTGCGGCTGCACCTACCAGCATCAGCTTGGGGTTGGAAATCAAGGCCGAGAAGTCGGTCATGGCACCGATGCCCAGGAACACCAGCGGGGGATACCAGCCGGTTCTTACGCCCTGATAGAAGATGTTCAGCACGGAACCCTCTTCATAGATGCCGATTTCCAGACCGGCGTCTGCCTTGAAGGGGATGTTGCCGATGAGGATACCGAAGCCGATGGGCACGAGCAGCAGGGGCTCGAAGTTCTTCTTGATGGCCAGGAACAAGAAGAACAGACCTACCAAAATCATGATGAGGTGTTGGGAAGTGGCTTGTGCAAATCCCGTGTACTCCCAGAAGTCGGCAAGGTTGTTACCCATGAATGATAAAAAACTTTGTTCTTCCATACCGCAGATTATTCAATGATGATTAAGTCTGTACCTTCAAGAACGGAGTCGCCCTTGCTCACCTTCACGGCGGCCACCTTGCCGTCGCGGTCGGCGTTGATGTTGTTTTCCATCTTCATGGCTTCCAGAATAAGGATGGTCTGTCCCTTCTTCACCATGTCGCCTTCCTTCACCTTGATGTCCAGGATGACGCCGGGCAGCGGAGACTTCACGCCTCCCTTGCCGGCTGCGGCTACGGGGCGGGTCACTACCGGTGCGCCGGTAGCAGTCTTGGGAGCGGCTGCAGGGCGGGTCACGGGTTTCGGAGCGGCCTTGATGGGCTTGTCAAGCTCCACGTTGTAGGGGGTACCGTTCACCTCTACGCGGGCAATGTTGTCCTCTATGTCGTTCACGGTTACGTTGTAGAGGTTACCGTTGATTTTATATTTATACTGTTTCATCTCTTTTGTTTTTCAGTCTTTAATTGTTTTGTTTGAATCTTCTTTATTTCGGCAGTTGTCTCAGCGTGTAGATCTTGGAGCTCCACGGCGAGTAGTTTCTCTTCACCTTATTAATAGTGAGGATGGTCTCCTCAATGTCGTGTACGTTCTCCTGATACTCATGCAGGGCCATGGCGATGGCTGCAAACACTTCGCCGGACTCGCCGCCGATGTTCTTCTCCTTGGCCTCTTTCTTGTCGGCAATGCCATGGTGGCGCATAGCGTTGCGCTTCACGATGTTCTTGCCGATGTTGCCGATGAGCTTGAAGGAGAGGAAGAGCAGAATCAGTCCGAAGAACACGACTGCCATGGCCATTATGGCCATGCCGATGCCGTGGGGATCTTTCTGCTTGAAGCCGTCAATCTTGGTGTTGGTGTCCAGGGTCACGTTGTTGGTGCTTGGAGTGACGAAGGTGTTGTTTTCACCCACGATGTTCCACACCTCTGTGCCGCCCTTTCTGCCGTCCATCTTCAGCGCATAGGAGCAGTCGGCTTTCAGTGCGGGGATGGAGATGGAGTCAATCAGGTCAATGGCGTTGCCGTCATAGAGGGCCACCCAGTTGGGTCCCACGGAGTCCAGCTCGAAGTTCAGGTGGAAGTTGCCGCGCTTGGGTGCAGCGTCCGCCCAGAAGAGGATGTGCTGGCGGGGCGGTATTCTGGTCAGTACGTCACCCTTGGGGATGGGGTACATCAGAGCCGCACGCTCGGGGGCGGAGAGGCTCTTGTCCAATACTCGCTTGTCGTTGGTCAGGTAGCAGTTGCGGATGTCCACGGTGGCAAACGTCGGGTTGAAGATTTCAATCCAGGCGTGGTGCTGGCCGTAGTCATCCTGGAAGTTGGTCTTGTTGTTGACCAGCACTTCGTTGATGACCAGGCTCTTGGCTCCCTGTGCAGAGAGCGTGCCGCAGATGGCCGTCAGCGCTACGATCAGTATTCCTATTTTCTTCATGAATGTCTTGTTTTTAACAGGGTTTACAAAGGAATATTGCCATGCTTCTTGGCCGGGTTCACTAACTTCTTGGTCTGCAACTGTTGCAGGGCGCGGATGACGCGGAAGCGCGTGTTGCGCGGTTCGATGACGTCGTCGATGTAGCCATACTTGGCAGCGTTGTAGGGGTTGGCGAAGAGTTTGGTGTATTCGGCTTCCTTCTCTGCCAGGTATTCGGCGGGGTTCTCCTGTTCCTTGGCCTCCTTGGCATAGAGCACGGCTACGGCACCCTTACCACCCATAACGGCGATTTCGGCGGTGGGCCATGCATAGTTGATGTCGCCGCGCAGCTGCTTGCAGCTCATCACGATGTGAGAACCGCCGTAGGACTTGCGCAGGGTGACGGTCACCTTGGGCACGGTGGCTTCGCCGTAGGCGTAGAGCAGCTTGGCACCGTGCAGGATGACGGCGTTGTATTCCTGGCCTGTTCCCGGCAGGAAGCCCGGCACGTCTACCAGTGTCACGAGAGGAATGTTGAAGGCGTCGCAGAAGCGCACGAAGCGAGCACCCTTGCGGGAAGCGTTGCAGTCCAGCACGCCGGCCAGATACTTGGGCTGGTTGGCCACGATGCCCACGGACTGTCCGTTGAAGCGTGCGAAGCCGATGATGAGGTTCTTGGCATAGTCTTTCTGCACTTCCAGGAACTCACCGTTGTCCACGATGGCACCGATGACCTCGTACATGTCATAGGCCTGGTTGGGGTTGTCGGGGATGATTTCGTTGAGCGAGTCTTCCAGTCGGTCGATGGGGTCGTTACAGGTCACGATGGGAGCCTCTTCCAGGTTGTTCTGGGGGATGTAGCTCAGGAGCTTGCGGATGATGGCCAGACCCTCTTCGCCGGTTTCGGCAGTGAAGTGTGTCACGCCCGACTTGGAGGCATGTACGCTGGCACCGCCCAGGTCTTCCTGTGTCACGTCTTCGCCGGTCACGGTCTTCACTACGGCAGGACCCGTGAGGAACATGTAGGAGGTTCCTTCGGTCATCAGGGTGAAGTCGGTCAGGGCGGGAGAGTAGACGGCACCGCCTGCGCAGGGGCCGAAGATGCCCGAAATCTGGGGCACTACGCCCGAAGCCATGATGTTGCGCTGGAAGATTTCGGCATAGCCTGCGAGGGCGTTGATGCCTTCCTGGATACGTGCACCACCGGAGTCATTGATGCCGATGACGGGTGCGCCCATCTTCATGGCCATGTCCATCACCTTGCAGATCTTCTGTGCCATGGTCTCGGAGAGTGAGCCTCCGAACACGGTGAAGTCCTGTGCGAACACGTAGACCAGACGGCCTTCGATGGTACCGCAACCGGTCACCACGCCGTCGCCCAGGAAGTGCTTCTTGTCCTGACCGAAGTTGGTGCAGCGGTGTTTCACGAACATGTCCATCTCCTCGAAGCTGCCTTCGTCCAGGAGTTGGGCTATGCGTTCACGGGCCGTATATTTGCCTTTGGCATGTTGTTTCTCGATGGCTTTCTCACCGCCACCCAGGCGAGCCTGAGCGCGAAGCTCGATAAGCTCTTTAATTTTTTCAAGCTGGTTACTCATCTTGTCGATTTATGATTTTATTGTTGGTTATTCCGGTTTTTCGCAAAGTTCGGTCAGTACGCCGAGGGTTGACTTGGGGTGCAGGAAGGCGATGTTCAGGCCTTCGGCTCCCTTGCGCGGTGCCTTGTCGATGAGACGCACGCCGGCAGCCTCCACGTTGGCCAGAGCTTCGGCCACACCGTCTTCCACGGCAAATGCCAGGTGGTGCATGCCGCCGTTGCCGTTGTTCTTCTCGATGAACTTGGCGATGGTGCTTTCAGGGCAGGTCGGCTCCAGGAGTTCAATCTTCACGTCGCCCACTTTCAGGAACGCTGTGCGCACCTTCTGGTCCTCTACGGTTTCAATATTGTAGCACTTCAGACCCAATACGTTTTCATAATAAGGCAACGCCTCTTCGATACTCTTCACGGCAATGCCGAGATGCTCAATGTGTGAGATTTTCATAATGGTATAAATAAATGTTGAAATTAATGTTATTGTCGCCAGTCTGTGCCTTCCGGACACAGGCATAAAAACAGCACAAAGTAAACCATTTCTTATTGAATACGGAAATTTTTCGCCAATTATTTCTTCTATAATTCTATAATTGATAGTCGACAGTTGATAATTGATAATTCAGGCACGGATGACACGGATGGAAACACGGATTAATACGTCAGGTATTCAACTGCTCCACCTTCAAGGGGAACAGTCGGATTGCCGACTGAGGGGTCTCAATACCTCATGGCAATTCCGTGTTCCCATCCGTGTAATCCGTGCCTAAAGCTGTTCTTTCGCCAGCAATGAAAGATATTATTCATTAGTAATGAAAGAAAATGCCTTCCACACGGAGTCCGGCCCTATATCTTCTTCACTCTCTCCTTGGCCTCTTGGGCATAGTTTTCCAGAAAGTGGGGCGGGAGGTGGTCCAGGTAGTAGCCGGCCAGTCGGGCCAGCCTGGTCAGTCCGTCGCTGCCGTTTTTCAGGTAGATGGCGATGATGATGCGCAAGTAGAACTCCGTGTGGAGCAGCTCCCTTTTTTTAGGCGGGCCAGTGTGGACGGACCCATGCCCATGACTTTGCGCATGAAGTTGTTCAGCTGCTCCAGCTTCAGGATGAAGCACAGCAGGCGTCCCAGGAGTGGGAGTGTGAGGTGTCGGCTCTGTTTTTTCATGGTGCTATCATAAAATAAGTTAATCTTCAGTGGGGGTGTCACTTCTTGCCTAAGGGAAGAAGTGACACCCCCTTTCGTCTCCATAATTTACCTTTGTGGCGTTGCTTCCGCAGTGCGGAATGTGTCAGGTAAGTGACACATCTGTAATTGTCACTATCACAGTGTGTTAGTGCACAAAAATCGGGTCGGGTGTGTCACTTTGTGTGTCATTAGCCGCAAAAAGGCCGGAAATGTAACATTTTTCATCTAAATAATATCAAGAATCATGAAAAAAGAACTGAAACAACCTGTGGGGACGTTGTTCCCGATGAAGTACAATGTGAAGGGGGCGGTGCTGATGTCTGTCGACGACCTGCACCGTGCCATCGTGGAAGGCCGCTGGGCCGACACGGTGAGGCAGGTGCGCTCCCTGCATGATGAGGGCCGTGACACGGCGGCCTCCAAACTGAAGGGCTCGTTGCCCCTCTATTGCGTGGCGGGCGACTGCCGTCGTGGGCGTGTGCCGCGCCATCTCGTCTCTTTCACGGGCTATGCCCCTTACGACTATGACCTGAAAGACCCTGCCGAGGCAGCCCGTGTGGTGCAGGCCTGCCGGGAGATTCCCTGGGTGAAGGAGGCCCATGTCTCCGTGCTCCACGGCGTGCACCTCTTCGTGGCCCTGGGCTGTGTGCATCCCGATGTCTATCCCGTGGCCTACGAGCATGTGGCCACCACCAGCCGCAGCATGCTGACGCTCTGCATCGCCAACATGAAGCACTCGGGCATCATCATCAACAGCACGGAGATAGACACCCTGACCAACGCCCTGGCCGCCATCACCATCGGACGCTTCTTCGAAGTGGACCCTCACAGCATCAATCATGCGCTGAGCGACTACACGCCGCGCAACAACCGCTCGCAGCTGAAGCAGACGGCCGACAACACGCTGATCATCGATGCCTATAA
>JAFURM010000033.1 GCA_017471925.1 Bacteroides sp.
GGTCAGGATAGTCCTGATGTATTACCTCAATATGCAGACATTCTTCAATAAGCCGGACGAAGATCTCAGACTGATGCTCATGGAGGCAGCCGAACCGCCACCGGAGGGGACGGCTAACACATAGAGGAGGCTTGTCCAAGAAGAAAAATCTCCCAGCTTGTCTGTTTCAGCAAGTTGGGAGAGAATTATTATGTTTAGCGGACACCAATAGTTTTCAATACCGGCACGTCATTTTTACTAAAACCAGTAGATGTAGGCCAGCGTGCTCAGGCTGATAACCACCCAAAGCAAGACTCCCTGCAACAAGGGCTTGATGCCGACAGCCTTCAGGACATCGCGCGACAAGGAGGCTCCTATGAAGAACAGGGTGACCGTAAGCGACTTACGTGCCAGTCCATTGACCACCTGCCCCACCTGCGCCCCTACCTCCGAGCAACTCAGCACGTAAGTATTAAAAAGCATCGCCAACACGAAGAACAGGATAAACCACGGAATGCTTATCCGCCGTCCCTTGCTCTTGAAGACAAACGACGTGACAAGTGCCAACGGGATAATCCACAGGGCACGGGTCAGCTTGATTGTCGTGGCAACCTCCAAAGCCTCCTTGCCATAAGCCGCACCGGCACCAACCACCGAACTTGTATCGTGAATGGCAATCGCAGCCCAAGTGCCGAACTGTTGTTGACTCATGCCCAACGCCTCGCCTGCAACGGGGAAAATGAACAAGGCGATGGCATTCAGCACAAAGACAGTGCCCAACGCCACCGACATCTCCGCATCCTTTGCCCCCAACACCGGTCCGACAGTCGCAATGGCACTTCCTCCACAGATGGCCGTACCCGAACTGATGAGATAGGCGGTATTGCAATCCACCTTCAGAAACTTACGCCCAATCAACCAACCAATCAACATGGTACCCACCACCGAAATCACCGTGAAGGCCATTCCCTCCTTGCCCGACTGAAGCGAGGCTTGCAGGTTCATGCCAAATCCCAGTCCTACCACCGAGTACTGAAGCAATTTCTTGGAAAGCGTTTTGTTGAACTTCGGATAGGCCTGGCCACAAAGCAAGGCAAAGGCCAATCCTAGGAAGAGAGCTACAGGCGGAGTTGCCCAAGAGGAAAACGCCTGCATGACAGGAACATAATCCAGCAACAAGGCACCCACGAGAAGCACGAGCAACGAGACATAAATCATACGGTTGTTACGTTGCAGGAAAGAGGCAGAAGAGTGTGTTTTATTTCCATCCATATTCATACTGTACACATTATTATATAATACAACAACCACTCAGCGTCAGAGAGGTTTCAATTCTTCCGGCCTGATGTCCCATACACGAATCAGGGAATGAACAACAGAGTCGCAACGGCAAGGAAGCGGACTCATGCTCCCAGCCATTGTGAAATAGAGTAGCTTCTCCGTCATCTCCTTCTCCTTGCCATCAAGCAAGCTACAGATTTCCTTTTCCAGCAAAGAAGCATATTTTTCATGGCAAGGCAGAAGCATCAGACACTTCACATCGGATGAATCAAGGGCCAAAGTCATCAGGTCAACAAACAGCGCCTCGCTACTGACAATATCTGCTGAAGTGACACAGGAGAAGGCAAACTCGCCGAGCGACGTGCGGCAAGCCATGCCGTCCAGAGATTTCAAGTCAGAGGGCTGACAGAAATCCACGCGTTGTTCCTCTCCGTCATGCAGCAATAACACCTGTACTTCATTCTTGTCACCACGGATTCCGGCATCCAAGACGAGGCAAGTGAGCCAGGCCGACAGGTCAATGTCGGGCAACTGACGTCCCAAACGCTCACTCATAAATTGCCTGATTCGCCCTAACATCCCATGAATAAAGGCCACATCCAGCAACAATACATTCTTTGCAAATTTAATTTGGTTTTCCATTCTATCTCTTTCTTTGATTTTGCCCACAAAAGTAGAATATTTTATTTTCATGAGCCAATAATAAGCCCAATTAATCCGAAAGCACCTCATTACATCAACATGAGTATGTCATATTGGCCACACGTCCACCTCCCGCAATGACATTTTGTCATTATTATTGCATTGGCAAATCTTTTGCACCTCCCTCGGTGTTACAGTAGAAAACAAGAAAAGAAAGGAGAACAAATACAATGAACTTCAACAATTTTACAATCAAGGCCCAAGAAGCCATCCAAGCCTCCGTCAACTTGGTGCAAAGCCAAGGGCAACAGGCCATAGAGCCTGTCCACCTGCTGCACAGCATCATTCAGGTTGGCGAGAATGTCACCAACTTCATCTTCCAGAAGTTGGGAGTGAACGGTCAGCAGATTGCCGCCGTAGTGGAGAGGCAGATTGAATCACTGCCGAAGGTTCAGGGAGGTGAGCCCTACCTGAGCCGGGAAGCCAACGACGTCCTGCAGCGTGCCACGCAATATTCCAAGGAGATGGGCGATGAGTTCGTCTCATTGGAGCCACTCTTGCTGGCCATCCTTACGGGGAAAAGCACGGCAGCCAGCATTCTGAAGGATGCTGGTATGACGGAAAAAGAGTTGCGCCTAGCCATTCAGGAGCTGCGCAAAGGTGAGAAGGTTACTTCTGCGTCCAGCGAAGAGACCTATCAGTCCCTGGAGAAGTATGCCATCAACCTGAACGAGGCTGCCCGAAACGGCAAGTTGGATCCCGTCATCGGCCGCGACGAGGAAATCCGAAGGGTGTTGCAAATCTTGAGCCGACGCACCAAGAACAACCCCATCCTCATCGGTGAGCCGGGTACGGGAAAGACTGCCATCGTGGAAGGACTGGCCCATCGTATTCTGCGCGGTGACGTACCCGAAAACCTGAAGAACAAGGTGGTCTACTCTTTGGACATGGGGGCACTGGTGGCCGGTGCCAAATACAAAGGTGAATTTGAGGAACGTCTGAAGGCGGTCATCAACGAAGTGAAGAAGTCCGAAGGAGACATCATCCTCTTCATTGACGAAATCCACACACTGGTAGGAGCTGGCAAGGGCGAAGGCGCCATGGATGCTGCCAACATCCTAAAGCCGGCCTTGGCACGTGGCGAACTACGCAGCATCGGTGCCACCACGCTCGATGAGTATCAGAAATACTTCGAGAAGGACAAGGCACTGGAGCGTCGTTTCCAGATTGTCATGGTGAACGAGCCGGACACCCTGAGCACCATCTCCATCCTCCGAGGGCTGAAAGAGCGCTACGAGAACCATCACCACGTGCGCATCAAGGACGATGCCATCATTGCCGCCGTGGAGTTGAGCAACCGCTACATCTGCGACCGTTTCCTGCCCGACAAGGCCATTGACCTGATGGACGAAGCCGCTGCCAAACTGCGTATGGAGGTGGATTCCGTCCCTGAAGAACTGGACGAAATTTCCCGAAAAATCAAACAGTTAGAGATTGAGCGCGAGGCCATCAAGCGCGAAGAAGACACCGTCAAGCTGGAGCAAATTGGTAAAGAACTGGCCGAACTGAAAGAACAGGAGAGCTCCTACAAGGCCAAATGGCAAAGCGAGAAGACCTTGGTCAACAAGATTCAGCAGAACAAGGTGGAAATAGAGAACCTGAAGTTTGAAGCCGAAAAGGCAGAGCGCGAAGGTGACTATGGCCGCGTGGCCGAAATCCGGTATGGCAAACTGCAGGCTCTGAACGCTGAAATTGAAGAGACGCAAAAGGAACTGCACCGGCTACAGGGAGACAGTGCCATGATCAAGGAGGAGGTAGATGCCGAAGACATTGCCGATGTCGTATCACGATGGACGGGTATTCCGGTCAGCAAGATGATGCAAAGCGAAAAGGAGAAACTGTTGCATCTGGAGGATGAACTGCACAAGCGGGTCATCGGCCAGGACGAAGCCATAGAAGCCGTAAGCGATGCCGTGAGACGAAGTCGTGCCGGATTGCAAGACCCCAAACGTCCCATCGGCTCATTCCTCTTCCTCGGTACGACCGGTGTAGGAAAGACAGAACTGGCCAAAGCACTGGCAGAGTTCCTCTTCGATGACGAAAGCATGATGACACGTATCGATATGAGTGAGTATCAGGAGAAGCACAGCGTGAGTCGTCTGGTAGGAGCGCCTCCGGGATACGTAGGTTATGATGAAGGTGGACAGCTGACCGAGGCCGTAAGGCGCAAGCCCTATTCGGTAGTGCTGTTTGACGAAATCGAAAAGGCCCACCCCGATGTGTTCAACATCCTGCTGCAGGTGCTTGATGACGGGCGATTGACCGACAACAAGGGACGCACGGTGAACTTCAAGAACACCATTATCATCATGACCAGCAACATGGGCAGCAGCTACATCCAGTCGCAAATGGAGAAACTGAACGGTGACAACAAAGAGCATATCGTGGAAGAAACCAAACGCGAAGTGATGAACATGCTGAAGAAGAACATCCGACCGGAGTTCCTGAACCGTATCGATGAAACCATCATGTTCTTGCCGCTGACCGAGAAGGAAATCAAGCAGATAGTGACCTTGCAAATCCGTTCTGTCCAGCAGATGCTCAACAACAACGGAGTCAGCCTGCAACTCTCCGATGCAGCCATAGACTTTCTGGCCAACGCCGGATACGACCCTGAGTTCGGTGCCCGTCCCGTGAAGCGTGCCATCCAGCACTACTTGCTGAATGACCTCTCCAAGAAGTTATTGGGACAAGAGGTGGATCGCAACCGTCCCATTTCAGTGGTTCCCGACAACAGCAACAATGTACTGAGCTTCAGTAATTAGCCGAAGTGACCGTGCATATACATTTCGTCCTTCATTCCCACGTTCAGGAATCTGGTTCCTGCGTGCGAAATGAAGGACGTTTTTTGTTTATGATTGCGGCAGACACCCTGCTAAAGCAGTTCGTCCGACAAGTAACCCTGAGGCAACTCACGGCAATTATAACCGGAAGCCATAATCTCGCCATAGGCACCGGCCGAGCGCAAGGCAAAGAGGTCGCCCCGGCGGGCCTTGTTCAAGTCAATAGCCTTGCCGAAAACATCAGAAGACTCACAGATGGGTCCCACGACATCATAGGTCTCGCAAGGTTCCTCGGAGGTGAGGTTCTCAATCTTATGATAGGCCTGATAAAGCGCAGGACGGATGAGGTCGGTCATGCCGGCATCAAGAATGGCAAACCGTTTGTTCGCCCCCTGCTTCACATAGAGCACACGAGAGATGAGCGACCCACACTGAGCCACGACCGAGCGTCCCAACTCGAAGTGCAGCGTCTGATAGGGACGCAACTTCAGAAAGTTGGCATAAGTGGCAAAAAAACTGCGGAAATCAGGAATGGGCTGACGGTTGGGATGTGTATAGTCAATACCCAAGCCTCCTCCGACATTGATGTGCTCCACCCGTATGTGATGGGCCTCCAACTTGTCCAGAAGGTCATTGATACGGTTGCACAATGCTGTGAAGTCGCCCATATCCAATATCTGGGAGCCTATATGGAAATGCAATCCAACGAAGCGTACATGTGCCATCTCACCGGCAATCTCAATGACACGTTCCATGTCATCCATGTTGATGCCAAACTTGTTTTCAGCAAGACCGGTCGTTATGTTGGCATGCGTATGAGCCCCAACATTGGGATTGATGCGGAAAGCCACATTAGCCACTTTGCCTCTGGCTGCCGCCAGTTCATTGATGACCTCCAACTCGGGGATAGACTCCACGTTAAAACAGAAGATGCCATAGTCCAAGCCGAGATTTATCTCCCAATCGGCCTTGCCCACACCGGCATAGACAATCTTATCGGTAGGGAAGCCGGCCTTGATGGCCGCACGGATTTCACCTCCGCTTACACAATCGGCACCCAGCCCGCTTTCACGGATGATGGCCAGCACTTTGGGATTGGCGTTGGCCTTAACGGCATAATGCACCTTATAGTTTTCGTATCGGCCGGCCTCGCTACGGATGCAGGCCAATGTGTCGCGCAACACCCGTGTATCGTAATAATAGAACGGGGTGCGCAACTCACGGAATTTACTGACAGGAAATGTTCCTTTCATAAGTCATTTAGTTGTACTGAGGAGTGACCTTGCTTATTCTTCATTGAACAGCATGTTGCTCAAAGACTGGAGTGCCTCCTTCTTGTCGCATTCACGAATCAGGAAAGAGATGTTATAGTTGCTTCCTCCAAAGGAAATCATACGCACGGGTATGTCACGCATGGCATCCAATGCCTTGGCCTCAAAGCCGACGTTTTCCCACTCCAGGTCACCGACAACGCAGATGATACACATATCCTTGTCCACCGTCACCGTACCATATTTCTTCAGGTCATCCAGAATCTCATTCAGATGCTTGGTATTGTCAATGGAGACGGAGACGCCGACCTCGGACGTACAAATCATGTCGATGGATGTCTGGTAGCTCTCGAAGATTTCAAACACCTTGCGCAGGAAACCATAGGCCAGCAACATGCGCCCTGACTTGATTTTGATAGCCGTGATATTGTCCTTGGCTGCCACAGCCTTGATTTTGCCCTTCTCCGTGTCGTTGGAAATCAGCGTACCGGGTGCAGTGGGTTCCATCGTATTCAGCAAACGCACGGGGATATTGGCATACTTCGCCGGCTGGATACAAGTGGGATGCAGGATTTTGGCACCGAAATAGGCCAACTCGGCAGCTTCTTCGAAATGCAGTTGGCGCACAGGGGAAGTTTTGTCCACGATGCGCGGGTCATTGTTGTGCATACCGTCAATGTCCGTCCATATCTGAATTTCGGAAGCCTGAATGGCCGCACCGATGAGCGAGGCCGTATAGTCACTGCCTCCACGCTGCAGATTATCAATCTCACCGTAGGCATTGCGACAGATAAAACCCTGAGTGATGTAGATGTCGGCTTCGGGATGCAGTTCAAGCTGTACACCCAGTTTCTCCTTGATGTAAGTAGGGTCGGGCTCAGCATTCTTGTCGGTACGCATGAATTCCAAAGCCGGAAGCAGCACCGACTTCACCCCATTCTCCTGCAGGTAATAGTTCATCATACCGGTAGAAATCAGCTCGCCCTGTGCCAGTACCACCTTCTCCTCGAACAGGGTAAAGAGGTCTTTGGTATAGGAACGGATATAATCGAAATGAGACTTGACAAGTTCCCAACCCTTCTGTTTATATTCAGGAGTGGCAAAAAGTTCGTTGATTTGCTGGCGGTATTTACCTTCCAGTTTGTTGATAATCTCGTTGGCACCTTCCGGATTCTTCTTGTACAGATAGTCCGAAATCTCCACCAAGGTGTTTGTTGTACCCGACATGGCAGACAACACCACAATTTTGCGTTCACCATCGGTAATCAATTTGGCCACTTCCTTCATACGCTGTGCAGAGCCAACGGAAGTACCTCCAAACTTTAAAACTTTCATCTTCATTTCTATTTTATGGTTATAAATTATACGTTATAAGTCATGACTTGAACTCCTCGGTCACTTCAATGAGACGATGCTCCTTGCAGCAACAGACACGTCCGGGGAACTCACGCAGCAGTTGCATGTTATGAGTGGTCATCACCACCAGGGTTCCACTTTGGCTGATATACTGAAGCAGTTTCGTAATGGCTCGTCCGGTCTCCACGTCCAGATTTCCGGTAGGTTCATCGGCCAGGATAATTTCAGGAGAGTTGAGCACGGCACGCGCAATGACGATACGCTGCTGTTCGCCTCCCGACAGTTCATTGGGGAACTTATAGCCCTTGTTACTCATGCCCACCAATGCCAGCACGTCCTCAATGCGCTCGTCTATTTCACTTTCGTTTTTCCAACCGGTGGCCCGAAGCACAAACTTCAGGTTGTCGTGCACGGTGCGGTCGGTCAGCAACTGGAAGTCCTGAAAAACGATACCCAGGCGTCTGCGCAATTGCGGTATATACTTACGCTTCAGGTTGCGCATGTCATAGCCCAGTACCTCCGCCTCGCCCGAAGCGACATCCAGTTCTGCATAGAAAGTCTTCAGCAAACTGGTCTTTCCCGAGCCGACCTTGCCTATCAGATAGACAAACTCGCCCCGACGCCACTCCACATTCACATCGGCCAACACGCAAAGTTCTTGCTGATGCACTTCTACGTCGGTATATTTTATCAGTACTTCTTCGTTCATGTCATTGGGGATTAATGTTTCTTCCAGGTGGCACTGTGACGTTCCTGCAGTTCACGCGCCAGGTCTTCAATACGATAGCCTTTGGAAGTGAGCAGCACAATGAGGTGGTAAAGCAAATCTGCCCCTTCATAAATCAGGCGGTCATCCGTGCCGTTACAAGCCTCAATGACAGTCTCCACTGCCTCTTCTCCCACTTTCTGTGCCATCTTGTTCACACCAGACTGGAAGAGACTGGTGGTATAGGAACCTTCGGGCATCTCGGCATGACGACGGTCTATGAAATCCTGAAGCTCTTTCAGAAACATCACCGGCTGTTCGTTCTTCTCGCCCCAGCAGGTATCTGTTCCTGTATGGCAAACAGGTCCCACGGGATTCACCTGTATCAAGAGAGTATCCTGGTCACAATCTTCCTTGATGGAGACCACATTCAGGAAGTTGCCACTCTCCTCTCCTTTCGTCCACAGACGATTCTTGGTACGGCTGAAGAAAGTGACCTTTCCGGTTTCCATCGTTTTCTCGTAGGCCTCTTCATTCATGAAGCCCAACATCAGCACCTTGGCTGTAGAAGCATCCTGTATAATTGCCGGAACAAGTCCGTTCATCTTTTCAAAGTTCATTGCAATATTACGAATTATGTATTATGAAATATAGTTTACTACACTTGTCTCACACTATCCCACCTTCCTCACCGCTATTCCCTGGTCGCAAAGATACGACTTTAAATCGGGAATTTTTATCTCACCGAAATGAAAAACGCTGGCGGCCAGGGCTGCATCTGCTTTTCCCTGCAGGAAGGCGTCCCTGAAATGTTCTTTGGCACCGGCTCCACCCGATGCGATGACAGGAATGGAGAGCGTGTCGGCAAGAGCCGCCAAAGCCTCGTTGGCATAACCGGTCTTCACACCGTCATGATTCATGCTGGTGAACAGCACCTCGCCTGCGCCGCGTTGCTGAGCCTCGCGGGTCCAGGAAAAGAGTTCCTTATCGGCCTCCACCCTGCCACCATTCAGGTAGCACCACCATCCTTTCTCCGTCAGTTTGGCATCCACGGCCAACACACACACCTGAGAACCGAAATGCCCAGCAATATCGTCTATCAGTTCGGGATGGCGGATGGCCGAGGAGTTAATGGAGATTTTGTCGGCACCCGCTTCCAACAGGCGTTCCACATCGCTCAGTTCGTGGATGCCGCCACCCACCGTAAAGGGGATGCTGATATTGGCCGCTATGCGCTTCACCAGTTCGGCAAAGGTCTTGCGCCCTTCAAAGCTGGCGGTAATGTCCAGGAAGACCAGTTCGTCCGCCCCTTGTTCACTATAGGCACGGGCCAGTTCCACGGGGTCACCCGCCCGACGCAGATTGACGAAATTGGTTCCTTTCACTGTCTGACCGTCTTTGATATCAAGACAGGGTATGATTCTTTTTGCTAACACGATGATATAATAGAGGTTATAAGTTTGGGACTATGGTTGGGAACTGATGATGAATGTCTCCATCTCCCGGAAAGTGATGCGGCCTTCATACAAAGCCTTGCCAAAGATGACAGCCGGCACACCGGTAGCTTCCAGTGTCCGCAAGTCATCGGCATTGCTGACCCCTCCGCTGGCTATCACGTAAAGGTCAGGATGTGCCTGCAACATCTCCTTATATAGGGATACGGAAGGGCCTTGCAACATTCCGTCACGGCTGATGTCCGTACAGATGACCTTGCTGATTCCCTGCTGCACATAGTCGGCCAGGAAGGGGAAGAGGTCACAGGTCGTACCGTCTTTCCAGCCATTGACGGCAATTTTCCGTTCTTTCACGTCGGCTCCCAGGATAATCCGTTCATGGCCATAGCGTTCCAGCCAATGAATGACCATTTGAGGATTCTTCACGGCAATACTGCCGGCCGTTACCATCCGGGCACCGCTTTCAAAGGCGATTTTCAGGTCTTCGTCACTCTTTACGCCCCCACCGAAATCAATCACCAGGCCGGTCTGCGAAGCTATCCGCTCCAGCGTGCGATGATTCACCACGTGATGCGAAGCCGCTCCGTCAAGGTCCACCACATGCAGGCGGCGTATGCCATGTGCCTCCAGTTCCTTGGCGACCTCTACAGGATTCTCATTGTAGACCTTCTTGCTTTCATAATCTCCCTGGGAAAGGCGCACGCACTTTCCGTCTATAATGTCAATGGCAGGTATCAGTTCTATCATGCTACATTTCTGTTACGGGGTTACAAATCTAGGAAATTCTTCAGTATACGCTCCCCCACGCTTCCGCTCTTCTCGGGATGGAACTGCGTGGCATAGTAGTTATCCTTATGCAACGCGGCGCTGAAGGGGTGGATATAGTCGGTCACTGCCGCAGTGCATTCATTGACCGGGACGTAATAGCTGTGTACGAAATAGACAAACTCCTCCTCCGTGAAGCCTTTGAAGAGTTCGCAGCTGAGGTTCTTCAGGGTGTTCCACCCCATGTGGGGAACCTTGTCTTCATGTCTTTGGGAGACGAAGCGCTTCACGTCGACGTCAAAGATACCCAGGCAATCCACATGGCCCTCTTCCGAATGGCGACACATCAGCTGCATACCCAGACAGATGCCCAGCAAGGGCTGGTGCATCTCCTTTATCAGCCGGTCCATGCCCGAAGCCTGCAGAAAGCGCATGGTGGTTTCCGCCTCTCCCACACCGGGGAAGATGACTTTGTCGGCACGCCGCAATTCCGCTTCGTCCGAAGTAATCAGCGGTTCCACGCCCAATCGCCTCAACGCATAGTCCACCGAGCGGATATTGCCGGCATTGTATTTTATGATAGCTACTTGCATGGTTGTCAGTTGAATATCACAGTCTTGTTTTTATAGGCTAGCACCTTGCGCTCAATATGTTTCTGCACGGCACGCGACAATACGATTTTCTCCAGGTCCTTGCCCTTGTTCACCAGGTCCTGCACGGTATCCTTGTGTGTGATGCGCACCACGTCCTGTTCGATAATGGGGCCGGCATCCAGTTCCGTAGTCACATAATGGCTCGTGGCACCGATAATCTTCACGCCACGTTCAAAGGCGGCATGATAGGGTTTGGCTCCCACGAAAGCCGGCAGGAAGGAGTGGTGGATGTTGATAATGCGGTTGGGATAGATTGCTATCATCTTCTCGGAAATCACCTGCATATAGCGGGCCAGCACAATGAAATTCACGCCATGCTCGGCCAACAGGGCCATCTCCTTCTTCTCCTGCTCCTCCTTGGTTTCCTTGGTGATGGGAAAGAGGTAAAAGGGTATGCCGAAACGCTCTGCCACATGCTGCAGGTCGGGATGGTTACTGATGATGAGCGGTATCTCCACATTCCACTCTCCGGCCGTATAGCGTGCCAGGAGATCGAAAAGGCAGTGTGACATCTTGGAAACGAAAATAGCCATGCGAGGCTTCGAATCCGAAAAATAGACCCGGAAATTCATGCCATACTTCTGGGCATACAGTGTGGAGAAATAATCCTCAATCTTCTCTTGCGGAATCAGGAATCCCTTCAACTCCCACTCAATGCGCATGAAGAAGATGTTCTCCACATGGTCCACATATTGGTCAAGGTAGATAATGTTTCCTTTGTTCACTGTGATAAAGTCCGTCACCTCTGCCAATATGCCCGGCCTATCGGGGCAATGAAGCAATAATTTGGCTGTTTTCATCATACTTATTTCTTGTTTTATGCGTCTGTAATTACAACTTTTCCAATTTGAAGCTGCAAAAATAACTATTTATTGCTAAATAGCGAATTTTTCAAGCAGAAAGTTTTATTTTTATCCTCATTAAATAACTTTCGCGAAGCAACAGCCGTTCCATTGTCCTCTCTAAGAAACGGGAAAAGCCTTGGCACCACCGCTTGTCTCCTGAAAAAAGTTCAATCCGGCCAAAAGCATAAAAGCCTAATAATGAATGCACAGCAAATCATCACAAAGAAAAAGCAAAAAAATATTCCGTTCTGCTATTGCAGATTCCAAAATAATGTCTACCTTTGCAACCGCAATCGAAAGAGATAGCAATCCTCCAAAAGGATTTAATGGTGTGGTAGTTCAGCTGGTTAGAATACCTGCCTGTCACGCAGGGGGTCGCGGGTTCGAGTCCCGTCCATACCGCAAACTGAAAATCAAGGAGTTACAGATTCTGTAGCTCCTTTTTTGTTACAATTTGCCATTCATAACGCAAGACAAGCCATATTATCTCATGAAGAAAAGGACCCGCAACCTACTGATAGGCATCATAGCAGCCATCACCTTGGTGACAGCCACCTGTGCAGGCGGCATCTACTACCTGTTGTTTGCCCCGCAATTCCACCCCGACCGCACCGTCTACGTCTACATTGACCGCGACGACACCGCCGACTCTATATATAATAAGGTGTATCGCCAGGGTAAAGCCAAATGCTTTCAGGGATTCCTGTGGATGGCTGCCTATCGGGACTATCCCCAGCACATCCACACCGGTCGCTATGCCATTCGCCCGGGAGAGAATGTCTATCATGTCTTCAGCCGCCTCTGCCGGGGATACCAGGAGCCTACCAACCTCACGATAGGCAGTGTGCGCACCCTTGACCGCCTGGCACGCAACGTGGGCCGCCAGCTCATGATAGACTCTCTTGAAGTCATCTCTCTACTGACAGATACCCTCTTTCTACAGCAAATGGGCTACACGGAAGCCACCCTGCCGGCACTGTTCATCCCCGACACCTACCAGGTCTATTGGGACATGAGCGCCAAGGGCTTCATGGAGCGCATGGCGCAGGAGCATCGGAAATTCTGGAACGAAGAGCGTCTAAGGAAGACCCAAGCCATCGGCCTGACCCCTATAGAGGTGAGCACACTGGCGTCCATTGTGGAAGAGGAGACCAACGACCGCGATGAAAAGCCTCTCGTTGCCGGACTCTACCTGAACCGCCTGCGCATAGGTATGCCCCTGCAAGCTGACCCCACCGTGAAGTTTGCCCAGCAGGATTTCGCCCTGCGACGCATCACCAATGCCCACCTCACCGTAGACTCTCCCTACAACACCTATCGTCATCCCGGACTTCCTCCCGGCCCGATACGCATCCCCACCCCCGTCGGACTGGATGCCGTGCTGAATCCGGCCGAGCACAACTACCTGTACATGTGTGCCAAAGAGGATTTTTCGGGCACGCACAACTTTGCCGCCACCCTTGCCGAGCACAACAAGAATGCACGGCGCTACTGGAATGCATTGAACAAGAGGAAAATCTACAAGTAACTCAAGAAGCTGTTTTTTGACCCAATAAGCAATTAGGCACGGATTACACGGATTATTGGTTATAATCCGCACAATCCGTGCCTAAATTGTCTATGGACTGTATGGGTACAGCCGCTAAGCGGCAATCAGTCGTTTAGAGGGCACCCACTTCCTTCAGGGCTGCATTGGTCTTGTGAACGGCAGCGGCACTGGCGGCAAACTTGGCCTTTTCGTCAGCGTTCAGCTCCAGTTCTACAATCTTCTCGATACCGTTCTTGCCCAGAATAACGGGAACACCTACACACAGGTCGTTCTCACCATACTCACCTTCCAGCAGTACGGAGCAGGGAATCATCTTCTTCTGGTTGTGGATGATGGACTCTACCACTGCTGCACCTGCAGCACCGGGAGCATACCAGGCGGAAGTACCCAGCAACTTGGTCAGCGTAGCACCACCTACCATGGTGTTGGCCACCACCTCGTCCAGCTTTTCAGCGCTGAGCAATGTGCTC
Organism: Bacteroides sp.; assembly: GCA_017471925.1. Classification (GTDB taxonomy): domain Bacteria; phylum Bacteroidota; class Bacteroidia; order Bacteroidales; family Bacteroidaceae; genus Bacteroides. Next base: position 13,815 of record JAFURM010000033.1, read on the forward strand.
ACAGGCACGCCCTTGTATGTAGCCAGGCGAGCCAAGGGAATCATGGTGGTGTCGCCATGACCGCCGATAACCATACCCTCTACTTCGTTGGCATTGCAGCCCAAAGCCTGAGAGAGGAAATACTTGAAACGTGAGCTGTCCAGGGCGCCACCCATACCGATGACACGGTTCTTCGGTAGGCCGAGAGACTTCAGAGCCAGATAGGTCATGGTGTCCATAGGATTGGAAATCACCACGAGAATTGCATTGGGAGAGTATTTCAGGATGTTCTGGGCTACAGACTTCACGATGCCGGCATTCACGCCAATCAGCTCTTCGCGAGTCATGCCCGGCTTGCGGGGAATGCCCGAGGTAATCACGACAACATCAGAGTTGGCAGTCTTCTCATAATCGTTGGTACAACCAGCCACAGTGGTGTCGAAGCCCAAGAGCTGAGCAGTCTGCATCATATCCATTGCCTTACCTTCTGAAACGCCTTCTTTCACGTCCAGCATTACCACTTCGTCAGCCACTTCATTAAAGGCCAACACATTGGCGCACGTAGCACCTACGTTACCTGCACCGACTACGGTTACTTTTGACATAATTCTTTCTTTTTGTTTAATGAGGTTCTTAAAGTTGCCGCAAAAGTACAGCGATATTCCTAATTAGAGAAATATTTCCGCAATAATTTTAGTTAAGAATCCAATTTGATTTCAGTTTATTAGTGATTAATGCGTATCTTCGCACCCGAATCGACCGGTTAAGCACCCGTTTCGAACTTATCTATAATATATTAATAATGCACACGCGCGATGGCGAACTCAAAAAACACTCCCGCCCTTCTCATCGGAGGCTTGTTGGTATTGGCCCTGATTGCTGTGACCTCCCTGCTGGTCAGCGAAAAACAGACGAACAAAGAACTCATCCAGGAATTCCAGTTGGAAAAGGAAGACCTGGAAAACGAATACACCACCTTTGCCCAACAGTATGACGAGCTGCAGCTGACCATCTCCAACGACTCGCTTTCCCAGCTCCTGGAGCAGGAGCAGCTGAAGACGCAACGCCTATTAGAGGAACTACGCACCGTGAAGAGCAGCAACGCCGCCGAAATCCGCCGCCTGAAGAAGGAACTGGCCTCCCTGCGCAAGGTGATGATTGGCTACATCAACCAGATTGACTCGCTGAACCGACTGACCACCCATCAGAAGGCCGTCATCGCCGAGGTGACTCGAAAATACAATGCCGCCGAGCAGCAAATCAGCACGCTGACCGAGGAGAAGGAACACTTGGACAAGAAGGTGACCCTTGCCGCACAACTCGATGCCAGCAACATCAGCATCACGCCCATGAACAAGCGCGGCAAGGAGACCAAGCGCGTGAAGAACATCGTGAAGCTGAAGATTGACTTCACCATCGTGAAGAACATCACGGCCACCACCGGCGAGCGCACCCTCTACGTGCGCATCACCAAGCCCGACAACGACGTGCTGACCAAGAACCCCGCCAACACCTTCGCCTACGAGAACCGCGAACTGGCCTACTCCATCAAGAAATACATCGAATATGACGGCGAGGAGCAAAACGTCACGGTCTACTGGGACGTGGAGGAGTTCCTCTATGCCGGCAGCTACCGTGCAGACATCTTTGCCGAAGGCACGCTCATCGGCTCACAGAACTTCACGCTGGACTAAGAGCCTGTTTTGGATTTATTCCATTCTTTCAGGCACGGATTTAGCTTCGCTGACCGTTGGTTCACGGATTCAAACACGGATTAATTCCGAATCATCAGCACTTCATTTGACAACCATATCAGGGGACGAAAGCCGACATACGGTGCTTCATCCCGATTGTTATATCTCACTAAATATCAACACGTTACAACAAACACAGCAAAAGCCCAGCAAAAGTCTTTACACCACCCGACCGTTAAGCCGCTGAGCACCTCAGCGTTAAGCCGCTGAACGCTCGAGTGCTAAGCCGCTGAGCACTTAACCGTTAAACGGCTTCGCACCTCGGCGTTAGTGAGTGTCGCGCTTTGAGGCTTGTGAGTGTCGCGCTTCAGTGTTCAGCGGCTTAGCACTCAAGCGTTCATTGGCCAGGCTTTCCGGCACTCATTACGCGGGTCTCTCCTCCCCTCGCTCCAAAACCCGTTTTGAGTGGACACGACCTACCTCCCGTCCATCGAAGAATCACCCGTTAGCAAGATTTAACTCTCTATCTATTGCACTATTACGAAAAGTTCGTAGTTTTGCGGCGTAATCATTCATCCAAACTATAACACTTATGGAAAAGCTGACCATGCAAGAAGAAGAAGTCATGTTGCACATTTGGGAGATGGGCGACTGCTATGTGAAGGACATCGTTTCGCGCTTCCCCGAGCCCAGGCCTCCCTACACCACCGTGGCCTCCATCGTGAAAAACCTGGAGCGCAAGCAATACGTGAAGGCGATGCGCAAGGGAAACACCTACCAATACGCCGCCCTGATACGCGAAAGCGACTACAAGCGCACGTTCATGAGCGGATTTGTGCGCAACTACTTCAAGAACTCCTACAAGGAGATGGTCTCGTTCTTCGCCAGGGAGCAGAAGATTTCCAGCAGCGACCTGAAAGAGATTATCGGCCTCATCGAACAAGGGAAAGAGGAGTGACGAGAAGAGAGAAACCAACGGAAAAGTGAAACTCATAATCCCCCTCACTGCCATGATAGTCTGTCTACTGAAAATCAATATTGCCCTGCTGCTGTTCTACATCTTCTACCGCCTGCTCCTACAGCGCGACACTTTCTTCACGTGGCGGCGGACCATGTTGCTCGGATGCTACCCGGCCGCCCTCCTGACCGCCCTCATCCATCCGGAGGGCTGGAGCATAGGCGGCAGTTCCATAACGGCCCTGACCGAACTATATGCCGCCCTCACGCTGCCCGAGGTCAGCGCAACGGCACAAGCGGCCGAGGGCCGGGGAGTGCTTGCAACGGACGTACCCGCCATGCTCTATGGAGGCATCGCCCTCCTGCTGACCCTGCGTCTGCTCTTCCGGCTGGCCTGCATCATCCGCCTGGCCCGCCATACCCCCACGACACGGATAGAGGGCATCCGGGTGCACCTGTTGGACGAGGCAAGCGGCCCCTTCTCCTTCTTCGGATGGATATTCGTCCATCGGGCCTCACACAGCGATGAAGAGCTGCGCGAGATACTGGCCCATGAGTGTGCACACGTCCGGCAGGGCCATTCGGCAGACGTGATGATGGCCGAGGTGGCCTGCATCCTCTGCTGGTTCAACCCCTTCGTGTGGCTCATGAAGCGCGAGATACGCACCAATCTGGAGTACTTGGCCGACGAGCGGGTGCTGCAGATGGGATATGACCCGCGCAGCTACCAGTATCACCTGCTGGCCCTCACCCAGTCCAAACCCAAGGCTATAGCAACCTTATATAACAACTTTAATGTTTTACCGTTAAAAAAACGAATTTTTATGATGAACAAGAAACGAACCCAAGGAATCGGAAGGGCCAAATACCTGTTGCTCTTCCCACTGATGGCCCTGCTGATGGCAGTGGGCAACGTGGAAGCCGTGGCACAAGAGAAGGGACAAAAGCCCCGCCCCACTGCCGTCCCCGAAGACACGACCACCGTCTTCAACGTAGTGGAGCAGATGCCGGAATTTCCCGATGGCGGCATGCCGGCCATGATGGCATTTATCAGCAAGAACATGAAGTATCCCGCAGAAGCCGCAAAGAACAAGGTCGGCGGACGCGTCATCGTGCAGTTTGTGGTGGACAAGGACGGCAGCATCACCGAGAGCACCGTCATCCGCAGCGTATCGCCCGAGCTGGATGCCGAAGCACTCCGCGTCGTGAACCTGATGCCCAAGTGGAAGCCGGGCATGATAAAAGGGGAGCCGGTGAGAGTGAAATTCACCATCCCCCTCGCCTTCAGCGCGCCTAAGTGACACTGAAAGGGACTACTGTCCCCAATAAATCGAGGGCGTGTCAGGAATCCATTCACTGACACGCCCTCGTCATTTTTCTCCGCGCAAGAAAGAAGAGCCTCAGAAGTCAAGGTCAATCTTGATTTCCTTGTCCAGTCCCTCATAGGCACCATCGCCGTCGGCCGGCTGTTCGTCGACAGCGGGTTCTCCGGCCGGAACAGCCAGTCCCTGCTCGCAACGGATGTAGTCCACTGCACGGTGCAACCCGTCCAGCACCTTGTCGAAATCCTCCTTATAGAGGAAAATCTTATGCTTCTCGTAGTTCACCTGGGCAGCCTCGCCCTCACCCGAAATGACCTTCTTGCTCTCGGTAATGCTGAGGAAGAGGTCGTCCTTCTTGTCACGCTTCACGTCTATATAATAGATGCGCTTGCCAGCCTTGATGGACTGGGACAACAGAATATCTTTTTCGTTCATCGCCATAGTTTTTAGTTTCACAATATGTTCACGACACGGGTCCGGCCCGTAATCGGGCTCAAAATTGACGATTTTTTTTAAACTGTCAAAAGAAAACGGAGGATAATGAACATAAAAACAAAAAAAAACGTTTTTCATGCACGCAACTCACCAAAAATAGCTATTTTTGCATCCGTTAAAAACGGTATTTACTTTTAGAATTATGATTAACAGAGTTCTTATTCGTCTTAAGATTATACAGATTGTATATGCTTATTATCAGAACGGCAGCAAAAACCTGGACGCTGCGGAAAAAGAGTTGTTCTTCAGCCTTTCCAAAGCCTACGACCTCTACAACTACCTGCTGATGCTGATGATTGCCGTGACGAACTATGCACAAAAACGCATCGATGCAGCTAAAGCAAAACTGGCTCCTACCGCCGAGGAGCTGTACCCCAACATGAAATTCGTGGAAAACAGATTCGTCATCCAGCTGGAAGGCAACAAGCAACTGCAGGAGTTCATCGCCAACCAGAAGCGCACCTGGAGCAACGAAGAAGACTTCGTCAGGGCACTGTACGAACAAATCATCGCCTCGGATATATATAAGGAATACATGGCCTCGGATGTGGACACCTATGAGGCCGACCGCGAACTGTGGAGAAAGCTCTACAAGACCTTCATCTTCAACAACGAAAAGCTGGACGAACTGCTGGAAGACCAGAGCCTCTACTGGAACGACGACAAGGAGATTGTGGACACCTTCGTGCTGAAGACCATCAAGCGCTTCGAGGAAAAGAACGGCGGCAATCAGGAACTGCTGCCCGAGTTCAAGGACGAAGAGGACAAGGAGTTCGCACGCCGCCTGTTCCGCCGCACCATCCTGAACAGCGATTACTACCGCCACCTCATCAGCGAGAACACCCGCAACTGGGACCTGGACCGCGTGGCCTTCATGGATGTCATCATCATGCAGTGTGCCCTGGCCGAAATCCTCAGCTTCCCCAACATCCCCATCAGCGTTTCGCTGAACGAATACGTAGACATTGCCAAGGTGTACAGCACCATCAAGAGCGGCAGCTTCGTCAACGGCACCCTGGATGGCATCGTCAAGGTTCTGAAGAAGGAAGACAAACTGACCAAGAACTGACACGGCCAGACCAAGAAGCAACAGAATACTCACCCTTTAAAATTAAATACGTATGAATGTAACGACATTGACCCTTTGGCAGGCTGCCACCGGAGCAGACGGCAGTATGATGTGGATTATGCTGATTGCCATGTTCGCCATCATGTACTTCTTCATGATTCGCCCCCAGAACAAGAAGCAGAAGGAAATTGCCAACTTCCGCAAGTCACTCCAGGTGAACCAGAAGGTAATCACCGCAGGAGGTATCCACGGCACCATCAAGGAGGTAAACGACAGCGACGTCATCCTGGAAATCGCTTCCAACGTAAAGATCCGCATCGACAAGAACTCCATCTTTGCCGCTGCCGCCGATGCCAATGCACAGGCTGCCAAATAAGGAGACGAGCCAATGCTCAACAGCAAGAAAATCAAAGAGGACTATCACAAGATAGCAGAACGCACCAAGGACTTCCTGCTCAGCGAAAAAAGCAGGGAGTTCTTCGTTTTTTTGTTTTTCTTCTTCATCGCCGGAGGCTACTGGCTGCTGCAGACGCTGAACAACGACTATGAGAAGGAGTTCACCATCCCCGTGAAACTGAAAGGGGTGCCCGACAATGTGGTCATCACCTCCGAACCGGCCTCCGAACTGCACATCAAGGTGAAGGACAAGGGCACCGTGCTACTGAACTACATGCTGGGAAAGAGTTTCTATCCCTTAGCCATCGACTTTGCCGAGCACAAGGGCAGCCACAACCACGTGCGTCTCTTCGCCCCCGACTATGAGAAGTGGGTGTCCGGACAGCTGAACGTCTCCACCCAACTGCTCTCCATCAAGCCCGACACACTGGAATACTACTATGCCACAGGCACTTCCAAGAAGGTGCCCGTGAAGCTGCAGGGCGAGGTGACACCCGGCAGGCAATACTACCTGGCCGACACACTGTTCACCCCCGACTCTGTGCTGGTGCATGCCCCGCGCGAAGTGCTGGACACCCTGAAGGCCATCTACACCCGCCCCGTAACGGTGGAGGAACTTTCCGACACCCTGCACCGACACGTCCCGCTGCACTACACCAAGGGCATGAAAATCTCCCCGGCCATGGTGATGCTGACGATACCCGTAGACATCTATACAGAGAAGAGCGTAGAGGTGCCGCTGCAAGGCATCGGCTTCCCGGCCGACAAGGTGCTACGCACGTTCCCCTCCAAGGTGCAGATTACGTTTCAGGTGGGTCTGAGCCGCTTCCGCCAGGTGAGTGCCGACGACTTCCGCCTCTTCGTCCCCTATGACGAACTGTTGCGTTTAGGCTCCGAGAAATATCCCGTGAGCATAAGCAAACAGCCCGAGGGCATCTCCAACCTGCGCATCTCCCCCGAGCAGGTGGACTTTCTCATCGAACAGATTTCTCCCGATGAACCCCATTAAGATAGGCATAACCGGTGGCATCGGCAGCGGCAAAAGCGTGGTGGCCCGCCTGCTGGAGTGCATGGGTATTCCCGTGTACATCTCGGACGACGAGGCCAAAGGGCTGATGCTGTCCGACGACCTCATCCGCCGCCAACTCATCGGACTGCTGGGCAAGGAGGTCTATAGCGACACCGGACTAAACAAACCGTTGCTGGCGGCCTACCTGTTTGGCGACCCGCACCATGCCGAACGGGTGAACAGCATCGTACACCCGCGTGTCAAGGCCCACTTCCTGCAATGGGCAGCCACACGCCCCAAGGCCACACCGATAGTAGGTATAGAGTCGGCCATCCTCATCGAGGCCGGATTCACCGATGCCGTAGACGCAGTGGTCATGGTAGACGCCCCACTGGAGGTGCGCATAGCCCGTGCCATGAAGCGCGACCGCTCCTCCCGCCAGCAGGTGGAGCAACGCATACGCCGACAGATGGACAACAAGCAGAAACGCCGGCAGGCAGACTACGTCATCGTGAATGACGACAACACCCCACTGATTCCGCAAGTCCTGGCCCTGTGCACTTCGTTTGTCCGTTGAGACGCTGAAACGTTGCCAAGCCACACTATTATCCTCCGTTTTTCTCCGTCTTTCAATTTTTCTCACTATCTTTGCCGCAAGAGAATAATTTTATAACTAAAAACAAGATTATATCATGCTGAAAACTATTCTGTCCATTTCCGGAAAACCCGGATTGTACAAACTCATCTCCCAAGGCAAAAACATGCTGATTGTAGAATCATTGATAGATAAAAGACGTGTTCCCGCCTATGGTAACGAGAAAATCATCTCCCTGGGCGATATTGCCATGTATACAGACGCCGAGGATATTCCCCTGAGCAAAGTGCTCGACTCCATGAAGCAGAAAGAGAATGGCCAAGCCGCCTCCTTAGATCCCAAGAAGGCTTCACAAGAGGCATTGCACGCCTATCTGGCCGAGGTGTTGCCCGACTATGACCGCGACCGCGTACACACATCAGACATCAAAAAACTCATTGCCTGGTACAACCTCCTCGTAAAGAGCAGACTGACCGACTTCGCCGAAGCTGAAACAGAGGCAGAAACAGAAGCCGCCGAAACAGAAACGAAGACCGAGGAAAACAACGCGGAATAATCAATTCCGGCCCGCCCCTTCGAGGCTGTGCACAATCAAGCCGCAGACACAAGGGCGTGTCAAGAATCAAAGCATTGACACTTCAGGCACGGATGATACGGATAAGCACAGACCACATCACCATTATTATACCTGATATGGTTATAATCCGACTGTAAAAATCCGTGTAATCCGTGCCTGAATTGATATTAGACACATTCATATTCGGCCATCACTCAAGCCTTCAGTGCCTCCTCCAACACGCCACGCAACTCTTTTCCCGAAATGACACCCGAATGGCGCCACAAGACTTCCCCCTTACGGAAAAGAATAAGGGTGGGCACCATCTGTATGCGATAGGTCTCAGCCAAAACATCAAAGTTATCCACATCCACCTTCACCAGGTGCAGGCGATTGCCCATCGCCGCCTTTACATCTTCCAGTACCGGATGCATCGCCTTGCAAGGTCCGCACCAAGTGGCAAAGAAGTCCACCAGCACCGGCTGGCCCGACTGAATCAGTTCATTGAATTTTTCCATAACTTACACCTTATTATATATATGGACTCCTAACAAGCAGCCGGCGAAGATGGTTCGGACCAATAGCCCGAAAAAAAGAAACCCCTCCTGCACCTTTGCGGCATCCAAAGACGCCACGCGGCACACAGGAGGGGCTTTTTGTTGTATACATTCCCTTTTTCTAAATTTCCACTTCCTTCTTACAAGTTCCATGGCCCCGTTCAGAGGGAGCCGCTGAGAAAACTCAGTTCAAGTAAGACGAAAGTTCAAAGGCAGAGATGTTCCTGGCGATAATCACACCATTCTCATCCAGCAGGTAGTTAGTAAATCCGCGGTTCAGGAGATACTTCCTGAAGATGGCCGAGGATTCGCCCTCTGTCTCCACGAAACAGGTTGGCGTAACTATTTGGTCCTTACGCACGGTTTCCTTGAAGACCGACCTGTAGTCATCAAATGAGACGGAAACCATTTTCACTTCATTATTCGGGTCTGCCATGCGAAGCGCATTGCTGAGACTGGCGTTCAGCATCCGGGAATGCGCATCATAACTGGCCCAAAAACTGAGCAACACGCAACGGCCTCTCAGGTCGGAAAGGTCGCACACAGCGGTCGGCTCACCTGACATAGTTTGGATAGTAAAATCGGGGGCTATGTCACCCACACTCAAACCTCCGGTAGGTTTGTCTTTCTCTACAAAAGAAGTCAAGGAACTTAGCAGTAATACAACAAAAATCCATTTTACATACTTCATGTAATGTGATTTTGGTTAATACTATGTTTAAAACAGGCGCAAAGGTAAGCATTCTTAAAACAAAGTTCCAAATAAACAAGCGATTTTCTCACTTTTTCGCCTCTACATTTTATGTTTTTCAGCATAAAACAGACGGCAATCGTTGTCCAATCTGCGAATAATCTCTATCTTCGCACCATAATTCCAGAACATAGAGACACAAAGATGAAAAAGACTGCAAAAGGGATGAGATTCACCCCAAAGAGCTACTCGGACGAAGTAGAAGAGAAGATACAACACTACAAGAAAGCCGGCTACAAACTGCCCCAACGCCACCTGTTGCGTACTCCCGAACAGTTGGCCGGCATACGTGAAAGTGCCCGAATCAACACGGCCCTGCTGGACTACCTTGCCGCCAACATACGCGAAGGGATGACTACGGCCGAGATTGACCACATGGTGTACTGCTTCACTACCGACCACGATGCCATACCGGCCCCTTTCCTTTATGAAGGATTCCCCAAGAGTGTCTGCACCAGCATCAACGACGTGGTGTGTCACGGCATACCGAGCACCAAGGAGGTGTTGCGCAACGGAGACATCATCAACGTGGACGTCTCCACCATTTACAAAGGTTACTTCAGCGACGCTTCGCGCATGTTCCTCATCGGTGAGGTCAGCCCGGAAATGAAACGCCTGGTACAAGTGGCCAAGGAGTGCCGCGACATCGGTGTGGAGATGGCACGCCCCTGGACGAGACTGGGTGACCTGGGAGCTGCCATCCAGGAACACGCCGAGAAGAACGGCTATAGCGTGGTACGCGACCTCTGTGGTCATGGCGTAGGAGTGAAGTTTCATGAAGAGCCCGACGTGGAGCACTTCGGCAAGCGCGGAACAGGTATGCTCATCGTACCGGGTATGACCTTTACCGTGGAACCCATGATCAACATGGGAGTCTATGACGTATTCATCGACGAAGCAGACGGTTGGACGGTCTGCACAGAGGATGGACTTCCCTCGGCACAATGGGAAAGCATGGTGCTGATTACCGAAGAGGGACACGAAGTATTGACGGAATAACGGGAGGAAGGTGCATGGAAACAGCGTTTGTCATTGCCGCCCTTCTCTTGGGAAGCATCATCGGCTACCTGACCACCAACCGTAAAGCAGCCCGGTGGCAGGCCCAGGCCAACGAACAACAACTATTGGCCGCAACCCTTCAGGAGCGGCTGCAGGCACAAAAGCAAGCTTTCGAAGAACGCCTCGAAACGCAGAAGGTGGCTTTCACGGAACGCATGAAGCAACAGGCGGAAGAGGTCGAGGCCATGCACAAACGCATGAACACGGAGTTCGAGAACATCTCCAACCGCATCTTCCAAAGCAAGAGCGAAGCCTTCACCCGACTGAATGCCGAGCAGTTAGACCTCCTGCTGCGGCCCTTCAGCGAGCACCTGAAGGAATTTCGCGAGAGAGTAGACCAGGTATATACCACCGAGGCCAAGGAGCGTTTTTCATTGAGCGAACGCATCAAGGAACTGGTGGAACTGAACAACCGGCTGGGCGAAGAGGCCAACAACCTGACACGTGCGCTGAAAGGCGACACCAAGATGCAGGGCAACTGGGGCGAGATGATACTGGAACGTCTGCTGCAGGCCTCCGGCCTCATCGAAGGCGAACACTATGTACGTCAGGAATTCCTGAAAGACGAACGGGGCGAAGCACTGACCAACGACGAAAGCGGACAGAAGATGCAACCCGACATCATCGTGCGCTATCCCGGCGACAGGGAGATGATTATCGACTCCAAGGTATCCCTCACTGCCTACACCGCCTATACCGCCGCCGAAGAAAAGGAGGAAAAAGAACGTCTGCTCAAGGCCCACCTGCAATCCGTGCGCTCCCACATTGACGAACTGAGCCGCAAGGACTATTCCCACTATGATGCCAAGGCACCCGACTTTGTCATGATGTTCATCCCCACCGAAAGCGCCTACCTGCTGGCCGTTCAGAGCGATGCCAACCTGTGGGAATATGCCTATAATAAAAAGGTGGTGCTGATGAGCCCCACCAACCTCATCAGCGCCTTGCGCCTATCACTTGACTTATGGAAACGGGAAAAACAGGTAAAAAATATCCAGGCCATCATCGACCGCGGCACACGCCTCTACGAAAAGATAGCCGGATTCACCGACACCTTCCTGGGCATCGGAGACCGCATGACCCAACTCCAGAGGGAGTATGACAAGGCACTCGGCCAACTCTCCGAAGGTCCCGGCAACATCGTGCGCCAGGCCGAACAGCTCAGCAACATGAGCCTCACTCCCAAGAAACGCATCTCTCCCCGACTGCTGCCCAAAGAGGAGACTGAAGCCCAGGAACAAGAAGGAGAGGCAGAAAAATAGTTCCATTCCTGCCACAATGACAGTTTTCTGTCAGCACCTCGCCTATTTTTGGCATAAATCCACCCACCGAACTTTTTGGCACATCATTTGTCTTTTTATTGGCGTCGGCCGTCAGGCAGACAAGTAAAACGAAGTATTAACTCGAATAATAACAAATAAAAAAGATAAAGATTATGGGAAAGATTATTGGTATTGACCTGGGAACTACAAACTCATGCGTTTCTGTATTCGAAGGAAACGAACCTGTAGTAATTGCAAACAGTGAAGGCAAGCGCACTACTCCTTCAGTAGTGGCTTTCGTAGACGGTGGCGAACGTAAGGTGGGCGACCCTGCCAAGCGTCAGGCTATCACAAACCCCAAGCGCACGGTGTACTCCATCAAACGTTTCATGGGTGAAAACTGGTCACAAGTGCAGAAAGAAATCACTCGTGTACCTTATGAAGTGGTGAACGACAACAACATGCCGCGTGTGAACATCGACGGTCGTCACTACACTCCGCAAGAAATCAGCGCCATGATTCTTCAGAAGATGAAGAAGACTGCCGAGGACTATCTGGGCCAGGAAGTGACTGAAGCCGTTATCACCGTGCCTGCCTACTTCAGCGACTCTCAACGTCAGGCCACGAAGGAAGCCGGACAGATTGCCGGTCTGGAAGTGAAGCGTATCGTGAACGAGCCGACAGCAGCCGCCTTGGCTTACGGTATCGACAAGGCACACAAGGATATGAAGATTGCCGTATTCGACCTCGGTGGCGGTACATTCGATATCTCTATCCTGGAGTTCGGTGGCGGTGTGTTCGAAGTATTGTCTACCAACGGTGATACTCACCTGGGTGGTGACGACTTCGACCAGGTGATCATAGACTGGCTGGTTCAGGAGTTCAAGAACGACGAAGGTGCCGACCTGACTCAAGACCCGATGGCTATGCAACGTCTGAAGGAAGCCGCCGAGAAGGCCAAGATTGAGTTGTCTTCTACTACCAGCACCGAAATCAACCTGCCGTACATCATGCCGGTAGCCGGTGTGCCCAAGCATTTGGTGAAGACACTGACCCGTGCCAAGTTCGAGGCTTTGGCTCACAGTCTGATTCAGGCTTGCTTGGAACCGTGTAAGAAAGCCATGAACGATGCCGGTCTGGGTAACTCAGATATCGACGAAGTAATCCTGGTAGGTGGTTCAAGCCGTATCCCCGCTGTACAGAAGCTGGTAGAAGACTTCTTCGGTAAGGTTCCCTCAAAGGGTGTTAACCCCGACGAAGTGGTTGCCGTAGGTGCTGCCGTTCAGGGTGCCGTGCTGACCGACGAAATCAAGGGTGTGGTACTGCTCGACGTTACTCCGCTGTCAATGGGTATCGAAACATTGGGTGGCGTGATGACGAAGATGATTGACGCCAACACCACCATCCCGGCTCGCAAGGTAGAGACCTTCTCTACAGCTGCCGACAACCAGACGGAAGTAACCATCCACGTGCTGCAAGGCGAGCGTCCGATGGCAGCTCAGAACAAGTCGATCGGCCAGTTCAACCTGACAGGTATTGCTCCAGCCCGTCGTGGTGTTCCCCAGATTGAGGTGACTTTCGACATCGATGCCAACGGTATCTTGAAGGTATCTGCCAAGGATAAGGCCACCGGTAAGGAACAAGCCATCCGTATCGAAGCTTCCAGCGGTTTGAGCAAGGAAGAAATCGAACGCATGAAGGCCGAAGCCGAAGCCAATGCCGAAGCAGACAAGAAAGAGAAGGAACGCATCGACAAACTGAACCAGGCCGACAGCATGATTTTCACTACTGAAAACCAGTTGAAGGAACTTGGCGACAAGCTTCCGGCCGACAAGAAGGCTCCGATTGAAGCCGCTCTCCAGAAGTTGAAAGATGCTCACAAGGCTCAAGACCTCACAGCTATCGATGCTGCCATGGCCGAACTGAACAGCGCCTTCCAAGCTGCCAGTGCCGAGATGTATGCACAGAGCGGTGCCCAAGCAGGTCCTCAGGCAGGTCCCGACATGAACGCCGGTGCTCAAGGCAATGCCCAGAACGACAAGCATGGTGACAACGTACAGGATGCCGACTTTGAGGAAGTGAAGTAAGCCCATATAGAAATAAGAATATAATATCAAATAGAATGCGTGTAGCTCAATGAGTTACACGCATTTTTCATTTTTGGTCGTTGGAAAAGCCACAGCAATAGACTATTGGATATACGGCCACTCCCATTACAACAAGGACGTGCTTATCGGCAACACACAATGTCTGTCCAACCAGCTCGGCTATGTCTCGCACAACGAGCACCTCACATTCCGTCCGGACAGAACGATTGAAGTATAGACCTCTATCACCATCCCCACCAAGCTCTCCCATTTCGGAGGGCTTTTTTATGCCCTTCGCAATCCAAACAGTTACCAATACGGAAAATTGCAAAAAATGTGCGCAAATCTGCGGGAACTCGTTATTTTTCATAGTTTACGCACAAGTATGAAAGACTTCTCGAATAAAAGAAGTATTTTTGCACTTGCTATTATAAATGAACAAACAGTTGAAATAACAGAGTGTATGGACAGATTCGGCATCACCATCGAGCGACAGGAGCAACTGGAGGAACTTATCCGTGAATGGGGTTTCCTGCCCTTCTTCAAGAACAGCATCGAGGGATTCTCCATCGAGGAGATGACTCCGCCCGACCTGCTCTTCGGCGATGACTTCAATGAGGGGCCATGGGGATGGAAAGGGCCGATCATATCTCATTGGGAATCGGCTTACGGCAAGTTCTTCAAGGGCAAGGCCGGTTTCGTCAGTCTGGAATGGCTACCCGACTTCATGAACTGGCGGCGTTCCCTCCATCCGTTAAAGAAGCAGGACAAGGATGCCCGTCATATCCACGAGGTGCTGGTGGAGAATGAGTCGATGATTTCCCGTCAGCTGAAAAAGGCAAGCGGATTTACGTTGAGCCGCAAGCGGAAGACGTTCAATCTCGACGAGCCAATGAAACCAATCGAGAACAAACGGAACGGGATGGCTTTCGATACGCTGATTGCCGGTCTGGAAATGGGTACGCACGTCTGCATCGCCGACTTCGAGTATCTCATCTCCAAGAAGGGTGAACCCTACGGCTGGGGTCTGGCACGTTATTGTACTCCCGAAGCCATGTATCCTGAACTGTTCCCGATAAAGGAGAAAGTGGAAGGACGCACACCCAAGCAATCGAGGAAACGCATCCTCGACCATCTGTGCCGCTTGATGCCGGACGTGGATAGAGTGAAAATGGAAAAACTGATTTAGGAGGAAGTGAAGTAAAAACGACTTTCATAATAAACCTTCAGTAAATTGGTGGTTCCTGTGTACTCTTATGGGCAATGATTGGAACTTCGGTGGCTATCCGTTCATTCAATGCCTCTTGCCTTGTGTATAAATCCCAGATATTGAATAATTGTTGCTCCTTGTCGGAAAGTAATCGACATAGGCTATCA
>JAFURM010000004.1 GCA_017471925.1 Bacteroides sp.
AATACGTGGTGCAGACCGAAATCTCGTGGTGGATTTACGTGGGCATCTTCCTGCTCGTGGCTCTGCTCGTTGCCCTCTGCATCGGTTGGCGCGTGTGGAAGACGGCCACCGCCCGCCCCGCGGATGAGATTTGCAAAGGGTAAGCCCCCCTCAATCCCCCCCAAGGGGGGAAGAGCGAACTAAAGAAACTACGAACTGTTTCTTTCAGGGAATGAATTCTTAACGTTCCTTAAAAACATTGCATCTACTATTAAAATAGTTGCACAGTATTTCAGCACCGTTTACCTTTGCCACCGATAAGAGTGAAGAGCTCATAATCAGTTCGAGCATAGCTCTCATCAGCTTACGCAGTTATCATTCATAATTAAAAGGAAATGAACCTCGACACCAAACACCGAAGCCTCACCAAGTCGGAATTGCACTTGATGAACCTCTTGTGGGACAAGGGGGAGGCCACCGTCAACGACCTGTTGGAACTGATGCCCGAGCCGCGCCCGGCCTACACCACGGCCCTCACCGTGATGCGCGTGTTGGCCAGCAAAGGCATCGTGAAAGCCAGTCCGGGAAGTGGGAAAGCCCACGTCTACACTCCCATCATGACCCGCGAGGAATACACCACCGGCTTCATGGAGGAGACACGCAACACACTGTTCAAAGGCTCCTTCTCGGCCTTGCTCTCTTTCTTCGCCGAACGGGAGCGGCTGGCCGCTGACGAAGTGGAACGCATTGTGGCGTTGCTGAGGAAAAACCAGCAGCCCCCCTCTAACTCCCCCAAAAGGGTGGAGGATTAGAAATGCATGAAGAACAATCTCCAAAGAACTGACTCAGAACTTATAAATCATAATTCATAATTACCATGACCTCTTCTATTCTGTTGATAGCAGGCCGTTTCCTGCTGGCATCGGCCTTGCTAATGGCCCTCTACTGGGTCGTGTGGCGCAAGCAAGCCACCTATCGCGCCAAGCGCACGTATCTGCTCACCATGCCCGCCGTGGCACTGGCCATTGCCCTGTTGCAAGTGGAGGTGTACAAGCCCGAGCCGGTGGTGGTGGAAATAACGACTGAACTCTCTGGACCCTCCCCCATCCCCTCCCAGGGGAGGGGCGTAGATACACCTCCCATTATGAACTTACCCACAGGGGAAATGGCAGATACAGAGCTTGCATCCAACCAACTCATAGAGGACGAAGCAAGTAGTGCCACCCTCTCTGAAGGACAAAGCATTCCACTCCCTCCCCTTGGGGAGGGCAAGGGGTGGGGTCCATGGAGTCCGTGGGGCTTCGGTCTGCTCTATTCCCTCATCGTCCTCATGCTGTGCATCCCCTTCGTGGTAAACGTGGCAATGGTGCGCCGCCTGCGCAGAGGCGCGCATGAAGAGCGGGACAAGGCCAACGACATTTGCATCCTGACGGGCGAAGACGTAAAAGCTCCTTTCTCGTTTCACCGCACCATCTTCCTGCCGCAGTGTCTCACCGAGGCACAACGCCGCATGATACTGGCCCACGAGCGGGGCCACATCCTGCACCGCCACTACATCGACGTGTGGGTGGCCGAGGCAGTGACCCGCCTCCTGTGGTTCAACCCCTTCCTGTGGTGGGCGCGTCAGGAGCTGCGCAACGTGCATGAGTTCGAGGCCGACAGCGACGTGCTTGGCACGGGCGAAGACGTCTATGCCTATCAGGCCATCCTCATAGAGGAGGTGCTGCACGGCGACGTGGTGATAGCCAACGGCTTCAACCACTCCTTCATCCGCCGCCGCTTCATCGAGATGCTACAGAGCACCAACCACCGCATGACCTCCTTAGGCAAGGCGGGCACTACGGCATGGATGATGCTCGTCATTGCCCTGATGTGTTGCACCGTGAGCGAGGCGGAGACCATCTACAAGAAGGTGGAAACACAATCGGACATTTCTCAAGGGGGAGTGGCAGAACGTCCGCAACCTGTTATCATTGAACATACGGAAAGAAAAGGAAATACCACAGGCTCAGACACGCCACTCCCCACCTTTGAGGAAAAGAGAGACTCCCTTTTGTGGGCACACGCTAATTCCGTCCCTACCGACTTCAAGATCAGCATCAGAATGAAGTCGAAAGAGGAACAGAAATTGTTTGAGAGATTCATGGGGAACTGGCTTACCATTGTAGACCACAATGGATGGTTGGAAAGAGGCGAGATTCCCACACACGAAAGTCTGACAGAAGAGGAGGAGAGAAACTGTATAGTAAAGGCTAGGGAACACTTCCGTAAAAAATTGACGCAAACGCTCTCTCAAATAGATGCCCCTCTGCGCGACACATTAAATCAGTTCTTAGAAAAGTTCGGACTGGACTTTGTACTGCCAAAGGGAAAAGGTTTCATGGTAGTATACACACAAGAAAATGGAGAACCTAAATTTTGGGGAAGACCCGAGCAAAAGAATGAAACCGCCCCTGCTGACAGCGGACAATGGGTGCAGGCCGTGACCATCCAACCGCAAAAATACGTGACGCAAGCCCTCTCCCAACTGAGTGAAGAACATGCCGGAATGCTGTTGCAACTCTTCAGCACCATGAACTCCATCGGAGAGATTACCACGGAGCAGTACGAATCATTGGAGAAAGCCTACCCGCCCGGCGCACTGCCCAGTCTGGACAGCATCAACAGCAACGTGCGCGAGATAAAGAAATCGCTGAACACGCTGATGTTAGAGGGTATGACGGGGATGCAGACCGGACTGCGGAAACGGCTGATGGACATGTTGCAGGAGCGGGGGCTGGACACACTCACCTCAGCCCCCAGGGAGAGAAGAGCATCGACCCGCGTCTCCTTCTCAAGAAGGGGCGATGCACAGGATCCCCACTACCGCATGAGCGAATACGAGGAGTTGGCCAAGACGGACGTCACGGTCAAAAGGCACTACAGCACCCTGATGGCCACCATCAAGGTGGTGCAGAGCCATCGCCAGGCAACCCTCGCCAACAAAGGGCTGACCCTTGACGAGGCCGAGCGACGCATCAGGGAGTTCACTCAAAAGACATTCTCTAACGCAGGCATCACCTTGGAACCCAACGGTGGCTACCGCCTGTCCGACGGCACACTGGTGGTGGAGGACGGCGAGGGAGGCCCGCTGCCCGAGCAAGCCCCCGAGGTGGCAACCCCGAAGGCCCACATGCTGGATGTGCATCTGCCCACGGCCCCCTTTACCTTTGACGAGTACCAACAGATGACACCCAAGCTCCAGCTGGTGCGCCATGCACAGGAGACCCACCTCATCTGTTACGAGTGTCCACAGCAGGACAAGGAGACCATCGGCCTGCACCGCGGAATGTACCTGACGGACACCGACACGGGCGACAAGTACATGCTGCGCCGTGTGCAGGGGATAGACGACGGCGTGTGGAGCGTGGAGGTAAACAACTACAACCAAGTGCCCCTGCAAGTGACCTACGTGTTCCCACCCTTGGGCACAAGAGTGAAGGAGGTGACCGTGAACTTCCCCCACAAGAGCAACGAGACCCACCGGGTGAAAAGCATCGAAGCGGCTCAGGTGAAGGTCATCAGGGACAACGCCCTGTGGGCCGCCTGCATCAATCCCGTGGAAGGTGACGGCAAGCCGGAGAACAGCATCCCCTCTATGAAGCGCGACAAGTCGCCCAACTACGACGTGCAGAACAGTCACACCTACCCCGTCTACACTGGTGTCCACACTACCCGCCAACAGGTGTTCCACCACGAGAAAGACCACTACCGCGTCTACCGCGGCAAGGGATGCACCTACGTGACGGCCACCTACAAGGTGCGCATGGACTGGGAGTTTTTCAACTTCAGCAACGAAATGATGCTCATCGACCCCACCACGGGCAACCGCTACATGGTGGCCGGCATGGAGCACTTCCCCCTGAACACCCACTTCTGGGTGAACGGGCAACAGGGTGAATACATCCGCTTCGTGCTCGTGTTTCCCGAACTGCCCGAGAGCGTGACCACCGTCGACCTGTTCCAAGGAGGAGGACAGCGCCAAGCCATGAGCAACCTGGCCAGCCGCTACCGAGGACTGGCCGTACAGAGAGAGTACACCCCGACTGACAAAGAGAAGCAGGGAAGAGTGATTTATTAGCCCCCCTCAATCCCCCGAAGGGGGAGGAAGAAAGTGAAGAGTGAAGAATCCTATACTGAGACTATCATGAAACGACTATCCATTACCATCACAGCCATGTTGGCCACCCTGCTGATGGCCACGGCACAGACACCGGCCGACTCGTTGGCACGGTTTGTGAAGGGCATCAATGCCTTCAACCAGCTCTACACGCAGGAAAGGGTGTATCTACACTTCGACAACACGGGCTACTTCATGGGCGAAACTATCTGGTTCAAAGCCTACGTGATGAACTCCTCCACCCTGGAGGCTACGGACATGAGCCGCGTGCTCTACGTGGAACTGCTCACCCCCGAAGGACGCATCATCACTTCGCAGAAGCTGAAGATTGAGAAGGGACAAGCCCACGGGCACCTGCCCCTGACGGATGTGCTGCACGCGGGCTTTTACGAGGTGAGGGCCTACACCCGCATGATGCTCAACTGGGACAAGGAGCTGATGTTCTCGCGCGTGTTCCCCATCTTTGATGCTCCGCAGGAGGAGGGGAAAGAGATGTACGCCACCCCCACCATCACCCGCTTCCCCGGCAGGCAGAAGGTGCCCTACCAGCGCGACGAGACACCATCGATGAAGAGGCTCAACCTCGACTTCTTCCCCGAAGGAGGACGACTGACCGAGGGACTGGAGTCGGCCATCTACTTCAAAGCAACTGACAAACAGGGCCAAGCGGCCGAGGTGAGTGGCATCCTCGTCGACAGCCACAACCGGCAAGTAGCCACACTGAGCACCCTCCACCAGGGAATGGGCAAGTTCACCCTCACCCCACAAGCGGGAGAGAGCTACAAGGCCCAGGTGGAATGGAATGGCCGTAGCCACACCTTTGACCTGCCCGTAGCACAACCCACGGGTTATGCCCTGACGATGGAAGAGCGGGACAGCGAGCTGACAGTGCGACTGGCCCGACGGGAAGAGGACACCCGCGAAATGGGCCTCAGCGTGATGGAGCGTGGCAACATCGTGCAATTCACCCACGTGACATGGGACGAAGAGGGGCGCGCCACTGTCAGCATCCCCAAGGAGCGGATGCAGGGCGGCGTGTTGCAAATCACCCTGTTCGACACTCAAGGGCACATCCATGCCGAGCGGCTGGCATTCGTCCGCCCCCAGAATGGCATCCTCATGAGCTGCCACGCCAGCAAGCCACGCTATGCTCCCCACGAGGTGGTGGAGATGGACTTCCTGGTGAGCGACCGCCATAACTATCCCGTGGAGACCTCCTTCTCGTTGTCGGTGCGCGATGCGGCCTACGACACACCCCACAACCGCACAGCCTCGCAGGCCGAGGCCAACCTGCTGTTGGGGTCGGACCTGAAGGGGTTCATCCACGACATCGACTACTACTTCGAAGCCGACGACCCTGAGCACCGCACGGCACTTGACCTGCTGATGGGTACCCACGGCTACCGCCGCCACGACTGGAAACTGATGAGCCGCCCGGAAGAGTTCCGCCCACAGCACTTTATCGAAGAGGGCATTCTGGTGATGGGCGAACTGCGCTCGACATTCCTCAACCGCGTGAAGGATAGCGTGGAGATAGACATCACCCTATGGAGCAACAACGGCCAAGTGAAACGGGGCAAGGCACTGACCGACTCGCTGGGCCACTTTGCCTTCATAGCCGAGGACTTCACCGGCCGATGGAACATGTACATCAACACCAAGGAGGATGGCAAGAACAAAGAGATGAGTGTGCGGCAGGACAAGACTTTTGCCCCACAAGGGCGCCTCTACTACCCGACCGAGAGCCTGCTGTTCAAGGAGTCGGAGCAGCGCGACCCGCTGACCAACCCCATCGTGGAACTGTCGCCCGACACCCTGTTGGCCGACGAAAACTCCAAGAACTGGGAGAACCTGCTGCCCACCGTGAAGGTGGAGGCCAAGCAGCAGTGGAGACAGTGGTCGCACCGCCGCTGGCAAAACATCATCTACGACATGGAGGAAGAGATACTGCGCACCGACGAGACGGGCGAAGACTATCTGGAATACCTTCCCCAATGGCTGGCCAAGACAAACCCCTACTACAACGACATGAACAATACCTACAAGGCCCGCAAGGTGTTGTTCTGTTACCGGTGGAACTACAGCAAGTTTGCCTACAGGCGCATCACCGACATCAACAATATCTCCATCGACGAGGTGGAGGCCATCTCCATCAGCGACAAGCCCATCAGTGTCATGAGGGCGATGAATGAAGAGCCTAATCTGAGAGGCATCAACATGGTTGCCCATTCCTATGTGGTCATCACCGTATTCCTCAAGGACAAGTACTTCAACCGCATGGGCAAGGAAAAACTGGGCCAGCGGCTGACCAAGTTGCAGGGCTACTCGCCCGAACGGCAGTTCTACATGCCCGACTACAGCGAAGCCGCTCTGCCCGACGAGAAGGACTACCGCCGCACCCTCTATTGGAACCCCAACGTGCAGACCGACAGCAACGGCGAGGCTACCGTCAGCTTCTACAACAGCACCACCTGCCAACAGATGCGGGTGAGTGCAGCCACCGTGACGGCCGACGGCCTGATGGGAAACTTGGAAGAATAACAATCATTTGCGCGCATGTGGCCGGGAAACGTCGTGAGATGTTTTCCGGCTCTTCGTTTTAAGATGCGTCAGTCATGGACTATGGAGGTCCACGCTTACAGTCCAGTAGTCAAGTTGTGGACTTCCATAGTCCATCTTCTTCGTGTCGGGAGGGCGTCTCCACCGTCCATCAGTACTCCTTAGCCAACCAATGGGAGAAGAAGTAATCATACACACGATAACCTTCCTCAGAAAGGATGACCCAATCGTGTTTCAACAAAGGCTTCAATGCCGACTGGACAGAGCTGGCCGACTGGAGGTTGTATTTCTTTATGAAAGCAGCCGAAGTGATATTCTTTGCAACTCCCTCTTTTGCTATGGCCTGCAAAAGCACACGTTGCTTGGTTGACAGGTTGGCCAGCAATTCCTTGTAACTGGACTCCTGCACCCACACCACATTCCGAAAAGCAGTCTCAAACTTATCCATCCCGCACAATTCGTCATGAGCTGTCATTGAGAAGAGTTCGTTCATCAACACTTGTACAAACCACGTGTATCCATCGAAAGCCTCATACACACGCTTTACCAGTTCACGCTCTATCCGCTTGCCACGTTCTTCGAAAAGGCGTGTGGCAAAGTCGGCATACACCTCCATACTTATAGGAGCAAGTCCCATGCTGATGGCACTCTGATAGAAAGGTTTGGATGACGAATTGAACATATTGCTCATCAAATGGCGTTTACTTCCCGAGAAGATAAAGACAGTCTGTTTGCATTGCTGAATTTTGGAACGCAACAATGCCTCCACATTCTTCTCTTCATAAGTGCCTATCTGTTGGAATTCGTCTATCGCCACAACGCATGGTTTGTCAGCAGCCTCCAAATAGGCAAAGATTTCATCCAACGTGTTCAAAGGCATCTGTATATCCCCCAAGCCAATGTCGAAAGCGGGTTCTCCTGTAATGGCATCCAACTTGAACCCCACACGCAACGACGCAATAGCCTGGAAAAAGCGTTCAGCCCACACCGTCTTACGCGGTTTCAGTTCTTCATAAATTGCTTTCCCTAACAAATAGACGAACTCCCTCATTGAAGTGGTAGCATAAATGTCTATAAAGAACGTGTAAAAATCTGCGTGAATGCGCTCTTGATTAAAACAATGACGAATAAGCCCGGTTTTACCCAAACGACGCGGTGAAATCAGTGCGACATTGCGACCGTTTTCGATTTGTTTCACCAAGAAATCCGTTTCTTCCTTACGGTCACAGAAGTATCTTTCTGAAACATATTTACCTACAACAAAGGGATTTAGCAGCACATTCTCTTGCATAAAGACCAACAGTTTTAAATTTTATTGCAAATATAATAATTATATTCTCAATAAACGCTGTTTCTTGCAAGAATTTTAAAGAAAAGTCCCCAACACCTCATCCACCCGGCAGTCGTGCGGCTCGTGGGGAATCTCCTCGGTGAGGAGTTGGAAGGGGAAACAGAGACCGAGCTTATAGGCATGGGTAAGGCGGGGCAGCAGGCGGTCGTAGTAGCCCTTGCCACGGCCCAGGCGGTTGCCCTGCTGGTCGAAGGCCATGCCAGGGATGACGGCCAAAGTGATGCGGGCGAAGTCGGTGAAGAGTTCACCCGAAGGCTCCATGATGCCATAGCTACCAAGGCGGAGAGAGTGGGGACCGGTGTAGCGATGAAGTTCAAGGTCGTCTCCCACGACGGTGGGCAGAATGATTTCCTTCTGACTGCACCAGCGGTTGATGAAGGCATGGGTGTCTACCTCATCGGGCAAGGAGTGATAGAGCAAAATGGTGTGAGCCTCAAGGAACCGGGGATGCTCCTCAAGCCTTTGGAGCAGGGAAAAAGAGAGTGCTTCCAACTCCTCACGGGAGTAGGAAGCCTTTATGGTACGGATGGATTGGCGGAGGATGCGTTTGGTGGTCATAGTTTCGCACATTAATTATAGAATTAGAATCATGAAAGTGTATCAAAACGCCATCATTCCATTTTTTAGACGCGGATAACGCGGATAACGCGGATTATAATTTTCAAGTACGCTGAAACTTATTGAACGTTGAACAAATCAATCCGCGTCATCTGCGTCTAAAAAAATGTATTATGACACACCTTCATCACATAACGAAGCTACTCTGTATCGGATTCTTCACTCTTCACGACCTTCGGCACACTCTCGCCACGCTCCAGCACCTCGACGGCACGGAGGACAGCGGGGTCGGTGGCATTGAGGTACTTGAGGTATTCCTCCATGCCCAGCATGTTGTAGATGATGTTGCCATAAAGCGACTCTTCAAAGAGGGCACGCGAGCGGTAAAGCATGTTGTTGCGGCGCTTGAGGCCACGCACGTCGGCATAGCGGGCAAACTGTTCGAGGAGGTTCTGGCGCTTGAGGTACTTTTCCAGGGACTCATCGTCGGTGAACTCCTTCAGACGGGGACGGTTATGGTCGGTGTAGTCGAAGGCGAACTTCACGAGCAGGCCACGCATGGCTGCCATCTTGTAGTAAGAGGTGTAGTCGCTGGTGTCCTGCGGCACAAAGATGTCGGGCATGATGCCTCCGCCACCATACACGGGACGGCCGATGGAGGTAAGGTAGATGGAGGTCTCGTCCTGATGGATGCTGTCCTGTGAGAAGAACTCGCCATGCTCGTAGCGGGTCAGGAGGTCCATGTCGTACTCAGCATCCTTACCCTTGCTGTAGGGTTTCTGTATGCATCGTCCGGCAGGGGTGTAGTAGCGGGCCACGGTGAGCCGCATGGCCGAGCCGTCGCGGAACTCAAAGGGTTGCTGCACCAGTCCCTTGCCAAAGGAGCGGCGGCCGATGATGGTACCACGGTCGTTGTCCTGAATGGCTCCGGCAAAGATTTCACTGGCACTGGCCGAAACCTCGTCGACCAACACAATGATGGGCATCTGCTGAACATTTCCCCGCCCGTTGGAACGATATTCTTCGCGGGGACTGTTGCGTCCCTCGGTGTAGACAATCAGGCGGTCTTTGGGCAAGAACTCGTTCACCATCTGGATAGCGGCGGCCATGTAGCCTCCGGTGTTTCCACGCAGGTCGACGATGATGCCCTGGCAATTGTGCTGGCCAAAGGTGGCCAAGGCAATGAGCAGTTCGGGATAGGTGGTCTCGCCAAACTTGTTGATGCGCACATAGCCCAACTCGGGGGTAATCATGTAGGCAGCGTCCACACTCTTGATGGGGATGTCGCCACGGATAATGGTAAAGCTGAGGGGCTGCTTCTCACCCTGGCGATGAATGCCGAGCTTGACCTGAGTGCCTTTGGGGCCTTTCAGGCGGCGCATGGTCTCTTCATTAGTCACCACCTTGCCCACAAAGGCTGAGTCATCAACGGAGATGATGCGGTCGCCAGCCATCAGCCCCACTTTCTCCGAGGGGCCTCCCTTGATGACACTGTTGATGTGTACCGTGTCGGCCTGGATGGTGAACTGCACGCCGATGCCACTGAAACTGCCCTTCAACTCGGCGTTGGTGTCCTCCAAGTCCTTGGCAGGGATATACATTGAGTGGGGGTCGAGCTTTTTCAATATCTGTGGCATCACCTCCTCCACCATGTCGTCCACCTCAACGGAATCGACGTACATCTCGTCGACGATGTGGAGCAGGTCGCCCACCTTATTGGTGGAGACATTGATGATATTCAGGTAAGGAGTCAGCATGCGGCGGGTGAAAAAGACGCCTACGGCGATGCCGGTCACCACGCTGGCTATAATCAATAGGGCTATGTTACGGGATTTCATATCATTCTTTTATTCTTCATTCATTTCCAAATAGCACACCTCAATGCCGGCACGCTCGAGCAGGCGGATGCCATCCTCGAGGCGGTACTTCTCGGAGTAGACCACGCGACGTACGCCCGACTGGATGATGAGCTTGGCACACTCGATGCAGGGCGAGGCGGTGACGTACATGGTGGCACCCTCGCTGCTGTTGCCCGAGCGGGCAATCTTGGTGATGGCATTGGCCTCGGCATGAAGCACATAGGGCTTGGTGACGTTGTTCTCGTCCTCACACACGTTCTCGAATCCCGAGGGGGTGCCGTTGTATCCGTCAGAGATAATCATGTTGCCCTTCACCACCAGACAGCCCACCTTGCGACGCTGGCAATAGGAGTTCTCGGCCCAGATGCTAGCCATGCGGATATAACGCTTGTCGAGATCGATTTGTTTCTTATCGGTACTATTCATGTCTTCTTTACTTTTTTAGTTTCTCTCACTTAGGCAGAAGAACGAAAGGACAGAAGAGGGGAAGACTCTCTTGTACTTATGTTCTTATGTCTGAAACAGCCCTATACCACACGGCTGTCATTCATAGGGGCGGAAGAGGATGTAAGGCCCTTCTGCCTCTTTCAGCTTCAGATAATTATAGTCGCCATCGTAGGCCACTGCCCTTTGGAGAGCCTGTATCACCATCTTGCTCAAGGCATCCGATGGGTTGCCCGTGTCGCGAAAGCGCAACGAAATGGTGCGTTCCTTCAGGTCTACGCTCCACGTGCCACTGAAGTTCTTGTCGAGGGTGCAGCCCTTGAACTCGGTGCGGCTCTCAAACTTGATGTAGAAGGCGCCTTCCTTAGCAATGGTCTTGGCCTGCTCTTCGCTGAGCACCGGGCGGTTGGAGACCCCAAACAGGTTGCTCACCTTCCACGTGCGGCCGACGAAGATGTCGATGTCGTCCTCCTCGTTACAAGCGAAAAGCGAAAAGCTGGCACACAACACAGCAAGGAGCAGGAGGGGAAAGAGGTGAATCGTCCGTTTCATACTCAGCCTTTATCCTCTGCGTCCCTTCACGCTTGTGTCAACCTTGATGCCGTTGCGGCGAAGCAGGGCGTCGATGGTGGGCTCCTGTCCGCGGAAGTCCTTGTAGAGAGTCATGGGATGCACGGTGCCTCCCTTCTCCAACAGTTTGCGACGGAACTCCTCACCGGCTTCGCGGCTGAAAAGGCCACGCTCCTTGAACACCGAGAAGGCATCGGCATCGAGCACCTCGGCCCACTTGTAGCCGTAGTAACCGGCCGAATAACCGCCGTCCATGATGTGGGAGAACATTACACTCATGCAGGTGCCCTGCACGGCTGGCAGCACTTGCAGCTTGGCCCACACGGCTTTCTCGAACTTCTCCACATCGCCGTCGAACTCCTCGGTGAGGGTGTACCAGGCCATGTCGAGCATGCCGTACTTCACCTGTCCGATGCAACCGTTGGCCACGTTGAAGTTCTGGGCGGCCTTCATGCGCTCAACCAGTTCGTCGGGAATGAGTTCGCCCGTCTCGTAGTGGCGGGCAAAGGTGTGGAGGAACTCCTTCTCGCCTGCCCAGTTCTCCATAATCTGCGAGGGAAGTTCCACAAAGTCGCGGTAGACACTGGTGCCGCTCATAGCACGGTAGGTGGTGTTGGCCATCAGTCCGTGGATAGCATGACCAAACTCATGCAGGAAAGTCTCCACTTCGCCCATAGTCAACAGAGCCGGGCGTTCGGCCGTAGGCTTGGTGAAGTTCATCGTGATGGATACGTGGGGACGGCTGTTGGTGCCGTCGGCCTCCTTCCACTGCTCCTTGTACTCCGTCATCCAAGCGCCGCTCTGCTTGCTGGCACGGGGATGATAGTCGGTGTAGAGCACGGCCAGGAATGAGCCATCCTCATCCAACACTTCGTAAGCCTTCACATCGGGGTGGTATACGGGAATGTCCTTATTCTCTTTGAAAGTGATGCCGTAGAGACGGGTAGCCAGCCCAAAGACACCCTCTTGCACCTTGCCCAGTTCAAAATAGGGGCGCAGCAGTTCGGCATCCATGTCGTACTTGGCCTTGCGCAACTTGTCGCTATAGTAGCCCCAATCCCACGATTGCAACTGGAAATCGGCCCCCTCGGTCTGGCGGGCAAAGGCCTGCACCTCGGCAGCCTCCTTGCGAGCCACGGGCATGTAGGCGTCAATCAACTGGTCGAACAGATGGTAGACATTCGCACTGTTCTCGGCCATGCGTTGCTCGAGCACATAGTCGGCATGGGTATTGTAACCCAGCAAGTTGGCCATCTGGCGACGGAGGCTGACGATGCGTTTCACCGTCTCCTTGTTATCCAGCGAGTCTCCCTTGCTACACTGGGTATTGTAGGCCATGTACATCTGACGACGCAAGTCGCGGTTCTGACAATAGGTCATAAAGGGTGAATAGCTGGGGGCAGCCAGGGTGAAGACCCATCCCTCTTTGCCGCGCTCCTTGGCAGCTTCGGCTGCTGCGTCCACCGATGTGGGGGGAAGTCCGGCCAACTGGGCCGAGTCGGTGATGTGCAACTCATAGGCATTGTTCTCCTTCAACGCATTTTGGGCAAACTTCAAACGCAGCGCACTCAGTTCCTTGCTGTAAGCACGATACTGTTCCTTCTCAGCCTCGGAAAGGTTGGCTCCGCTACGCACGAAACCAATATAGATTTTCTCCAACAGCTCACGGTCTTCTGCCGTCAAGGCGGGATCGTTCTTCTGATTCTCATACACGGTCTTCACACGCTGGAACAGTGCCGGGTTGAGACTGATGTTGTTGCCATGCTCGGTCAACATGGGCGACATCTTTTGGGCAATCGCCTGCAGGGTATCGTTAGTCTCGGCCTCCATCAGGTTATAGAAGACGTTGAGCACTCTGCCCAACATCGCTCCACTGTTGGCATAGGGAACAATGGTATTCTGGAACGTGGGTGCCTCGGGGTTGTTCACAATGTCGGCTATCTCCTTCTCTTCAGCCTCCATACCTACCACCATTGCCGGCTCGTAATGGGCAGCTTGAATCAGATGGAAAGGGGCTGTTTCATACGGAGTGCCATACTCCTGCACCAAAAAAGGATTAGGGATTTGGTCTTCGGAATTCTTACAAGATTGTGTCATCATTGTCACGCAAATTAGCAGAGCCGGGAGGCTCAATGTCAGTTTTTTCATATCTATTCTTATTCTGTTTTATTGTCTCAATTGATGCATGCCCTGGGGCTGACGATCCGTTTAAAGATGTAAAAGTACTGCAAAAGCTATAATCAACGCGGGAAGAGAAGCCTTTTTTAACAAAAGAACGGCCCAAGAGAACAAATATTAACGATGATTAACGCCCGACGGGTAACAAAAGCAGCTTTTCCAAGGCTGGAATCTCAATCTCCTTACGCTTGAGATGGACCAACCCGTCGGCCTGCAGAGCGTTCAACATGCGGGAAATATTAATACGACGGTCGCTCAACAACGAAGCCAAGTCCTCCATCTTGATACGCAACAGCTTGTGCCCCGAAGGACGGGTACTGCGCTGCATCAGGAACTGTACGAAACGAGTGCGCAATCCGCCCGTGACATCGCTCCAGATGCGCTGATAAAGATACTGTGAACGGGTGCAGATGATGTTGGAGAAATTAAGGGCACAAGGAACATACGAAGCCAGAATCTCAAACAGGTAGCACTTGTCGATGGTCAACACGCTGACCTCGGAAACGGCACGGTAAGAAGCCTGATAGCAGGGACGAATGCCAAAGAGCGAGTACAACTCTATCACGCAGGCCGTGGACAATGTCTCACAGAACAGGTAGGAGTGGTTCATCGAAACGGTTTCGGCCGCCAGAGTCCCGCCTAACAGGAAGCCGACCTCAGAGCAGACATCGCCCTGACGGAATATATACTCCCCCGACTCATACTTCTTGAAATGGAACTTCACCTTGGAAAGAATGTCTGTTATGTCATTCTTGCTCAACCCTTGGAACAGGGGAAGTTGCAGTAGTGTATCGTACATCGTAAATTCCATAGATAACTCTTTTTAGGCTCACAAATATAGCCATTTCCACCATAGGAACAGGCATTGGCGCCCTTCTTTTTCGACTTTTTTAGTTTTTAAGCAAACAAATGGCTCCTTTATATTGTTTATTGCATAAATATTGAATATATTTGCACTTCAAAAAAAACAAAGGAAGCCTATGTTCTCAACTATCAACTTTCAGGAAATCCTCAGCGCATTCATCGTGCTGTTTGCCGTCATCGACATCATCGGTTCCATCCCCATCATCATCGACCTCAAGCAAAAAGGGCGCAACTTCAATGCGGTGAAAGCCACCGTCATATCATTCCTTCTGCTCATTGGATTTTTCTTTGCCGGTGAGATGTTGCTCAAACTCTTTCAGGTGGACATCACCTCGTTCGCCGTAGCCGGAGCCTTCATCATTTTCCTGATGTCGCTGGAGATGATTCTTGACGTGGAGATATTCAAGAATCAAGGCCCTATCAAAGAGGCCACCCTTGTGCCATTGGTTTTCCCCCTGTTGGCGGGGGCGGGTTCGTTCACCACCCTGCTTTCCCTGCGGGCAGAGTTTGCCGCCATCAACATCATCATTGCCCTCATTCTCAACATGGTGTGGGTCTACATCGTGCTATCCATGACAGGCAAAATTGAGCACTTGCTGGGCAAGGGAGGAATCTACATGCTCCGCAAATTCTTTGGCATCATCCTATTGGCTATCTCTGTCCGCCTCTTCACGGCCAACATCGCCCAATTGATAGGGAACTGACGGCCCTCCGGTCAACGATTCCCGTCGAGAAGTGCCAATGCACGGTTCTCGGCCGCTTCCATCAGTTCGCGTTCACCAGGACCTTTGTCGTTGATACCACACAGGTGGAGGATGCCGTGGATGATGACGCGGTAGAATTCGCGCTCATACTCCTGCCCGAATTGCTCGGCATTGGAACGAACGGTGTCGAGACTGATGAAGAGGTCACCACTGATGATATCGCCTTCGGTGTAGTCGAAGGTGATGATGTCGGTGTAATAGTCATGCTGAAGGTACTCGCGGTTCACTTCCAGAATCCGCTCGTCATCACAAAAGATGTAGGCAATGTCGCCCACCCGTTTGCCATACTGGGCCGCTACGGCCTTTATCCACGCATTGTTTTCGCGCTTTTTGATGGAGGGGAGTTTCACTCCGTCGGTTTGATAAGTAATCATAGTTCAATTATGAATTATAAATTATGAATGCTGGATTATAGATTCTTCCAAGACCGGCAATTCAAAAGAATAGATAGCAGATGAAGAGTGCTGCCGTGATGCCCGCCGCATCGGCCAACAGGCCACAGGGGACGGCGTGGCGGGTCTGACGGATACCCACACTGCCGAAATAGACGGCCAAGATGTAGAAGGTGGTGTCGGTGGAACCTTGGAAGAGGCAGGCCAGGCGTCCGACGAAGGAGTCGGGACCGTAGGTCTGCATGGCATCCACCATCATGCCGCGTGCGCCGCTTCCGCTCAAGGGTTTCATCAGGGCGGTGGGCAGGGCACCCACAAACTCGGTGTCGAATCCCATGGCGGCCACACCTGCCTCGATGCCATCGAGCAACATGTCCATGGCTCCCGAAGCACGGAAGACTCCGATGGCCACCAACACGGCCACCAAGTAGGGGATAATGCGCACGGCCGTCTGGAAACCTTCCTTGGCTCCCTCTATAAAGGCATCGTAAACATTGACCCGCTTGCGCATGCCAGCCAAGATGAAGCCCATTATAATAAGGAATAGGAAGATGTTGGCCACCAAGCCCGAATAGAGGTCCATCTGTTCGCGCGAAAGTTGGCTCACGCCCCAAATAATCAGCCCCACCGCAAGACACATGCCGCCCAAGATGGTGAGCATCGTGCGGTTGAACAGGTTGATACGTTGGTAGATGCAGACGCTAATCATACCAACCAAAGTAGAAAAGAATGTGGCCAGCAGGATGGGGATGAAGACATCCGTCGGTTGGGCGGCTCCCATCTGGGCACGATAGACCATGATGCTGACGGGGATAATTGTCAGTCCCGAGGTGTTGAGCACAAGGAACATAATCATGGGGTTCGTGGCCGTGTCCTTCTTGTTGTTCAGTGTCTGCAACTCCTCCATCGCCTTCAGCCCGAGGGGAGTGGCGGCATTGTCGAGCCCCAGCATGTTGGCGGCAATGTTCATGAAGATGGTACCCGTCACAGGATGCCCTTTGGGCACATCGGGGAAGAGACGACAGAAGAGCGGACTCATCCAGCGGGCCAGCAGGTTTACCACACCACCCAATTCGCCTATCTTCATGATGCCCAACCACAGGCTGAGTACGCCCGTCAGACCAAGGGAGATGGTGAAAGCCGTCTCGGCCGAACTGAACGTGGAGTTCATCATGGCGGGAAACACCTCCACATCGCCCATGAATATCAACTTGATCAACGCCACCACGAAAGCGATGAGAAAAAATGCAATCCAAATGTAATTGAGTACCATATCTGACAGTTTTATGGGGCAAAGATACGACAAACCGAGGGGAGAATGAAAGAATACGGCAAAAAAACATCGCTACGTGCAGAAGTTTTTCTAACTTTGGAGCATCTTTTCAAGAAATAGAGAAAACATGGAAGAAAACTTTGACATACGCGAGGAGCAGTACTCCAACCGCGAACGGGAGTATGAAAACATTCTGCGCCCCTTGCGCTTCAGTGATTTCAGCGGTCAGAACAAGGTGGTGGAGAACCTCAGCATCTTCGTTCAAGCAGCCCGTCTGCGTGGCGAACCACTCGACCACACCCTCCTGCACGGACCTCCGGGACTGGGAAAGACTACCTTGAGCCAAATCATTGCCGCCGAATTGGGCGTGGGATTCAAGATAACCAGCGGCCCCGTCCTCGACAAACCGGGCGACTTGGCCGGACTGCTCACCTCGTTGGAGCCGAACGACGTGCTCTTCATCGACGAGATTCACCGCTTGAGCCCCATCGTGGAGGAGTACCTCTACTCGGCCATGGAGGACTACCGCATCGACATCATGATAGACAAAGGCCCTTCGGCACGAAGCATACAGATCGGGCTTAACCCCTTCACACTGGTGGGGGCTACTACCCGTAGCGGACTGCTCACTGCACCCCTGCGTGCCCGTTTCGGAATCAACCTGCATTTGGAATACTATGATGCCGAGGTGCTGACTCGCATCATCCTCCGCTCGGCCAAGATACTGAACGTGCCATGCGACCCCAAGGCCGCAGCCGAGATTGCCGGCCGCAGCCGTGGCACCCCCCGTATAGCCAACGCCCTGTTGCGCCGCGTGCGCGACTTCGCCCAAGTAAAGGGAAGCGGACGCATAGACACCGAGATTGCCCGCTACGCCCTTGAGGCGCTCAACATCGACCGCCACGGTCTGGACGAGATTGACAACAAGATTCTGAACACCATCATCGACAAGTTCAAGGGAGGTCCCGTAGGCGTGAGCACCATCGCCACCGCCATCGGTGAAGATACCGGTACAGTGGAAGAGGTTTATGAACCGTTCCTCATCAAGGAGGGATTCATCAAGCGCACCCCCCGCGGCCGCGAAGTGACAGAACTGGCCTACCGTCATTTGGGAAAGAGTCCCCTACGCGGCGACAACGGGATGGAAAGTCTCTTCTAAAAAGTTATATCTATAGTCGCTATAATTAACTATAGTTCCTATAAAACAAAGATAATATGGCAAACTTGAAATCGCTGGCCAAAGAGACGGCCATCTATGGACTGAGCAGCATCGTAGGCCGCTTCCTCAACTATCTGTTAGTACCCTTGTACACTGCCAAGTTGAGCGCTGCCTCGGGCGGATACGGTGTCATTACCAACGTCTATGCACTGACGGCGCTGATGTTGGTGCTCCTTACTTATGGTATGGAGACGGGGTTCTTCCGCTTCGCCAATAAGCAAGAAGAGTCACCGACACGGGTCTATAGCACCATTCTTATATCGGTATTCAGTACGTCGTTGCTGTTCTTCCTGCTCATCCTGGGTAATCTGGATGGAGTGGCGGGCTTCCTTGGCTATGCCGACCATCCCGAATACATCGGCATGATGGCCGCCGTAGTGGCATTGGATGCCTTCCAAAGCATTCCCTTTGCGTGGTTGCGATACAAAAAGAAGGCTCTGAAGTTTGCCGGACTGAAACTGCTCTTCATCATCATGAATATCGGGCTGAACCTGCTTTACTTTGTGGCGCTCCCGGCACTGTATGAAAGCCATCCCGAATGGGTGGCAGGCTTCTATAACCCTGGTGTGGGAGTGGGTTACGCCTTCGGTATCAACTTGGTTTGTACGGCATCCATTACAGTTCTTTTCTGGCCCGAACTGACTGGTTTCCGTTATGTGTTCGACTACCGTTTGTGGCGTCGCATCCTTGCCTATTCATTTCCCATCCTTATCCTTGGGCTGGCAGGAATCCTGAATCAGACAGTAGATAAAATCATTTTCCCCTTTGTCTATGATGGCACCGAACAGGCCGCCCGTGCCCAGTTGGGAATCTACGGAGCTGCCAGTAAGATTGCAATGATTATGGCCATGCTCATCCAAGCCTTCCGCTATGCTTATGAACCCTTCGTCTTCGGCAAGTCGGCCGAAAAGGACAACCGCGATACCTACGCACAGGCCATGAAGTACTTTATCATCTTTTCGTTGATGGCATTCTTGGCCGTGATGTTCTACATGGACTTGTTGCGCTACATCATTGATTCCTCCTATTGGGAAGGCTTGCGTGTGGTGCCCATCGTGATGGTAGCCGAGATATTCATGGGAATCTACTTCAACCTCTCCTTCTGGTACAAACTGACCGACCAGACACACTATGGTGCCTGGTTCTCGCTGACAGGATGTGTGGTTATTGTGTTGCTTAATGTCCTGTTGGTTCCCATCTATGGCTACATGGCTTGCGCTTGGGCCGGTGTGGCAGGATATGGGGTGTGTATGCTACTTTCCTACTTTATCGGGCAGAAGAAATATCCCATCCGATACGACCTCCGTTGTATCGGCCGTTATGCATCGTTAGCCATTGTGCTCTATTTCTTCTCTTCACTGATTCCAGCAGAATGGGACATCTTCTTGCGCCTGGCTATCAATACGTTGCTGATGGGAATCTTCGTGGCTTATACGGTGAAACACGATTTCCCCCTCCGCCAACTCCCCATCATCGGCAAATGGTTCCGATAGGCAGTGCCCCGCTGCTTCTTCTCCCTTGTAACCCATACCGCCTAAATGAAAAATCCGTGTTAATCCGTGTCATCCGCTCCCCCAAAGCAGTACTCCACCACAAAAAGCAAAACGGACGCAGTATAAATTAACATTTTGAGGCTGCTCAAGTGAACTATTATCCACTTGTCAAGCCGTAAGTTATTCACTTCCCAAGCCGCAAGTTATCCATTTGGGGTAGCCGCAAGTCATTCACTTGAGGTAGCTGTTAGTTATCCACCTGGAGTAACACAAACTGTTCACTCGGACAGCCGCAAACTGGCCGTCCCGACTGCCATCAGCTGTTCATCCGGGCTGCCACCGGATGCCCGATCAGGACATCGTGGACTGTCCGTCCCCAAAAGAAGGATTCCGGCCATCCGTATGATTATTATTAATATAAGGTACGCGCGTACCTTTTAATAATTTCACACGTACCTGAATCTGTCATC
>JAFURM010000034.1 GCA_017471925.1 Bacteroides sp.
CACGCCGATGGTACTGCGTAACAGTGGGAGAGTAGGTAGCCGCCGTCTTTTTTCTTTCCTCAGGGAGCTTTCCGCCGAAAGGCAGGGAGGCTCCCTCTTTTTTTGTCGCACGGAATCGGGCGCACGGGATTACACGGGATTTGGAGGAATCTACTTTGAAGGCGGATATGCGTTAAGGAAGGATGGATATGCATGAAATTGAGGACAGAAATGCATGAATTTAGAAAAGGATGTTGCAAATTACAATAACATTGGTTATATTTGCCACCGAATTATTATTATTAACGAATAAAAGCAATTGAATTATGAAAACTAAGATGTTTTTGGCAGCTTTTGCAGCCATGTTTACTTTCTCTTTGATTTCTTGTGGTGGTAATAAGAAGGCTGCTGATGCTCCTGCTGCAGACGAATGCTGTGCTGCCAAAACTGAGCAAGTTTGTGACACTGCAAAGGCTTGCTGCGCTGAAGAGAAGAAGGCTTGCTGCGCTGAAGAGAAGAAGGCTTGCAAAGATGCTGCTTGCAAAGATGCTGCTTGCAAAGAAGCTGCTAACGCAGAGAAGTAATATAATTTGCATAGCTATGGTAAAGGAGAGTCTTGATAAACGTCAGGACTCTTTTTTTTGTTTATCTTTCACCAGATTAGGGGAGAAAACTTATAAAATGATATGTTTTTCGAGAAAAAAGTAATGAATTTGTTTGCGTGCTATGAAATAATCTATACCTTTGCAGCGTTTTTAAAGTGAATAACATAAAAATGATGGAGAACTTTACATATATTCTACTGTGCGGCATTATTATTCTACTGGCAAAGTTTGTCGGAAGTGAGTGTTGTGCGTGAATATATGTAAGCCATGCTAATCATATAAGAGCCTTTCTCACTTCCCGGTGTGAAAGGCTTTCTTGTTGAATGAATATAAAACAAAATAACAGAATAAAGATTATGAGTGACAGATTATTTATTTTCGACACTACGCTTCGCGATGGCGAACAGGTGCCTGGTTGTCAGTTGAATACCGTGGAGAAGATTCAGGTGGCCAAGCAACTGGAACTGTTGGGCGTGGATGTCATAGAGGCCGGCTTCCCGATCTCCAGTCCGGGCGACTTCAATTCCGTTATCGAAATCTCGAAGGCCGTGACTTGGCCCACTATATGCGCCTTGACACGTGCGGTGCAGAAAGATATTGATGTGGCGGCAGATGCCTTGAAGTATGCCAAGCACAAGCGTATCCATACAGGTATCGGAACTTCCGATTCCCACATTAAATATAAGTTCAACTCCAATCGCGAGGAGATTATTGAGCGTGCTGTGGCTGCGGTGAAGTATGCCCGCCGCTATGTGGATGATGTGGAGTTCTATGCAGAAGATGCCGGCCGCACGGACAATGAATATCTGGCCCGTGTGGTGGAAGCCGTCATCAAGGCCGGTGCTACGGTGGTCAACATCCCCGACACGACCGGTTATTGCCTGCCCAGCGAGTATGGCGCGAAAATCAAGTATCTGATGGAGCATGTGGACGGCGTTCATCGGGCGATTATCTCCACGCACTGCCATAACGACCTCGGTATGGCCACAGCCAATACCATGGCCGGTGTGCTGAACGGTGCCCGTCAGGTGGAGGTGACCATCAACGGTATCGGTGAGCGTGCCGGAAACACTTCGCTGGAGGAGGTTGCCATGATTATCAAGTGTCACAATGACATTGACATTGAGACCAATATCAATACACAGAAGATTTATCCCACGAGCCGCATGGTCTCCAGTCTGATGAACATGCCGGTACAGCCCAACAAGGCCATTGTGGGGCGGAACGCCTTTGCCCATTCCAGCGGTATTCATCAGGATGGTGTCTTGAAGAATGTGCAGACCTATGAAATCATCGACCCGAAAGATGTCGGCATCGATGATAACTCGATTGTGCTCACTGCCCGCTCCGGTCGTGCCGCCCTGAAGAACCGTCTGCAGGTGTTGGGCGTGCAGCTGGACCAGGAGAAGCTGGACAAGGTGTATGAGGAGTTCCTGAAGCTGGCCGACAAGAAGAAGGATATCAATGATGATGACATCCTGTTGCTGGCCGGTGCCGACCGCACACAGAACCATCGCATCAAGCTGGAATACCTGCAGGTGACAAGTGGCGTGGGCGTTCAGTCCGTAGCCAGCCTTGGCCTGAACATTGCCGGTGAGAAGTTCGAAGCTTGTGCCAGTGGCAATGGCCCGGTAGATGCCGCCATCAAGGCTCTGAAGAAAATCATCGACCGCCACATGACCTTGAAGGAGTTCACCATCCAGGCCATCAGCAAGGGCTCGGACGATATGGGTAAGGTGCATATGCAGGTGGAGTACGACGGCCACATCTATTATGGCTTTGGCGCGAATACCGACATCATCGCCGCTTCTGTAGAGGCTTACATTGATTGTATCAACAAGTTTAAATAACATCGTTTGGAAGAATAACTTATTGCAATGAATACTTTATTTGATAAGATTTGGGATGCCCACATCGTCCAGAAAGTGGAGGATGGTCCCACACAGCTTTACATTGACCGCCTTTATTGTCATGAGGTGACCAGCCCGCAGGCCTTTGCCGGTATGCGTGCCCGCGGCCTGAAGTGTTTTCGTCCGGAAAAGATATTCTGTATGCCCGACCACAACACACCGACCCATGACCAGGACAAACCCATTGAAGACCCCGTCAGTAAGACGCAGGTGGACACCTTGGCCAAGAATGCGGAGGAGTTCGGACTGACTCACTTCGGCATGATGAATCCCAAGAACGGCATTATCCACGTGGTAGGTCCGGAGAGAGGACTCACATTGCCGGGCATGACCATCGTGTGTGGCGACTCCCATACCTCTACCCACGGTGCGATGGGAGCTGTGGCTTTCGGCATCGGAACCTCTGAGGTGGAGATGGTGATGGCTTCCCAGTGTATTCTCCAGACGCGCCCCAAGACCATGCGCATCACGATTGACGGGCATCTGGGAGCGGGCGTGACAGCCAAGGATATGGCCCTCTATCTGATGTCCAAGCTGACCACTTCGGGTGCGACCGGCTATTTCATTGAGTACGCAGGCGAGGCCGTGCGTTCACTCTCCATGGAGGGACGCCTGACGCTCTGCAACCTCTCCATTGAGATGGGAGCGCGTGGCGGCATGGTGGCTCCCGACGAGGTGACCTTCGAGTATATCCAAGGACGTGAATATGCCCCCAAGGGTGAAGAGTGGGAGAAGTCATTGGCCTACTGGAAGACATTGAAGAGCGATGAAGATGCCGTTTTCGACAAGGAACTCCGTTATGACGCTGCCGACATCGAGCCGATGATTACTTATGGCACCAACCCCGGCATGGGTATGGGCATTACGCAATCCATCCCCACCACCGAAGGGATGGGTGAGGCTGCCCAAGCCTCTTTCCGGAAGTCGTTGGACTACATGGGCTTCCAGCCGGGAGAATCCCTGCTGGGCAAGCCGATAGACTATGTTTTCCTGGGTGCATGCACCAATGGCCGCATTGAGGACTTCCGTGCCTTTGCTTCGGTGGTAAAGGGACGCAAGAAGGCCGAGCATGTCATCGTCTGGCTGGTGCCCGGCTCCTGGATGGTCGATGCACAGATTCGTGAGGAGGGACTTGACAAGATTCTGAAAGAGGCCGGCTTTGCCATCCGTCAGCCGGGCTGTTCGGCTTGTCTGGCCATGAACGACGACAAGATTCCGGCCGGCAAGTATGCAGTCTCCACTTCCAACCGCAACTTCGAGGGACGCCAAGGCCCCGGTGCACGCACCCTGTTGGCTTCTCCCTTAGTGGCAGCGGCAGCAGCCGTGACCGGAGTGGTGACCGATCCCCGAAAACTCTAACATCTACACATCTCTAAACGAACAGAACAATGAAACAGAAATTTGACATCATAACCAGCACCTGTGTACCCCTTCCTTTGGAGAATGTGGATACCGACCAAATTATACCGGCCCGCTTTCTGAAGGCAACGACCAAGGAAGAGAAGTTCTTTGGCGACAATCTTTTCCGCGACTGGCGCTATCATCCGGATGGCACCCTGAACACGGACTTCGTGCTGAACAATCCCACCTATGGCGGTTGCATCCTCGTGGCCGGAAAGAACTTCGGTTCGGGCAGCAGCCGTGAACATGCGGCCTGGGCCATTGCAGGCTATGGCTTCCGTGTGGTCATCAGCAGTTTCTTTGCCGACATCCACAAGAACAACGAACTGAACAACTTCGTGCTGCCGGTAGTGGTGAGCGAGCCTTTCCTGGCCGAACTCTTCTCTTCGATTGCCGAGAATCCCCAAATGGAGGTGAAGGTGGACCTGCCCAACCAGACGGTGACCAACATGGCGACCGGACGCAGCGAACAGTTTGAAATCAATGCCTATAAGAAGTATTGCCTGATGAACGCCTTGGACGACATTGACTTCTTGGTGGAGAACAAGGAGAAGATAGAGGCTTTTGAGAAACGCAGCTGATGATGCGATGAACACTCCAAGAATAGAAATCATGGACACGACACTCCGCGATGGTGAACAGACCAGTGGAGTTTCTTTTGTGCCTCACGAAAAGTTGATGATTACCCGTCTGCTGCTGGAAGACTTGAAGGTAGACCGCGTGGAGGTGGCCTCTGCCCGTGTGTCTGAAGGAGAGTTTGAGGCGGTCAAGATGATTTGCGACTGGGCTGCCCGCCGCAACCTGTTGCACAAGGTGGAGGTGTTGGGCTTCTGTGACGGCCATGCTTCGCTCGACTGGATTCAGCGCACCGGCTGTCGGGTCATCAACCTGCTGTGCAAAGGCTCGCTGAAGCATTGCGTCCATCAGCTGAAGAAGACCCCCGAAGAGCACATCGAGGACATCATCAATGTAGTACATTATGCCGACGAACTGGACATTGCGGTCAATGTCTATTTAGAAGACTGGAGCAGCGGCATGAAAGACTCTCCGGAGTATGTGTTCCGCCTGATGGAAGGGCTGAAGGGCACCAGCATCAAGCGTTACATGTTGCCCGACACCCTGGGCATCCTCAATCCGCTGCAGGTCATCGAGTTCATGCGCAAGATGAAGAAGCACTATCCGGACACCCACTTTGACTTCCATGCCCACAATGACTATGACTTGGCAGTGAGCAATGTGCTTGCCGCCGTCCTGAGTGGCGTGAAGGGTTTGCATACAACCATCAACGGACTGGGTGAGCGTGCCGGCAATGCCCCCTTGGCCAGTGTGCAGGCCATTCTCAAGGACCACTTCAATGCAACGACAGGGATTGACGAGAGCCGTCTGAACGAGGTGAGCCGTGTGGTAGAGTCCTACTCCGGCATCATGATTCCCGCCAACAAACCCATTGTGGGCGAGAATGTCTTTACGCAGGTGGCCGGTGTTCATGCCGATGGTGACAACAAGCAGAACCTCTACTGCAACGACCTTCTGCCCGAGCGTTTCGGCCGCAAGCGCGAGTATGCCCTGGGCAAGACCAGCGGCAAGGCCAATATCCGCAAGAACCTGGAAGACCTGGGACTCCAGTTGGACGAAGCCTCTATGCGCAAGGTCACGGAGCGCATCATCGAGTTGGGCGACAAGAAGGAACTGGTGACCCAGGAAGACCTGCCCTATATTGTGAGTGATGTCCTGAAGCATGGGGTGGTGAGCGACCGGGTGAAACTGAAGAGCTACATCGTCAACCTGGCCCACGGGCTGAAGCCCATGGCCACGCTGAAGGTGGAAATCAACGGAAAGGAGTATGAGGAGAACTCCAGCGGTGACGGACAGTATGATGCCTTTGTGCGTGCCCTGCGCAAGGTCTATAAGGTGACTTTGGGGCGCAAGTTCCCCATGCTGACCAACTATGCCGTGAGCATCCCTCCCGGCGGACGCACCGATGCCTTTGTACAGACGGTCATCACCTGGAGTTTTGAAGACAGGGTGTTCCGCACCCGTGGGCTTGATGCCGACCAGACGGAGGCTGCCATCAAGGCCACGCTGAAGATGCTGAACATCATTGAACCCGAGTTTGACGCCTGCTGAGCAGGGAATGTGCCCCAGAGGCCAATGCCTGGATTGATGGCACGCCCCGGCCGATTGTTATAGGTGAGTATGACTTTACTCTACGCTTGTCCTGCCTGAACCCTGTCGGGGGAGGGCAGGACTTTTTTTGTGAATGCCTTTGTAATCCGGAGTGACTTGCTTGGGCTGTTCCCGGCAATTTTTGTACTTTTGCCGCCGCCAAACGGCATGATGAATAAAGTTATTATCACGAATGAACGAAACAGAGAACAGTATATTCCGGCGTCCCGTGTGGGTGGTCTTGTTTGCCTTGACGGCCGCCGTGGCATGGGGATGGGCCTATCCGCTCATCAAGTTGGGCTTCGGCGAGTTTGGAATCACCGGCGAGATGACCGGCAGCAAGATGCTGTTTGCCGGCATACGCTTTGCTATCTCGGGCCTTATCGTGCTGGCCATAGCCCGTGGAAAGGGGAAGAACTTCGCTGTGGCACGCCCCGGCAACTGGTGGTATCTGTTGCTGTTTGCCCTGCTGAACACCACGCTCCACTATGCCTGCTTCTATATCGGCCTGTCCCACAGTGAGGGCGCACGGGCTGCCATCCTCAACTCGTTGGGTGTGTTCATGCTGGTGTTGCTGGCCTGCCTTTGCTTCAAGAGCGACCGCCTGACCCTTCGCAAGATATTGGGTTGTGTCGTGGGGTTTGCCGGCATCCTTGCCCTGAATATCGGGGGAGGCGACAGCGGCCGTTTCACCCTGATGGGCGACGGCATGATTATCCTCAATGCACTCTGCTCGGCTTTTGCCGGACTGATGACTCGTGGCCTGCGCACCCGGGTGGATGTGTTTGTCGGTACGGGTTATAGTCTGGCCATAGGTGGCGCACTGTTGGTGGTTCCCGGATGGATGATGGGAGGCTCCCTGCCGCAAGTCACGGGAGGGGGCATCGTGATACTGGCTCTGCTCATTGGCATCTCCACCCTGGGCTTTACGCTCTACAACAAACTGCTCAGCTGCAATCCGGTGGGCAAGGTGGCCATCTTCAATTCACTGATTCCCGTGGTCGGTGCCCTCAGCTCCTGCCTCTGCTTGGGCGAACCCTTCTATTGGAAATACCTGCTGGCCGCACTGCTGGCCATGGCCGGCATCTATATCATCAATAGGAGATGAAGGTGCTTCAAAACAGACTAAATCCGTGTTATGATTTGTGTCATCCCGTGCCTGACGTCTCAATGAATGGATGGATGCCCCGACATCCCTCTTCCATAGACCTCCCGATAAATCGTCTCCCGCACGCACTGCAGTGTAGTCGCTTCGGAAAGCATGCCGTGCACCATCAGGTGCATGGGCAGGAAGCTATCTCCTTCCCGGTAAGGTGGTTGGAGATAGGGGAAACTGTCGCACAGTTGGAACCCGTTCCGCTGATAGAACGCTGTGCGGTGCCTGCTCACATCATCGTCGGGCAGTTCCACCTCCAGCACAATGGGTAAGGCCATGGAACGGCAGAACAGCTGAAGAATCTCCCTTCCATACCCCTTGTTGCGCTCCTGTGGTGACGTGGCGAAGTGTTCTATGTAGCAGAAGCTGGGAAAAGTCCAATAGGTTATCAGACCAATGGGGTGGTCGTCGGCCAGGATGATGTCCGTATGAAAATGAGAAACAGTGTCGGCATTCAGCCGTTGCTCGTCGTCGTTGCGCCGCTCTTCGGGTGGAAACGAAGCGTGCAGCAACGCTTCGGCATAGGCATACCAAGCCTCGTCACGGGTGGTGATGGAACGTAGTTGAAGCATGATGTCAGGGCTCGGTATAGAACATAATCAGTTGGCGCAGCGCCTGTTGACACACGGGGCAGAAGGCCGGATGCTCATTGGTACGCATGCGGCAGTTGTCGGCCGGACGGTAGATGCCCTTGGCCGAATAGCCACCTCCCTCATAGACTCCTATGGGATAGCGGGCAGCCAGCTCGGTGGGAGTGGGGACCGGTGTGCCGTTCGGCAGCATCTTCTCCCATTTGGAGGAAAAGTCCACCCGTGTGGAGATGTTCTGTTCCCACGGCTCCACGTCTATCGGATAGGTGTCCGTCATCACGTCATTGTCATAGAAATATTCATCAGCCAACCCTCCGAAACTGTGCCCGAACTCATGCACCACGACCGGGCGGAACTTGGGATGATGGGCCGTGGTCAGGGTATAGGAGTTGTAG
The DNA here is from genome assembly GCA_017471925.1 of Bacteroides sp. Lineage (GTDB taxonomy): Bacteria > Bacteroidota > Bacteroidia > Bacteroidales > Bacteroidaceae > Bacteroides. The sequence continues at coordinate 8,203 of JAFURM010000034.1, forward strand.
ATGCCCCCACCGCCATATTCGTCAGTATTGGCCAGGATGATGATGTGCTCATAGGGAATGCCGGCCAGTGCGTCGTGTATGGACTTGATGCGTGAAGTCGTCAGGTAGCGGTCGGAATAGAAGGTGCTGAAGTGGGAGCTGAATGCCGTCCGTCTCCACTCTCCCAAGCGGGGAATGCTTACACCGCTATCCTTGGACACGCTGCCCACGGCCACCACGTTGAAGCGGTTCTTCAGCTCCCGGAACGGTTCGTGCCCGAAGAGACTTTCGCAGGCCGTGGCCGCATCCCGATAGAATGTCTCCATCTCTTGTGCGGTGTAGCCCTCGGCCAGGATGGCCACGTCAATGCACTCATCGGGTGTGCCGCATTGCTGCAAGTATCGGTGAGGGGTGATGTCCGTCCCACCCTTTTGTTGGATGAGGATGTCATCGGGGAGCACCATGTGTTTCAGTCGGGTGCGCACCCGATGCCTGGAGTCGAGCAACGTCACCTCCACCTCTACCGGTTGCAGCGGGTAGGGCAGGAGGAAGGTGTTCTCAAAACCTTTGGTCACGCTTTGCGCCTCTTCGGTCTCTAACCATTCGTGGAACAGCGAGGAGAAAGAGGTGCGGTAGATTACCTTGCCACTTTCGGGCAGGCGCACGGCAATCTGTCCGTTGCCTGTCAGGGGCAGGCGGTCCAGGCTGTGCTTCCGCCCTGCCCATGCAGGCAGGCACGACAACCCGTCTAAGCAGATGCTTTGCACGGAAGCGTTTCCGCTGAAGATATAGTCCACTCGCAGTGTCTTGTCACAGAAGTACGTGTTGAAGTCCTGCGCTTGCAGCACGGTGGCAAGCAGCAGGCCCCATAGCCAGAAAATCGTTTTCTTCATAGTTGTTTCCATGTTTTTCCTTTCTCCTACAAAGGTACGTCTTTTGGGCTACATAACTGTGCATTTCGTCTTTTTTTTGCCAATTATGTAATAAATACCATCTGTATTGGAGAAAAAATAGCTAACTTTGCACCTGTAACTAATATTATATTCAGATAGAAATGGGACATCATCAGTTGGATACCTTAGACGAGCAGATACTGAAATTGATTGCAGACAATGCACGCATACCTTTTCTGGAAGTGGCCCGAGCCTGTAACGTGTCGGGAGCAGCCATTCATCAACGCATTCAGAAACTTACGAGCTGCGGCGTTCTCAAAGGCTCGGAATTTGTCATTGACCCGGAGAAGATAGGCTTCGAGACCTGTGCCTACATCGGCATCTATCTGAAGGATCCCGCCAGTTTCGATTCGGTAATCAAGGCATTGGAAGCGATTCCAGAGGTGGTGGAGTGTCATTTCACTACGGGAAAGTATGACATGTTCATCAAGCTCTATGCCCGCAACAACCACCACCTGCTGAGCATCATCCACGACAAGCTGCAACCGTTGGGCTTGGCTCGCACGGAGACGCTCATCTCCTTCAACGAGGCCATCAGACGCCAGATTCCCATTGCGGTGGGGATGGCCGACGAGGAAGAGTAAGGGGGGCTGCTAACGTCGCACGTAATCTACAAAAGCATAAGGGCAGGGATGCTTCTCATCGACAGGATGGGACTCCCTGCCTTTCTCTTTCCACACCTCGGGGCTTACTTCGGGAAAGTAGGTATCGGCCCGGGGTGCTTCTGCGTCAATCTCTGTCAGGCACAGCACGTCGGCCAGCGGCAATGCCTGGCGGTAGACGCTGGCTCCACCGATGATGTAGACCGCTTCGTCACTGCCGCAATGGGCCAGGGCATCCTCCAATGAGGGATATACCTCAGCCCCCGGACAGTCGGTCTGCTTGCGGGAGAGGACAATGTTGCGTCGGTTGGGCAGTGCCCCTTTGGGCAGCGAGTCAAAAGTGTTGCGCCCCATGATGATGGTGTGTCCGGTGGTCAGGGCCTTGAAACGTTTCAGGTCGTTGGGAAGCCAGAAAAGCAGTTTGTTCTGATAGCCGATGGCCATCTTCCGGTCTACGGCGGCAATGATGTGTATCATGAGGCAGGGCGTTTTTGGGGAGAGAGGTTATACGGAAACGATACCTTTGATGTGCGGATGCGGGTCGTAGCCCACCAGTTCAAAGTCCTCATACTTGAAGTCGAAGATGCTTTTCACCTCGGGGCTCAGTTTCATTTGGGGTAGCGGTCGGGGTTCGCGCGACAGTTGCAGCTTCACCTGTTCCAGGTGGTTCAGGTAGATGTGGGCATCGCCCAGCGTATGCACGAAGTCGCCGGCTTTCAGTCCCGTCACCTGTGCCATCATCTGCAGCAGCAGGGCATAGGAGGCGATGTTGAAGGGCACGCCCAGGAAGATGTCGGCACTGCGCTGGTAGAGTTGCAGGCTCAGTCGGCCGTTGGCCACGTAGAACTGGAAGAAGGCGTGGCAGGGCGGGAGGTTCATGTGGTCAATGTCGGCCACGTTCCAGGCGCTGACGATGATGCGTCGCGAGTCGGGATTGTGCTTGATGGTCTCCACCGCCTGGCTGATTTGGTCAATGGAGCCTCCGTTATAATCGGGCCATGAACGCCACTGGTAGCCGTAGATGTGTCCCAGATCACCGTTTTCGTCGGCCCATTCGTTCCAGATTCTCACTCCGTTTTCCTGCAGGTAGGCCACGTTGGTGTCTCCTTTCAGGAACCAAAGCAGTTCGTGGATGATGGACTTCAGGTGCAGCTTCTTGGTGGTGAGGCAGGGGAAGCCCTCTTCCAGGTTGAAGCGCATTTGGTGACCGAAGATGCTGACGGTACCGGTGCCCGTGCGGTCGCTTTTCTCGGTGCCTTCGGTGAGCACGCGTTGGAGCAGGTCGAGATATTGTTTCATGGTGCAGTTTCCGTTCTTTACTTGTGGCGCAAAGGTAGTGTTTTTATGCCATCGGGGCATTAATATCCTTTATTTTTTCTCTCTTTTTTTGTTAAGTCTCTTTTTTTTCAGATATTTGCACCCTGAATAGAACGACGAGAGCCGTGGGGCATAGTCCTCCTTCTTATTTTGTTCTCCTGATTTGATAAAAACCGAAAAAAGAACTGAAATATGAAAGGAATCATTCTTGCCGGTGGCAGTGCCACTCGCCTCTATCCGCTCTCCAAGGCTATCTCCAAGCAGATAATGCCGGTCTATGACAAGCCCATGATTTACTATCCCCTCTCCACGCTGATGCTGGCCGGCATCCGCGAAGTGCTCATTATCTCTACGCCGCGCGACCTCCCCATGTTCCGCGACCTGCTTGGCACGGGCGAGGAGCTGGGCATGTCCTTCTCCTACAAGGTGCAGGAGCAGCCCAACGGCTTGGCCCAGGCTTTTGTGCTCGGTGCCGAGTTCCTGAACGGTGAGCCGGGCTGTCTCATCCTGGGCGACAACATGTTCTACGGCCAGGGCTTCTCGGCCATGCTGAAGCGTGCGGCCTCCATTGAGAAGGGTGCCTGCATCTTTGGCTACTATGTGCAGGACCCCCGTGCCTATGGCGTCGTGGAGTTTGATTCCGAAGGCAAGGTCATCTCCATCGAGGAGAAGCCCCAGCACCCCAAGAGCAACTACGCCGTTCCCGGCCTCTACTTCTATGATTCCACGGTGACCGAGAAGGCCGCTTCGCTGAAGCCCTCTGCCCGTGGCGAATATGAAATCACCGACCTCAACCGTCTCTACCTGGAAGAGGGTACGCTGAAGGTGGAACTCTTTGGCCGCGGATTCGCCTGGTTAGATACGGGCAACTGCGACAGCCTGTTGGAGGCCGGCAACTATGTGGCCACCATCCAGAACCGTCAGGGACTGCGTGTCAGCTGCATCGAAGAGATTGCCTGGCGCAAAGGCTGGATAGATGTGGACCAACTCTATCGCCTGGGCGAACAGTTAGGCAAGACCGAGTATGGCAAATATCTGATGGAACTGGCCGATACCCACCGATAACCCCCAGTCTCCTCCCTCGTTATCCGATTCATAATCCAAAATTTATAATTCATCATTCAAATGAAGACTTATCTCGTGACCGGTGCCGCCGGATTCATTGGCGCCAACTATATCAAGTATATCCTGGCCAAGCATGCCGATATTAAAGTAGTGATTCTTGATGCCCTGACCTATGCAGGAAACTTGGGCACCATTGCCGCAGACATTGATGATGAACGCTGCTTCTTCGTGAAGGGCGACATCTGCGACCGTGTGCTGGCCGATGAGCTCTTTGCCCGCTACAAGTTCGATTATGTGGTGAACTTTGCCGCCGAGAGCCATGTGGACCGCAGTATTGAAAATCCTCAACTCTTCCTGATGACCAACATCCTGGGTACGCAGAACCTGCTCGATGCGGCCCGCCGTGCCTGGGTGACGGGCAAGGACGAATATGGCTATCCCACCTGGCGTGCCGGCGTGCGCTATCATCAGGTCTCTACCGATGAGGTCTATGGCTCTCTGGGTGCCGAGGGCTACTTCACTGAGCAGACCCCCCTCTGTCCCCACAGCCCCTACAGCGCCTCCAAGACCAGTGCAGACATGGTGGTGATGGCCTATCACGACACCTATAAGATGCCTGTCACCATCACGCGCTGCTCCAACAACTATGGACCCTATCACTTCCCCGAAAAACTCATTCCGCTGATCATCAAGAACATCCTGGAAGGCAAGAAACTGCCTGTCTATGGCGACGGCAGCAACGTACGCGACTGGCTCTACGTGGAAGACCACTGTAAGGCTATCGACCTGGTGGTGCGCGAAGGCGTGGAGGGCGAAGTCTATAACGTGGGTGGCCACAACGAAAAGACCAACCTGGAGATTGTGAAGCTCACGATTGCCACCATCCACCGTCTGATGAGCGAAAAGCCCGAATATCGTGCCGTGCTGAAGAAGCAGCAGCATGCCGCCGACGGCTCCATCGACATCAGCTGGATCAATGAAGAACTGATTACCTTCGTCAAGGACCGCTTGGGCCACGACCAACGCTATGCCATAGACCCCACCAAGATTACCAACGCCTTGGGATGGTTCCCCGAAACCAAGTTCGAGGTAGGCATCGTGAAGACCATCGAGTGGTACCTGAACCATCAGGACTGGGTGGAAGAGGTGACCAGTGGCGACTATCAGAAGTACTATGAGCGCATGTACGGCAAGCGCTGATTGAAGTCTCTTTTTTAGAATAAATAGCAAACGCTAAATTAAACCATCAAAATTAAATAGCCGGTGTCTCTACACTGCTATGGCGGCAAAGATAAAATAAAGTTGCGAGAAAGCCGGCAAGAGGTTTAGGAAAATGAAGGATTACTGCTCAATAACATACGGAATGGAAAGAAAACATTGTCTGTATTGTTTGTAATTCTTAACTTGGTGGCTGACAATATAAATGTTACTTTTGGAACCTTATTTCGGGCGGAAACATTAAAATTATCAAGTTTTCGCCCGAGATATTTTTGATTCCAATAAATGTTTATACCTTTGCGACAGTGAATTAGGTATGATGAGGATCCTTTCTATCATCCCTGCATGGATATAATAACTTGAGTAGAATCGGATGGAAAAGATTATTGGGAGAGAAGCGGAATTTGGTAAACTCGCCGACCAAGGAGATTGCCGTCATCACCCAACAGACCTCCGGCACCGTCTATGTACGCAAGACCTCCATCCGCAGGAAGATGGGAGCCGAGGAAGGGCGGACATTGTGGGGGTGGTAAGAAAATATGTAAACCAATAATTTGCTTAATTGAAATCCATCGCGTATATTTGTGGACAAATTTAATATCAGATGTTAGATTTGTCCACTTTGCTTATATAAAAAGATAGTATGATAGTACGCAATCTCCAACAAAATCTGATAGAACTAAGCCATGATTGGTCAGTCATATCGGTTACAGGACCTCGCCAATCCGGGAAAACTACGCTCTGCAAAATGGCTTTCCCCGATTATGAATACATTAATCTGGAACGACAAAATACGCAAAGATTAATGAAACTGGATGCCGAGGGTTTTCTTCGTCAATATACCAAAGGTGTCATCATTGATGAAGCTCAACTTGTGCCAGAACTGTTTTCTGCCATTCAGTTGTTGGTTGATGAAACACCTTCATTACGATTCGTGTTATCAGGCAGTAGCGATTTCCTTTTAATGCAAAACATATCCCAGTCGTTAGCTGGGCGTGTTGCCATCCGGCGCTTGCTTCCTTTGGCTTTCGACGAATTACCGGAAATTCAGACAATGCCGACAGACGAAATCATGTACCGTGGTTTCTATCCTGCCATTTGGGGAAGCAGGAAAACACCTCTGACAGTATATGACAGTTATTTAAGCACCTATATCCAACGGGACGTTCGTCAAATATCCAACATCCCCGACCTTCACCTTTTCCAACAGTTCATCCGGATATGTGCGTCACGGATCGGGACAGAGTTCAACGCCCAATCCATATCAAGCGAATTAGGAGTCAGCGGAGTGACTGTAAAGCGATGGGTCAGTGTACTGGAAACGTCATACATACTTTTCCTGCTGCAACCTTTCTATCGGAACATAGGCAAACGCTTGACCAAAACTCCTAAAATCTATTTTCATGACACCGGTTTGGTATGCTATCTATTGGGCATCGAAAAGCCTCAACAATTGCAACATCATCCTTTGAGAGGAGAAATATTCGAGAACATGATTGTCAGTGAAATGCTGAAACAGAGGTTTAACCGTGGAGAGTCGAACAATCTGTTCTTTTATAGAGACAAGAGCCGGGAAGTGGACATCCTTTCGTTAAACGGGGATGAAATCAAAGCATACGAAATCAAATCGGCCAAGATTATCAATCCCGATTTTTTTGCCAATATGAATGTGCTGCGTACACTATTGGGTGATGATGTCAAATCTACCCAAGTCATTTATGACGGAACAGATTCATTGCCATCCCCGCATAACGGTGTGATTAATTTCAGAAAAATATAGGTAAAAGCCTGCTAAAAGTAATATATACTGCGTTGCTACTTGAAGTATATATTACTTTGCCGATGAAGTATATATTACTTTGTCGATGAAGTATATAATACTTTGCCCATGCAGCAGACATCTGTCTATGCAAAAAAAGCACGGATAACACGGATTTTCAGGTGTGTACCCGTTTGTCCGTGCAATCCGTGCCTGATGTAATTTCTATAACGGCTTATTTCTTGAAGTAGCGGTTATAGAGCCCTTCAAAACCTTTGCCGTGACGGGCTTCGTCCTTGGCCATTTCGTGAACGGTGTCGTGGATGGCATCCAGGTTCAGCTGCTTGGCGCGGGCGGCGATGCGCATCTTGTCTTCGCAGGCACCACACTCGGCATCTTTACGCTTCTCCAGATTGGTCTTGGTGTTCCAAACGACATCGCCCAGCAGTTCGGCAAACTTGGCGGCATGTTCGGCTTCTTCCCAAGCATAACGTTTGAAGGCTTCGGCAATCTCGGGATAGCCTTCGCGGTCGGCCTGACGGCTCATGGCCAAGTACATGCCCACTTCGGTACACTCACCCATGAAGTGGTTGTTCAGGTCCTTGATCATCTCTTCGTCACTGCCCTTGGCCACACCGATAACGTGCTCGGTTACGAATGAAAGGGGAGCGTCTTCGTCGGCTTCTACCATCTCTACAAATTTCTCGGCAGGAACCTTGCACAAGGGGCATTTCTCGGGAGCGGTATCACCTTCGTGAATATAACCGCATACTGTACATCTGAATTTCATTTTGCTGGTCTGATTTTAAAGATTAGTTTCTGCAAAGAAAGAAACAACTTTCAAATATTCCAAAGGATTGGACGAAAAAAACGCCTCGTCCTGCCTGTCGGATGAAAACTATCGCTTATTTTTGCAGCATCATTATTAATGTAACAAGATATGAACTACGGATTCGTGAAAGTGGCGGCTGCAGTGCCCCGCGTGAAGGTGGCCGACTGCAAGTTCAATGCCTCGCAGGTTGAGAAGGAGATTATCATTGCCGATGGCAAGGGTGTGCAAATCATGGTGTTCCCCGAGTTGTGCCTCACGGGTTATACGTGTGGCGACCTCTTTGCCCAGCAGCTGTTGCTGGAAGAGGCTGAAATGGCGCTGATGCAAGTGCTGAACAACACACGCCAACTGGACATCATCTCCATCCTGGGCCTGCCCGTGGCCCTGAAGGGAGCCTTGCTGAATGCGGCCGTAGTGATTCAGCGCGGACGGATTCTGGGGGTAGTGCCCAAGACCTATCTGCCCAACTACAAGGAGTTTTACGAGAAGCGTTGGTTCACGTCGGGTAGCGAGGTGGAAGAGACGGTCATTCGCCTGTGCGGTCAAATGACGGGACTGGAAAGTAACCAGCTGTTTGAAACCTCGGACACGACCTTCAGCGTGGAAATCTGTGAGGATCTGTGGGCTCCCATACCGCCCAGTTCCCACCTGGCCATGGAGAATGCGGAAATCATCTTCAATCTTTCGGCGTGCAATGAGGCTATCGGCAAGCACGCCTACCTGAAGCAGCTCATCGCCCAACAGTCTGCACGCTGCATTGCAGGCTATGTCTACAGCTCATGCGGCTTTGGCGAATCTACTACGGATGTGGTGTTTGGCGGAAACGGGCTGATTTACGAAAACGGCACACTGTTGGCCGAGAGCAAGCGATTCTCCTTTGACGAACAGATGGTAGTGAGCGAAATAGACGTGGAACGCCTGCGTACTGAGCGTCGGGTGAATACCACTTTCGCTGCCTGCCGTAACCTTAACTCCCGTCCATATTTCCAATCTGTTGCGACAGAACCGGTCAATAACCGCGACCTTTACCTGACACGTACCTTTAACCCGCTGCCTTTTGTTCCCCAAGGGGAGCAGTTGCACGAACGTTGCGAGGAAATCTTCTCCATACAAGTCTCCGGACTGGCCCAACGCCTGTTGCATACGCAAGCCAAGAGTGCAGTGGTGGGCATCTCGGGCGGACTGGACTCCACGCTGGCCTTGCTGGTCTGCGTGAAGACTTTCGACAAACTGGGCTGGTCGCGTAAGGGGATTATCGGAGTCACCATGCCCGGATTCGGCACGACCGACCGCACCTATACCAATGCCCTCTGCCTGATGAATGCCTTGGGTGTGACGGTGCGTGAGGTGAGCATCAAGGCTGCCTGCCTGCAACACTTTGAGGACATCGGTCACGACGTGACGCAGCACGATGTGGTCTACGAAAACTCGCAGGCCCGTGAACGCACGCAGATACTGATGGACATCGCCAACCAGACGTGGGGCATGGTGGTAGGCACGGGTGACCTCTCGGAACTGGCTTTGGGATGGGCCACGTATAATGGCGACCACATGTCTATGTATGGCGTGAATGCCGGGGTGCCCAAGACACTGGTGAAGCATCTGGTGAAGTGGGTGGCCGAGCATGACATTGACATGGCGGCACGCACTACGCTGCTCGACATCGTGGACACTCCCATCAGCCCGGAACTGATTCCTGCCGATGAGCATGGCAACATCAAGCAGATAACGGAAGACCTGGTGGGACCCTACGAGCTGCACGACTTTTTCCTCTACTACTTCCTTCGCTGCCACTTCCGGCCGGCCAAAATCTACTTCCTGGCTGTACGTACTTTCAAGGGACAGTATGACGAACCCACCATCAAGAAGTGGCTGGGCGTCTTCTGCCGACGCTTCTTCAACCAGCAGTTCAAACGCTCCTGCCTGCCCGACGGGCCCAAGGTGGGAAGCATTTCCATCAGTCCGCGCGGTGACTGGCGCATGCCGAGCGATGCCGTGTCTACGGCCTGGCTGAAGGAAGTGGAGGAACTGTAAGCGGGATGGTGGCGTGATACTTCTTGTTGAGTGTCTTGTAGGTCGGAGTGGTGATGAACTGCTCTAACCAGGTGTCAAGGCTGTCTAAAAGGACGGGCGACTGCTTGCTTACTCCCCATGAATAGAACTGGGTGAAACTGATGGCTGTGTGGATGTCAATCTGTGGCAGACTGTCGGCTGCCGCATGGGCTATGGCTTCGCTGCACACGGCATAGTCTATGTCACCGTGGGCCACCATGGCAATCAGTTGTTCGGAGCCATACTTTTCCACCTCTTTTATATATATGGTGTCGCCTATCTCACTGGCCAGGTTGTGGATGCGTGAGATGATGGGAGACCCTTTCACCACGTGCAGGGTCTTGCCGGCCAGGTCTATCTGGCTCTTGACGAAGAGGGAATCGTCATCAGAGGTTGCCTTGCGCTGCACCAATACCTGCCTGTTCAGCATGATGGGGCGGGTGAGGAGCAGGGTGTCTTTCAACTCACTGGTGGACAGGATGCCATAGGCAATGACATCGAAACGGCCGTCGGCCAGTCCTTGCAGACGTTCTTCATGACTCATGACAGGCGTGATGGCCACTTGCAGGCCGTGGTCGCGTGCAAAGGCTTCAATCAGGTGGTAATGGAATCCTGAAACGGTGTCGCCGTCCACGTAGAAACTGACGGCATTATACTCCGTGGCTGCGCGAAGCACTCCCTCTTCCCGGATGGCTTCATAGTCGCGCGGTCCCTGCACTTCCTTACGCGGGGAGGACGGCATGAACAGGTAGACCACAAGAGAGCCTGCAAGAGCCAGAAGAAGATATTTCAGGAGTCTGCGCTTCATCGTCGGTCAGCTTTCGTCAGTCATAGAAGTTCCACGACACGCCTATCTTCAGCAGGCGCGGGTTGATGGGGTAGTGGGGCACGAGGAAATAGTTGCGGCTGCCCATGCCGGCATTGACGTGATACATCATGACGAAGATGCGGGTGCGCTTCAGTTGCAGGTTGGCATAGACGTTCACGATGGGGTAGCCGCCAATCTCCACACGGTCGCTTTCGGACTGCAGGTTGAATTGCTGGATGGCGGGTGTATAGGCCGGGGCATAGTATTTGCTGAAGTAGCGCACGTCGGCACCGAGTTGCACAGTCAGTACCTTCTTGGCCACCTTGGTCAGCAGGTAGAGGTTATGATAGAGCGAGAGTTGGGGTAGGGGAAGTACCGTTTCGTTGCTCGTCTTCTGCCACGTCACCGTGTTGTCCAAGTGGAAGATGCCCAAGTTGAAGTTCTGGTTCAGTGAGGCCGAGAGCACTTGTATGTTGCCGTCGTGCTGTGCAGGCAGGGCGTTCTGGTCAAAGTAGGTGTAGTTCTTCAAGTTCTCCACACCGGCACGCAGGTTGGTGCCCCAGCGGGCCACGTTCAGCTCGCCTTCCACACGGATGCGGAACTCCTTGTCCATGTTGTCGTTGTCCCAATAGAAGTGGTTGGAGTGATAGTGGCGCATGTAGAAGGAGGGGAGTGTGTTGGTGACGTGGCCGCGTGCACGGAAGTTCACTGTGTCCTTCCACAGGCGGAAGTTCAGGTCCATCTCGCCATGCAGGCGGAACTGTCCGGTTGCCTTGTCCATGATGCCCACTTCACCGTCCACCTTGTAGTGCAGGGTCTTGCCCTGCCGCTTGGCCAACTCACCGCCCACGAACACCTCTTGCTCGCTGTAGCGCACGGGCAGTTTGCGGTCGCCCAGTGTGTCGGCCATCATGTCATAGCGGCTGTACTTATGGGAGATATAGGCCGTCAGACCGGCTTTGGCATATTTGTTGAATCCTTCAAGCAGTGCCAGACCTACGGTGTTCTTCACGCTGAAGGCCACGGTGGTGTCGTTGCTCATACCCGTCTGATAGTAGGTGTGGGCATAGGTATTGCCCGGTTCGGTGGAGGCTTTGAAGCGGTGGCTGGAACGCTCCACTTTCACGGTGTGGATGATGCTGGTCACAGGGATGAACTCATAGGTCACGGTGGTGTCCATGAGTGATGCCGGCTGGAGCTGCCTCAGACTGTCGGGCAGGGAGGCCATGAGTGAATCCCGGGAGAGGCTGTCGGTCATCAGACCGGTAGGGAGTGGCATGGGGGCTGTCGGCTGTTCCGTTGCCGGACCTTCTGCTGCAGGACGGGACGGTGTGGCTGCAGACGGCCGTTGTGGGGATGTGGGAGTCTTCTTCTCGGTCAGCTTGATGTTCTTCTTGTTGAAGCCCATGCGGTAGCGGTGGGTCAGATAGACAAAGAAGTCGTGGTTACGGTTGGAGGTCCCGTCGAATCTGACAGGTATGTTGCTCGATTCGTACTGCTTCTTGCCGTCGGCCATGTTTTCGGGACGGGTGATGTACTGGTCGTCGGTGATGCCGCCGTTCTCGTTCATCTTCAGGAAGAAGTTGTTGTAGGTGGCGTGCAGCTGATACTTCTCGCCGATGTAGCTGGCAAAGATGCCGGCATTGAAGTGGGCGGTGGACTGGTTGGCATAGAGTCCGCGTCCGTAGAGGTAGTCAATGTTGAAACCGAAGGCAAAACGCTTGTTGACGTTGGTGGAGAAGTAGGACTTGAAACGCTCCTCACCGTTTATCTTGTTGCCGGCCTTGTAGTAGGTGAGGTTACTGTAAGGGATATTGCTGTTGGTGTATTTCACCTGGTCGGGGCGTATGAAGAAGCTGGAGAAGGGCTGCATGAAGATGGTCGGTTCCTGTTCGCCGCGCTCAAAGAAGATGCGCGATAGGCGCGGTGAGCCCAGGTTGCCCAAGTAGTTGTAGTGTCCGTACATGCCCTCCACAAGGTTGCTGTTCTGGAAGTTCAGTGTGACGGTGTCTACGGGTATCATGATTTGCTCGCCTAACTTTTCACTGACGCGCCACATGTAGAGCTTGGGGGGCAGGCTCTGTATCTCGGTGGAGTCGTTGTTGAGGTTGTCGGGCAGGGCGTTGGGGTCAATCTGATTGCCAAACCTGTCACGGTTGCTCATGGCGGCATTTCCGGTGTTCATCAGTCTGGTTTGTGCCCACGCGCCGGTTATGCCCACGAGAAGTAATATGTAAATCAGTGTAATTCGTTTCATAACAGGGGACAAAGATAGTGCAAAGCGTGGGCACTGCAAAATAAGCTCTCTGATATTTATAAACTTTTAGGTGCAAATCGTGTCCTGATTTTGCCTGGAAACTATTTGAAAGTGGACTGTATATGAATTTAGGCACGGATGGCACGGAACATACAATTTTATATATACACATAAAACCGTAAAAATCCGTGCCATCCGTGCCTAACAGGAATGGGTAATTCAAAATGTGCTTAGACTTCCTTGATCAGCTCCATGCCACGCTTGATAGCCTCTTCGTTCATGGGAATGAGGTGGTGGTGACGCTCGGGCAGAGTCTTCTTCAGTCCTTTCAGTACGCTCTCTAAGCTGACCATAGGCTTCAGTTTCAGCAGGCCGCCCAAAACAATCATATTGAACGCCTTGGCGTTGTTCATCTCGTTGGCGGCATCCATGGCATCAATGCGATACACCTTGATGTCCTTGCGGGTAGGCGGGTTGATGATGCCGTAACCGTCGTAGATCAGTATGCCGCCGGGCTTCACCTTGCTTTCGAATTTCTCTAAGGAGGGCTGGTTCAGGATGATGGCGGCGTCATAGCTACTGAGGATGGGGGAGGAGATCTTGTCATCGCTGACGATGACAGTGACGTTGGCTGTTCCGCCACGCTGTTCGGGGCCGTATGCAGGCATCCAGGTCACTTCCTTGCCTTCCATCAGACCCGAGTAGGCCAGAATCTTGCCCATGGAGAGGACGCCTTGTCCTCCAAAACCTGCTATGATGATTTCTTCTTTCATTGCTAATAATCTTTTGGTGTTGACGGTTCGTTGTGCAATCACTTGTCCTTCAGGTCGCCTAAGGGGTAGAAGGGGAACATGTTCTCTTCCATCCACTTGTTGGCCTTTTCGGGCGACAGTTTCCACCCGGAGTTGCAGGTGGAGACAATCTCCACGAGGTTGCTGCCTTTGCCGGCCAATGAGTTTTCAAAGGCTTTGCGCAGAGCCTTCTTGGCCTTGCGTATGGCAGCCACGGTGTGTACGCTCTGTCGGGTCACGTAGGCAGTGCCTTCCAGTTGTACGGCCAGGTCGGCCATCTTCAGGGGATAGCCGTGCAGATGTACGTCGCGTCCATAGGGGCAGGTGGCGGTCTTCTGTCCCACGAGGGTAGTGGGAGCCATCTGTCCGCCCGTCATGCCATAGATGGCGTTGTTGATGAAGATAATCGTGATGTTTTCTCCACGGTTCAGGGCATGGATGGTCTCGGCCGTACCGATGCAGGCCAGGTCACCGTCACCCTGATAGGTGAAGACCAGACGGTCGGGCCACAGGCGTTTGAGGGCTGTGGCCAATGCGGGAGCACGTCCGTGGGCAGCCTCCTGCCAGTCTATGTCAAGATACTTGTAGGCAAATACGGCACATCCCACAGGGGACACACCGATGGTCTTCTCTTCCATCCCCATCTCCTCAATGACTTCGGCAATGAGCTTGTGCACCACGCCGTGACTGCATCCCGGGCAGTAGTGCATGGGGGTGTCGTTCATGAGAGCCGGCTTTTGATAGACCAGGTTCTCGGGCTTCATTATTTCTTCTCTTGTCATAATCGTTATCTGTTGGTGAATCTGATGAAGAACTCCATGAACTTCACGAATATCGCAGCGGCACATACGTAGATGAACAGTTTGAAGTCATCGGCCACAAAGTAGATGATGATGGCTATGGGAGCGAGTATCAGGAAGAGCAGATTCAGTATGTTTCTTATCTTATCTGGATTCATCTTTCGGAAATCGTTGGTTATTCACTCAGTTGTTTCAGGGCGGTCACAATCTCGTCGGGGTCGGGTACGATGCCGCCCAGACGACCGAAATGTTCCACAGGTACCTTCCCGTTCACGGCGAGGCGTACGTCTTCTACCATCTGTCCGGCATTCAGTTCGGGCACCAAGATGCCTTTCAGGTGATCGGTGTGACGGTCAATGGCCTTGCTGGGGAAGGGCCACAGGGTGATGGGGCGCAGGATGCCTACCTTGATACCGGCTTCACGCGCCAGTTCCATAGCCTTCTGGCTGATGCGTGCCATGGAGCCGAAAGCCACGATGAGATAGTCGGCATCGTCGCAGGCAATCTCTTCGAAGCGCACTTCGTTTTCTTCAATCTCCTTGTATTTGGCCTGGAAGCGCAGGTTGTTCTGCTCCATCTCTTCGGGTTTCAGTTCCAGCGAGGTGATGATGTTGGGACGGCGTGTCTTGCTGCGTCCTGTTGTGGCCCAAGGACATTGGGCTATCAGTTCGGCTTCGCTGCGTCGGGGCTTTTGGGGCGGAAGCACCACCTTTTCCATCATCTGTCCAATGACACCGTCGGCCAGGATGATGGCCGGATTGCGGTATTTGAAGGCCAGTTCGAATCCCAGTCCTACGAAGTCGGCCATCTCTTGCACCGAGGCAGGTGCCAGGGCTATGAGGCGATAGTCGCCGTGTCCACCTCCCTTTACCGTCTGGAAATAGTCGGCCTGACTGGGCTGGATGGTTCCCAATCCCGGACCACCGCGCATCACGTTCACGATAAGTGCCGGCAGTTCTGCTCCGGCCAGATAGGAGATGCCTTCCTGTTTCAGGCTGACACCGGGGCTGGAAGATGAAGTCATCACCATCTTTCCGCTTCCGGCACCGCCGTATACCATGTTGATTGCCGCCACTTCGCTCTCGGCTTGTAGGACTACCATACCGGTGGTCTCCCAGGGCTTCAGTTCGGCCAATGTCTCCAGCACCTCCGATTGGGGGGTGATGGGATATCCGAAGTAGCCGTCGGCGCCACAACGGATGGCGGCGTGGGCTATGGCTTCGTTTCCTTTCATCAATACTACTTCTTCTGCCATATTGTCTTTTGTTTATTCTTCTACCTTTGCTTTATAGACCGATATACAGCCGTCGGGGCAAACCGTGGCACATGCGGCACATCCTATACAGGTATCTTCCAACACTTCGTGGGCATAGTTGTAACCCTTCACGTTCACCTCTTTGGTCAGGGCTATGACATGCAGGGGGCAGGCCACGGCGCACAGGTTACAGCCCTTGCAACGCTCGGTGTCTACCCATATAGCTCCTTTGAATTTTGCCATAACTTAATGCTTTTATTGATTGTACATATCTTTATTATAGAAGTTCAGGATGTCCATCGTCATGTTGTAGGCTTCCGAAGCCGGACTTTGGGGATTGATGTCGATGGCCTGACGGTAGTTGTTCAGTGTTTGTTGCCAATTACCCAGTTTACGGTAGGCGTTTCCCCGCAGGTAGTACAGCTGGTCCTTTTCGGGAAAATCCACTTGCAGCATTTCGTCCAACAGCTCCAATGCACGGTTGATACTGCCCTGAGTGATAAGCTCTTTGATGTGGTTCAATGACTTCATTTCTTGGTTCTGTCTGAGTTGTCAGCGGCAAAGATAGGCTTTATTCGGGAATGTAGGACACAAAATAAGCAAAATCTTTGCTCCACGGCTTTCTACTTGCCTGTCTTCAGCGTGGCATAGTATGTGTCTAACAGGTGCTTGGCTGCGATGAAAGAGGTCCGCTCACCCTTCAGCACACGTGCTTCTTCCTCGCTCAGCATGTTGGCAATCTGTGGATTGTGGTAGAAACTGTGTCTCAGGTGCTCGTTGATGCTTTCATACATCCAGTATTTGCTCTGCTCGTTGCGGCGGTATTCGAAATAGCCGTTTTCTTTCACGAAGTCCAGGTAACGGTACACCATGTCCCACACCTCCTTTATGCCGATGCCATAGAAGCCCGAGTAGGTAAGCACTTCGGGAGTCCAGCCGCTTTCTGGAGCAGGAAACAGGTGCAGCGCATTGCGGAATTGAGTGGCGGCCAGGCGTGCCCGTTCCAGGTTGTCTCCGTCGGCCTTGTTGATGATGATGCCGTCGGCCATCTCCATGATGCCGCGTTTGATGCCTTGCAGTTCATCGCCCGTTCCGGCCAGCTGAATCAGGAGGAAGAAGTCCACCATGCTGTGTACGGCCGTTTCGCTTTGGCCCACACCCACGGTTTCCACGAATATCTTGTCGAATCCGGCAGCTTCGCAGAGCACGATGGTCTCACGTGTCTTGCGGGCCACTCCGCCTAAGGAGCCTGCCGATGGGGAAGGACGGATGAAAGACTTGGGATGTACAGAGAGTTTCTCCATGCGGGTCTTGTCGCCCAGGATGCTGCCCTTGCTGCGCTCGCTACTGGGGTCAATGGCCAGTACGGCCAGTTTGCCGCCATACTGTTCCAGCACATGGGTACCGAATACGTCAATGGAGGTGGACTTGCCTGCACCGGGCACACCGCTGATGCCGATGCGCACGGAACGTCCGGCATAGGGCAGGCATCGCTCAATGACCTCCTGGGCCACCTGCTGGTGTTCGGGCAGGAGGCTCTCCACCAATGTCACGGCCTGTGACAGCACGGTAATGTCTCCCTTCACGATGCCCTCCACATAGTCTTGCACCGAAAACTCCCTGCGCTTTTTGCGGGGACGGCTCTTCAGGTAGGGGTTCACACTGGACGGCTGCTCAATGCCTGCATTCACTGTCAGACCTTTATAGGCCTCATTATTTTCGGGATGTTCCATATCATTTTTGGTTTTATCCCGCAAATATACTTATTTAGTGACATTAAAAAAATAACTTATTTAAAAATAACGGTGGGTGCATCCGCTTTTTATCGGACACACCCACCGGGTCGCAAAATGAAAACAATAATTTTCTGCTTAAAAACTGTTTTGATTTTATTTATGCTTTCTTTTAAGGAGCCTCTCTTATTTCAGTTCAAACGCAACCTTGCTGCGGATGTCCGTAGCAGAGGCGGCTACGATAGCCTCAAACTTGCCCGGCTCGGCCACCCACTCGTGGCGGGCATCATCAAAGTAGCTCAGGGCATCCTTGGCAATGGTGAAGGTCACCTCCTTGGTCTCACCCGGAGCCAGCTTCACCTTGGCAAAGCCTTTCAACTCCTTCACGGGGCGCGGGAGGGAAGACTTCAGGTCACTGATGTAGAGCTGCACCACTTCGGCACCTTCACGATTGCCGGTGTTGGTCACGGGCACGGTGATGGTCAGCACCTCGTCGGCACTCATCTCTTTCTTGTCGGCTACGGCCTTTCCGTAAACGAAGGTCGTATAGCTCAGGCCATGACCGAAGGGGAAGAGCGGCTTCACCTTCTTCTGCTTGTCGGCCCAACGATAACCCACGAAGATGCTTTCATTATATTTCACGTCAATGACCTCGTTGCTGCGCTCATAGACAAACTCACCCAACGCATGGGCCGAATTGTCTTCCAGACGCACGGGGAAGGTGAACGGCAGTTTGCCGCTGGGATTGGCGTCACCCATCAGGATAGCAGCCAATGCAGGGCCGGCTTCCGAACCGATGTACCAGTCCTGAACCACAGCAGGCACCTCCTTAATCCACGGCATGGCAATGGCATTGCCCGAGATGTTCACGACCACCAGGTTCTTGTTGGCCTTGGCCAGAGCGGCAATCACGTTGTCCTGACCGTATGACAGGTTCAGTCCCTTGCGGTCAGAGTCCTCGCAATCCTGTCCGGCACTCTTGTTCAGACCTCCGATGAAGATGACGCAGTCTGCTTCCGAGGCCATCTTCACGGCTTCGTCAATCAGTTCCTGCGGTGAACGGTTGTCGCGCAGGTCCTGACCCGTCACCACACCGTTGTATTCACCTGATGCGTCACCCACATAGCCACGTGCCCATTGCACCTCGGCCTTACCGGCCACACGGGCCTTGATACCGTCAAGCGGAGAAATCTCACGCTGCACCTTCAGGGACGAAGAACCTCCGCCCACTGTCATCATCTTCACGGCATTCTCGCCTACGACGAGCAGTTTCTTCACCTTGTTCAGGTCGATGGGCAGCACATTGCCTTCGTTTTTCAGCAACACGATACCCTCCTCGGCTATGCGGCGTGCGGCGGCATAGTGCTCTTCGGAGTTCATGGAACCATAGGGACGGTTACGGTCCATCTCCGTGCGGAAGATGAGGCGCAGGATGCGGCGCACCTTGTCGTCCAGTTCCTTGGTACCCACCTTGCCCTCCTTAATCAGTTTCAGGTAGGGATGGGCCAGGTAGTAGTTGTCATACGCCTTGCTGGCACCTCCCGAGAGACCGTCGGTCCATGTGCCGAACTCCATGTCCAGACCGTTGGTGATGGCCTGCGGGGTGTCGTGTGTGCCTCCCCAGTCGGAGACTACCACGCCGTCAAATCCCCACTCACCCTTCAGGATGTCATTCAGCATGTATTGGTTGTGACAGAGGTGCTGGTTCTTGTAGAGGTTATAGGCCGCCATCACACTCCAGGCCTTGCCCTCCTGCACGGCAGCCTTGAAGGCCGGCAGGTAGATTTCATAGAGTGCACGGTCGTCCACGATGACATTCGTCGTGTGGCGGTTCACTTCATGGTTGTTCAGGGCAAAGTGTTTCACGCAGACGGCCACACCGTTCTGCTGCACGCCCTCCACATAGGGCACCACCATGCGGCTGGCCAGGTAGGGGTCTTCGCCCATGTACTCAAAGTTGCGTCCGTTGAGCGGTGTGCGATAGATGTTCACGCCGGGACCCAGAATCACCGTCTTCTTGCGGTAGCGGGCTTCCTCGCCGATGCTCTTGCCATAGAGGCGGGACATCTCGGGGTTCCAGGTGGCGGCGAGGCAGGTCAGTGCAGGATAGGCCACGCACGAGTCGTTGGTCCATCCGGCCTGATCCCACTCGTCCCACAACACTTCGGGACGTATGCCGTGAGGACCGTCGGTCATCCACACTTCCGGAATGCCCAAGCGTTGTACGCCAGGAGAGCAGAACTTGGATTGTGCATGGGTCATGGCCACTTTCTCTTCCACGGTCATGCGAGCCAAAGCATCCTCCACTCTTTCCTCCATGGGCTTCGAGTCATCCAGATAGACCGGCACCTGAGCCATTGTCGTTGTGCTCACGGCTGATGCTAATATAAAAGTAAGGAATGTTTTTTTCATACCTATGTTTTTTTAAAAAAAAGAACAATCATTGTTTCATCCCCAGTGAAGCGATGTAGCCCTCCTGCGGCACGCAGTTCTCTATCTTGCTGTTTTCGATGAACTGCAGGAGCAGTTGGCGTGCTTCCTCCTGGTTGGGACGTGCGTTGCGAATCTCTTCATAGGTGGCACGCGGAGCCTCCGAGAAGTCTATCACCTTTTCCCAGCCTTCGGGAGCCGGAATGCCCATGAAGCATGAACGGTCAATCTTCTTGTAGGGCCAGAAGGTATATCCGATGTTGCTTTCGCGCATGGCCTGGCAGAAGTCAGCTTGCCACTGGTCCGTGTTGTGACCAATCTCGCCCATGTACATCGGCAGGTTCACGCTGTCGCGGAAACTGATGAAGTTCATGATGGCCTCTTTGGTAGCCGGACCGCCATAGCGGTGACAGGTGTACATCAGCTTGTCGTCATACTTGCTGTCCTTGAAGGGATTGAAGTTACCGTTCCATTGCGGTCCGCCGATGAGCACGATGTGGTTGTTGTCCACCTCGCGTATGGCCTTCACCGCCCGCTTGTGCAGCGGTTCCAGCTTGGCGTTCAGTTCTTCCACGTTCTCAAAATAGGGAGCGATGGGTTCGTTGATCAGTTCGTAGCCCAGGATGACCGTTTCGTTCTTGTAGTAGTCGGCAATCTTGCGCCAGATGTCGCAGAACAGTTGTTGGCTGGCTTCGCTCTCTAAGAGCCAGGGATAGCCATAGCTGTCGTCGATGTTGTCTCCCGTCTGTCCGCCCGGTGCGTCGTGCATGTCCAGAATCAGGTAGAGTCCGTTGTCGCGACACCAGTTCACCACGCTATCCACCCGTGCAAACCCATCCTGTGCAGCCGTCAGACCCATGTAGTCTTCATCGGTGAAGAGCTTGTAATGGAACGGCAGACGAATGGTATTTGCTCCCGTGGAGGCAATGAATTCCACGTCTTTTCGGGTGATATAGTTGTCCTTGAATAGTTTCCAGAACTCGTTGGTAAAGTCCGGTCCTACCATTTGGCGCAGCATTTCGTCAATGAAATGTCCCGAGTTGGTCTTTCTGAATCCGAACATATAGCCTTCGGGGTTCAGCCAGTTGCCCAAGTTGGTACCCATGATGAACAGCTTGCTGCCGTCAGGCTTGATGAGGTCCGGCCCCGAAACGCGTACAAAAGCTTCGGGTGAGGGAGTTGTTTCCTGTTTTTGTGCGGGTTGGCAGGCCATCATCAAGCCGGCTGCCGCACAGATATAAATCAACTTTTTCATTATCATAGAGTTTTAGCATTAACACTAATACAGTAGATATTCACGTTGGTAACAAGATTGAGTCTATACCAAGTAATGAAACAGTTATACGTCTTTTTACTCTCTTGTGATATTAAAAACCTATTAAAAACCAAAAATATAAGGGGTTACTTCTCTTTTTCTTGATACACACGTACATAGTCTATGACATAACTTACGGGAAGGGCAGAATAATCCACTCCATTCATACCGCCCCAGCTACCGCCCCATGCTAAATTAAGGATAATGTAGTATGGCTTGGAATAGGGCCAGTTCTTTACGCCACCATTATCATTGTCATACGATAAGAGCACTTCACCATCCACATATGTTGTAATGTTCTGAGCAGTCCATTTGATGGCATACGTGTGAAATTCACCTTCCGCATCTTTAGTTGTCTTAGCCGCAGTTACTTGTGTACCATTTGTGTGGTTATGTCCCTCGGCATGAAGACTTGAAGAGACTTCATTGGGCACCACACCGACTTCTTCCATAATATCTATTTCGCCACATTTGGGCCATCCTTCATTCGCCCAATCTACTTCGACGGGCATCATCCAAAAGGCCGGCCATGTACCTTTACCTTTGGGCAGTAGAATCCGGGCTTCAATATATCCATATTGCCAACCTTCATTGACGTGGGCATAAACACGGCCCGAATAAATATTACCTGATTTAAAACAATGTATTCTTAACTTTCCGTCAGACAATTCTGTAACTCGTCTTCCGTTGTACTCTCCATTGACGTAGTTTTGCTCTTCCTGGTTTACCCATCCTGATTTTTGTACTTCATGAGTCCAATGTACAGGATCAAGTTCTGTTCCTTCATTGAATTCGTCATGCCACACCAGTTCATAACCTTCCACTTCTTGAATGGTGGTCTGTTCCACAGATTCCTGACCCACCGTCATTGTTCTCACTTCTTCACCTGCCACAATGCTTATTGTAGCGATTCGGGTGTGATTTTCGGATGACGGTAAGGCGGTAATCTTCAGTGAAGTATCACTCATTTTTTCCAGTTTTACCCAATCTGTGTCTACTGTCGCAGTCCAGTCTTTCCTACCCGATAGCGTCAATGAATACTCATCTCCGCCCGATTTCATCATGATTTCCGAACGGGAAATTTTGAAGGCGGCCTCTTGCTCTATTTGTACCTTTTCAGTAAGGTCTCCCGACTTGACGGATATGGTAGCCGAACGGGCATCCGCTTCATTGGGATTGACGGTGATGACCATTTTACCTGCTGAAGAGTAGCTGTCTTGAACACTCAAGGTCACCCAACCGGCCGACTTGGATGCTTCCCAGCGTCCTCCGGTAGTTGTTACCTCCACAGTGTATTTACCACCGCTGGCAGGAACTTGGATTTCTTTTTGTGAAAGTGTAATCTCAATATCCTGAACGATAGGCTCTTCACTGCCCGTAATGCTGTTACTGCTTCCTCCGCAGGCTGCCAACAGCAAAGTGGTGCAAATAGATATGAACATGGGAACTTTTTTCATTGGAATTGGATAGGGATAAAGAAGACCACTTCTTCCTCCTAAACGAGGAAGAAGTAGTCTTTAGTGTAAATCAAATTATTTCTCAATCAATGTGATGTTACCAACCTTGAATTCTGTGCCGGCAGCACAACCACCGAGGTCGATAATAAACTTAGAGTTAGGTGCATCCACACTCTTTGAGAGAGCCAAGTCAGAGAATGCCACTGCCTGAACCTCACCGGCCTTCAGCTGGATGTCATTCTTGTAAATCAATTCGTTATTATCGTCGTCAGACTGACATACCTTAAGTGTTACACGGGTATCAACAGATGCCTTCATGATGCAAGAGAGATCATACTTCGCACTTCCCGACAAAGGCAGAGAGTTCGGTTTAATGGTATTCTGTGCTTGCCATTCGGCTCCTGTACCATCTTTGGCTGTAATGGTGTAAACATTACCTTCGGCAGAGAAATCAGGATTACCTATCTGTGCCCAATTTGTATCAGACCACCAGTGTTCCACTGTATAAGCCTTGTTGTCGTCAACAGCCTTCCACAAGTTTGCATCCGAGTTGTAATCAAACGGAGCAACATTGCTTGCGTCATGTTCGCTAAGGTAGATGTTAGAAACCTCGATTTCAGCACCGGCAGGAACAGGAGCAAAGTCGAACGAGAACTTCAAGTTGCCATCAACGCCCGGAAGGTCAACACCTGCTACCGCAGTCGAAACACCTGCCTTCAAGGTTACTACCTCATTGGACAAGAACACGATAGCATTGTCATCGCCTACCTTACAGATTTTCACGGTAATTTCCGGCAAATCAACAGAAGACTTGATGCATACAGAGTAATCGTAGGTCTTTGCTGCAGAGGCAACAATATCCGATTCAAGATGCAACTGTGCTTGCCACTGTTGTGTACCTGTCGCTGCAGAATAAGCCAATGCAACCGATTCGCTGGTATCGCCTGTACGGGTTGGCTCAGCAATATTTGCCCAGCCTTCATCAGCAGTCCAAGTATTGATTGCAAAAGTAGCATTCTTGGCTAAGTTGTTATCTTTGTTATAGCCAAAGCCTTTCCATACGAAAGAATCATCTGCCAAGTCTTTCTCAATAACGGTAACCTGAGAAACAGCTGTTTGTCCGGCTGAATTAAATGCCAACAACTTCACTTCGTAGCTACCCGCTTTCTTATATTGCTTTGTTACAGACTCGCCGGCCTTTGCTTCTACGGCTTTACCATCTGCAAAGTCCCAGAACATTCTGACGTCATTAGCAACGTTTGATGTATTGGTATATACATACTCATTTTGATTTTCGGTGGCAGCTACCGAGAATGAAAGAGCATTTTCAGCAACCAATTGACCTTCCAATGCGTGGTTATCCTTATCCATCGGCTCACATGAGGCGAAGCCCACCATTATCGCACCTGCGATAAAACTATATATAATCTTTTTCATATTCCCTAAATTTTAGTCTTGAATTAGTATGGATTTTGTACCAAAGGATACTCTGTGCCCAAAGTCTTATCCAATTCAGCCTGTGGAAGTGGCAAATACTTTTTGTTCTCAGTCCAAGTACGATTTGAGAAATAATCAGCATCATTTTCTGTCAATACAGATGCTGCATCGCCCCAGCGTACCAAGTCGTAATAACGTTTACCCTCGCCCACAAATTCATAGTGACGTTCGGCCTTAACAGCTTCCAAAGTCAATGACACGCTCGGAGCAGAACCGCCAAAGGCACGGTTACGAACTTTATCTAAACAATCTTGACCACTTACACCTTGTTGCTCACCGGTAGTGATAGAAAGCTCAGCATAGTTGAGCAAAGTCTCTGCATAACGGAAGATACGCAAGTTATTGCAATAGTTCAAGTCAACGTCGCCCGAAGATTTTCTATAATCAGTGCGAGCTGCATATTTTCTCAAGAACAGACCGGTGTCTTGGAAACGAGGAGAGTATTTAGCACCATCCACTGTTGCCCAATTCGTAATAGAAGCATCGCGACGAAGGTCACCATTGGCAAACATATCGTAGGTCTTTTGACGAACAGGACCAAAGCCCCATCCACCACCGAAAGTACCAGAAGGATCGCTCAACTCACTCGGTGAGATATAAGCCGGAAGGTTTGTACCGTAACCGCTCCATGCATTACCCCAAGTCTTGCCTTCACCCATGTGGTTGGCTTCAAAAATAGATTCTTTACAGAATTCGTTTTCGTTCACCCAAATATCTGCAAAGTCTTCCATAAGGTCAAATTCGCCACTCTTAATGATGGTAGCCATATCATTGGCCACTTCTGTATACTTACCGGAATCTTTCTGATACATTACGGCTGCAGCCTTCAGCATCAACACAGCAGCACGGCTGATACGACCTTCATTACCTTTACCATCGTTGGTGTTCATGGCCAATACGCCCTCTTCTTCGGCAACCGCGATGTCGCTCAAAATTTGAGCATATACCTCATCGGCAGTTAATTGCGGAGCTACATAAGGAGCAGCCAATGGTTCGGTAAAGAATACAATATTACCAAAGTTTTGCCACAACTTAAATGTATAGTAAGCTCTCAAGAAGTGAGCCTCGGCATTGTATTGCTTCAGCGTAGCCTCTTCCATAGAGTTAGTAGGAGTGTAGCTTGCACATCCCATGATGACCGCATTGGCACGTGCATTACCCGAAGTATAGATATTCCATGTTCCACTCAATGTGTGATTACCATCGGCAGTAAACTGAGATACAGCATAGTTCATACCACTCATACCATCGTTGGCATCGGCGCCACCTTTATAAACGTCATCAGACTGAATGTCACTGATGTAAACAGAAGACTCGTAAGAACCGTTGGCATAGGAGTCAAACAAAAGTATCTGGTAGGTTGCAGCCAGACCTGAGTTGATAGAACTCAAGGTAGCAGTACCACCGGCAGCCAATTGATTGGTTGGCTCTGATTCCAAAAAGCTGTCTCCACAAGATGGCAATGCCATACCGGCAGCCAGAAGTGCAGCAATTGTATATAATTTATATTTCTTCATTTTACTTGAGTTTTAAGATTTAGAATGTTACGTTTGCACCTACATAAATAGTACGAGATTGCGGATAAATACCCTTGTCAACACCTAAAGTGGTATAACCGCCGGAAGCCAATTCAGGATCAAATCCTTCGTAACCGGTAATTGTAATCAGGTTCTCAGCTGCAACATACACGCGAAGACGTTGGATGCTGGCCTTGCGGGTCAAAGTTGCCGGCAAGGTATAACCTAATTGAGCATTCTTCAAACGAAGATAAGAACCATCGTGAATATAGAGGTCAGAAGATTGCCAGTTACCGTTAGGATTAGCCGAAGTCATACGTGGAATTTTGTTAGAAGTACCTTCACCAGTCCAGCGTTCGAGTATCCATGACGGACGGTTCATTGCCGGAATATCACCACGTTGAGCAAAGTCGAACACATCGTTGCCAAGAGTACCTTGGAATGAAAGGCTCAAGTCAAATCCTTTCCATTCTGCACCAAGATTGAAACCGAAAGTCCAGTCGGGCATACCCTTACCAATCTTTGTACGGTCACCCGCACCGATAGTACCGTCATTATCAAGGTCTACAAAACGAACGTCACCCGGTTGTGCATTAGGCTGAATTAAGTTACCATCTTTTGAATGAGCTTCAACCTCAGCCCAGTTCTGGAAGATACCGTTTGTCTTCAAGCCATAGAAATAGGGCCAAACCTCACCATTCTTAGCATGAACATAGTCGCCCACACCAGACGCACCTGCGCTCTCGTAGTTTGTTTCGCCCGATGCATTACCCAAGCTGATCAGCTTATTCTTGGCATACGAGAAGTTTGCGCTAACGTTGTATGAGAAATCCTTATGACTGTCTTGCCAGCCTGCTTCAAATTCAAGACCCCAATTCTCCATCTTACCGAGGTTACCGGTAGGAGCACTTTGACCAATGTAAGTCGGAACAGGAAGAGTGGCCAACATATCTTTTGTTTTCTTCTTGTAGTAGTCTACTGTGAAGTTTAAACGATTGTTAAAGAAACGCATATCTACACCGAAGTCAATCTGAGTAGAAGTTTCCCACTTGATGTCAGGATTAGCCACAGCACCTGGAGAAGTACCATAAACCATCGTTCCATTATTTACGGCATTGACTACATCATAGCTACCACCGAAGTAATAGTTCTGACCACCATCCATCAGTGACAAGTAACGGTGATTACCGATAGATTCGTTACCGTTTTGTCCCCAAGAGAAACGCAGTTTCAATACATCAAACCATTCGGGTTTAACGGTTTCCAAATAAGGCTCGTTCCAAACGTTCCAACCCAAAGAGAATGAGGGGAATATAGCCCACTTGTTGTTTGAACCAAATCTTGAAGAACCATCGCGACGTACAGTAGCTTGAACCATATAGCGTTCAGCAAAGTTATAATCAACACGGCCGAAATAAGAAGCCAATGACTCATGGCTGACGTTGCCAGTACCACCCGATACACGTTCATCGGCTGCATCAGAGATTGCATAATCTATATTAGCCTTATTGGGGTCTGTGTCAAGCAAATCGTAGTCTGTACCAGAGATATAACGAGAAGTATAGCGTGAAGCCGATTGGCCTAACACAACACCTATTGTATGCTTTTCAGCAAAAGTCTTGTTATAAGTGAAATAGTTTTCAGTCTGCCAACGAAGGCCACGGTTCATTGAGCTGGTAACACCACTACGATCGGTGTGGCTCATTGAAGAAAGATAGTCTTCATACCAATATCCATCGTATCCCCAGAAAGCAAGGTCGATACCATAAGTAGAACGGAACTTCAAACCGGGAAGAATATCCAATTCGGCATAGAACGAACCTACAAATTTATCAGAATTGTTTTTACCACCGCTCGGGCGATTGAGCTGAGCTACGGGGTTAGCCAATTCTTGGTAACCGGCAGGAGGCAAAGAGAATACTTTACCATCTTTAGACACAGCATTCGGATGCTCTTTTAGAATTGATGCACCTTCTTCTTCGCTTGCATATACGGGAATCAACGGAGAGAATGCAATCGCACTACCAAGAATAGAACCATACTCAGAGTTTGTTTCAATACCGGTACTTGTATCACGAGAATAGCCGATATTTACACCAACTTTCAACTTGTTCAAAAAGTTGCGGGTCTCTTCTTCAAAAACAGTATAAGTAGAATTAGAACGAGCGCTGAAACGTTCGTAATTAGAACGTCCGTAGTTACCACCAACGATACCTTCTTGACTGAAATAACCTACAGAAAGGAAATAGGTCATCTTGTCATTACCACCGTTGATGCTTAATTGATGTTGCTGAACAGGAGCGTCGTAGTTGAATACAGCATCTTGCCAGTCAGTACCTGTGCCCTTGAAAGCGTTGATATAATCAGCAGAATAACGAGGTGCTACTCCGTCATTTATATCCATTTCGTTCATAATGGTCATGTACTCACGAGCATTCAACACTTCTTTCTTTCTCCACGGATTTTGCCAACCATAGCTGAAATCATAGCTTACAGTTGCCTTACCTTTTTGACCGGATTTGGTTGTTACCAACACAACACCATTGGCTGCACGCGCACCATAGATAGCAGCAGAAGCTGCATCCTTAAGCACTTCGACAGACTCGATGTCGTTGGGATTCAAATAGTTGATACCTCCGCCAACCGGCATACCGTCTACAATATACAAGGGGTCTGAATTGGTTACAGAACCGATACCACGAATACGAACTTTGGAGTCCGAGTTAGGCTGACCGGAAGATTGAGTGATTTGCACACCTGAAATCTTACCCTTTAAAGCATCTTCTACACGCGAAGGCTTGGTCAGGTTCAACTGTTCACTACTCACCTTACTAATTGCAGCGGTTACTACACTCTTCTTTTGCACACCATAACCCACTACAACCACTTCGTCCAACGTTTCGGTATCTTCTTTCAGAACGATGTTGAGGAACTTGGTACCTTGTACCTTTACATCTTGGGTCACATAACCCACGTAGCTCACCTTGAGGGTAGTACCGTCCGTCACACCGGGAATCGCGAAGTTACCGTCAATGTCGGTAATGCCACCCTTGCCATCATTGGTTGCTACAGAGGCACCGATAATCGGCTCGCCCAATTCATCTTTCACCACTCCTTTAACGGTCAGTTGCTGCTGGGCAAACAAACCGAAGGAGAAGAAGAACAGCAGAAAACATGCCGAAAGGGCACCTCGTGCTGCTTGCATCTTTTTAAGAATGTTTCTCATAAAATAAAATATTAAGTTAATAATAAGTTAGGATTCTCACGGCATTCGTCTATGGACTCCTGCCGAGTGCAAATGTAAAGAGATTGTAGATGAACTGTATGGGGAGGTAATAGGGTAAGGTAAACTGCAAAAATCTACTAACTATTGCATATCAGCTTGTTAACAAAGGTTGTTTTAGGTAAAAAAGTAAATTCTAAAAGGTTTTTCAGGAAATAGTGCAGAGGTTTTTTCCCTGTTTTTAGGGTAAGCGTCTCTACGCTTGCGGGGATTAGAAGCGGACTACCAACTCCAGAACAACTTTGTCCTGTTCGGACTCCTTGGCGATGCTGTTGGAGGGGTAGAAGTATTTCTCGTAGTTGAGGCGCAGCTCGGTGTGGAACTGTTTGCTGAGGCTGAAGTTGATGCCACCGGTGAGGCGTTGGCGCTCGTAGTCGGTGATGATGAGGGCACCGCTCTCTTCGTCCGTTGTCTTGGCATCACTCAGGTCGGTCATCATGTCGTAGCGCAGGCGGAACGACATCTCCTGGAAAGGACCTTTGCGCAACGGCACGTTGTAGCAGGCAAAGGCGTTGATGGCATGGACATCCTTGAATGCGTTGTCGGAATAGCTTTTGTGCATATACTCGGCCTCAATGTGGAAACGCTTGTTCTCATAGTAAGCACCGATGTCATAGGCATTCATGGTTACCTCTACTGGCTGAATCTTCTGCACGCCCATGGTTAGGTTCAGTCCCTTGGCCGGAAACAACTGGGCTTTGGCGGAGTAGTTGAGCTCCTTCTGCCACTGCTTGTGGTCGTTGATGCCGGCACCGTTGAACAGACCGCCCTCCAAGGTGATGGGCAGGTCGGTGGGCAACTTGTAGGCCAGCGTAAAACCCACATCGCGCACATTGCCTACTTGCTTGGCAATGAAAGAACGGTTGGCAAAGTGCTGCATGTGGGGAGCACGATGGGCATCGATGGTGAAGGGTACACGCATCTGGCCGGCTGTGGCAGTCAGTCGTTTGGAGAGGAACAGACGGGCATAGGCATCCTTCATCTTGATGGCTCCCTCTTCGGAGAGGTCCACCTCTACTTTATAGGACACGTTGGGCAGTACATTGCCGGTGGCACCGAAGCGGGCATTGCGTACCTCAAAGCGCCCGGCCCCCATCTCCGTCTGGTATTCATACTTGGCTCGGATGGTTCCGTGGATTTCGGGCATGTAGTCCTTGGTCTCCATCACTTCCTTCTCTAACTTCTTGCCGTCTTCATTGGGACCGGCTTCTTGTTGTGCACTCGCTCCGATGGCCGTCAGGACCATACTTAGGAGGAACATTGCTCTTTTCAGGGAAAATAGTAACTCTTGTTTCATGCCACAAAGATAGGGAAATATCTGTTACGCCATTGTGACTTTCCTGTTTCATTTCCGTTTCTTGGCTTATCGCGTCGCTTTTTCGAGGCAACAGGCTGCTTTTTATGGCGGGAAATGCTACCTTTGTTCCATAAAATAGATTAATGATATGACAGCACACTGCAGAATGGAACATCCCGACCGGGTATTGGTGGGTATGAGCGGCGGTATAGACAGTACGGCCACTTGCCTGATGCTGAAGGAACAGGGGTATGAGATAGTGGGACTTACGATGTGGGTGTGGGGAG
This sequence comes from Bacteroides sp., assembly GCA_017471925.1. Taxonomy (GTDB): domain Bacteria; phylum Bacteroidota; class Bacteroidia; order Bacteroidales; family Bacteroidaceae; genus Bacteroides. Next base: position 38,707 of record JAFURM010000034.1, read on the forward strand.
ATGAACCGGTAGAGGCGCGTGCCCTGGCCGATGAGATGGGCATTGAGCACCACATGGTGGATGAGCGTGATGCTTTCCGCAAGGTGGTGGTGCAGAATTTCATCGACGAGTACCGCAACGGACGTACCCCCAACCCCTGTGTGATGTGCAATCCGCTCTTCAAGTTCCGCATCCTGACGGAATGGGCCGACAGACTGGGATGTGCCTATATCGCCACGGGACACTACACGCGCATAGAGAAGCGGGGAGAGAAATGCTATATCGTGGCGGGAGATGACGAGAAGAAAGACCAATCCTATTTCCTCTGGCGCTTGGGGCAGGAGGTACTGAGGCGGATTATCTTTCCTCTTGGTCACTACACCAAGCAACAGGTGCGTGATTATCTGGCGCAGAAAGGCTATACGCTGAAGGCGGCCGAGGGGGAGAGCATGGAGGTGTGCTTCGTCAAGGGGGACTATCGTGACTTCCTGCGCGAACACTCCCCAGAAATAGATGCCGAGGTGGGTGAAGGCAGTTTCGTGAACACGCAAGGGGTGAAACTGGGGACACACAAGGGCTTCCCCTATTATACCATCGGACAGCGCAAAGGACTGGAAATCGCGTTGGGCAAGCCGGCCTACGTGTTGCGCATCAATGCGGCCAAGAATACCGTGGTACTGGGAGATGCCGACCAACTGAAGGCCGCCTATATGTTCGTGGAGCAGGAGATGGCGGTTGATGAAGAGGAACTGTTGGCTTCGCGTGAACTGAGCGTACGCATCCGCTACCGTAGTCGTCCCATCCCTTGTGAGGTCAGCCGCCTGGATGACAGCCGTCTGTTGGTCCATTTCCTGGCAGAGGCATCGGCCATTACGCCCGGACAGTCGGCCGTGTTCTATGTGGGCAGGCGGGTCGTTGGCGGAGCCTTTATCGCTTCTCAGCGTGGCATAGGCATGTTCGAAGCCGGATAGAAGCAACTCTCCACTTCGGTGGCTCCGGCATACTCCTGTAGCAGGCGGATGGTCATCTCTACAGCCTCCCGCAACCCCTCCGGACCACTATAACCATTGATGATGGCCAGGATATGGGTGGTCTCCAACCCCATCTTGGTGCGTTCGTTGTCGCTTGTCGGGGTACCGATACCGCCGATGGCGTCGCGGTAGACGGGAAGCCCCTCTATGTTCAGGGTACCACGCCCGATTCCTTCAAACGGTTCCTCAGCCCGTCCGATACCCAACTCCAGCCTGTCACCCTGAATCTTGTCGGCATCAAAGCCGCCGATGCTGTAGCCAGTCCGCAGGGAGACCAGATTGATGAGATCTACCAAAGTGTCTATCTGATAGAGGTCAATGCCACGCAGCAGGCGTCGTCTTAACGCTTCGGCTGAGGGACGGTAACGGCTGGGGTCTTTGCCACAGGCCCGATAGGCTTGGCGGGTGGCCTCAATGGCCGTCTGGCTCTTGATGCTGTCTGTGGTCTCTGTGGCCTGCAACTCACGGGTGAAAGCATTGATTTCTTGCCAAAGTCCTTCGCTGTAGGCCGTGTTTTGTACGGTGGCATACAGGGCTGCTCCGCAGTAGGCGGGGCAACGCTGCCGGATGTCGGGGGATATGCTAAAAGAGAATCTCATGGATTTATTGTTTTTCAGGGGTTATCATGATGCCGTTCAGAATGCGTCCCGATAGGATGCCGAGCCGACGGGCGGAAAAGAACTCCTCGGGATGGCTATAGGTGCAGATGCCGGACTGCATCACCTGCTCCCGGGGAACGCCGAAGTCATAGAGCTGGATGGCATTGGCCAAGGGCAGATCTATGCGGCACTTGAACAGTATGTGGGGAGGCCTGGCAATCAGACGCATGTCGAAGTGCTGCTCCTCGAAGGCTTCATAGACATCAGAACCCACCTGATAAGCCTGAGCGGATATGCCGGGACCAATGACGGCTGTGAGGTCCTGTCCCGTGGTGCCGTAACGCTTGGCCATCGTGACCAACGTTTTCCATAGAATGCGCTGGGCGGTGCCTCGCCATCCGGCATGGACGGCGGCAATGACCTGATGGGTGTGGTCATGGAGCAGGATGGGGATGCAGTCGGCAGTGGATATGCAGAGGCAGACATCCGGTTCTGACGTAATCAGGGCATCAATACCCTGTAACCGCTCTCGGCGCAGGTCGGCAGACAGGTGGAGGAACGCCTTGTCTATGACGAGCGATTCCGTTCCGTGAGTCTGATAGGGGATGACCATCTGTTCGGGGAGGCATCCCAATGTATTGCACAACAGGGAGAGGTTGCGCTGCACAGCTTCCGGAGAGTCGCCGGTGTAGGGTGTACAGTTCATCGAGGCATAGTTGCCTTCGCTGCATCCACCGTGGCGGGTGGTACTGAAGGCCTTCACCTCGGGGTACTGCTCAAATATATTATAGGTAATATAGCTTTTCCCGGCTATTCCCATTCTTCCTCCTCGTATTCGAAGTCTTCCAACTCCTCGATGTCGTCATCTTCATCGATATATTCGATGTCCAGTTCCTCGTCCTCGCCTTCATCGGCCAGTTCCTGCTGCAGGTGGCTGAGGTCCTTGGCGCGGTGGGCGATACTGGCAATGTGTCCCTCAATCTTGTTGCTCTCCTTGTTCAGTTCTTCCCAAAGGATGTCTTTCAGAACGCCTACGCCCATTCCGGTGATGGAGGAGATGAAGACGTGGGGGATGCCTTCGGGTAGGGTAGGCTCTATCTCGTCCATCAGCTCCTGATCCAGCATGTCGCTCTTGGTGATGGCCAGTACGCGCAGCTTGTCCAGCATCTCGGGGTTGAAGGTCCGCAGTTCGTTCAGCAGGATGTCATACTCTTTGCGTATGTCGTCGCTGTCGGCCGGCACCATGAAGAGGAGGAGCGAGTTGCGCTCGATGTGGCGCAGGAAGCGGAGTCCGAGTCCCTTGCCGGCGCTGGCTCCTTCGATGATACCGGGAATGTCGGCCATGACGAAAGACTTGCTGTCCCGGTAGGAGACGATGCCCAGCATCGGCTCCATGGTGGTGAAGGGGTAGTTGGCAATCTTCGGCTTGGCCGACGAGACGGCAGAGAGCAGGGTGGACTTGCCGGCATTGGGAAAACCCACCAGACCGACATCGGCCAGCAGCTTCAGCTCCATGATGACGGTCATCTCCTGCATCGGTTCGCCCGGTTGGGCAAAGCGGGGAGCCTGTCGGGTGGCTGTCTTGAAGTGCCAGTTGCCCAGACCGCCTCGCCCGCCTTTCAGCAGGATGACCTCCTGACCATGTTCCGTCACGTCACAGATGTATTCACCTGTTTCGGCATTGTAGACCACCGTGCCGCAGGGCACTTCAATCACCTTGTCTGCTCCGTCCTTACCGAAGCTGCGGTTCTTGGAGCCGCTTTCGCCATGTCCGGCCATGATGTGGCGGTCATAGCGCAGGTGCAGCAGGGTCCAGTAGTTGCGGTTTCCGCGCAGGATGATGTGTCCGCCCCGTCCGCCGTCTCCCCCGTCCGGTCCTCCGTTGGGGCAATACTTGGCACGGCGCATGTGCGTGGAACCTCTTCCGCCCTTTCCCGAGCGGCAATATATCTTCACGTAGTCTACAAAGTTGCTTTCAGCCATGATCTTTCAATTCTGATTTTGACGGCAAAGGTAGTGATTTTTGTGAGAAGGTACAGTACTTTGCCATAGAAACTTACTGTCTGACTTGTCTGCAGTTTGTTGTCGATGGCTATGAGCGTATGACTAATCGTTAGGAAATGTATATTGCTTTCTTGCTTCTTTACATTGTAAAAATGGGCAATTGGCGTTATAGACCTTTTCGGTAGGGAAAAATACCTTTTCTGACTGAGTAAATTTTCGGCCCCAATTGGGAAAAAATTTCTCCCCAGTTGGATACTCTTTTGGGGAGGCTTGTTTACTTTTATTAAGTATTTCGCAAAATCTTTACATAGTGTTCTTGGTCTTGCACTTGCTGAGTACCGTTTGATGAAAAGAGAGGCACGGATTACACGGGCAGAACGGCTGTAATCTAACCGTGCTTATCCGTGTAATCCGTGCCTGAATTTAGATGAACGTGCATGGTAACACGTTCCTATTGCCGGAATGGGTGTTGCCTATTTGATGCCCAACTTCTTGGCGATGTGCTTGGGAAGGGCGTCCTTGTGAACCAGGATGTTCATGGTCTTGTAGCGGGCGAATGCTTTGGAGGCATACCAGATGCCCTCATACTTGCCGCTCTTGCCCCAGGAGTTCTTCACCATGTAGTATTCGGTGCCTTCCTGATCCTTGGCGATGCCATAGATGACCATGCCGTGGTCGTCGGTGGTCTCCCAGTTATCATAACCCTTCTGACGTTCTTCCTGTGTGCACCACTTTTGGGGCTGGGGCTTGGTGGTGAGCTTCTTTTCGGCAGGGCTCATCTTCAGCCAGTGGGCCATGTCGGAACCGCTCAGTTCCTGGGCCTTCTCGGTGTCGGGCATCACGGCCACACCGTTGCGGGTGAATCCGCTCTCGCTTACGTCGCTGCCCCAAGCCAGGGTGTAGCCTTTCATGATGGCGTTGTCAAACACTTCCATCAGCTCGTCGATGGGCAGGTTGTAGGACTTGCCCCAGCGCCAGTTGTCCTGGATTTCCAGTACGAACTCCTCATAGAAGGGATGGTGGGTATAGGAAGTGAGTGACACGTAGTCGCTTGCCTTCAGGCCGGTGGATTCATAGAAAGACTTCGGCGTATACTCCTTGCCGTTGTAGGTGAACTTCTCGGGAGCTGTGCCCAAGTAGATTTCGTGGATAGCCTTGATGGCCTTCTTCCACAAGGGGTTGTTCTCATTGTCGGTCTGCAGAGAGCGCAGTTTGCCCTTGGCGATGGCCTCTACGACGGCATCGCTCACGGCACTCAGCTCGTTGTGCACGCTGAGGGTGTCGCCATACATCACGCCGGGACGCATCTCGGCTTCGGGCACCAGACCATAGTGCTCCATAGCGTAGATGACATCATAGAAAGAACCTCCCTGTGAGAAAGATACGTCACCGTGAGTGCGCACGGCACGGTCGGCACGATCCAGGTAGGTGTTGTATACGACGAACATTTCGGAGAGGTCATATTCGCCCTTGCCCATACGCAGCAGCTCTGATTCGATGAATCCCAGGCCGGAATAGCTCCAGCAGGTACCGGCACGGTTCTGGTTCTTAACGCTTGTGATGGGGTTCTCCTTCACTACGGTGAAGACGAAGCCCTCTTCCTTCTTGGGCTCTTCCTGGGCCATGGCGTTCAGGCCCATCAGTCCCAGTGTTGCAATAAGCAGTGTCTTTTTCATTTGGATAAAATTTATGTGAATTTTTTGTTTCGTGAGCACAAAGATAAGCAGAATATCGGAAACAAAAGCTATCTTTGGAGCGTTATTTCATGTTTTAAAGAAAACCCAAACAGTTTCTTGACTCTAAAACAGAACGAATGGAGGAAAAGGTAATGACCATTGGTGAAGATACCGGCCTTGTGCTGGAGGGTGGGGGCATGCGTGGCGTGTTCACGTGTGGCGTGCTGGACAATTTCATGGATCGCGGCATCCGTTTCCCCTATACCATCGGGGTGAGCGCGGGGGCGTGCAACGGCCTCTCCTACATGTCCGGCCAGCGTGGTAGGGCCCGTTTCAGCAACATAGACTTGCTGGAGAAGTATGACTACATCGGCCTGAAATACCTTTGGACCAAACGTAACATCATGGACTTTGACCTCCTGTTTCACGAATTTCCCGAGCGCATCCTGCCCTATGACTACGAGGCTTATGCCCGCAGCGCCGGACGCTATGAGATGGTGACCACCAATTGCCTCACAGGCAAGGCATGCTACTATGAAGAGAAGCATGATGCCGGGCGCATCATTGCCATCGTAAAGGCATCGAGCAGCCTTCCCTTCGTCTGCCCCATTGCCTATGTGGACGGTATTCCCATGCTGGATGGAGGCATTGTGGACAGCATCCCTCTGCAGCGTGCCCGGAGCCAAGGCTGCCGGAAGTGTGTGGTGGTGCTGACCCGTAACCGGGGCTATCGCAAGGCGGTGAAGGGTACCAAGGTCCCTCCGTTTATCTATCGGGCCTATCCCCGCCTGCGTGAGGCCATCAATGCACGTGGTTACCTCTACAATGAACAGCTTGAGCAGGTGGAACGGCTGGAAGAGACCGGCGAGGTGGTGGTCATCCGTCCCGAGAAGCCGTTGCAGGTGGATAGGGTGGAGAAGGATGTGCGGAAGCTGCAGGCCCTTTACGAAGAGGGGTATGAGTGCGCCTCGCAGCTTCGCTTGGAGTAGAACGCCCTCGGGAGAACCAGAAGAACCACGGAAAAGCGATTGAAAAACGGGCTGAATAAATTCAAAACACACCCTAAAACCCTCTCTGCTTCGAAAAAACGTTAATACAGTGTGCTTGTCTCGTGAAAAAGTACGATATTTGCACCCATGATTCAGATAGGTACTATATTTGATATATTGTGGAAAGGGTTCATCATCGGTGTCATTGTGTCGGCACCCTTGGGACCTGTCGGGGTGTTGTGCATCCAACGGACGCTGAACAAGGGACGGTGGTATGGCTTTGTGACCGGCGTGGGGGCATCGCTGAGCGACATCGCCTATGCCTTGCTGACGGGCTATGGCATGAGTTTCGTGTTCGACTACGTCAACAAGAACATCTTCTACCTGCAACTCTTCGGCAGCATCCTGTTGCTGGCCTTCGGTGTCTATACGTTCCGTAGCAATCCCGTGCAGAGCCTCCGTCCCGTCTCGGCCAATAAAGGTTCCTATCTCCATAATTTCCTGACGGCTTTCCTCGTGACACTGTCCAATCCCTTGATAATCTTCTTGTTCGTAGGACTCTTTGCCCGATTCGCCTTTGTGAGCGAGGGGGTGCTGGTGTTTGAAGCGGCTACTGGTTATGCGGCCATTGCCTTGGGTGCGCTGGCCTGGTGGTTCGGCATCACCTATTTCGTGAACAAGGTGCGCACGCAGTTCAACCTGCGTGGCATCTGGATTCTGAACCGTGTGATTGGCAGCATCGTTGTCGTTGTCTCCGTGGTGGGCTTGGTGTTCACCCTGTTGGGACAATCCATTTACTGAATCCATTTCTGAACCGTCAATCTTTATTCGTATGAAGATAGCTCAAGAACTGAAATCGCGCAACATTGCGGAATACCTTATATATATGTGGCAGATGGAAGACCTGATGCGTGCCTATGCCTTTGACCTTGACCGCATCCGTAAGGACCTTGTTTCCAATTACCCGCAGGAAGAACAGCCCGCCCAGGAGGAGTGGTATGGAAACCTGTTGGAGATGATGCGTGCCGAGGGGGTGATGGAGAAAGGACATCTGCAGATAAATCGTAACGTCCTGATCAATCTGACGGACCTCCATAACCGTCTGCTGGCTTCGAGCAAGTTCCCGTTCTACAATGCGGCCTATTTCAAGTGTCTCCCTTTCATTGTGCATTTGCGCCAGAAGGATGCCAAGGAGGATACCTCCGAACTGGAGATCTGTTTCGATGCCATTTACGGCTACTTCCTGCTTCGCTTGCAGAAAAAGGAGATTTTTGACGACACCCAAAAGGCCATAGACGACATCAAATCTTTCCTCTCTCTCCTGGCCAACTACTATGACAAGGAACAGAAGGGCGAATTGAAAATCGAGGAGTGAAAACGGTCGGGCGGATTAGAAAAGAATTGTTCATCGTAACATCAATATTTCAACCATCAAACTATCTATGAATGTTTTGATTACCGGAGCCAACGGTCAACTTGGCAATGAGATGCGGACACTCTCAGCCGAAAATCCGCAGCACACCTATTTCTTTACCGACGTGCAGGAACTCGATATTTGCGACGAGGAGGCTGTGCGTACCTTTGTGGTCGACAACCGGATTGCGTGCATCGTGAACTGTGCGGCCTATACAGCCGTGGACAAGGCCGAAGACAATGAGGAACTGTGTGACCTGCTCAACCATATCGCTCCCGGCTATCTGGCCAAGGCGGCCGAGGCGGTAGGTGCATCGCTCATACAGGTCTCTACCGACTATGTGTTCGACGGAACTGCCCATACCCCTTACACTGAGCAGGTTGCTCCTTGTCCTAACTCCGTCTATGGCCGCACCAAACTGGCCGGTGAGGAGGCTGTACTGCAACATTGCTCACGCGCCATGGTCATTCGCACGGCATGGCTCTATTCCATCTATGGCAACAACTTCGTGAAGACGATGATTCGCCTGGGACGGGAGCGCGAAACGCTCGGCGTGGTGTTCGACCAAATCGGTACCCCGACCTATGCCAACGACCTGGCCCGTGCCATTTATGCAGCCATCAACCAAGGCGTAGTGCCCGGCATCTATCACTTCAGCAACGAGGGGGTCTGCTCCTGGTATGACTTCACCAAGAGCATCCATCGCTTAGCCGGTATCACCACCTGCAAGGTCTCTCCCCTGCACACCGATGAATATCCCGCCAAGGCTCCCCGTCCCGCCTACTCCGTGCTCGACAAGACCAAAATCAAGAAAACCTTCAATATCAACATCCCCCACTGGGAAGAAAGTCTGCAGAAATGCATTGGCATGTTGGATTTTTAGGCACGTATGACACGGATTAACACTGGAGAATAAAGACTATGCTGCATGAGGAACTGACAGAAAAGATAATCAGTGCGTTCTATGAGGTTCATAAAACGCTGGGATTTGGCTTTTTGGAACAGGTATATCAGAATGCATTGTATATGGAACTGGTAGGGAGAGGACTGAAATGTGAATGTCAGAAAGAACTGAAAGTATATTATAAAAATAAAATAGTCGGCACATATAGAGCGGATATGGTAGTGGAAGATACGGTCATTTTAGAATTAAAAGCTGTATCTACATTAAAAATGGAGCATGAATGGCAATTGATAAATTACCTGAAAGCTACGGATTTGCAAGTCGGATTGCTGCTGAACTTTGGCCTTAAAGCCGAGATGAGGCGCAAAATCTTTACATACTGAAATCCGTATTAATCCGTGTAATCCGTGCCTAAAAACATTAATTGGTATGAATGAAATAGAAAGAAGAAGAACCTTTGCGATTATCGCCCATCCGGATGCCGGTAAGACATCGCTGACGGAGAAACTGTTGCTCTTTGGCGGACAGATTCAGGTGGCCGGAGCGGTGAAGAACAACAAAATCAAGAAGACGGCCACCAGCGACTGGATGGACATTGAGAAACAGCGTGGTATCTCTGTGACCACATCGGTGATGGAGTTTGACTACCATGACTATAAAATCAATATCCTTGACACCCCCGGTCACCAGGACTTTGCCGAAGATACCTACCGCACGCTGACCGCCGTAGACTCGGTTATCATCGTGGTGGACGGTGCAAAGGGTGTGGAGACGCAGACACGCAAGCTGATGGAAGTGTGTCGCATGCGGAACACCCCCGTCATTATCTTCGTCAACAAGATGGACCGCGAGGCCAAGGACCCCTTCGACCTGCTGGACGAGCTGGAGGAGGAACTCTCCATCCATGTGCGTCCCCTGACGTGGCCCATTGAGAGCGGTGTGCGTTTCAAGGGCGTCTATAACCTCTATGAACACAACCTCAACCTCTTCCAACCCTCCAAGCAGGTGGTGACGGAGAAGGTGGCTGTGGACATCCATACCGAGGAACTGGACAAGCATATCGGTGCCGACCTGGCCGACCGCTTGCGTGGCGAGTTGGAACTGTTAGAGGGGGTCTATCCCGAATTTGAAGTGAGCGAGTACCTGAAAGGTGAGCTGGCTCCGGTGTTCTTTGGTTCAGCACTGAACAACTTCGGTGTGGAAGAATTGCTGAACACTTTCGTGGAGATAGCTCCCAGCCCCCGTCTCGTGAAGGCTGAGGAGCGCGATGTGCAGCCCGAGGAAGCCAAGTTCACCGGATTCATCTTCAAAATCACGGCCAACATTGACCCGAACCACCGCTCCTGCGTGGCTTTCTGCAAGATATGCTCCGGAAAGTTTGTGCGCAATGCGCCCTACTACCACGTGCGTCACGGCAAGACGCTCCGTTTCTCCAGTCCCACGCAGTTCATGGCCCAGCGCAAGACCACCGTGGATGAGGCTTGGGCGGGAGACATCATCGGCCTGCCCGACAACGGAACCTTCAAGATTGGCGACACGCTGACCGAAGGCGAACTGCTCCACTTCCGTGGCCTGCCCAGCTTCTCGCCCGAAATGTTCAAGTATATCGAGAATGCCGACCCCATGAAGCAGAAACAGCTGGCCAAGGGCATTGACCAGCTGATGGACGAGGGCGTGGCCCAGCTCTTCGTCAACCAGTTCAATGGTCGCAAGATTGTCGGTACCGTAGGCCAGCTTCAGTTCGAAGTCATCCAGTATCGTTTGGAGAATGAGTACAATGCCAAGTGCCGTTGGGAGCCCATCAGCCTCTACAAGGCTTGCTGGATAGAGAGCGACGACCCTGCCGAACTGGAGGCTTTCAAGAAGCGCAAGTATCAGTACATGGCCAAGGATCGCGAAGGACGTGATGTCTTCCTGGCCGACAGCGGTTACGTGCTCCAGATGGCGCAGATGGACTTCAAGCACATCAGGTTCCACTTCACCAGCGAGTTCTGATAACCGAAAAAAGAGAAAGTGAATGCGCTTTTTGAGGCACACCCACTTTCTGCGTTCATTTTATTTAAAGGGTTTGTTTTTCGGAAAAGAGTCTGCGGCTCATTGGGCCAGCAGCTTCTGCAGTTTGCCATTCAAGACTTGACACATGGCACCGTTTCCCATTGCTTGGTAGCGTTTGATGCGGTACTGCAACATCTGGATTTCGTTTGCGTTCTTTTTCATCATTTTCTTCTTTTATGCTTTCCGCGTTTCGGAAAGCGGTTGTACATCTTGATTAGTTTTCTCGTATTAACGCTGCAAAGATAGGGAATGTTCGCGAAAAATATGTTTTATAACATGAAAAAAGGAGGCTTTGGCCTCCTTTTTTATTAGTTCTATGGCAGTTTTGCCGTCTTGATGTTGCAAAATTGTTACTTGGCGTAGCTTACGGCGCGTGTTTCGCGGATAACGGTAATCTTCACCTGACCCGGATAGGTCATCTCGTCCTGAATCTTCTTGGCAATCTCGCCCGACAGGCTTTCGGTCTGCTTGTCGTCAATCTTGTCGGCACCGACAATGACACGCAGTTCGCGTCCGGCTTGGATGGCATAGGTCTTGGTAACGCCGGGGTAGGAGAGAGCCAGCTGCTCCAGGTCGTTGAGACGCTTGATGTAGGCCTCCACGATTTCGCGGCGTGCGCCGGGGCGTGCGCCCGAAATGGCATCGCATATCTGCACGATGGGAGCCAGCAGACTGTTCATTTCCACCTCGTCGTGATGGGCACCGATGGCGTTGCAGATGTCGGGTTTCTCCTTGAACTTCTCGGCCAGCTTCATGCCATAAAGGGCGTGGGGCAGTTCGGGCTCTTCGTCGGGCACCTTGCCGATGTCGTGCAGCAGACCGGCACGCTTGGCCTTCTTGGGGTTGAGACCCAGCTCGGAAGCCATCACGGCACAGAGGTTGGCCGTTTCACGGGCGTGCTGCAACAGGTTCTGTCCGTAGGAAGAGCGGTATTTCATCTTACCGATGATGCGGATAAGCTCGGGGTGCAGACCGTGGATGCCGAGGTCGATGGTGGTGCGCTTGCCGGTTTCGATAATCTCCTCTTCCACTTGTCGTTTCACCTTGGAAACCACCTCTTCGATACGTGCCGGATGGATGCGTCCGTCTGTTACCAGCTGGTGCAGGGCCAGGCGGGCAATCTCGCGGCGCACGGGGTCGAATGCCGAAAGCACGATGGCTTCGGGCGTGTCGTCCACCACGATTTCCACACCGGTGGCAGCCTCTAAGGCACGGATGTTGCGTCCTTCACGACCGATGATGCGTCCCTTGATCTCGTCCGATTCGATGTGGAACACGGTGACGGAGTTCTCAATGGCCGTTTCGGTGGCCACACGCTGTATGGTCTGGATAACGATGCGCTTGGCCTCCTTGTTGGCCGTGAGCTTGGCGTCGTCCATGATGTCGTTGATATAGCTCTGTGCCTGCGTCTTGGCCTCCTCCTTCAGGGATTCCACCATGCGCTCCTTGGCCTCTTCGGCCGAGAGACCGGAGATGGCTTCGAGCTTCTCGATTTCCTGGCGTTGCAGGTGTTCCAGTTCCTCTTTCTTCTTGTCCACGATGCCTAACTGTACTTCTAAGTTCTCACGGACAGCTTCGGCTTCGTTCTTCTTGCGCTGCAACTCGTCCTGGCGCTGGTTCAGCACCATTTCGCGTTGCTTCAGCTTGTTCTCGGCCTGCTGGATGCGCTGGTTGCGTTGGGCCACCTCTTTCTCCAGTTCGGCCTTCTTGTTCAGAAACTTCTCCTTGACTTCCAGGAGCTTGTTTTTCTTCATTACTTCCGCTTCTGTCTCGGCTTCTTTCAGGATGTTGGCACATTTGTTCTTCAGGGCAGTCTTGTTGAAGACAAACATGGCAATGCCTCCCAAGAGGAAACAGGCAGCAGCTACTGCTATGGTTACAATTTCCATTTTGTTTAATTTTAAAGTTATCAATAAAAAACGCACTGGCTGAAAACTCCGTGTGGAGGTTTTCATCAGTGCGCGAATATACCGTCTCTGTAAGGTCGTCCTATCCTTCCCGCTCTTTTCTGAAGTGCTCTTCCAGCAGGCCGGTCAGCTCCTTCAGTTTTTCGGTATAGGGTTCCGTGTCGTTTCTCTCTTTTTGTTGCAGGGCTTCCAGTGAAAACTGGTAGGCCACCATGGCCATGAGCTTTGCCTGCGACAGGCCGGAATACTTCTCCCTGTACCTATTGAGTAGGATGTCCACTTGCTTGGCGGCTTTTCTCACCATCTCTTCGTCCTCTCGGGCTATGGTAAGCGGGTAGTAGTCACCGCCCATCAACAAGCGTATCTTTATGTTATCGTTCATACATCTTCTTTCATTCGTTCAACAAGGCGATGCATTTATCGACTTCACGCACTAACTCTGACAATCGCTGCTGCGTCTCTTTCACGTCGCTGCCGTTAAGGCTGATTGTCGTTGCTGTTTTCAGGTCAGTGTAGCGGCGGTCAAGTTCCTGAAAAGCTTCCCGGGCTTTGAGGTATTCTTCCTCTTTGGCTTTGAGAAGTCTCTTAAGTTCAATGTTTTCCCGCTTCAGTTCGTCATGCAGATGAATCAAGTGCCCGAGCCGAACCTCAAACGTGCTTAATAATCTTTTCTCTTCGTCCGTCATTACTACACTGAAATTGCAGACAAAAATACAATTTTGTTGTAAACTACAAAAATATTTCAAGAAAAATGTGCATAAATAATCACTTTTGTGCCTGTTCCGCCTCTCTGCGCCCTTTCTTTCCGGGCCGGAATGGCCTATATATAAATAAGGTGTAGAAGAAAACGATTTAATGGTGTACAAAAGCGATATGTGTTGTATAACATCTGCTCCTCTCTTTTGAGTGTCAAATAAAAGGGCGTACTTTGACGGAAATTTATCATTTTCACTTACTGTTTTATGAAGAATTACCCTAAAATCGGTATTCGCCCCGTCATTGACGGCCGCCAGGGCGGTGTGCGCGAAAGCCTTGAAGAAAAGACTATGAATCTGGCCAAAGCTGTGGCCGAGTTGATAACTGCTCACCTGAAAAATGCGGATGGAAGTGCCGTGGAGTGTGTGATAGCCGATGGCACTATCGGACGTGTGGCCGAGACGGCAGCCTGTGCCGCCAAGTTCGAGCGCGAAGGGGTGGGGGCCACCATCAGTGTCACCTCCTGCTGGTGCTATGGCTCCGAGACGATGGACATGCATCCCCATTGGCCCAAGGCTGTGTGGGGCTTCAACGGTACGGAGCGTCCGGGAGCCGTCTATCTGGCCGCCGTCCTTGCCGCCCATGCCCAAAAGGGATTGCCGGCCTTCGGCATCTACGGACATGACGTGCAGGACCTGGACGACAACACCATCCCTGCCGACGTGGCCGAGAAGATTCTGCGCTGGGCACGTGCCGCACAGGCTGTGGCCACCATGCGCGGACAGAGCTACCTTTCCGTGGGAAGCCAGTGCATGGGTATTGCAGGCAGCATTGTAGACCAGAATTTCTTCCAGGAATACTTAGGCATGCGCAACGAGAGCGTAGACGAGACCGAAATCCTGCGCCGCATGGACGAGGGAATCTATGACCATGAGGAGTATGCCAAGGCTATGGTCTGGACCGAAAAATATTGCAAGCCCAACGAGGGTTGGGACAAGAACCGCCCCGAGAAGCAGAAAGACCGTGCCGGAAAGGATGCCGACTGGGAGTTCGTGGTGAAGATGACCCTGATTATCCGCGACCTGATGCAGGGCAATCCCCGCCTGCGCGAGATGGGATTCAAGGAAGAGGCCATCGGACACAACGCCATCGCCGCCGGTTTCCAGGGACAGCGCCAGTGGACTGACTGGAAGCCCAACGGTGACTTTTCCGAAGCATTGCTGTGCAGCACTTTCGACTGGAACGGCCTGCGTGAGGCCTATGTGCTGGCCACGGAAAACGATGCCTGCAACGGCGTAGCCATGCTCTTCGGCAAACTGTTGACCGGTTGCGGACAGATGTTCAGCGATGTGCGTACCTATTGGAGCCCCGAGGCCGTGAAGCGCGTCACCGGCAAACCGCTCACCGGACTCGCCTCAGGCGGCATGATTCACCTCATCAACTCGGGTGCCACCACGCTCGACGCTACCGGCGCCAGCACCAATGCCGCCGGTGAGCCTTGCATGAAGCCCGCTTGGGAGATGACCGATGCTGACGCCGAAGCCTGCCTGGCCGCTACACAGTGGATGCCGGCCGACCGTGACTACTTCCGTGGAGGCGGCTTCTCCAGCCACTTCCTCAGCAAGGGTGGTATGCCTGTCACCATGTCGCGCCTCAATCTGGTGAAGGGATTGGGTCCCGTGCTGCAGATTGCCGAGGGATGGACGGCCGACGTGGAACCGGAAATCCATGAGGCGCTGAACATGCGCACCGACCCCACGTGGCCCACAACCTGGTTTGTACCCCGTCTTGATACCTCCAAGGATGCCTTCAAGGATGTCTATTCGGTGATGAACAATTGGGGAGCCAATCATGGTGCCATCAGCTACGGACACATCGGTGCCGACCTTATCACGCTGGCTTCCATGCTCCGCATACCCGTCTGCATGCACAATGTGCCCGAAGAGAAGATCTTCCGTCCCGCAGCCTGGAACGCCTTCGGCATGGACAAGGAGGGAGCCGACTATCGCGCCTGTGCAACCTATGGTCCCATCTATAAATGACGCACCGAGGTATGACAGAACAGAAGACCGTAAAGAAACCGCTGGTGCCCCGCAAGTACCTGTTCAGTTTCATTCTCATCACCTCGCTCTTCGCCCTGTGGGGATTCGCCAACGACATCACGAACCCCATGGTGGCGGCTTTCCAGACGGTGATGGAACTCTCGGCCGCCAAGGCATCGATGGTGCAGTTCGCCTTCTATGGCGGCTACGCCACGATGGCCATTCCGGCAGCCCTCTTCATCCGTAAGTACAGCTACAAGAGCGGCATCCTGCTCGGCTTGGGGCTTTATGCCGTGGGGGCCTTCCTCTTCATTCCGGCCGCTTCCTATCAGGATTTCTCCTTCTTCTGCATATCGTTGTATATCCTGACCTTCGGTCTGGCTTTCCTGGAGACGACGGCCAATCCCTTCATCCTCTCGTTGGGCGACAAGGAGAGCTCCACACGCCGCCTCAATATGGCGCAGGCCTTCAATCCGGTAGGCTCGCTCAGCGGTATGGCGGTGGCCTCCTTCCTGGTGCTTCCCTACCTGCTGTCCGACCGGCGCGATGCGACGGGGCAGATTGTCTTCGACTCCCTCTCCGAGGCCGAGAAGGCCGATATTCGCCTGCACGACCTGGCCGTTATCCGTGACCCCTATGTGGCCATCGGCCTGGTGGTGCTCTGTGTCTTCATCGTGATAGCCCTGACCCGCATGCCGAAGGTGCGCGAGGAGGAGGCCACGGGCGAGAACCGCAGCGTCAGACAGACCCTCTCCAACCTGTGGCACAACAAGGTCTATCGTGAGGGCGTCTTCTCCCAGGTCTGTTATGTGGCGGCCCAAATCATGGTGTGGACCTTCATCATCCAGTATGCCGACCATTTGGGTATCAACAAGGCTGTGGCCCAGACGTATAACATCGTTGCCATGTCGCTGAACCTGGTGGGACGTTTCATCGGTACCTACATCATGAAGTTCGTGAACACCCGTCGCCTGCTCACCATCTTCGGCGTGGGAGCTTCCATCTGTACAGTGGGCGCCATCTTCATCGAAGGCATATGGGGACTTTACAGTCTGGTGCTCATCAGTCTTTTCATGTCCATCATGTTCCCCTCCATCTATGGCATTGCCTTGGAGAATGTAGACGTGCAGGACACCAAACTGGGAGCAGCTTTCCTGGTGATGGCCATTGTGGGCGGTGCCCTGATGCCTCCCTTGCAGGGACTCCTCATCGACCAGGAGGTGTTGCTGGGCATGCCGGCCGTCAATGTGTCGTTTGTCTTGCCCCTCCTCTGCTTCTTTGTCGTCACCATCTATGGCTATCGGACGCTGAAGGCACGCTGAGCAGGACTTTAGATACGGCAGAGATATTTTAGGCACGGATTACACGGATCTTCACGGATTTATATCACTATAAACCGTTTTATCCGTGTAGTCCGTGCCTAAATTCACTATCCGCCATACTTGCATAGGGCTACAAAAAAACGTCCCCCGGGTACGGTGTTGGGGGACGTTCCTTTTCATGCTCTACATTTGTTTGTGTTTTCTTGTTATGGATTTGTTATCAAGTTATCAAATAGTTTTTCAAATAGTTCCTCGAATAGCTTATCTCAGCTTGTAGACCTCGCTGCCGGCCAGCAGGAAGCAGCCGATGCCATAGTCCTCGAAGTCGGGCAGGTTGTTGTAGCCCACGGGCTGTCCGTCTTTCGGCTCCTTGCCCGTACCCTGCACGTAGCCTAAGCAACCGTTGTCGGGATGCACCGCCTCTTTCACCATGGCGTTCCAGGCCTTCAGCAGCACGGGCAGATATTCGTTGCGGTCCAGCAGGCCGTTGCGCACGCCCCATGCCATGCCATAGACGAAGAGGGAAGTGCCTGAAACCTCCTTGCCGCCGAAGTTGCTCTCGTCGTGGAGGCTCACGTTCCAGTAGCCATCCTTGCGTTGGCACTTCTTGATGGCCTTGCTCATGGCCAGGAAGTCGTTGATGTAGTCCTGACGGTGAGCCTCGTCGGCCGGAATCTCTTCTAATACGCGCACCAGTGCGGCATATACCCATCCGTTGCCGCGGCTCCAGTAGCAGTCTTCGCCGTTAGGCTCCTTGTAGGGAGGGTCGAAGTCGCGGTCTCTCCACCACAGGCAGTCCTTGGGGTTGTACATGCCGTTGCCGCCTTCCACGTTGCGGGTGTGGCTGTACATGTCCCACATCTTGTCGAAGTAGCGGCGGTCGCCCGTCTCCTTGCCCAGCTTGGCCAGCACCGGCATTCCCATCTGTATGGCATCTATCCACCACCAGTCGCCGTCTTGCGGAGCGTTCACAATCATGTCGGCATTCACCTTGGCGTTCTGAATCATGCGCCAGTCGTGCGTGATGCGATACATGTCTATATAGACCTGGCTGCAGCAGTAGTCGTCGGCATCGCGTGTGGTCGTGCCGTTGCGGGGGGTCCACTTGTGGGCTTCGCCCCATTCATACATGTATTGGTAGTATTG
Organism: Bacteroides sp.; assembly: GCA_017471925.1. GTDB lineage: Bacteria > Bacteroidota > Bacteroidia > Bacteroidales > Bacteroidaceae > Bacteroides. The sequence goes on from JAFURM010000034.1 coordinate 56,471, forward strand.
CTGTTTGGGATAGACGCTATAGAGGGCCATCAGACCTTCGTAGTACACGGCGCGTGTCCACAAACTGCTGGGGCGCATCTTGTTTCTGACGAAGGTGGGCATTCCGGCATCGGGCCATTTCTTCATGAAGTAGGCGTTCACTGCGGTCATCGCTTTCAGTGTTTCGCGTCTGTCGGGCAGTTGTTGTGCTGTCGCCATCAGGCAGGTCAGCAAAAGCAATAGGAGTAAATTTCTTCTCATGTCGTTTTTGTTTTCTTGTTTGTTTATTCCTGTCGGCAAAGGTAGTACACCTATATATATATATGTAATGGAAAAACATACATCTTCCTTGAAAATCGTGCAGAACAGACGAAAAGTGGCGCATGAATGCCGGCTTTTCACCGTCATTGCATGCGCCACTAAAGCTAATTAGCTTGAATCTTTAAACCTCTGCTAATACCTATTTCTATAATTGTCTATCGGATTAATAGCCCGGGTTCTGCCAAGCAGCCTTCTGTTCTTCCGACAGGTTGGTACCGTCTTCATTCAACAGACCATCAATGAAGGACTGGGCAATGGGACGATAGAGATGCTTGTCGGCAATGTTAGAAGCTGCTTCGGGGTTGTAAGCCTTGGTACGCTGAATCAAGGTCTTTGTACGAGACAAGGTCTCCCAACGCTGCCATTCACCGGCCAACTCGCGGGTGCGTTCATTCAGAATGAAGTGGAGTGCACGCTGATACTCACCGGAAACGCCCAGGTTGCTCAGGATAGCCTCGTCTTCAGCAGGCAGATTGGCAGGGAATGACTTCAAGGTCAAGTCTGAAGCGGCAGTCGTTACTTCCAAATCGGGATTTGACAAGTAATACGTATTCATGTTCAGATTTGAGTTGATGTAGTTCGCGGCTGCTGTACCGGTATTCAGACTGTTATTTTCAAATGCTTGTGAACCGTCAATGTAGAAGGAGCGGTTTTCGCCATTCTTCCACTGAGCGCGGGCACGGACCACATTGATGTCGGCCATAGCATCGCTGTACTTGCCTTGACGAACATAGCACTCTGCACGCACCAAGAAGGTTTCAGCCAAGCGAGCCATCGTTACGTCACGATAGGAGTCACCCTTTTCAGCCGTACGCGTACCGTCTTCGGCCTTGTTGATACCGGCCCAGAAGTTGCAAATGGGTTGACTCTTGAAATCCGGCATAACGTAATTCCCGTTTTGATAGAGCACTGAAGAGGCAGGAATCCACTGTCCCTTGGTTGAAGTCAGCTCGCCGGTAGTAGCCGTCTGACGGCCTTCACCCTTCCATTCCGGCAGACGACCTTCTTCATCCGTAAATGTAGGATTCTGAACAGCTGCACCGAAAGTATAGCCGTCATAAGTATGGTCATCCTTGGTATTCAGAATCATAATGACAGCAGGGTCACCCAATGCAACACCCTTGCTTGCGTCAGTTACGGTGTTGGCGCCAAATACAGTCTTGAATGTCTTCCACAGACGGGCATCGTTCACATGGTCATAAACTGCATAAGTATACTCTGTAGGCCGACAACGCTGGAACTCCATACCACCAATCCAGTAACCGCGTTTTACCCAACCACCGGACACATTGGCAAACTGTGGCTGATAGTAGTTGTAAGTACGGTTGCCGAAACGGCCCACAGTAGGACTATCGGCATTGAAGCCGGCAGCCATCAGGATTTCATCCAATTGCTCGGCGGCGCAGTCAATGCCTGTCCAGTTGGCATACAGGTCACTGAAGTTCTCCGTAAGTCTGCCACCACGGGCATTGATGGCATATGTACAAGCCTCAATGGCCTCTTTCAGGTCAGCCTCTTTTGTTGCACTGTTCCATGCATCACAACGTTCGGAAGCGCGGAACAAGAGAGCCTTGGCCAAGAAGTGGGCTGCTGTAGCCTTGGTCCAAGTGATACCCTTGCCATAAGTGAACTCTTCACCGTTGAAAAGCTCGTAAGCCTGACGAAGGTCGGAAATCACTGACTCCCAGCATTCCTGCTCAGTTGAGCGGTTCAGATGGCGAACGACGCCTGATGCAGGAGTGAGTTGCAGAACTACACCACCATACTGTGCAGTCAGACGATAGTAATTGTAGCCACGCAAGAAGTAGGCATGAGCCAAACAGCGCTTGCGAATAGTCTCATCCGTAATCTTGTCTGCCTTGGCGATAATCGTGTTGCAAGAAGCGATACCATAGTATAACTCATCCCACAATGCATTGGGTGCAGGACAGTTCTTGTTGGCAGCACCGGTTTCAGGAGTTGCGGCAATAGGACCAAAACGATGGTCATACGTATTCCACGGCTCAGCAGTCAGGTCATTGCCGTTGGTAAACTCATCTGTTCCATAGAGGGTAACACCGTAGGCCCATTCGTAACCGAAATGCCAACGGATATTGCCATACAGAGAGATGGCCAATGCTTCCAGACCTTCTGCTGTTTCAAAATAGTCAGTAGAATATTTGGTGGTCAGCTCTTCATCCAAGAAGTCAGACGAACATGAGGTGGTGGTACCGGCTACCAATGCCAGTGAAAAGGCACCTCCTATGATGTATTTATTTAATTTCATATATGCTATAGTTTAAGTTTTACACACTGATTGTCTTAGAAGCTAACTTCCAAACCGAATACGAAACTACGGTTGAAGTATGTCTTGTTTACATCCAAGTCATAGTTGTCAATGGACTGATGGATGCTGAAGGGGTTGATGACCTGAGTATAGAGTTTCAGGTGAGACAGACCGGATTTGGCAATCATCTTCTTGGGGAAGTTGTAGCCCAAAGAGATGTTGCGCACCTTGATATAAGAAGCATCCTTGTAGCCGAGCAGAGAAGAGAAGCTGTCAGCAGAACCGGAAGTGGCTTGTCCGAGAATCGGTTTCTGGAATTCAGCACCTGTATTGGTCGGAGTCCAATAGTCCACTTCTACCTGATTACCGTGGGCAGTCATGGCATGTCCACCGGTTGAAACCGTGTAACCCATGCGGCCAATCATGCTGATACCCAGGTCAAAGTTCTTGTAGCTGAAGTTGTTTGACCAACCCATAGTCCAGTTCGGTCTCTTGTGGCCCAAAATAACTCGGTCGTTGGCATCCATCTGGTAGTCACCGTTCTGATCCTTCGGACGGACATTACCGGCAGTGAAATTGTAGCCATTGGCATTCCACTTGGCCATTTCTGCAGCGTCCTCTTCTTGCCAGATGCCATCGTGTGCATAACCGTAGAATACAGCCATGGATTCACCGATGAACCACGCATTGTCCACCATGTCGTTCTTGCCGTATGCCAGTTCTTCAATCTTGTCTTTCTGATAAGCGATGTTGAAGTTGGTGTCCCAAACGAAGCCGGTGCTGGTTTGTACGGGAGTAGCATTCAAGGTCAATTCCACACCTTTGTTGCTGGTCTTACCGATATTGGTGTAGGTTCCGGGGAAGCCTGTCAGCGTCGGGATGTTGGTGTACATGATGTTGTCATTGGTTGTAGACCAGTAGAATTCCAAGCTACCGCTGATGCGGTTGTTCAACACACCGAAATCAACACCGATGTTATACTGCGTAGTCTTCTCCCAGCCCAAATCAGGATTGGCCATTGTCAGCTGAGTGTCTGTATAATAAGGTTCATTGGTCGTATAACCGAGCTGATTACCCATGCCGTTGAAAGGCAGGTAGATGGAGGTGATATCACCCTTGGTGTCATAGGGTTTTACAGAAGCATTACCGGTGGTACCCATACCTACACGGAGTTTCAGGTTGGAGATCCACTCGATGTCCTTGATGAAATCTTCTTCAGAGAGTCTCCATGCCAATGCAGCAGAGGGGAAGAAGTCCCACTTGTTGCCTTCTGCCAACTGAGAGGCACCGTCCCAACGTCCGGATACGGTCAACAGGTAGCGCTCATTGAAGCCATAGTTCAAGCGAACCATATAGGAAGTCAATTGGCGTTCTGTAAGACCGGAGCCCATAGAGGCAGAATAGTCTTTGTTGGTAAGGTCAATGGAACCGAATGCGTTCCAAAGGTAGGAATCCTTAGGAATGTTACTTGCAGCCATAGAAGACTCTTCAATATTCCAGGCAGAAGCGGTCTGCAACAAAGTCACACCCACTTTATGCTTTTCGGCAAAAGTGCGGTCAAACGTAATCATGTTGTCCAGCGTCCAAGAGAAGTCACGACGATTTTTCAGACGAGCATAGCTCTTGCCCTCAGAACCATCACTGTTCAGTCTGTTGACAGAAGTTCCGTCAATGTAGACACCTTCGCGCCAGTTGCGATAGTCAGGACCAAAGGCTATTTTATAGCGAAGTCCTTTCAAAGGCTTCCACATCTCACCGAAATCAAAAGTGGCTGCAAAGCTGGCCAATGCTCTGAAAATCTGAGATTGCTGTGTAGACTTGTTCCATTCATCTACGATATTATACGTACCGCTTTCACCACCCGGATTAATGACGATGTTGCCGTTGGCATCATAGGGTACAGCCATATTGTAGATTCCCTTAGCCTTACCATAGATGGCATCGGGAACACTGTTGCTGCTTGCACCAAGCGTAGAGATACCATAGTCCTGCTCGCTCCATGTGGCATTGATGTTGGCATTCAAGGTAAACCACTTCACCGGAGTGATGTTCACACTCAACTTACCGGTGTAACGCTCATACCACTGTCCCTTTTGAGTACCGTCGTTCTTCAGATAGCCGAAAGAACCATAAGCGTTCATCTTTTCGTTACCACCACTGGCACTTACTGTGTGCTCATGCGACAAAGAAGTCTGAGTCACCAAATCTGCCCAATCGGTATTGGTCACCTTAGAGGGATCCCAAGTACCACCGGCCCAACCTTTCAGGACGTTGTCTCGGGAAGTCTGTCCATCCAATGAACTGTCAAAAAGGAGCATATCATTCTCCTTTGTGGGAGAATCCGGATGGGCATAAGTTGTGGGGTCTAAGTTGTAGGCAGCCCAACGACGGAACGTGATGAAATCGCTTGCGCTCATAGAAGGAGCCTTGTCCACAATATTAGATACGGTGAGCGTACCGCTATAGTTCAGCGAGAACTTACCCTCCTTGCCCTGCTTGGTTGTAACAAGGATAACACCATTGGCACCACGAGAACCGTAGATGGCAGTAGCCGAAGCGTCTTTCAACACATCAATACTCTCAATGTCGCGCGGGTTCAGCGTTTCAATGGCTGATGCTGACATCAAGGGCACGCCATCCACCACATACAACGGAGCATTGTTGTCAGAATTCAAAGAGCGTTCACCACGAATGCGGATTTCGCCAAGACTACCCGGACGTTCATTGGTCGTGATGTCCACACCGGCAGCTTTACCCTGCAATGCTTCGAAAGCATTGTTTACGGGGCGCACAGAGAGTTGTTCTGCACTGACACTTGCCATAGCACCGGTTACGTCACTTCTTTTCTGAACACCATAACCTACTACCACCACTTCGTCCAGCAGTTCGGTGTCTTCCTTCAGTTGCACCTTCACTGTACTCTTGCCGGCTACCGAGATGTCCTGGGTCTTGAAGCCCACGTAGCTCACCTGGATGGTTCCGTCGGCAGGAACGTTTTGCAGACGGAAGTTACCGTCGATGTCGGTAATCACACCGTTGCTGGTGCCCTTCACCACCACG
>JAFURM010000005.1 GCA_017471925.1 Bacteroides sp.
AGAACGCCCAGAAACCGGGTTCTTCGCCAACATTCAGTCGTGCCAAATTCCACGGAATCCACACCACGTTAGGGTATGTGATGAACACCGTGCAGATTAAAGCGACAATCGGCAGTTTTCGCAGTATATAAGAATCCAATACATTCATAATCTGATATTTTCCGCAAAATTACTACATTTATTCATTAGCGACTCATTTTTAGGCGTTAAAACGAAAAAGACAAGACCTAACAGGAAATAAAATGTCATTACTGCCCCCAACTACCGTATCGGGCATTCATGCGCTAGCGTAGTTCTTCCTGTTTGCCGACTCTATCTAAAAGGTTTACTTTGTTTTTTTCCTATACGTACCCGATGGAAAAGCCACTGAACTTTGACCCTTTTGGCCAAAGTTCAGTGGCTTTTCCAAATTTTCCTTCTTTTATATAGATGCCATTGAATTTAATTTTCGGACTGACCCTTTAATTGTTGCTTCAGGGGATAGAAATAAAAAATCCCGAGAATCCGTTTATGGATTTCCGGGATTTCAGATATTCCGTATTTCTTGCGGAGAGAGGGGGATTCGAACCCCCGATACCCTTTAGGGGTATACACGCTTTCCAGGCGTGCCTCTTCATCCACTCGAGCATCTCTCCTTGTTTCGGGACGCAAAATTAGAGCTTTTTATTGAATCTGCCAAATAATCGGGGGAGTTTTTGCGCATTTACGGCTTCTTCCCGGCAAAGATTCTTCAGTTTTCTATCCGTTTCAGCTCGGCCAGATAGTCGTAGTGCTTCCCCTGCTGCAACAGACGGGCCTGGAAACCATTCTGCGCTGCATGGAAGGCAAGGGTGTTGAAGTCTACATAGAGCCAGTCGAAAGCAGTTCCCTTGATGTTCTTGTATTGCATCCGGAAGTCTACCTCGCCATAATAGTCGCCGGCCAGGTCTATGACTATGCTACCGTCCTCTTCTTCGTAGAGGTAGCTGAGGTCTGTGGAATCCATCAGTATGCATCCGCCGGGAGCAAGCAAGTGCTTCATGCGGCTGAAAAAGAGTGGCATGGCATTCAGGCGACCAATGATGCCGGAACCGTTCATCAGCATCAGTATGGTGTCGTAGGGGCCGGTGAGCGTGTCGTCATAGAGACTGACAGGCGTAGCGTGGAGCACCCCACGCTGCAGCATGACCTCTACCGAAAGCGTGGAAATGTCTATGGCGTGTACCTCTTTGCCCATTTCCTGCAGGGCCAAGGAGTGGCAACCGCTTCCGGCTCCTACATCCAGAATGCGTCCGGAGGCCAGTTCAAGGGCTTTCCGCTCAATGGGAGGCATTTGGCGTAAGGTCCGGAAAAGATGGGGGACGGGTATTTCGTCTTCATCGAACTGGGAAGAGAATACCCGAAGCCGGCCGCATTTCTGCAGCTGGTGATAATCGGCAATGGCATTGCCCATTGGGTCTTGGTGGGGAAGTAGCATGGCTATGCGAATTGGTTCAATATCAGGAATGGGGGATTATCCGGCCGGATTTTCCTTAGGTTTGCGGTCGAAGAAGGGATTCTTGGACGAGGCACTGACCGGAATGGCAAACACCGTGTGGCACCCCTCTAACCATCCCAACCGCTGGGCGGCAAGTCCGGCAGAGAACATGACCCGGGTGTCTACCCGCAAATCGGCGGCTGTGGCACAGGCAGAACCGATGGCGATGCCTACGTCTACCGAATTGATGGCACAAGGAACCCCTTCGGGACGGGCGGCACAAGTGGAATAGCCGCAATGACCGCAATTCAGGCCCTGCTCCTTCGCGCGCGTACCTATTATTAATACACACTCTGCCTGCAACACGTTGGCTGCATCGCGCAGAAAGAATTTCATGCCATGTTCGGCCGTCATGGCTATCATGGTGTCCGACAAAACCTTCAAGTCGTCATCGGTCACGAGAGCCATCTCGATAATGTCCACACCTTTACCTTTGGGAGCTGTACGGGCTGCAGTCATCATCTGACGGGCCACATGGAGCACATGTTCGTGCCTGGTTTCTCTTTCGTTCTGTATCATATTCCTGTTTTTCTGAATGAAGTGACATGCTGAAGCATTTTATTTTTTATCGTCACTATTTGACCCGACAAAGATAGTAGAAATATTTTTTTCAGTACCTTTGCCACACCAAAAGATTCTAAAATTAAGGAATACCATGCTACACATCAACAACGCAGCCATAGCCTATGACGGCAGGAGAATCTTCTCCGGATTCCATTTGCATCTGTCCGCCGGAGAGATGGCATGCATTTCCGGTCCGTCGGGATGCGGAAAAAGTTCGTTGCTTCATGCTGTGCTGGGCTTTATACCGTTAGAAGAGGGGGACATCACGATTAACGGAATCTGCATGGGAAAGGGAAGTGTGGACCAGGTGCGCAGACAGATTGCATGGATTCCTCAGGAGCTGGCCTTGCCCATTGAGTGGGTGAGGGAGATGGTCCAACTGCCTTTCGGCCTGAAGGCCAATCGGGGCACTCCATTCTCCAAGGAGGTGCTCTATGACCATTTTGAAGCATTGGGCTTGGAGAGAGAAGTCTATGAGAAACGGGTGGGGGAGATATCGGGCGGTCAGCGCCAGCGCATCATGATTGCCGTGGCTGCCATGATGCATAAGCCCTTGATTGTGGTGGACGAACCCACCTCGGCACTGGATGCAGACTCTACGGTGCGTGTCCTGGCCTTCTTCCATCAACAAGCCTGTAGGGGGACAACCCTGCTGGCGGTCTCTCACGACAAAAACTTTGCAAACGGATGTGACCAACACATCATCATGACATCATGAGTATGGGTACTATAGATATTTCCTATTTCAGCCTGGGCATCGGATTGCTGTTGTTGCTGATTCCCCTCTTCTACCTGTGGAAGTTCAAGACGGGATTGGTGCGTACCACGCTCATCGGGACGGCACGCATGATTGTGCAGCTTTTCCTTATTGGGATTTACCTGAAGTATCTCTTCCTGTGGGAGAATCCGTGGATTAACTTCTTGTGGGTGATTATCATGATTCTGGTGGCCTCGCAAACGGCTCTTTCGCGTACTCAGCTGAAGAAGCGTGTGCTCTTCATACCCATCTCCGTGGGCTTTCTGTGCAGTGTGGTGTGCGTGGGCATGTATTTCATTGCGATTGTCCTCAGGTTAGAGAATGTCTTCAGTGCCCAGTATTTTATTCCCATTTTCGGTATACTCATGGGGAACATGCTGTCCAGCAATGTCATAGCTCTGAACACCTATTACAGCGGTCTGAAAAGGGAGCAGCAAACCTATTATTACCTCCTGGGCAACGGCGCCACACGCTCCGAGGCACAGGCTCCTTTCATCAGACAGGCCATCATCAAGGCTTTCAGTCCGCTGATTGCCAACATTGCCGTCATGGGGCTGGTGGCACTGCCTGGCACGATGATTGGGCAGATTTTGGGTGGTAGCAGTCCGAATGTGGCCATCAAGTATCAGATGATGATAATGGTCATCACCTTCACGGCCTCCATGCTTTCACTGATGATTACCATTTCACTGGCTTCGCGCCGTTCATTCGACGCCTATGGCAAACTGCTGCCCGTTTGGGTGGAGAAAACGCCGGCATTCTGATGCCTGTTCGTGGGGATTATTGCTGCGCTTTTTCGGATGATGATGCTTCGGCCTGCTGTTTCTCCTGTTCCTCCTTCTGCTTCATGGCACGCTTCATCCACCATTTGCGCCAGAAGAAGAGCTCACTCCATTTATTGAATTCCTTCTGAAACACTACGCCGATGCCTTGTGTGGTCAGGTTGGTGCGGGTGTAGTAGCGGTCATTGGTCTCGTTGTATGCCTTCAGGCGGATTTCTCCGGAGCGGTTCACCAGCCATTCAGCTTCGAAGTCGCCCACAAAATTGGTATTGGAGAGAGGATTTTCCCGATAGCCAAAGTTGCCGTTGATAAGCAGACGGTTGTTCAGCAACTGTCCGGAAAGGATGCCTTCAAACTCCACGTCTGTCCATCCCTTTTCGCCTGTGCTGAAGTTGGTTCCGATGTTCCAGTTGTTGTTGTTGACGATATGGGACAGCATGTTGTTGAGTTGTCCGGAGAGGGTGGAAGAGAGCACGCTGGACATCATGTTGGAGTTCTGGGCTACATCCACATTCTCGGGTGTATAGAACTTACCGATGCTCAGCAGGTAGAGAATCTGCATGTTCATTTGTTCGTCCGTCGGGATATAGTTGCGCACCAGGGCCTGCACCTCATCGCGCTCATTGGGAAGTTCCAGTCCCAGTTTGATGTCGGGGGAAGTGAGCTGTCCCGTCAGGTTCATGATGCACTCCACCTTGACATTGGTCTGGTCCACATAGCTGCTGGCGTTGGGCATCAGGTCGTTCAACGAGGCCGAGTTCACTTGATAGCTGGCTTGAATGTCCAGATTGGCATCGGCGGGTATGCCGTTGAAACTGAGTGTGCTGCCATCTCTTATCATAAAGTCCTTGCGAATGACCTCTTGCAGGCTGAATTTATAGACTCCCTGGTTGATGCGATAGCTGCCGAACATCCTGACATCTCCCTTGTTGTAGAACTCGGTCCTGATGTTGCCGCTTCCACGTCCGCTGATATAATCGCCGGCAATGGGATCCATAATCATCTTCATGTTGGCCTCGGGGGTGACATCTACCAGCAGGTTCAGGTGGATGTCTCCGTCGCTCTCCTTTTCCAGACTCTTCTTTTGGGCTATTTCAAACTCGGAAAGGGTCAAGGAGTCTTGCTGCAGCACACGACGCGGTGTCTTGTCTACAAACTTGATGAACTGGTTGTTTACGGCTGAAGAGACGTAGTCCTTGATGTAGGTAAATCCGCTGTTCCGATTGGTGGCTATGGCTACATCGGCATTCATTCCCTCCTCGGCATTGCCCGATATGGTTGCATTGCCGGTGCCGTATATGGTGCCGTAGAAGGGATAGTCGGGGGATTCCTTGGTGTCCATCAGCAGCATGTTGGCAAAGTTGAAGCGGAAATTGTAGTTGATGTCCTTGAAGTGCCTGTAGCGCAAGGTCCCGTTCATGCGTCCCTCATGTCCCTGGGTGTCATAAATGCGGTTGTTGTTGAACGTCAATCCTTCAGGCTCGATGAGGATGCTGTCTTTCAGGTTATAGGTCGTGTTCAGGACCTCTATTTTCATGGAAGCGTCACTGTCTACCCGTCCTTGCATGGTGAGTGCCTTGAACTTGCCATAGAGATGGACATTTCCCCGGGCACGTCCGCCAAAGTAGGGGGTGATGTCTCCCAGGAAATGGTGGATGAACTTCAGGTTGGTTCCATCGGCTTCAATCTGCAGGTCCAGGGCACTGGTCGGCTTCAAGGGATAGATGTAGCCCACGACATGGCTGCGGGCTACGTCACCCTCCTTGATGCGGGCATTGAGATGAATGCCTTTCACCTCATGATGCCACTCTCCATGAATGTTAGCATCACCCAGAAGCCCGTCGTTAAGTCCCAGGTTGCGGATGAAAAGGTCGGTGGACATGACGGGAGCCTCCAGCAGGTTGCAGGCATAGGCCGGGCCTGTGGCTTCGCCATGGAAATTAACGCCAAGGTTGGCGATGTCGAATACGTAACCGATGTTTATCTCCTTCAGGTCCAGGCGTAAAGTGTCTTGCTGCTGTTTGGAGACGGTACCGTTTATCCGCAGATGCCGCTTCTCATGACTGAAGTTGAAGTCGTGAATATGTATTTTGCCCGAATCTACGACAATCTGTGAAGGATGAATCTGCCAGAGGGTGTCGTTCAGGACAATGTCGGTGGGATGGATGTCTACAACGGTTTTCACTTGGTCGGATTCCGGCTGTTTCCCCGTTTTCATCGTACCCTTTTCCGACTGTTCAATCGTGCTTCGGATGAAATGGGCCACAGCGGAGAGTTCGCCGCTATAGGTGGCCGTGCTGCTGTTTCCCCAATATAGCCTGGTCCGGATGCTGTCATTTTGAGCCATTGCATCTATGGCCATGCTGACAGCCCCCTCTTTCTTACGGTTGCTGAAGCGCAGCTTGGCATGAAATTGGTCTTTGGGGTTTTCCAGGAGTATCATGCCCGATTCTATAAACTTGTCGTTGTATCGCAGGCGTGGGAAATGACCCTCTACGCGCAGACGGCGCAAGCGGTCGTTGAAGTAGCCCTTTACGGTGGAATGGGCGAAAATCCTCACCGGCAGATTGAATATCGTGGAGAGCATGTCGGTATCATAGATGTCCATCTCGAAATGGAAGTTGTTGGAGGTTGTCGCTTCCTCATGAAACTTTGTCGGCAACAAGGCCGGCAAGTACCTGTGCATTATTCCCCATATGCTGTGAGGAAGAGTGCGGTAGGAGTATTCACCCTCCACCGTGCCTCTCAGGAAGTTGGAATGGATGGATATCCTTTTTTCTCCCTGCTTCTCTCCGACGGCGGCAATATTCAGGTTTTCCAGGAAATAGTCATGCTCGGGTGAAGTGTATCGCAGGCTGTCCAATTTGATTTCACCATTCATCTCCTCAATGGAAGCACCGGTGAAATCGGCTTTTATCTTCATGGATACCTCGGTATCTTCATGATTGGAGGTCAGATGGAGGTCGTTAGGGCGGAAATGATTGATGGCTGCCATGAAATTGAAAGTCGGAGGCGTGGAAGTGGTGTTGATGCTGCCGTTCAGACTGATATCCGCATTGGAGTCTTCCAACTTCAGCATTCCCTCGAATCCACCCTGACGATACTCACCATCCAGGGTGATGTCTTGGTAAGTGTAGTCGCTGTATTCCAACAAGGGGACTTCTCCTTTCAGGAATATGTGGGGCTGCTTCTGCTGATAATGGTGTCCGTGAAGATGCAATCCCAATGAGACCTTGCCGATTTTATCCGCAGCAAGCAGTTCTCCCAACTGGAAATCGGTGGTTCTGACATCGCCCCGATAACTCCAGAAGTCATGCCCCCGGTTTGCGGTTATCTGAATATCGGTGGAGACACTGCCTTGCCGGGTGCGTACATCACCATGGGCCTTGAAATCATTGAATTGTCCCGTGAGATTCCCATGAAACAAAATACTGCCCATGCGTTGCAGAAGTGGCGGTACTGTGGCCTGGCTGCCCTTCAGATTGTGGAATAAAAAGGCCATTCCATCGTGGTTGGCATACAGCCGGGAGAGATGTCCTGAGATGAAAGGACCTTCCGAAGAGGTCAATTCGCTCAACGAGGCCGTACCATGAAGTGTCAAGTCATTGCCGTTCACAACGGAGAAACGACTGCACTCCATTGTTTCCCGATTGCCCTTTAGGGTCATCTCCACATCCAACTGTTCTTCAAAAAAAGAAAGCGAAGGAAGAAAAGGGGAGATGTCTTTCAGCGTAATGCGGGAGGGAAGCATCTGAAGGGAATAGGCCAAATCTCCGTCGGCTCCTGTAAGGACAGGCAGGCTGTCATACCTCATGCCGGCCTCTTCTATTTCCAGAACGCTTTTGGGAAGTACCAAATGGAAATTGTCCACCCTGAGTTGACGGTTGTTTCCTATCAGCTTCATCTTTAGTTGCTTTAACTCAAATCCGGACTGCAACTCCTCCGCACTCATGCGCTTGATAGCCATATTGACCGAGTCGTTCTTCAAGGCTTTCAGCGAGATGCTAGCGGCGATGTTCTGCAAACGGATGTGGCTGGTATTAAAGCGGCCGGGAGTCTCCTGCTCTGAATGTACATCATAAGACAACCGTCCCCGACGTATCAACAGCGAATTGATGCGCAGATCCAGATTGTTGCCTTGGGATAGGGTGTCCTTGGAGGCAAGTGCATCCACGACAAACTGGAAATTGGGAGGGGATGACGGGGTCTCCTTCTCAATGCAGACATTAAAACCGAACAACTGGACATTACTGATGGAAATTCGTCCTTCAAACAGGGGGAGGATGTCGAACTTGGCAGAAAGACGGGCTACTTTCAGCATTTCCTTGCCTGAACGGTCATACAACAAAAGGTCGTCGATGATGATGCGGTTCAATAGCCCTACGTCAATGCGTCCTACAGAGAGGTCGCTTCCCAATACCGTGGCCAGTTCCCGGGCCACCAAGGAAGCCGTATCCCGCTGTATAGCAGGGACTCTCAGCAGAATAATCACCCCGGCGTATAGCAATGCTATAACACCGAGTATGCAGTACACTATCTTTTTAAACGTCTTGATAAGCAGTTAATTTTTCAATTCAGCCAACAAAAATATGAAATATTCATTTATCAATCCTACTTTTATCACTACTTTTGTGCCGTTTAAACGTAAATAAACATTATGAGCACAATAATTTTAGGTATTGAATCCTCATGTGACGACACTTCGGCTGCCATCATCAAGGACGGCTACCTGCTTTCCAATGTCGTGGCCAGCCAGGCTGTGCATGAGGCTTATGGAGGTGTGGTTCCGGAACTGGCTTCACGAGCTCATCAGCAGAATATCGTTCCCGTGGTGCATGAAGCGTTGAAGCGGGCCGGTGTGTCCAAGGAAGAGCTGAGTGCCATTGCATTTACGCGTGGTCCCGGACTTATGGGGTCATTGCTGGTAGGCGTCTCTTTCGCCAAGGGGATGGCACGTTCGCTCGGTATTCCCATGATAGATGTCAACCACCTGTCCGGCCATGTTTTAGCCCATTTCATTCAAGTAAAAGATGAGGAGCACAAACAGCCCGTTTTTCCCTTTCTTTGCCTGTTGGTGTCAGGAGGAAACTCGCAGATCATTCTGGTGAAAGCCTATAATGACATGGAAATCCTGGGGCAGACCATTGATGATGCGGCCGGAGAGGCGATAGACAAATGCTCCAAGGTTATGGGTTTGGGATATCCGGGCGGTCCGATTATAGACAAACTGGCCCGCCAGGGTAATCCCAAGGCGTATAGCTTCAGCAAGCCGCACATACCGGGACTGGATTATAGTTTCAGCGGATTAAAGACTTCATTCCTCTATTCTTTGCGCAACTGGCTGCAGGAAGAACCCGATTTCATCGAGCGTCACAAGGCCGACCTGGCCGCCTCCCTGGAGGCTACGATAGTGGACATCCTGATGGACAAGTTGCGAAAGGCGGCCAAACAGTATGCTATCCGGCAGGTTGCCGTTGCGGGAGGAGTGTCTGCAAACAATGGACTGCGCAATGCTTTTATGGATTATGCCAAAAGGTATGGATGGGACGTTTTCATACCCCAATTCGGTTACACCACAGACAATGCGGCCATGATAGCGATGGCCGGTTACTTCAAGTATCAGGATCGGGATTTCTGTCCGATGGAGGCTCCGGCCTATTCGCGTGTGACATTATAATAAATAGGTGATAAAACGAAGGCCATGAATACGGAAAACAGGATAGCCCAACTGCTGACAGCAAAGAAAATCACCCTTTCCACCGCAGAAAGCTGTACGGGAGGAGGCATTGCCTCCGCCATCACTTCGGTGCCCGGCAGTTCTGAATACTTCGTCGGCGGGATAGTGGCTTATTCCAATGAGTTGAAGGTTGCATTGCTGGACGTGAATCCACAGACACTGGAACAGTATGGAGCAGTCAGCCGGGAGACGGTGACGGAAATGGCAAAAGGAGCGATGAAAAGGATGAAAACAGATTGTGCCGTAGCCACTTCCGGAATAGCCGGACCGGGTGGAGGTACTCCTGATAAGCCTGTGGGAACCATCTGGATAGCTGTTGCCTACAAAAAAGAATTGGTAACCATGAAACTGGAAAAAGACGAGGGACGGCAAATGAATACCCAAAAAGCCATAGAAAGTGTACTTTTATTGCTCGAAAAATGCCTGAAATAGAGAAAAACAGTGCTAAAAGCGATTTATTTCAGAAAAAACTTGTTTGGTAACGATAAAAGTGCTTACTTTGCGCTCTGTTTGAAGCAAGCATAGTCGAAAACTGTAAAAATAAGATAGAAATGTCAAAGATTTGTCAAATTACCGGTAAGAAAGCCATGATTGGCAACAACGTTTCACACTCTAAGAGAAGAACAAAGAGAACTTTTGATGTGAACTTGTTTAACAAGAAATTCTACTATGTAGAACAAGAGTGTTGGATTAGCCTTAGCATTTGTGCTAACGGTCTGCGTATTATTAACAAGAAAGGTTTGGATGCTGCCCTGAACGATGCCGTTGCCAAGGGCTACTGTGACTGGAAGAGCATCAAAGTAATCGGCTAAAAAGAAGAGGAGATAACTAACTATGGCAAAAAAAGCAAAAGGTAACAGAGTGCAGGTGATTCTGGAATGCACAGAACACAAGGATAGCGGTATGCCCGGAACTTCTCGTTACATCACAACGAAGAACAGAAAGAATACCACCGAAAGATTGGAACTGAAGAAGTACAATCCGATCCTGAAGAGAGTAACAGTACACAAGGAAATTAAATAATAATAGATAGTATAAGTTATGGCAAAGAAAGCGGTTGCAACCCTGCATGAAGGCTCCAAGGAAGGGCGTTCTTATACCAAAGTAATCAAAATGGTGAAGTCTCCCAAGACTGGTGCATATGTCTTTGATGAACAAATGGTTCGTAACGAAGATGTTCAGGCCTTCTTTAAGAAATAATAGCAAGATGTGATGCCGAAAGGCGTCAATTACCATAAATCCTCTTGTCCGTACTGCGGCAAGAGGATTTTCTTTTTCTGAAAAATCAAAAAGTTGTTTTATTATTCGTTGCTTTATTCTATCTTTGTAGCATAATCTGTGCTATAAACTAATTTGAGTATGGGATTTCTTAGTTTTTTTTCCAAAGAGAAGAAGGAGACCTTGGATAAAGGGTTGTCTAAAACCAAAGAAAGCGTGTTTGGTAAGATTGCTCGTGCCGTAGCTGGAAAATCCAAAGTGGATGATGATGTGTTGGATAATCTGGAAGAGGTGCTGATTACCTCGGATGTAGGTGTGGAAACAACCCTGAAGATTATCAAGCGTATAGAAAAGCGGGCAGCGACGGACAAGTATATGAATGCCGCCGAGCTGAACCACATTCTTCGGGATGAAATTGCCGCTCTGCTTACAGAGAATAATTCCAATGACGCGGATGACTTTGAAGGACCTGTTGCGCATAAGCCTTACGTTATCATGGTGGTAGGCGTGAATGGAGTGGGAAAGACCACTACCATAGGGAAACTGGCCTATCAGTTCAAGAAGGCCGGAAAGTCTGTTTACCTGGGAGCAGCAGATACCTTCCGTGCAGCAGCAGTAGAACAGTTGCTTATCTGGGGAGAACGAGTGGGAGTTCCCGTCGTTAAGCAGCAGATGGGCTCCGATCCGGCTTCTGTCGCTTATGATACACTGAGTTCCGCCGTTGCCAATGGAGCGGATGTTGTCATCATAGATACGGCAGGACGTCTTCATAACAAAATCGGGTTGATGAACGAGTTGACCAAAATCAAGAATGTAATGAAGAAAATCGTACCCGAAGCTCCTCATGAGGTGTTGCTCGTGTTGGATGGTTCTACCGGGCAGAACGCTTTTGAACAGGCCAAGCAATTTACTTTGGCTACAGAAGTTTCTGCCATGGCTGTCACCAAACTGGACGGCACAGCTAAGGGTGGAGTGGTCATCGGCATTTCCGACCAGTTCAAAATCCCCGTAAAATATATCGGTTTGGGAGAAGGAATGGAAGACTTGCAGGTGTTCCACAAGAAGGAATTTGTAGATTCTTTGTTCGGAGAGAATGCATGAAGCGAAAAACAATTGATATTGTAACTTTAGGGTGTTCCAAGAATCTGGTGGATTCGGAACGGCTCATGAGGCAGTTGGAGGAAGTGGGCTATCACGTGACTCACGATTCCGTGTCCCCAAAAGGGGAGATAGCTGTTATTAATACGTGCGGATTTATCGGTGATGCCAAAGAGGAATCCATTAATACAATTCTGGAATTTGCCCAAGCCAAAGAGGAGGGGCGAATCAAACAACTCTATGTAATGGGGTGCTTGTCAGAAAGATACCTTAATGAGCTGGCTGTGGAGATTCCTCAAGTGGACAAGTTCTATGGCAAATTCAATTGGAAGGAACTGCTCCAGGATTTGGGTAAATCCTATCAGGAGAAACTGCATGTGGAGCGTTCGCTGACCACTCCTTCCCATTATGCCTACCTGAAGATTTCTGAAGGATGTGACCGCAAATGTGCCTACTGTGCCATTCCTATCATAACGGGGCGTCATATATCTCGTCCGATGGAGGAGATTATAGATGAAATGTCCCGTCTGGTGGCACAGGGAGTCAAGGAGTTCCAAGTCATTGCACAAGAACTGACTTACTATGGTGTGGATCTGTATCAGAAGCAGATGCTACCGGAACTTGTGGAAAGGATGGCTGCCATTCCCGGAGTAGAGTGGATACGTCTTCATTATGCTTATCCGGCTCATTTCCCCGAAAGGCTGTTTCAAGTCATGAGAGAGCATGATAATGTGTGCAACTATATGGACATTGCTTTGCAGCATATCAGCGACAACGTGCTGACCAATATGCACCGTCATGTCACCAAGGACGAAACTTATCGGTTGATAGAACGCTTCCGTAAGGAGGTTCCCGGTATTCATTTGCGTACGACGCTGATGGTGGGATTCCCCGGAGAGACGGAACAGGATTTTGAAGAACTGAAGGATTTTGTCCGTAAAGTGAGGTTTGACAGGATGGGAGCTTTTGCCTATTCGGAGGAAGAAGGTACTTTTGCCGCTTCTGCCTTTGAAGACTCCATTTCCCCGGAAACCAAACAGAGACGCTTGGATGAGCTTATGGCTATTCAGCAAGAAATTTCAGCCGAATTGAGTGCAGCCAAAGTGGGACAACGCTTCAAGGTCATCATTGACCGGATGGAAGGGGACTATTATGTGGGGCGCACGGAGTTTGACTCTCCGGAGGTGGATCCGGAGGTGCTGATAGAGCGTAGCGGCAATAACGAGATGAAAATCGGCAACTTCTATCCGGTGGAAATCATTGCAGCCGATGATTTCGACTTGTATGGAAAATTGTGGCAAAAGGATACATAAACAGTAATAGAGATGAATAACAAGGAGTTCACAACCGAGCTGGCTCGTCGGTTAGGATATACAATCAAGGATACCTCCGAACTGGTGGCTACCTTGCTGACCGGCATGGCCCAACAGTGGCAAGAAGGTAACTCTGTACACATTCCTGGATTCGGAACGTTTGAAGTGAGGAAGAAGGCAGAACGCATCTCTATAAACCCGGTGTCAAAGACGCGTTTCCTGATTCCTCCCAAACTGGTGCTGTCTTATCGGCCAAGCTCTGCATTGAAAGAAAAATTTTGGTAATCCCTTTCTAAACATAGCCTTATGAATGAGAAACTGAATATACAAGACTTTGTGGAACTGCTTGCGCAAAAACACGGCATGAGCAAAGAAGACGCCAACAACTTTGTCAAGGAATTCTTTTCTTTGATAGAGGAGACATTGGGTAAGGACCGTTATGTGAAGATAAAGGGGTTGGGTACATTCAAACTGATTGGCGTGGAGAGCAGGGAAAGCATACATGTCAATACCGGTGAACGTTTTCAGATTCAAGGCCATACAAAAATCTCATTCACCCCTGAACCATCTCTAAAAGATTTGGTCAATAAACCTTTTGCACATTTTGAGACTGTGCCACTAAATGAAGAGACACAGTTGGAAGATACGCTCTCAGAATCGGACGAAAGTCATGAGGAGGTTATCGTCTCTTCTGGCAATGCACCGGATTTCCCGGCAGAGACAGAACCGCAGGAAGGAATGGCAGCACCGGCAGAATCCCTGGAAGCGCAAGAGCCTGAAGTGAAATCTACATCCTTTTCTGCATGCCGTGTGCCATCTCATGAGAACTCGTCCAAAAAGTTTTTTGCAGTTATTGTTACCGCCGTTGTCCTGATTGGAATTGCGGCCATAGCTTTCCTATGCCATCCCGAGTGGTTGGACTCTTCTGAAGGTGTTTCTACACAGAAAGAACAGGTGGCTGTTGTTGTTCCTGCTACTCAGCCGGACAATCTCCAAAATGAAGCGGCTAAAGAACCAATTGAGGAGATTACTCATAAAGATACAGTAACCGCACAAGCTGTAAAAAAAACGAAAACGACTGAAGTCGCCTCGAAAAACGAACCGTTCAAGGTGGATTCTGTGAATTATATGATTATGGGAACAGATACCGTCTATACGATTAAGAAAGGAGAGACTTTGACAAAAGTCGCTTTGCGTTTTTGGGGAACAAAAGCCCTTTGGCCATACCTCGTGAAACATAATCCGACTGTTATCAAGAACCCTGACAATGTACCTTATGGTACTACAATCAAAATTCCAGTGCTGAAAAGGAAAACGGGAAATGAATAATGATGAAATGGAGAAAAAAGGCCAAAGAGTAGCTTGCCGCTTTGTGTAGATACTTGAAACTCTATAAAAGTAGTTTAATCTAAAGGTTTCACATTGTTTTTTAATATAAATTAGTTGGCGCAATTGATTTATTGCCGTACTTTTGAGAACTGAATGAAATTAAACATTAAATATAGAAAATAGCTATGGCTGAAACTATTGACATCCGTGAATTGAATGAACGGATTGAAAGACAAAGTGCTTTCATCACCAACCTGACCACAGGAATGGATCAGGTGATTGTTGGACAAAAACATTTGGTTGAATCACTGCTTATTGGTCTGTTGTCTGACGGACACGTTCTGCTTGAAGGTGTTCCTGGATTGGCAAAGACATTGGCCATCAAGACCCTGGCATCATTGATAAACTCAAAATACAGCCGCGTGCAATTTACGCCGGACTTATTGCCGGCCGACGTGATAGGTACCATGGTGTATAGTCAAAAAGATGAGAGTTTCCAGGTGAAGAAAGGACCTGTGTTCGCAAATTTTGTTTTGGCGGATGAAATAAACCGCGCTCCGGCCAAAGTGCAAAGTGCACTGCTTGAAGCCATGCAGGAACGTCAGGTAACTATTGGAAAGGAGACATTCAAACTGCCTGAACCATTCTTGGTGCTTGCTACCCAAAACCCGATTGAACAGGAGGGTACCTATCCGCTGCCGGAAGCACAAGTGGACCGTTTCATGCTCAAGGTAATCATTGATTATCCCAAACTGGAAGAGGAAAAACTGATTATTCGTCAGAACATAAGCGGCGAAAGGCTGAGTGTAAAGCCCATCATGAAGGCAGAGGAGATTCTGGAAGCCCGGAAAGTGGTTCGCCAGGTCTATTTGGACGAAAAGATTGAAAAATATATTGTAGACATCGTATTTGCCACACGTTATCCTGAACAGTATGGCCTGAAGGAATTGAAGGAGATGATAGGCTTCGGCGGTTCACCGCGCGCTTCCATCAATTTGGCTTTGGCAGCCCGTAGCTATGCATTCATCAAACGCCGTGGGTATGTCGTGCCTGAAGACGTGCGTGCTGTGGCTCACGATGTTCTTCGTCATCGTATCGGATTGACCTATGAGGCGGAGGCCAGCGACATGACATCGGATGAGATTGTAAGCAAGATTTTGAATAAGGTGGAAGTACCCTAATGCTTCTCCGCAAAGATAGAACATGTAGTTTGATAGCTTCTCGAACGAATGGAAACAACTGAGTTATTAAAGAAGGTTCGCCAGATTGAGTTTAAGACGCGCGGATTGTCCAACAACATCTTTGCCGGACAATATCATTCTGCCTTCAAGGGTAGGGGAATGGCTTTTTCGGAAGTGCGTGAATACCAGTTTGGCGATGACATCCGTGACATCGATTGGAACGTGACAGCCCGTTTCAACAGACCTTTTGTCAAGGTCTTCGAGGAGGAGCGTGAATTGACCGTCATGCTGTTGGTGGATGTTTCCGGAAGTTTGGATTTCGGCACGGTAAAGCAACTGAAAAAGGAACTAGTGACGGAGATTGCCGCTACATTGGCTTTCTCCGCTATACAGAATAACGACAAGATTGGCGTCATATTCTTTTCGGACAGGATAGAAAAGTTTATCCCACCCAAGAAAGGACGTAAACACATACTCTATATCATTCGTGAATTGATTGATTTTCATGCCGAAAGCAATCGGACAGATATCCAATTGGGACTGGAATACCTGACCAATGTCATGAAGCGGCGTTGTACGGCATTCATCTTGTCGGACTTCATAGACAAGGGAAACTTCAAGAACGCCATGACCATTGCCAACCGCAAACATGACTTGGTGGCCATTCAGGTCTATGACCGACGTATGGAGGAACTGCCCTCGGTAGGTCTGATGAAAATAAAGGATGCCGAGACAGGGTATGAACAATGGATTGACACTTCGTCAAAGGCGGTCAGACGTACTCATCATGAGTGGTGGCTGAAAAAGAAGGCCGAGCTGGATGATGTATTTACTAAAAGCAGTGTAGACAATGTCTCTATCCGGACCGACCAGGATTATGTCAAGGCTTTGATGAACTTGTTTGCCAAACGTAATTGATTCGAAAATGAAAAAGAATATTCTTCTTACAATAGTGATGTGGACGGTCATCCTGTTCAAGGTGCAAGCGCAATCCGTGACAGTGGATGCTCGAATAGACTCTTTGCAGATTCTGATCGGTGAGCAAGCACAAATCACCTTGGAGGTGGCTTTGGATGCAGACAAGAGGGCCGTATTCCCTATATATACCGATACATTGGTGCGTAATGTGGAAGTGCTGAATATTTCCCAACCGGACACCCAATATCTCAATGACCGTAAACGTCTGCTTATCAAGCAGGAATATACCATCACTTCATTTGATTCGGCTCTTTACTATCTTCCTCCGATGGAGGTCCTGGTGGAAAATAAGCCTTATTATTCCCAAGCTTTGGCACTGAAGGTCTATTCAATCCCTGTAGATACGTTGCATCCGGATGAATTCAACGGGCCTAAAGACATCATGCACCCTGATTTAGTATGGGAGGACTGGTATGCAACTATTGCCTGTGTCTTGTTGTGGGTACCGGTACTTTTGCTGCTCATCTACTTGATTAAACGAATCAGGGACAACAAGCCTATCATACGTAAAGTCAAGGTGGAACCCAAATTGCCTCCTCATGTGTTGGCCATACAGGAAATAGACCGGATAAAAAAAGAGAAAAGCTGGCTGAAGGAAGATCCGAAGGTGTATTATACAGACCTAACAGAGGTTGTTCGCGTATATATAGGCAATCGTTTTGGTTTCAATGCATTGGAAATGACTTCAGGCGAAATCATAGACAAATTGCTGGAGTTTAAGGATAAAGAGGCAATAAAGGACTTGAAGTTCTTGTTTCAGACTGCAGATTTGGTGAAGTTTGCCAAATATACCCCTTTGATGAATGAAAATGATTCCAATCTTATCAATGCTATTGGGTTCATCAATGATACCCAGTTGCCGGAAGAGGAAAACGCTGAAGCCCAACCGACGGAGATTACTATCATCAAGAAGCGCCCGCTACGCACCAAGATTATTCTTGCCGTTGCTATAGTGCTTGCTATAACCTATCTTCTCATTTCATTGATATACATCATTACAGAGTTGTATAGCTATTGGGTATAGATGGGATGTTGAACAGATATTGATAAATGATTTAAAGAAAACAATATAGAGGAATATGGTTTTTGCCAATATTGAATATTTGTTGTTGTTGCTGTTGCTTATACCATACATCATTTGGTATATTATGAAGCATCGAAGTATCGGAGCCACATTGCAGGTCTCTGACTCAATGCCATATGTTGCAGCTCCCCAAAGCTACAAGAATTATCTTTTGCATGCCCCTTTTGTACTGCGTGTCATTACCATCACGCTGCTGATTATGGTCTTGGCCCGTCCACAGACCACTGACAGTTGGCAAAACAGTGAAATAGAGGGTATAGATATTATGTTAGCGATTGATGTCTCTACCAGTATGCTTGCCGAAGACCTGAAACCCAATCGTTTGGAAGCAGCTAAGAGCGTGGCTGCCGAATTCATAAACGGTCGGCCCAATGACAATATCGGTATAACGCTATTTGCCGGTGAAAGTTTTACCCAGTGTCCTTTGACCGTAGATCATGCCGTGTTGCTGAACCTGATTAAAGATGCAAAATGTGGACTTATTGAAGATGGTACTGCAGTAGGTATGGGAATAGCCAATGCCGTTACTCGCCTGAAAGACAGCAAGGCCAAGTCCAAAGTCATTATCATGCTGACAGATGGTACCAACAATAAGGGGGATATTTCACCGTTGACAGCTGCAGAAATTGCCAAAAGTTTCGGTGTTCGGGTTTATACGATTGGCATAGGTACCAATGGTTTGGCTCCTTATCCCTATCCGGTGGGAGGCACAGTGCAATACGTGAACCTTCCAGTAGAAATTGATGAGAAAACATTGACCCAAATCGCTGGAATAACGGAAGGCAATTATTATAGGGCCAAGGACAACACCGAGTTGAAAGAAATCTATTCCGAGATTGACAAACTGGAAAAGACCAAATTGAACGTTAAGGAATATAGTAAGCGTCAGGAAGAATACATGAAGTTTGCATTGGCTGCTTTCTGCTGTTTGCTTATGGAGATTTTGTTGCGAAACTCTATATTGAAAAAGATACCCTAAAAACACTGGTATCACCTGATGTGGAGTGCGGAATATATATGATAACTTCAAAAGTAACTGACTATGTTTAGATTCGAAGAACCGACATATTTATACCTATTATTATTGTTGCCAATATTGGTGGCTTTCTATATTTTCTCCAATTATAAGAGGAGAAAAGCGGTTGCACGTTTTGGCGATCCAGAGTTGATGGCTCGGCTGATGCCGGATGTGTCCAAATATCGTCCCGATGTGAAATTCCTGCTGTTGCTGTTGGCTATAGCGTTTTTTGCATTACTGTTGGCCCGGCCACAGTTCGGTTCAAAATTGGAGACCGTAAAACGACAAGGAGTGGAAGTTATCATCGCATTGGATATTTCCAACTCCATGTTGGCGCAGGATATACAGCCCAGCCGCCTGGAGAAGGCCAAACGACTGGTAGCTCAGTTGGTGGATAGGCTGGAGAATGACAAGGTGGGAATGATTGTCTTTGCCGGTGACGCCTTCACCCAATTGCCCATCACCAGCGACTATATTTCAGCCAAGATTTTCTTGGAAAGTATTGACCCGTCGTTGATTTCAAAGCAAGGTACGGCAATAGGCAGTGCCTTACAGTTGTCGACTCGTAGCTTTACTCCTCAAGAAGGGGTAGGGCGTACTGTCATTGTCATTACCGATGGTGAAAATCACGAAGGTGGAGCATTGGAAGCAGCCAAAGCGGCGGCAGAGAAAGGGATACAAGTCAACGTATTGGGTATAGGTTTGCCTGACGGGGGGCCAATACCCGTGCCCGGCACCAATGATTATCGTCGTGACAAGAGTGGAAACGTCATCGTGACCCGTCTTAATGAACAGATGTGTAAGGAGATTGCCCAAGCAGGCAATGGCATCTATGTGCGTGTGGACAATACGAACAGTGCCCAGAAAATCATAACCCAAGAAATTAATAAAATGGCCAAGGCAGATGTGGAGACGCAAGTCTATACGGAGTTTGATGAGCAGTTTCAATCTGTTGCCTGGATTATCCTTCTGCTGTTGTTGGCGGATTTGTTAATCCTTGAACGTAAGACCTCCCTTTCCCGCGATATTCATTTGTTTCAAAATAAAAAAGAGTAGGAGAGTGTAATATTATGATGACAAGAAGATATATCGGATTATTTGTGTTGATGATGGTAGCCGTTGCGGCATGGAGCCAAAAAGCAGAACGCGAACATATCCGCAAAGGAAACAAGGCTTTTAAGGACAGTACATATATCAATGCAGATATCAATTATCGTAAGGCATTGGATGTCAATCCTGGTTCTACGGTGGCTATGTATAATTTGGGAAACACCCTTCTCCAACAGAATAAACTGAAAGAGGCGATGGAGCAATATGCCGATGCTGCACGCATTGAAAAAGACAAAAAGAAGCTGGCACAGATCTATCACAATATAGGTGTTATCCAGTATTCACAGAAGGATTATGCCAAAGCTGTGGAGGCATATAAGCAGGCGCTTAGAAACAACCCCAAGGATGATGAAACACGCTACAACCTGGCCCTGGCACAAAAAATGCTGAAAGACCAGCAGCAACAACAGCCTGAATCCAATCAGAACGAGAATAAGGATGAGCAGCAACAACAACAGCAGCAACAGCAAAACGAACAGCAACAACAGCAGCAAGAGCAGCAACAACAATCAGCCGAATCTGAGCAAGAAAACAATCAAATGTCTAAAGAAAATGCCGAGCAGTTGCTGAATTCTATCATGCAGGATGAGAAGGAAACGCAGGAGAAAGTGAAACAGCAACAGCCTATCCAGGGAGTACGTCTGGAAAAGGATTGGTAATAAGAACTATAGGAAGAAAACGAAAAACAATAGCGTATGAAAAAGATTATATTCTTATGCATCGCATGGACAGCAATCGCCTTGCAGGCATGGGCCGATGAGCAAATTACGTTTACGGCCTCTGCGCAGGATGCTGTGGAAGTAGGCGGACAGGTAAGACTGACCTATACTGTCAATACACAGAAGGTAAAGGATTTCAGATTTCCCTCGAACATCAACGGTTTCGAGATTTTGATGGGACCCACCAGTTCTCGGCAAAGCAGCATGCAAATCATTAACGGACAAGCGACTACTACCAGTAGTATCACCTATACGTATATCCTGAAAGCCGTTACTGAGGGGGAACATTCCATTCCGGGAGCCACCATTATGGCAGAAGGTAAACAATATGTATCCAATGCTCTAAAAATCAAGGTGCTGCCTCCTGATACTTCTACAGGAAATACCTCTGCCGGAAAACAAAATTCGGCAGCAACGTCGCTTTCCGCAGCAGACCTGTTCATTGTTCCTACAGTCAGTAAGACAACTGTGTATGAGCAGGAAGCACTTCTGTTGACTTATAAGATATACAGCCATGTGAATTTGCAGGGTTTCGAAAGCATAAAGTTGCCAGACTTCAAGGGCTTTCATTCACAGGAAATCGAATTGGCAGATCGCAGATGGGGAATGGAGCACTATAAAGGGCGTAACTATGAGACCGCCGTTTTCCGTCAATTCGTACTCTTTCCTCAACAGAGTGGAAAACTCTCCATTGAACAGGCACGTTTTGATGCCGTCATACGTATGGTTAACCCCAATGTGGCCGATGATCCCCTTGAGGCATTTTTCAATGGCGGTTCTCATTACATAGAAGTAAAAAAGACCATTATCACTCCTCAGATAGCTATAGACGTAAAACCATTACCTGCCAATAAACCCTCCAATTTCTCTGGTGGAGTGGGGGATTTTACAGTCTCTTCTACCATCAGCACTAACCAACTGAAAACCAATGATGCTGTTACGGTTAAAGTGGTCATATCAGGTACCGGAAACATGAAGCTGATTAACACTCCTGAGGTTAAGTTCCCCGAAGACTTCGAGGTGTATGACCCTAAAACCGAAAATAAGTTTCGTCTTACGGCTGCCGGACTTACCGGTAGTCAGGTTATTGAATATCTGGCCATACCTCGTGTTGCCGGAAATTACAAGATTCCAGGTATAACGTTTAGCTACTTTGATATCAATACACAGAGCTATAAGACGCTTACTACCGAAAGCTATGAACTCAACGTGGAAAAGGGTGAGGGAAATGCCGCACAGTCGATAGCAAACTTTACCAATAAGGAAGACCTGAAGGTACTCAACGAGGATATTCGCTTCATCAAGCAGAATAATGTGACTCTTACTCCTAAAGGTGATATCTTTTTGGGTTCTACGACCTGCTGGCTTCTCTATCTTATACCTACTGCTCTCTTTGTTCTCTTGTCGGTTCTCTATCAGAAACAAATAAAGACTAATGCCAATACGGCCAAGGTTCGCAATCAAAAGGCTAACCGTATTGCCAAGAAACGTATGAAGACGGCAGAGAAACTCCTGAAAGAGAACAAACAGGAAGCTTTCTATGATGAAGTATTGAAAACGTTGTGGGAATATATCAGCAACAAACTCAATATGCCGCTCTCTCAACTTTCCAAGGAAAACATCCGAGAGAACCTGTCTCGTCATAATGTATCGGAAGAACTTATCCATGAGTTCATACAAACCTTGGATAATTGTGAGTTTGCCCGTTTTGCGCCAAGCAGTGCAGGAATCACTTCTGAAAAGATTTATGAGGCTTCCGTGGAGCTCATAGGGCGGATGGAAAATTCCATTAAACGTTAAACCTCTATCTCAATAAGAAACAGTTGTCTAATAATGGAAGAAACAAAAAAGAAGACTATGATGAAAAGAAATATTTTGTTTGCTCTCATCCTGTTGGTTGGAACAACAGCGATGCAAGCCCAAGATTCTCAGTTGCCGGATTCCGTCACTACAGTTGCCGCAGATGATACTTACACGCAATTCACTGCACCGGAAAATTATACCAAGCAAGTTGGGGATAGTGCTTATCTGCAAAATGATTATGCTTTAGCCATCAATATCTATGAGACGCTTCTGCAACAAGGCGAAGCCCCTGAAGTTTACTATAATTTGGGAAATTGTTATTATAAGACTGATGAAATAGCCAAAGCAATCTTGAACTATGAACGTGCCTTGCTATTGAGTCCCAATAATGCTGATTTCAAAGCCAATCTGGAAATCGCACGTGCAAAAACCATAGATAAAATTGTTTCCGTACCTGAGATTTTCTTTGTGGCTTGGACAAAAGGACTTATCAACTGCTTGGATACCAATACTTGGGCTTATCTTGGAGTCGTATTCTTCATTGTATTATTAGTGGCATGTGCACTTTATTTCCTTGCCAAACAGGCAACGCTAAAGAAAACAGGTTTCATTATTGGTGCAATAATGTTGTTGTTTACCATTCTCTGCAATATTTTTGCAGCACAACAGAAAGACAGATTGCTCAATCGTAATGAAGCCATTGTTATGAATCCCAGCGTAACCGTACGCAGTACTCCAAGTGAGTCTGGTACAAGCTTATTCATCTTACATGAAGGTACCAAAGTGATAATCAAAGACAGTTCCATGAAAGAATGGACAGAAATCACATTGGAAGACGGTAAGGTAGGCTGGTTGCCTGCAACATCCATAGAAATTATCTGATAAAGGAGAATTATCAAAAAGATTAAAGGCTGCATTTCAAAAGGGACAGAAGTGCAGCCTTTATTTAATGCATACTGTATATGCTCTACCGTGGTATATTAAACATAATACAAATTATGACTTATTTTGTGACGGCGAGATGAAACTAACATATTGCAATGGATTAACTCTGTATTTTCCTTTATTCAACACTTGATATTTAGTTCATTCAATATGCGTCGCATGGCTTCGAATGTGGTGATTCGTGTCGGTACTAATGGCAGGCGCAGTTTGTTTTCTATCATACCCATAGCATTGAGCATGGCTTTTACACCGGCCGGATTTCCATCGACAAAAAGAAGTTTGAAGAGCTCTGCAAACTTATGATGAATGGTCAGCGCATTGGCATAGTCGCCTTGAAGTGCGAGCCTCACCATACGACTGAACTCACGCGGGAAAGCATTGCCTATAACAGATATGATACCTACCGCTCCCAAGGTAATCAGCGGAAAAGTGATGCCGTCGTCGCCTGAAATGACGTCAAAGTTTGCCGGTTTGTTCTTGATGATATCATCCATTTGTGAGATGTCTCCCGAGGCTTCTTTGATCGCTATAACGTTCTTGAAGTCGCGTGCTATACGCAATGTGGTTTCCGCCTTCATGTTAACGCCTGTACGTCCAGGCACGTTATAGAGTACGATAGGAAGCTCTGTCGCTTCGGCAATAGCCTTGTAGTGTTGGTATATACCTTCCTGTGAGGGCTTGTTATAATAAGGTACAACGGACAATATGGCATCTACTCCGGTGAAATCGTCATTTTTCAACGTATCTACCACTGCCTGCGTATTGTTTCCTCCCACTCCTAAGAGTATGGGGATACGGCCATTCACACGCTCTATGACCATACGTTTGATTTGTTTCTTCTCTGCTTCGTTCAGTGTGGGTGTTTCGGCTGTCGTACCCAGCACGCATAGAAAATCGGTATTGTTTTGCAGTTGATAGTCGACTAATCGCATTAATGCTTCGTAGTCAACGTTTCCGTCTTCTTTGAAGGGAGTTATCAGTGCTACTCCCATTCCTTTCAATCTTGTCTGTATCATGAAGTATTGTTTTGTATTCTTTAGTCAAAAGATTCGCAAAAGTACGATTTTTTTTGATTTGCCGTACAAATACACGCAATATTTTCGCAAATAATGGAAAAATGTTAGGATATAAGGGTTAGGAATTCCTCTTCGTCCATGATTCTTATACCCAGTTTTCTGGCTTTCTCCAATTTGGCAGGGCCCATGTTGGCACCTGCCAGCACAAAACTGGTCTTAGAGGAAATGCTGCCCACGTTCTTTCCGCCATGCTTTTCTATCAGTTCCTTGTATTCGTCGCGTGAGTGTCGGGTAAAAACACCACTGATGACGATGGACATACCTTCCAGTTTGTTGCTATACCCTCCTTGTTTCTCTTCGCTAAGCGTAAACTGCAGACCGGCAGCTTTCAGGCGATTGACCAAGGCTACATTGGCCGGGTTATTAAAGTAGGTTACGATACTTTGGGCTATCTTCTCTCCTATTTCGTCCACAGCAACCAGTGCATCCACATCAGTAGCCATCAAATTATCTATGTCAAAGAAAGCCTTAGCCAGTTTCTTGGCAACGGTTTCACCGACAAAACGGATGCCTAAAGCATAGAGTACACGCTCAAAAGGTATCTGACGGCTCTCTGCAATACCATGTACTATGTTTATAGCAGATTTGTCACCCATGCGTTCCAATCCACGGATATCAATGGCTTGTAGGCGGTAGAGGTCTGCCGTGTCCTTAATGAGTCCTGCCTGGAAGAACATGTCCACTGTTTCGGGTCCCAAACCATCAATATTCATGGCCTTACGACTGATGAAATGCTCTATTTTGCCTTTAATCTGAGGTGGACAAGCCGTTTCATTGGGGCAATAATGGGCTGCCTCGCCTTCATAGCGTATCAGTTTGCTGCCACATTCGGGACAACGGGTTATAAAACTGACCTTTTCCCCCATGAGCATGCTACGTGCCGAAGTGTCCACACCGGTTATCTTGGGGATGATTTCTCCACCCTTTTCCACATAAACCATATCGCCCACATGCAGATCCAGGCTTTGGATAATGTCGGCATTGTGCAGCGAAGCTCTTCGTACTACTGTACCGGACAGTTGCACAGGGTCAAGGTTGGCTACCGGTGTAACCACTCCTGTGCGTCCCACTTGATAGGTCACTTTGTTCAGTCGAGTCAGGGCCTGCTCGGCTTGAAACTTATAGGCAATGGCCCAACGAGGCGACTTGGCGGTGTAGCCCAGGTTCTTCTGTTGCCGCAGGCTGTTCACCTTCAATACAATACCGTCTGTTGCCACCGGCAGGTTCTTTCGCTCTGTGTCCCAATAGCTGATGTAGTCGAACACTTCCTGCAGGGAATGTACCTTTCTGGCATGTTCGGACACTTTCAGTCCCCAACTGGAAGCAGCTTGCAGGTTTTCGTAGTGACCGTCGCAGGGCAGTTCTTCTCCCAACAGATAGTACAGGTAGGCATCGAGCTTGCGCGAAGCCACTACGGATGAGTTTTGGGATTTCAGTGTGCCTGATGCCGCATTGCGCGGATTGGCAAAGAGAGGTTCCTCGCGGGCCTCACGTTCACGGTTGAGCCGTTCAAAGCTTTCCCATGGCATCAGAATCTCACCACGGATTTCAAATACTCGCGGATAGTCCCCATGAAGCACCAACGGAATGCTACGAATGGTTTTCACGTTGTCTGTTACGTCATCCCCCTTCTCACCATCTCCGCGGGTCACGGCTCTCATCAAGCGACCTTCCTCATATGTTAGTGAGATGGAAGTTCCATCATATTTCAGTTCACAGCAAATGTCGAAATCTTCGTTCAGCAATCCCTTTACACGGTTATAAAACTCAGTTACTTCGGCCTCTGAATAGGTGTTTCCCAGAGAGAGCATCGGATATCTGTGGGCCACCTGCACAAAGTTCTTGTTCAGGTCGCTTCCCACACGCATGGTAGGTGAATTTTCGTCATGAAACTCTGGATGCTCCTTTTCCAGTCTCTGCAGTTCATACATCAGCTCATCAAACTCCCTGTCCGTGATTTCGGGAGCGTTCAACACATAATAATTATGGTTATGGCGGTGCAGTTCACTACGCAACCACGCTATTCTTTCCTGAACATTCATATCATTTTCTATTTGTTGCAGACAAAAATACGGGTTTCTCGGCGAATATTCGTACTTTTGCAGAAAATATTATGGATTATATATGAGAATAGACATCATAACTGTACTTCCGGAGATGATTGAAGGCTTCTTCAACTGCTCTATCATGAAGCGCGCCCAAAACAAGGGGCTTGCCGAGATTCATATCCATAACCTGCGCGACTATACAGAAGACAAGTATCGCCGGGTGGATGACTATCCTTTTGGAGGATTTGCCGGTATGGTGATGAAAATTGAGCCGATAGAGCGTTGTATCAACTCTTTAAAGGCAGAGCGTAACTATGATGAAGTCATCTTCACGACCCCCGACGGAGAGCAGTTTTGTCAACCCATGGCCAACACGCTCTCTTTGGCGGAGAATCTCATCATTCTTTGCGGCCATTTCAAGGGTATAGACTATCGCATTCGCGAACACCTCATAACCAAAGAAGTTAGTATTGGAGACTATGTACTGACCGGTGGTGAATTGGCGGCTGCAGTCATGGCGGATGCCATTGTGCGTATTATCCCCGGAGTCATATCGGATGAACAGTCGGCCCTTTCTGACTCTTTCCAGGATAATCTGCTGGCTGCTCCCGTCTATACACGCCCCGCTGATTATAAAGGTTGGAAGGTTCCAGATATTTTACTTTCCGGTCATGAGGCAAAAATCAAGGAATGGGAGTTGCAGCAGTCGTTGGAACGTACTCGTCGGTTACGTCCCGATTTGTTGGGGGAATGAAACTCTCCTTGTAAGGAAAGCAAAAAGGACACCTGTGCTCAGGTGTCCTTTTTTGTGCTCATTTTCCTTTGAAAACAGTGCGAATGGGGTATCTTTCTTTTTCGCTATACCTCAAGTGCACCAATAATATCCTTGACAGAAGTGAATCCGTGTCTGTCCAAGTAGTTATTGATGCCTTCAACTACCTTAATGGTAACCGTGGGATCTATGAAGTTGGCCGTACCAATTTGTATGGCTGAAGCTCCTGCCAGCATGAATTCCACAGCATCTCTCCAGTTCATGATACCGCCTAATCCAATGACAGGAATGTTTACCGATTTGGAGGCTTGCCAAACCATACGTAGGGCTATAGGCTTGACTGCAGCTCCCGACATACCTCCTGTTACTGTGGAGAGTAGCGGACGTCTACGCTCTGCATCAATGGCCATTCCTAAAAGCGTGTTAATCAGTGAAATACTGTCTGCTCCACCTGCCTCTGCCGCACGGGCTATTTCGGTAATATCCGTCACATTGGGAGAGAGTTTCACGATGAGTGTCTTCTTATAGACGTTGCGTACGGCTTTTACCACCTCTTCTGCCCCCTTGGCTGTTACGCCGAAGGCCATTCCGCCTTGCTTTACATTGGGGCACGATATGTTCAACTCTATGGCGGGAATGTTTACAAGTTCGTTGATGATAGAGGCCGTTTCCACGTAGTCCTCAATAGCCGAACCTGAAACATTCACAATCATATTCGTTTGAATTTCCTTGATGCGAGGGTAGATGTGCTCTACAAAGTAGTGAACTCCCTTATTTTGCAGTCCTACAGCGTTTAACATGCCCGATGGGGTCTCGGCCATACGCGGATAAGGATTTCCTTCACGTTTGTGAAGAGTAGTCCCTTTAACGATGATGCCGCCTATTCGCGCAATATCTATAAAGTCGGCGAACTCTTCACCATATCCAAATGTACCCGATGCTGTCATCACCGGATTCTTCATTTGTAATTTACCGATGTTTACACTTAAATCTGCCATAACAACTTGTTTATATTGAATACAGGACCTTCTTTACATACGCACAAATGGCCTTCAGAGGTGTTTTCCACGCAACAAAGGCAGGCACCCACACCACAGGCCATCTTGTTTTCCAATGATACTTCACAATTGATTCCGTTCTCTTTGGCATACTTGGCTACAGCCATCATCATGGGTTTGGGGCCGCAAGTGTATATCTGCTCAAATGCCACCTTATTTAATATGGAGTGTTGTGTCACGTATCCTTTTTCGCCGTGGCTACCGTCTTCGGTAGTGGTATAGACATTGCCATAGGTAGCAAACTGCTCCAGTTGCAACAGGTCTTTTTCGCTGCGGGCTCCCAAAAGGAAGGAAGGCTTGCAACCACGTTTAGCCAACTGTTCGCCCAAGTAAAGCATGGGGGCAGTACCCACACCGCCACCAACGAGCAACAACTTATCAGAGGCCTTTTGGGGCATCGTGAAGCCGTTTCCTAAAGGTAAAACCACATTTATCACATCACCTGGCTGGGCTTTTCCCAACTGTCTGGTACCGTCACCAATAAGTTGTATGAGGAACCAAACTTCATTTTTAACCCTATCCACATAGTTGATGGAGATGGGGCGACGTAAAAAGGTGGTAGGCGAACCATCCACGCGGAGTTCGGCAAACTGTCCCGGACACATCTCGGGCAATGCCGACGAAGCACCCAGTTTCAGTAGCGCATAGTTGGCATGCAGACGGACATTCTCGGACACCGTCAAGTCTAAAATGTATTTCTTCATATTCAAACACTTATTTTATATGTGTATTCATTTCTGTTATGCAAAGATAGCTATTTTGCTTTTATCTTGCTCACTCCAGCCGTCATTTCTCCGGCTTGAACGTCTCATAGGTGTTATCGTCGAAGAAAATTCTTATTTCGGTGATTTTCCGTGGAGGTCTTTCTTTGTAGATAATCTCTTGTTTTACAATCTCTTTAGTGCTCATTTGGGGCGTTTCTAATGCGATTTCCTTGCGATTTTTCCGTTGAGTCGGCTCGCTGGACGTATTTTCGGCATTCTTGGCGAACAAAGGATAGTCCTCATTGGCTGTATCATCGGCAAAAGAGGGTAGTCCCGAAGCGTCATCTTCTGTTTCGGAGGTCGTATTTGTCTTTTCGCCATTGCGCATATTTCCTTCACCCGTAAGCAACCAGTTCAGGCTGATCTCTGGATAACGTTCATGGAGACGGAAGAGCACTTCTGTGCTGGGCATATTCCTCCCGCGCAGAATTTGGGATATCGTAGCTTGAGCCACTTTGATGTTTTCGGCAAATTCACCTGCTGTCAACTGCTCATACATCATGATTTCCCTAAATCTTTCTCTAACATTTTCCTTTACATTATCTTTCAAAATCTCTTTGTCGTCCATATTCTTTCAATTTTATTTTGTTATAGCAGCAATATTACAAATGAATGTGACGGCTTTATTCTGTACAAAAGTAATAATTAGCATTCACATGAGCAAATCATTTGTATGGTTTTCGTAAATTCATAAATGTAATACATGTGTATGCAATTGTAATTCATTGATGTTTTCACGTTTGATAAAGAAGCGATAACCGACTTATACTATAACCTGAGTAAAATAGTGAAATCATTTGGATTATAGTGTGTTATACGCATGTAGATAGGGGCTTATTGGGAGATTCACAAATGAAAGACACCCTACTCTACCCTATATTGAATATTTCTTCAAATAAATCATAGCAAATATATGAATAATAAGTGGTTATGCGATAAATGGAATCGCTATAACTTATACCGTATTGCAACTGTAATCCGCATGAATCACAAGTGATAATCTACGATATTCAGATGTGTTATTGCGTGCCGTTCACAATTGCGTGCAGATGCTTTTGCATTTTCATACTGTTGTATTCACGTTTGTTCTTGTCGAGTAAAAGTGATTAATTGTCTTCAACAACTAATTCCGCTCTATATCCTCGCGCCCCCTTCTTCTACTCCTACTTTTATAGTTAAGATATTTATTTACATACAAACACGCCCCTTTTCGATCTGATAAGAGAAAAATGCCTCAAAGTGAAAATCCTTGCTGTTTTTCCCTCCAAAGGGACGAGTGATTCGAAAAAAACGATTCTCAGCGGGCAAAAAATGGTTTATTCAGCTGATTATAAAAAAGATATGCCCCATTTCGGCGTTCGAAATGAGGCGTGAAATAGAATCTGCTATCAAGAAAAAGCGATGGTTGGTGTCAGAAAACAGGTTAATGCAGGATTTTGAAGACCAGTTCGCGCAGCAGGTCTCCATCGCTGAGTGAAGAGTTGCCAACACCCTTGGAGCGTGCATCCGCATAGCGAATCTCCCCTATGATTTGCATTGTCTTTACTCCATTATATCGGCGCATGGCACTAAGGTACTCGCGTGCTTGCCAAGGAGTCTTCAATCCCAGGAAGCTGGCTACCCCCTGTTCGGATTTCTCGGGGGCATAATAGGCTAACATTAGGTTGGAGAAGAATCCAAAGAGTAAAGATAAAGTCATTTGAATAGGGTTTGTTTTGGGATTTTCTTCAAAATATTTAATTATGCGATTAGCCTTCAACACATCTTTTTCAACGATGGCACTTCTTAGTTCGAAGTTATTGTAATCCTTGCTGATACCAATGTTTCGTTCTACCTGTTCGGGGGTGATTCTTGTCTGATTTTTTGGTAGAGTTATGATGAGTTTATCCAGTTCTCCGGTCAGTCTGCTTAGGTCGGTACCCACAAATTCGGCCATCATGGCAGTGGCTTTGGGTTCGATGTCTATAGCCTTCCGCTTCAGGTAGGAGGAAATGAAGGCCGGCAGTTGTGACTCTTTCAGTTTCTTCGATTCGAAGAGTATCCCCACCTTCCCTATTTCAGCGGCCAGTTTTTTACGCCTGTCCAGCGTACCATGCTTGTGACACAGCACCAGTATGGTCGATGCAAGCGGCTTTTGCAGATAATAGGTCAACTCTTCCATGCCGCGCACAGCCTGTGCCTCTTTCACGATGACCACCTGGTGTTCGGACATCATGGGATAGCGTTTGGCTGCATTGATGATGGTGGCCACGTCCACGTCTGCCCCATACACCACCGTTAGGTTGAACTCCTTTTCCATTTCGTTCAGTACATTGGCGGCAATGTAGTCGGTAATGAGGTCTATGTAGTAGGACTCTTCGCCCATCAGGTAATAGACGGGGCGATAGTGTTTGGCATGTAGCTCTTTCAGGATGTCGTCGCAAGTCGGTTCTTGTTTGGCCATAGCGGTAATATATATAATAAGGTGTAGTTATGTATCGTTTTGGAGAGATTACCCTACCAGTTGAGGTGTTTCACGGTTTTCTTTTCATCGATAATCATGCGCATGGCATTGATGCCGATTTCCACATGGTCGGCCACGTATTCCCTTGTCACCCGATTGTCACTCTCCTCCGTCTTCACGCCTTCGGGTATCATGGGTTGGTCAGACACCAGCAGTAAGGCTCCTGTCGGTATCCGGTTGGCATATCCGCAGGTGAAGAGCGTGGCTGTCTCCATGTCCACTGCCATGGCGCGTGTCTTTCTCAGGTGTTGTTTGAAGTGTTCGTCATGTTCCCAAATGCGCCTGTTGGTTGTATAGATGGTTCCCGTCCAGTATTCCTTGCCATAATCTCGTATGGCCGATGAGACTGCCCGTTGCAGCATGAAGGCTGGCAGAGCCGGCACTTCAGGAGGCAGGTAGTCATTGGAGGTGCCTTCGCCGCGTATGGCGGCAATGGGCAGGAAAAGGTCGCCAATCCGGTTACGCTCGTCTATACCTCCGCATTTTCCCAGAAAGAGACATGCCTTGGGCGATATCGCTTCCAGCAAGTCCATGATAATAGCCGCATTGGGACTTCCCATACCGAAGTTGATGATGGTCATGCCGTTGGCACTGGCCGAAGTCATGTTGGCATCACGTCCCAAGACCGGTACGCCAAACTTATCGGCAAACAGTTCCACATACTTGTTGAAGTTGGTCAGCAGAATATATCTGTCAAACTCCTCCAGGGGGCGTTTGGTGTAGCGTGGAAGCCAATTTGCGACAATTTCTTCTTTCGTTTTCATGAGAATTTCTTATTTTTGCCGAGGTTTTATCTATGAAGACTCGTTCCTCTTCGTTGATATTGCCCACAAAAATAGGGAAAAACTTAGAATCTCTTCCCATTTGGGGCTAAAGTTTCCAAGAAAAGGATGCTTTTGCAACTGTTTTTTCCGACTATAACCATATAAAAGAGACATGACTGCATTGAATTTACCTCCTTTCGAGGCCCGTCTGGCGGAGCGGCAAGGCCGCCGTTTCATCTTCGACATTCTGCGCCGCCGCTATGTGGCACTGACGCCCGAGGAGTGGGTACGCCAGCATTTTGTGCACTATCTGCTTGAACATAAGGGCTATCCTGCCGCCCTGATGGTCAACGAGGTGCAGGTGAAGCTGAATGCTACGCGTAAGCGATGCGACACTGTGCTCTATCGCCGTGACCTTTCTGCCCGTGTGATTGTGGAATACAAAGCTCCCGAGGTGGAGATTACACAGGCCGTTTTTAATCAGATTATGCGCTACAATATGGTGCTACGGGCGGACTATCTGATGGTGAGTAATGGTATTCGCCACTTTTGCTGCCGTATGGACTATGCCAATAACAGCTCTATATTCCTTCCTGACATCCCCCACTTCACTGCCTTGCAATGATTCTGAGTCTCTATCCTAATACCAAGTTGTCAAATTTTCAAGTTTGTCAAGTTATCAATTTATCTTTTTTCTTCGACAGTCTGAGAAAAATTCGGGGCAGACAGGGGAAGAAAAAAAGAATGATAATGTATGGACTGAATCACCAACCATTGAACAGTAATCACGATTTTTGTTGTATCTTTGCAAGGTCTTTCCACAAGGAAATGAATAATAGATTTACGAACTAAAAAACAAAGAGAATTATGGCAATGCATAACTGGTTTGAATGCAAGATTCGTTATGAGAAGACAATGGAAAACGGTATGTCCAAGAAGGTGAACGAGCCCTATCTTGTTGATGCGTTGAGCTTTACGGAAGCCGAAGCACGCATTATCGAAGAGATGACTCCTTTCATTTCGGGTGAGTTTACCGTGAGTGACATCAAGCGGGCCAACTACAGCGAACTGTTCTTCTGCGAAGAGGAAGCGGCCGACCGTTGGTTCAAGTGCAAGCTGCTATTCATTACGTTGGACGAAAAGAGCGGTGCCGAAAAGAAGACCTCCACACAGGTGCTGGTGCAGGCTGCCGACTTGCGCGATGCCGTGAAGAAACTGGACGAAGGCATGAAGGGCACCATGGCTGATTATCAGATTGCTTCAGTGGCTGAAACAGCCCTCATGGATGTCTATCCCTACAGTGTGGAGCCCGATGATAAACCGGAAATTCAGGGATAAGCGATGATTGCCCAAGCCATCAAGCAAATACAGGACGAGCTGCCCCACGGAGTGCGGCTCGTCGCTGTCTCCAAGTACCACCCCAACGAAGCCATAGAAGCGGCCTATGCCTGTGGGCAGCGCGTCTTCGGCGAAAGCAAGGTACAGGAAATGACAGCCAAACATGAAACCCTGCCTAAGGATATCGAGTGGCATTTTATCGGCCATCTGCAGACCAACAAGGTGAAGTACATCGTCCCTTACGTGACCCTTATTCACGGCATAGACTCCTATCGCTTGCTGGCCGAAGTGGACAAGCAGGCCGCCAAAGTCGGCCGTGTGGTAGACTGCCTCTTGCAGCTTCACGTAGCCTGCGAGAAGACCAAGTTCGGCTTCACGCCCGACGAGTGCCGCGCCATGTTGGAGGAAGGCCGTTGGAAAGCACTCTCCCATGTGCGCATCTGTGGCCTGATGGGCATGGCTTCCAATACAGACGACATTGAACAAATCAAAGGTGAATTCCGTTTATTAAGCAGCCTCTTCCACGAAGTGAAGGCCACCTGGTTTGCCGGGGCCGACAGTTTCGAGGAACTCTCCATGGGCATGTCCGAGGACTACCATGAAGCCATCGCTGCCGGCAGTACGCTGATACGGGTAGGTAGCAAGATCTTCGGTGAAAGAGACTATACGAAGGCTTGACAAACCATTACCTTGATTGATATATGATTCGTACTGAAACCAACTTTGCCGGATTAAGGCTTAGAAACCCCATCATCGTGAGCAGCTCGGGGCTGACCGACAGTGCTGCCAAGAACAGACGCCTCGAAGAGGCCGGAGCAGGTGCCATTGTGCTGAAATCCCTGCTCGAAGAACAAATTCTCCAGGAAGCCTATTGGCTGGGTAACCCGGCCATGTATCCCGAGGGCAGTGACTACCTGGTGGAATATATGCGTGAACACCAGTTGGGTGAATACTTGCGGCTGATTAGGGAGAGCAAGGCCACATGCACCATCCCCATCATCGCCAGCATCAACTGCTGGCAGGACGGCGAATGGGCCGATGTGGCCGGACAGATAGAGGAAGCCGGTGCCGATGCCCTGGAAATCAACATTCTCTCCCTACAAACCGACCTCCATTACGTCTACGGGTCTTATGAACAGCGTCATATAGACATCCTGGCACGCGTCAAGAGGCAAGTGGCCCTGCCTGTCATCATGAAGGTGGGCAGTAACCTCACCAACCCCATTGCCCTCTTTAACCAACTGTATGCCAACGGTGCGGCGGGCATTGTGCTCTTCAACCGCTTCTACCGCCCCGACATAGACATCGAGAAGATGACTCAAACGGTCGGAGAACTCTTCACCAACGAAAGCGACCTCTCCCCTGTCCTGAGATGGATAGGCATTGCCTCGGCAGCCTTGGGCCACATGGACTATGCCGCTTCGGGAGGCATCCATTCGCCTGAAAGCGTGGTCAAGGCCCTATTGGCCGGAGCCTCGGCAGTGGAGATGTGCAGTGCCATCTACCGTCAGTCACCTGCCTTCATTGGCCGGTGCCTGCAGTTTCTTCGGGAATGGATGGAGCGCAAGGGTATGGACGGGATTGCCCGCTTCAAGGGGCGTCTGAATATGGCAAACAGTGAAGGCGTCAACACCTTTGAGCGCACGCAATTCATGAAATACTTCTCAACTCATCGATAAATGCACACTTTTTGAAGAAGTGAGCAATAAAAAGGCAAAAAGTTCTTGTTTTGCACAGGTATTACCTTTATATTTGCACAGTTTTAACTAAACTGTGCAAATAAGGATGAAGCAACAACGACAATTCATAGACTACATAGAGCAAAGCATCATTGACAACTGGGACAGAAAAGCCCTGACCGACTACCAAGGAGCCACCTTGCAGTACAAGGATGTGGCCCGCAAGATAGCCAAGTTTCACATCGTCTTCGAGGCCATGGGCATACAGCCCGGTGACAAGATAGCCCTCTGCGGACGCAACAGTGCCCATTGGGCCGTGAGCTTCCTGGCCACCGTTACCTATGGAGCTGTCATCGTGCCCATTCTCCATGAATTCAAGGCCGACAACATCCACAACATCGTGAACCATTCAGAAGCCAAGGCCCTGTTGGTGGGCGACCAGGTGTGGGAAAACCTCAATGAAGAGGCCATGCCGGGTATTCTCGGTGTCATCCTTCTCTCCGACTTCACCCTGGCTGCCAGCCGTAGTGACGCACTGAGGGAGGCATTGGAGACACGCAATGCAGTCTATGGCGCACGTTATCCCAAGAACTTCCGTCCCGAACACATTGCTTACCACAGGGAGCAGTCGCCCGAAGAACTGGTGGTCATCAACTACACCTCCGGCACCACCGGCTACTCCAAAGGTGTCATGTTGCCCGCTCGGAGTCTGGCTTCCAACATTGCCTACTGCCAGGAACTGCTCAGGGTACAGCCCGGTGACAAGATGGTTTCCATGCTTCCTCTGGGACACGTCTTCGGCATGGTCTATGACTTTCTCTATGGCTTCTCAGTGGGGGCACACCTCTACTTCCTCACTCGCATGCCCTCGCCCAAAATCATTGCACAATCCTTTGCCGAAATACGTCCACGCGTCATCTCCAGCGTGCCGCTCATCGTGGAGAAAATCATCAAGAAAGACATTCTGCCCCGAGTGGACAGCAAGATTGGCAAACTGCTGCTGAAGATGCCCCTCATCAATGACCGTATCAAGGCCGACGCACGCAGGAAGGCCATAGAGATATTCGGAGGAAACTTCGATGAAATAATCATCGGCGGTGCTCCCTTCAATCCTGACGTAGAGCGTTTCCTGAAAGACATCGCCTTCCCCTACACCACCGCCTATGGCATGACCGAGTGTGGTCCTATCATCTGTTCGGCCCGTTGGGAGACCATGAAACAAGGCTCCTGCGGACAGGCTGCCAGCCGCATGGAGGTGAAGATTGACTCGTCCGACCCGCAAAACGTAGCCGGAGAAATCATCTGTCGGGGTGAAAATCTCATGCTGGGCTACTACAAGAACCCTGAAGCCACCTCACAGATCATTGATGTCAAGGGATGGCTGCACACCGGAGACCTGGCCACCATGGACAGCAAGGGATTCATCACCATCCGGGGACGCTGCAAGAACATGTTGCTCACTGCCAGCGGACAGAACATCTACCCCGAAGAGATAGAGAGCAAGCTGAACAACATGCCTTACGTCTCCGAATCGCTGGTAGTGCTGCAAAAGGAGAAACTCGTAGCCCTGATATATCCCGACTTTGACGATGCCTTTGCCCATGGCCTGCTGCAGCGCGACATAGAAGAGCGGATGGAGCAGAACAGGCTGGAACTGAACACCATGCTACCGCCCTACAGTCAGATTACCAAGGTGAAGATTCACTTTGAGGAATTCGAAAAGACGGCCAAGAAAAGCATCAAGCGCTTCATGTATCAGGAAGCCAAGGGGTAAGCATTCCCTACCCTCGAACAAAGACAAGCCCGAAAACGTTTCATTGGAGTCAAACCATCCATCAACCAAGCGATGACCTCCATGAAACGTTTTCTGCTTTACAGCTCTGCCCGACAGCACCTCCCTGCCCTTTTGCCTATATGGGGAGTGCTTCCCCTCTCCCCACTTCCTCTCCTGCTTTTTCTGCTCTGTCTGGCTCTCGTGGCCTTTGTCTTCTTCCGCATCATCCTGCTAAGGAAAGAGCGGGAGATATCCCGGGAAAAGCTGGACTTCTTCATCCGCACGGCCCATGACCTGCGTACTCCCCTGACCCTCATCAAGACACCTTTGGAAGAGATGCTGGAGGAAGAACGTCAGTTGAGTGAAAAGGGGACCGACAACCTCCGTATGGCCCTGCGCAACGTGGATGCCTTGCTGCGCATGAGCCACAATCTCATCTATTTGGAGCGTACCGAAAGACAGCACTCCTCTCCCGTGCAGCGACAGGAGCATGAACTGAACGCCTATATGGCAGGCATGCTCCAGCTTTTCCGTCCCTATGCCCAAGGCAAGGAGATACGCCTGATTTATGAAAGTGACTTCACCAGTCTGAACGTGTGGATGGACAAGGAGAAGATGGACTCCATCCTGAAGAACCTCTTCTCCAACGCCCTGAAGTACACCGGAAGAGGAGGAGAAGTGAAGGTCACGGCCACCGTAGGAGAGCAGGAATGGAGCATCACCGTGAGTGATACCGGAATAGGCATTCCGCAGGCCGAACA
This sequence comes from Bacteroides sp., assembly GCA_017471925.1. Classification (GTDB taxonomy): domain Bacteria; phylum Bacteroidota; class Bacteroidia; order Bacteroidales; family Bacteroidaceae; genus Bacteroides. Next base: position 37,690 of record JAFURM010000005.1, read on the forward strand.
GCGACGCCTGTTCAAAGCACACTTCAGGGGAAGCAATGCCGTCAACTCCCAGGTGACGGGCAGTGGCATCGGACTGTTGTTGGTGAGCAAGTTGGTCAGGCAGTTGGGCGGACGTCTCCACTTCAATAGCACGGAAGGCCGTGGTTCCACTTTCAGCATCAGTTTTCCAAGGCATGATGCACAGCCACCCTCCGAAGCACCGTTGGCCAGGCTGTTAGTGGTGGAAGACAATGATGACCTGCGGGAATACTTGCGGCAAAGCCTCTCCACCACCTACCATGTACAGACCTGCACCAACGCCACCGATGCTCTGGAAATCGTGCACGGCTATGCACCGCATCTGGTCATCTCGGACATCATGATGCCCGGCATGAGGGGAGACGAATTGTGCCGGAAACTGAAGAGCGACATAGAGACCTCACACATCCCGGTCATCCTGCTCACGGCTCTGCACACCAACGAGAACATCATTCAGGGGCTGCAGTGCGGAGCCGATGAGTACATGCCCAAGCCTTTCAACATGGGAGTACTGCGGGCCACCATTGCCACCATCCTGAAAAACCGTGAACTGCTGCGCCGGCAATACACTACGCTTGAGCCTGATGCCCACACTGCCTCCTCCTCCCCGACCATGCCCGCAAACAGTGCCGGAGAGTTGGATTGGAAATTCATTGCCAACGTGAAAAGGCACATCGGGATGCAAATCGGCAACCCGCAGTTCAATGTGGATGCCCTCTGTCTGTTGGTAGGCATGAGCCGAACCTCCTTCTACAACAAACTGAAGGCACTGACGGGGCAAGCGCCTGCCGACTATATCCGCATCATCCGCCTGCAACATGCCGCCCGTCTGCTGGGCGAAAAGCGGCACAGTGTCACCGAGGTGGCCGAACAGTGCGGATTCAATGATGCCAAATATTTCCGCGAAGTCTTCAAGAAATACTATGGCGTCAGCCCTAAACACTACGGACAAGGGAAGTGACCCTGTCGGGATTTCCATTTTATGCATCTTTTTGCTATATTTGCACCTTATTTAATAATATAGCAAAACAAGTATATGAAGAAAACAGACAATGCGGCTACCGCCACCCCTTCGTTGAGAAGCTTCAGCCGCGCCTTTTGGACGGCCAATGCAGCCGAGATGTTGGAACGCATGGCCTACTATGGCGTGTTCATCGTACTCACCATTTATCTTAGCAACATATTGGGCTTCAATGATTTCGAAGCCGGAATGATTTCAGGTCTCTTTTCCGGAGGTCTCTATCTGTTGCCGCTCTTCACGGGTGCCTATGCCGACAAGATAGGCTTCCGCAAATCCATGCTGCTGGCATTCTCCCTGCTTACCGTGGGCTATATCGGTGTGGGACTCCTTCCCACCCTGCTGCAGGCTGCCGGGTTGGTAGAGTATGGCGAGAGCGTGACCTTTCATGGCCTGCCGGATAGCAGTCAGCGTTGGCTCATCATTCCCATCCTGGTGATTATCGTGGTGGGCGGTTCGTTCATCAAGTCGGTCATTTCGGCCTCCGTGGCCAAGGAGACCACTGAAGCCACCCGTGCCCGCGGCTACTCCATCTTCTACATGGTGGTGAACATCGGTGCCTTCACCGGAAAGACGGTCATTGACCCTCTGCGCGAGGCCATAGGTCCCAATGCCTACATCTATATCAACTACTTCTCGGCCTTCATGACACTGCTGGCTCTGCTGGCCGTCTTCTTCTGTTACCGTTCGGCCCATACTTTGGGCGAAGGGAAGTCCATGCGCGAAATAGGACAGGGATTCGTGCGTGTGTTCAAGAATAAGCGCCTTCTCTGTCTGGTGCTCATCGTGACCGGCTTCTGGATGGTGCAGCAACAGCTCTATGCCACCATGCCCAAGTATGTCATCCGCATGGCCGGTGAGACGGCACGTCCCGGATGGATAGCCAATGTCAATCCCTTCGTGGTAGTGGTATGCGTGAACTTCATCACCCGTCTCATGGCCCGTCGCTCGGCCATCACCTCCATGAACATCGGCATGTTCCTCATTCCCCTGTCGGCTCTGCTCATGGCCTGTGGCAACCTGTTGGGCGACGACCTCATCAGTGGCGTGAGCAACATCACCCTTATGCTCATTCTGGGCATTGTGGTGCAGGCTTTGGCCGAATGCTTCATCTCGCCCCGCTATCTGGAATATTTCTCCCTGCAGGCCCCCAAGGGCGAAGAGGGACTCTACTTAGGATTCAGTCATCTGGATTCCTTCCTCTCCTCGGTATTCGGTTTCGGCATAGCCGGCCTATTGCTCACCAAGTACTGTCCCGACCCTGCCCTCTTCGAATCCCGTGAAGCCTGGCAGGCCGCCAGTGCCCATGCCCACTACATCTGGTACTACTTTGCCGGCATCGGTCTGGTGGCAGCCATAGCCCTCTTGGTCTTTGCCAAAATGACGGCCCGCTTGGACAAAAAGGAATCAGAGGGTGCGGCCATCTGAAAAAATTGCGTATCTTTGCGGTCAATTTTCTCAATACGGAAAGAAACGACATGAAGATAAGATTTATGAGCATAGCCAGTGGCAGCAGCGGAAACTGCTACTACGTAGGCACCGAAGAATATGGTATACTTATTGATGCAGGCGTAGCCGTGCGCACCGTGAAGAAGGTGCTGAAAGAGTCCGGCATTGGCCTGGAGAGCATCCGGGCCGTGTTTGTCACTCACGACCATGCCGACCACATCAAGGCTGTGGGAGGATTTGGCGAAAAGCAGAACATCCCCATCTACACCACGGCACGCATACACGAAGGCATCAGCAAGAGCTACTGCATGACCGAGAAACTCTCGCCAATCAGCACGCGATACATAGAGAAGCAGCAACCCATACAGTTGGAAGACTTCCGGATAGAGGCTTTTGAGGTGCCCCATGATGGCACGGACAATGTGGGCTACTGTCTGCAGATAGGCGACAAGACCTTCTCTTTCCTTACCGACCTGGGTGAAATCACCCCCGTTGCTGCCGAGTATATCCGTAAGGCCAACTACCTCATCCTGGAAGCCAACTATGACACGGAGATGCTCCGCATGGGCACCTATCCCCCCTACCTGAAAGAGCGCATAGCCAGCCGCACGGGTCACATGAGCAATATGGCGACAGCCGAATTTCTGGCCGAAAACATCACGCCGGACTTGAAGCACATCTGGCTGTGCCACCTCAGCAAGGACAACAACCATCCCGAGCTGGCCTGCAAGACCGTAGAGCTGAAACTGCGCGAAAAGGGCGTCATTGTAGGCAAAGACGTGCAGCTATGTGCCCTGAAACGAACGACACCTTCCGAACTCTACGTCTTCGAATAGCCTGCAAAGGACGGTCGGAAGAAAAAATGCCGTTATGGGCAATAAAAAACGGGCCGTTCGCTTGTCGGTTCAAATAAAAGCACTACCTTTGCACCCGCAAACGAGAAATGCACTCTTAGCTCAGTTGGTAGAGCAACTGACTCTTAATCAGTGGGTCCAGGGTTCGAATCCCTGAGGGTGTACATTCAAGGACGGGTTTTCATCAAAAGATAGATGAAAACTCGTCCTTTTTTGCATTTTTTCTCTCTTAAAATGACTTTTTTTCATAAAAAGAACTATATTTGCATTCAAAAGTGACAGAAATCGTGAAATTAATAATTATAAACACAGTAATCTAAAAGAAAAACAGTATGAAAAAGTTCAATTTTAAGATGGCAGCTACCATCATGATTTGTGGCGCATTCCTTTGCAGCTCATGTGTTGGTTCATTCGGTTTGCATACTCGTCTGGCTAATTGGAACCAGAACATCGGCAACAAGTTCGTCAACGAATTGGTCTTCCTGGCCTGCAACATCATCCCCGTATATGGCGTATGCTACCTGGCTGACTGGTTGGTCATCAACTCCATCGAATTCTGGAGCGGCAGCAACCCCATGGCCAGCATCGGTGAAGTGAAGAAGGTGAAGGGTGAAAACGGCAACTACCTCGTTGAGACTCTGGAAAACGGCTACTCCATCACGAAGGAAGGTGAAGATGTTGCCGCTATGGAACTGCTCTACGACAAGGATACGAATACTTGGAGCGTAGTGGCCGATGGCATCAGCACTGAAATCCTGAAGATGAACGAAGACGGCACTGCCGACATGTATCTGAACAACGGTGAAGCCATGAACGTCACTCTGGATGCCCAAGGCGTTGCCTCTGCACGTCTGGCCACTATGGGTGACAGCTACTTCGCTGCCCGCTAAGTTTCAAACATAGACGGCACGTCATAGCAGACTGTGTCAAGATGTAAATCAGGCACGGATTACACGGATTTTTTACGGCTTTAGATACTTTCTTAAACCGTTTTATCCGTGTCATCCGTGCCTGATTTGTTTTCCTCCAATCCAGTATCCCTACTCTTCCAATCCGATACTCCAGTATCCTTTTCAGTTTATCATAAGAGATACTGCAGTACCAGGCTATGTGGTACTGCAGTGTTACTTATGTGGGATTGTACCCTCAATTTTAAGTTAAGGAAAAAGTTCAAAGTAGAGAGCTATTCTCAAAGTTTTTTGTTACGCCTGCCATAACATGCGCTTATGCATCTGACGTCCTATTCCAAATATCGGCGTGATTTTTGGAGTGCAATTCCAAATATTGGCGTGATTTTTGGAGTGCTATTCCAAATATTGGCGTGAAATTTGGAATAGCAGGCTTGTTTGTATCATAAAAAGCATTACCTTTGCCGAGTAATCATTTGGTAAATATGGGCAAGAACAGACAAATAGAACGAATCATTACGAGCGTAAAGGAGAAACGTCATGCACGAATCATCGTCTTTACGGGAGCCAGACAGGTAGGGAAAACAACTTTAGTCAAGCAGTTTTTCCCTGAATACGAATATTTGAGTATTGAAGACCCTATCCTAAGAAAAGCCTATCTGAATCTTTCCGCCGCCCAATGGAAGTTGCAGTTCCCTAAAGCTACATTGGACGAAGTGCAGAAGGAACCTCAGCTCATCGAAAGCATCAAGGCTACTTACGATACCTATGACGATGTTCGCTATGTACTTCTCGGGTCAAGCCAACTGCTTTTGTTGGAAAAAGTACGCGAATCCTTGGCCGGCCGTTGCTTGATATATGAACTCTATCCTCTGACTCTTCCTGAACTTGCCACACAAAGTTGGGAGGATGCCATTATCCCTTCCTTGTGCCAACTGATTATTACTCACCAATGTGAATCTTCAGACATTGTTCCCTCTTTCCTGATGGACAAGCGGATGGCTGTCAAAAGTGCGTCATGGGAACATTACCTTCGTTTGGGAGGTTACCCTGCCTTAGTGGCTGAGGATATGAATGAAGACGAGAAATACACCTGGCTACGGACTTACGTTCACACTTATCTGGAAAGGGATGTGCGCGACTTGGTTTCTTTCCGCGACCTGGAACCTTTCATCAAACTTCAACGTGCCGTGGCTGTATATACTGGAGGGCTTTTCAATGCTTCCAACTTTGCAAGAGATGTCGGTGTAACCTCCAAAACCGTGCAACGCTATTTGGAATATCTGCGTTTGAGCTATCAGGTGATTATTCTCCCTGCTTGGGAACGCAATGCCGCCAAACGATTGATAAAGGCACCCAAGGTGCATTTTATGGATAATGGTGTCCTTCAGGCCATCTTGCAGAAACGTGGCGGATTGACCGGAAGTGAATTTGGAAGTCTGATAATCGCTGAGATTTATAAGCAGGTCAAGAACTTACAAATCGATGCGTCATTCCACCATCTTCGTACCCAGGACGGCAAAGAAATCGATTTGCTGATAGAGACACAGGATGGTTATTATGCTTTTGAAGTGAAGATGGCAGAACATGTTTCTCGGATAGATGCCCGTCATTTGTTGGAGGTGGAATCGATATTGGACAAACCTCTACTTCACGGCTTTGTCTTGTCTAACGACCAAGAGACTCATCATTTCTCCAATAAGGTCACCGCTGTACATGCCGCCATGTTCTTGGGATAATCTTTGAAATGTTTGTATCATAAAACGCCGGTCAATGCCGTACTCGCAGAGGGTTGCGAGAAACGGCATTGACCGGCGTTAATCGGTATGGGCTATGCGCCGCTTATTGGGTGACGCGCTCCAGCCATTTCACCATGCCCAGCATCACCAGCATGGAGATGAGGCATACGGCAAAGAAGACAGTCCAACACTGCCAGATGGGCCAGGCGTTATACATCAACGGGCCAATCCAGAGCAGCAGGTTGCCCAGTGCGGTGGCGGTGAGCCACAAGCCCTGGCACAAGCCAAGCAGATTCTTCGGAGCCACCTTGGAAACGAAGGAGAGGCCCAGCGGAGAGATGAACAGCTCGGCAACGGTCAGGAAGAAGTAGGTGACGATAAGTACCCACCAATGGGCCTTGGAAACCATCTGGTCGGCAATGGGAAGTGACTTGTAGGCATCGGCCGAGGGATAACCGTTCAGCAAAGAGAAGACGGCGAGGAACAGGAAGGCCAGGCCGGCAATGAACATACCGATGGCAATCTTGCGCGGAGTGGAAATCTCCTTGCCACGCTTGGCCAAAGCTCCGAAGATGGCCATGATGATGGGAGTCAGCACAATCACGAAGAAGGGATTGATGGCCTGCCATACCTCGGGAGCTACGGCAGAAGAATCCACGAAGTCGCGGGCGAAGAACGAGAGCGACATGCCGTTCTGATGGAACGAGAACCAGAAGAAGATGACAATGGCCAGTACGGCAAACAGGGCATACATTCTCTGTGTGATTTCCTTGGCCATGGCAGCCTTCTCCTCGGCGGTGTAGCTTACGCTCTGAGCGGCCACTTTCTTGGCGGGAGTGGGGAACTTCTTCTGGGAAACGAAGAAGATGACCAGCGAGATGAGCATGGCAGCTACCGATGCGATGAAGGAGTAGTGGATGCCCTCGTTGAAGATTTGCAGGTACTGCTGGCAGGAAGCCGCCATCTCGGAAATGTTACCGCCTGCCTTAACCATCAGTTGCTGGAGGTTGGAGAGGGCTTCGGGAGTCATGCTTGCCGCATTGTTGATGAAGTCGTGGCAAAGGGCAGGAAGCTGTGCGTTGTACACCAGGTCGTTGGCACCCAACCACCATTGGCGCAGGATGGGGGCCACGAAAGGGGCAATGAGACCGCCCACATTGATGAACACATAGAAAATCTGGAAGCCAGAGTCGCGCTTGTCCTTGGCAATCTTGTATGCTTCAGGACCTTTTTTGGCGGCTTCGGCCTCAAAGTTGTCGTACATCTGTCCCACGATGGCCTGCAGGTTACCCTTGAACAGACCGTTGCCGAAGGCAATCAGGAACAGCGCCACGCAGGTGAGCGTGAGCAGCCAGGTGGTGTTGCCCGCTGTGGCAAGGATGGGAATGGAAAGGATGATGTAGCCGGTGGCCATGATGATGAGTCCCGACTTGATGGTGCCCTTGTAGTTCTGGGTGCGGTCGGCAATCAGACCTCCGACGAGGCTCAATACATAGATTCCGGCATAGAAGCAGGAGTAGATGGTGCCGCTGACCCCTTCGCTCAGGCCAAATTTAGAACAGAGGAAAAGCACCAGCACGGCATTCATGATGTAGTAGCCGAAGCGCTCTCCCATGTTGCTCAAAGCTGCTGCTAACAGCCCTTTGGGATGGTTTTTAAACATAGACAATGATGTGTTAAATGGTTATTGATTATTTTGTTTGGATGCAAAGATAGGATAAAATCCGAGAATAGAGAAATTTGGCATTGATAATCCCCCTATCCCTTGCCGATTGTGGTCAGTAGAGACGGCACACCACGGCATTGACCATGCGGATGAGGTCGGCCGGAGCCAGCTTCAGTTGCAGGCCGCGCTGTCCCGCACTGACGTAGATGGCCGGAAACTCCAGGCAGGTCTCGTGGATGTAGGTAGGGAAAGGCTTCTTCATGCCGATGGAGGTGCAACCGCCACGGATGTAGCCCGTGAGGGGCAGGAGCTCCTTCATGGGGATGAGGTCGCACTTCTTGTTGCCCGACACCTTGGCGGCCAGCTTCAGGTCTATCTCCTTGTCGCCGGGTATGACGCAGACAAAATGGCCGTTCTTGTCGCCACCGAGCACCAGGGTCTTGAAGACCCGTGCAATGTCTTCGCCCAATGTGGCGGCAATGTGAGGGGCACTGAGGTCGTTCTCGTCCACCTCATAGGGTATCAGTTCGTAGGGTATCTTGGCCTTGTCCAACAGACGGGCCGCATTGGTCTTGTTTATCTTCTTCATACTTCTTCTTCGTGTGCAGGTTCTTTTCGGGAGGGGAACAGCTCTTCGCGCAAGAACTTGGGGGTGTAGCCCTTGTCGCTCATGGCCACCTCCTCGGGAGTGCCGTGGGAGAGGAGCACTCCTCCACCCTTTCCGCCCTCGGGCCCCATGTCTATGATGTAGTCGGCCATCTTGATGACATCCAGGTTGTGCTCGATGACGATGACCGTGTTTCCCTTGTCCACCAGTCGGTTCAGCACGCCCATCAGCACCCGTATGTCCTCAAAGTGGAGGCCGGTGGTCGGCTCGTCCAGGATGTAGAGGGTCTTACCGGTGTCGCGCTTGGAGAGTTCCGTAGCCAGCTTCACGCGCTGGCTCTCTCCGCCCGACAGGGTTGTGGAGGGTTGTCCCAGTTTGATATAGCCCAGTCCGACCTCCTTGATGACCTTTATCTTGTTCACTATCTGCGGCACGTTCTCAAAGAACTCCACCGCGCGGTTGATGGTCATGTCGAGCACGTCGGCAATGGACTTGCCCTTGAAGCGCACCTCTAACGTCTCCCGGTTGTAACGTTTGCCGTGACACACCTCGCAGGGCACATAGACATCGGGCAGGAAGTTCATCTCTATGGTCTTGTAGCCATTGCCCTGGCAGGCTTCGCAGCGTCCGCCTCCCACGTTGAAGGAGAAGCGTCCGGGCTTGTAACCCCTGATTTTGGCCTCGGGCAGGCCTACAAAGAGGTTGCGGATATCCGAGAACACACCGGTATAGGTGGCCGGATTGGAGCGTGGCGTTCGTCCTAAGGGTGACTGATCCACGTTCACCACCTTATCTATATATTCCAGTCCCTCTATGCTGTCATAGGGCAAGGGGTCTTGCAGGGAGCGGTAGAATTTCTGGGAAAGGATGGGTTGCAGTGTCTCATTGATGAGGGTGGACTTTCCGCTGCCCGACACACCGGTGACGCAAATCAGTTTGCCTAAGGGAAACTCCACGTCCACTCCCTTCAGGTTATTGCCCCGTGCTCCCCTCAGCCACAGGCTGTGCCCGTTGCCCTCGCGGCGTTTGGCCGGCACTTCGATAGCCTGTTCACCGTTCAGGTATTGGGAGGTCAGGGTGTGGGTATGCAGCATCTCTCCGGGCGTACCGGCAAAGACCACCTCGCCGCCCATGCGTCCGGCCTTGGGCCCCATGTCCACCACATAGTCGGCCGCCAGCATCATGTCCTTGTCATGCTCCACCACGATGACCGAATTGCCAATGTCTCTCAGCTCTTTCAGGGAGCGGATAAGCCGCTGGTTGTCCCGCTGGTGCAGTCCGATGCTCGGCTCGTCCAGGATGTAGAGCACGTTCACTAACTGTGACCCGATCTGTGTGGCCAAGCGGATGCGCTGGCTCTCTCCTCCCGAAAGGCTTACGGAGCTGCGATCTAAGGAGAGGTAGTCCAGGCCTACGTCTAACAGGAACTTCAGGCGGGTGCGTATCTCTTTCAGAATCTCGGCCGCAATCTGCCGCTGCTGGTTGCCCAAGTAGGGGTCTACCTTCATCAGCCAGTTATACAGCTCGCTGATGTCCATGCAGGCCAGCTGATAGATGTTCTTGTCGTGGATACGATAGGAAAGGGCCTCCTGGTTCAGACGTGCGCCGTGACACTCGGGACAGGGAGCCGTGCGGGCAAACTGTTCTGCCCATTTCTGGGCCGTGGCCGAGGAGTCTTTCTCCTGCAGGAGGCGGATGTACTTCACCACCCCTTCGAAGGTGACGAAATAGTCGGAAGAGGTGCCGATGAGCGTACTCTTGATTTTCAGTCTTTCGGGCGAGCCATAGAGCACATCGTCTATCGCCTCTTCCGTCAGTTCCTTGACCGGCGTCTTCAGCGTGGCTTCATGCTTCTCCAACAATGCCTCTATCTGCCAGAATATCATGCTGTTCTTGTATTTGCCCAACGGGACTATGGCTCCTTCGTGGATGGATAGTTCGCGGTTGGGGATAATCTTGTCCACATCTATCTGACTGACCATTCCCAGTCCCTTGCACTTGGGGCAGGCACCTTGGGGCGAGTTGAAGGAGAAGTTGTGGGGTGCCGGCTCGCGGTAGGACAGGCCGGTGACGGGACACATGAGCCGCTTGCTGTAGTGGCGCACATTGCCGCTCTCCACATCCAGAATCATCATCAGCCCGTCGCCCTGGCGCATGGCGGTGGCCACGGTGTTCTTCAGGCGTATGTCATCCTTGTCGGTAGGCACCAGTTTGTCTATCACCACCTCCACGTCGTGGTTCTTGTAGCGGTCCAGCCTCATGCCCGGAAGGGCCTCGCGCACCTCTCCGTCCACACGGACATAGAGGTATCCTTTTTTGCGCACCTGTTCGAACAGCTCCTTGTAATGGCCTTTACGGCTTCGCACCAATGGGGCCAGCACGTTGATTTTACGTCCTTTATACTCCTTCAGAATCAGTTCAAGAATCTGCTCTTCGGTGTACTTCACCATCTTCTCGCCCGAGATATAGGAGTAGGCCTCGCCTGCCCTGGCATAGAGCAGGCGCAGGAAGTCATAGACCTCGGTCGTGGTGCCCACTGTAGAGCGGGGATTCTTGTTGGTGGTCTTCTGTTCGATGGAGATGACAGGGCTGAGTCCGGTAATCTTGTCCACGTCCGGTCGCTCCAGATTGCCCAGGAAGTTGCGTGCATAGGCCGAGAAAGTCTCTATGTAGCGGCGTTGTCCCTCGGCATAGAGGGTGTCAAAGGCCAGGGATGACTTTCCGCTGCCGCTCAGTCCCGTGATGACTGTCAGGCTGTTGCGGGGAATCTCCACATCAATGTTCTTCAGGTTGTGCACCCGTGCGCCTTCGACGCAGATATATTCGGTTTCTTCTTTCATTGCATTTTTACTTAAGTGTCGCAGGTTTGCGTCCGTGCAAAAATACGCTTTTCTCGCCGAATAACCTTCTTGGAGTGCTGTTTTTTGTATTAATGCCCCGTTTATTGGGACAAAAAGCTTACCTTTGCCACTCTAATCACTGTTAAAAAGAGAAACTGACGACATGAAGAAATCGGGAAACATTCTTCTCGTGGACGACAACAAAGGAGTGCTCAGTGCCCTGCAGCTGTTGCTGAAGCCTCACTTCGAAGAGACTGCCGCCCTCTCCTCGCCTGCCGCACTGCCGGCCCTGCTGCGCGAAAGGGAGTGGCAAGTGGTGCTGTTAGACATGAACTTCACGGCCGGCATCAACAGCGGCAATGAGGGCCTCTATTGGCTGAGACAAATCAAGAGCCTGTCGCCACGGACGGCTGTGGTGCTCTTCACGGCCTATGCCGACATCGGGCTGGCTGTGAGAGGCATCAAGGAGGGTGCGGCCGACTTCATCGTCAAGCCTTGGGACAACAACCGCCTGACGGAGACCCTCTTAGAGGTGGCGGGTCGCCAGCAGAGCAGCAAGAACAGTATGAAGGAGAAGGAGACGGCCGCCAACGAACGGAAGATGTACTGGGGTGTCAGCCAGGAGATGAACCGCCTGAGAACTCTGGCCGCAAAGGTGGCTGCCACCGATGCCAATATTCTGATAACTGGTGAGAACGGTACCGGCAAGGAGATGCTGGCCCGTGAAATCCACGCCTGCTCCTCGCGAAGCAAGCGGGAGATGGTGTGTGTGGACATGGGTGCCATCACCGAGACGCTCTTTGAAAGCGAGCTTTTCGGCCATGCCAAGGGAGCCTTCACCGATGCCTACAATGACCGCCCGGGCAAGTTTGAGGCCGCTCATGGAAGCACGCTCTTCCTGGATGAAATCGGCAATCTTCCCCTGCACCAACAGGCCAAACTGCTGACTGTCCTGCAACGCAGGAGCATTGTGCGAGTGGGCAGCAACACGCCGGTTCCTGTAGACATCCGGCTCGTCTGTGCCACCAACCGCAACCTGGAAGAGATGGTGAAGCAAGGCACCTTCCGCGAAGACCTGCTCTATCGCATCAATACCATCAACCTGGAGATTCCTGCCCTGCGTCACCATTCCGAAGACATCCTGCCCTTGGCCGAACGCTTCGTGTCCCGCTTCTGCAAGCAGTACGACAAACCGCAGATGACCCTGGACGAGGAGGCGGCCCAACGCCTGAAGCTGCACTCCTGGCCGGGAAACATCCGCGAACTGGAGCATGCCATAGAGAAGGCGGTCATCATCTGTGACACTCCCTCCCTGCCTGCCGACCTCTTCGCCCTTCCCCGCAAGGCGATGACATCTCCGGCGGAAAGGGTCTCCACCTTAGAGGAGATGGAGGTGCGGATGATTCGCCAGGCATTGGAGCAGTGCAAGGGTAACCTCTCGGCTGTGGCCGTCCAGTTGGGCATCACGCGGCAGACGCTCTATAACAAGATGAAGAAATACGGCATATAGTCATGTTCAGAAAATGGGGCTCATATTATCCGGTCAGGCTGCTCGCCACGACACTTTGCGGCATAGCCGTCGGGGTGACGGGAATCATGCTGTGGCAGGAGGGACAACTTCACGGCACCTTTTCCGAAAAACGTCTCGTCCTTTTCGGCATCTCCCTGCTGCTGCTTGTCGTTGCGGCCTGGTGGCAGTATGCCCTCTACCGCAGCAATGCCCGCAAGGTGCTCTTCATGCTCGATGCCATAGAGAACAACGACAGTTCCATCCACTTTGGCGAAGAGACGACGAACAGGGATGAGCAGTTGGTGAACAAGGCACTGAACCGCATGATGCAGATTCTCTGTCACGTGAAGAGCGAGACGGTGCAGCAGGAGAAGTACTATGAGATTATTCTGGACTGCATCAGCACGGGTGTTCTGGTCATCAACGAGGAGGGAGCGGTCTATCAGAAGAACAACGAACTGCTGCGCCTGTTAGGTATGGAGATTTTCACCCACGTCAGGCAGCTTGCCCGTGTGGACAACGAACTGATGGAGGCCGTCATGCACTGCCGGCCGGGCAACAAGCTGCAGACCACCTTCAGCAACGAGCGGGGCACCGTGAGCCTGGCCATCCGCGTCAGCGGCATCACGGTGAAGCAGGAATCCTTGCGCATCCTGGCCGTCAGCGACATCAATAATGAACTGAACGAGAAGGAGATTGAGTCATGGATCAGGCTGACACGTGTGCTGACCCATGAAATCATGAATGCCGTGACCCCCATCACCTCCCTGAGCGATACGCTGCTGGGGCTGATGCCCTACCCTGTTGAGACTTCCCGCGATGAAACGGCCGAGGAGCTGCGCAACGGCCTGCAGACCATCAGCAGCACCGGAAAAGGGCTGCTGACCTTCGTGGAGTCCTACCGCAAGTTCACCCGCATCCCCACTCCCGAGCCTTCGCTCTTCTACGTGCGGGAGTTCATGGAGCGCATGGCGAAGCTGGCCCGACACAACCATCCCGATGTCCGCTTGCAGATAGACTTGACCATTGAGCCTGACGACCTGATTCTCCATGCCGACGAGAATCTCATTGCGCAGGTTGTCATCAACCTGCTGAAGAATGCCATACAGGCCATTGCCTCCTCGGGGATGCCCGAAGGTGAGGGACGCATCGGCATCCATGCCCGCTGTGACGAGAGCGAAGCGGTACTCATTGAAATCTCCAACAACGGCCCGGCCATACCTCCCGAAGTGGCCGATCACATCTTCATCCCTTTCTTCAGTACCAAGGAGGGTGGCAGCGGCATCGGGCTTAGCATCTCACGCCAAATCATGCGCCTCTCAGGCGGCAGCCTCTCTCTGCTTCCCGGCCCGCGCACCACGTTTGTCCTGAAGTTCAATTGAGGATTGACATTTTAGGCACGGATGACATGAGAACTTGTTTTATACCTGATATGGTTATTCAGACTTGGTTCATAGTTTGTCTTCTTGATGTATATAATATTTATTATTCGACACAACCCTGTAATGCCGCTGATGTGTCACCTAAATGACACATGGTATATTATCATTATAATCAGTTTGTTATGACCTATTTTTCGGGCAAGGTGTGTCACTTTGTGTGTCATTAGCCGCGAAATAAGTGAAAATGTAGAAAAAATTATCCTTATTTGTAAGGAAATCGATAATGGAGCATGAGCAATATCTTGGCACATTTCGATTGAAAAGAGGGCAAAAGTTGGAGGATTGGAGGGTCTTTGCTATCTTTGTGCATGAAATGTTGCTAAATCCGTAAACCATGAAAAAGAACTTCTATTTAATGGCAATGATAGGGGCATTGCTCTCTTGCACAAACCCATTTTCCCAAGATATTCCTGTCCCTGAATATTCCTCACCGAAACTCCTGAACAACAACGGAAATCCATTGCTTGACTCCAACTTCAATGCCGACCCTACCGCCGTTGAACACGAAGGAAGGCTATATGTATATGCGACCAACGACCATCAGCAGCTTGATGTCGTAGGGTCCGAAGGCAATAACGGCTATCAGCATATCCATTCACTGGTGATGATGTCCACGGACGATATGGTGAATTGGACCTTCCACGGATATATAGACGTAAAAGCCTTGTCTCCTTGGGGAATAGCTTCGTGGGCTCCCTCTGTCACCAAACGGGTAGAGGCCGATGGAAAGACACATTTCTATCTGTACTATTCCAATTGTGGGGTTGGAGTCGGGATGCTTACAGCCACTTCGCCTGTAGGTCCTTGGAGGGATCCGTTGGGACGAAACGTGGTGGACAAGCAGACTGAAGGCCTGGGACATTGTGGTGCGCCTTTCGACCCCGGTGTGGTGATTGACAATCAGGGCAAAGGCTGGCTTTCCTTTGGTGGCGGTTCCACACAGTTTGGCACGGAGTATATCCCGGGAAATGCAAGAATCGTCCGCCTGGCGGACGACATGATGCACTTGGACAGCCCTATCGTGGAAATCAAGGCACCTTATCATTTTGAAGCGAATGAATTGAATTTCATTAACGGCACATGGGTATATTCCTACAATACGAGCTGGGTGGAGAGAAAGGAATGGCCATTGGAAACGGCGAAACCGACTATCTGCTGCATGAGCTACATGACCAGCCGGACACCGCTTGATACGGACAGTTGGGTGTATCAGGCCAATTATTTCAAGAATCCGATGGATTATGGTTTCCCTCCCAGCAATAACCACACCCACCTCCATCAGTTCCAAGGCGAATATTATGTATTCTATCACACGCTTTCCCTGGAAGAGCATCGCCATGGGAAGGGTGGTTTCCGTTCGGTGTGTGTAGACAAGATAAAGATAGATGAAGAGCATCTGATCATCCACATGGGCGAAGCGACCCGAAAAGGGGTCGATCAGCTGAAGCCATTCAATCCGTTCGGCTGGGTAGAGGCAGAGACGGTGGCGGCTACCCACAATGTGCGTTTTGTACCTACCGGCCGTCCCGGAGATACTGCTGCCGCTTGCCATGCCGATGGGCAGATTCTGAAGGTACGTGGAGTGGATTTTCGTTCAGCACCTCGGGAAGTGAGCGTTGTGGTAAGAGGACCGGGCAAGCTGACCGTTCGTTTGGATCATCCGAAAAAAGGGCTTGAAATAGCAACTCTTTCGTTTGAAGGCGACGAGTGGAAACAGGTAGACGCTAAAATAGCTGTTCCCATATCGGGGCAGCACGATTTGTTTTTCATCACCTCGGAAGGGGACTTTCAATTCGACAAGTGGATGTTTGCAGAATAATGCAAATGGACCATGCCCTAATGCCGATTGCCTGCAAAACCTGCACGCACGGTGGTTCGTTGTATCGCATTTTTATCAAAAATACCCCTACTTGAACAGTTTTTTGCGGCTATAGACACAAAAGTGACACACCCTACCCCCTAAAATGCGCTCTAAAACGCTGTTATTCGTATAGTTACAGATGTGTCATCAAAGTGATACACTCCGCCTCTACTTTTCCTCTCCCTATCAAGATTTATTGGTAAATATTTAGAAACACTTTATCTACGCCTAAAACCATCAACTTTCCACTATCAATTATCCACTATTCACTATCGACTATCAACGGTCGCCCGTATAGGCGAGAGGCAGAACATGTATAACGCATCGGCCGATACGTATAGGGACGGAATAAATACAGATAGGTACTTGCGAAACTTAAGCAAAATTAGTCCATCTTTGAACCTTTTTAATGTTGCATTTGTTAGAGGGTTTAGTTACCTTTGCACGCAAAAAGACAAATAACAATATAGACTAACAAACTTTAGCACGCAAATAGTTATGATCTTTACAGCAGAAAACATCCTTCTCATTGGTTCTATCCTCTTGTTTATCAGTATCGTTGTGGGTAAGACTGGGTATCGTTTCGGAGTCCCCACCCTGTTGCTCTTCCTCGTTGTCGGCATGATATTCGGCAGCGACGGCTTCGGACTCCAGTTTCATAACGTGAAGGAAGCCCAGTTCATCGGTATGGTAGCCCTGAGCATCATTCTGTTCTCGGGCGGTATGGACACCAAGTTTCAGGAGATAAAACCTATCCTGGCACCGGGCATTGTGCTCTCCACGGTCGGTGTGCTGCTGACGGCTCTCTTCACCGGTCTCTTCATCTGGGGGCTCTCGGGCATGGAGTGGACCAGCATCCACTTCCCCATCATCACCAGTCTGTTGCTGGCGGCCACCATGTCGTCCACCGACTCGGCTTCCGTGTTTGCCATCCTGCGCTCACAGAAGATGAACCTGAAGCACAACCTGCGTCCCATGCTGGAGTTGGAAAGCGGTAGCAACGACCCTATGGCCTACATGCTTACCATCGTACTCATCCAGCTGGTCGGCTCGTCGGGCATGGGTGTTCCCCAAATCATCGGTTCCTTCTGCGTGCAGTTCATCGTGGGTGCCGCATTGGGTTATCTGTTAGGCAAGTTGGCCATCCTGATGCTCAATCGTCTGAACATCGACAACCAGGCCCTCTACCCCATCCTGCTGCTGTCGTTCGTCTTCTTCACCTTCTCCATCACCGACCTGCTGCATGGCAACGGCTATCTGGCCGTCTACATTGCCGGCATCATGGTGGGAAATGCAAAAATCATGCACCGTAAGGAAATCTACACCTTCATGGACGGACTGACGTGGCTCTTCCAGATCATTATGTTCCTCTGTCTGGGTCTGTTGGTCAATCCCCACGAAATGCTCGGTGTAGCCTTGGTGGCCACCCTTATCGGGGTGTTCATGATTGTAGTGGGCCGTCCGCTCAGTGTCTTCCTCTGCCTGCTACCTTTTGGTAAGAGAATCAATGTGAAGTCCCGCTTTTTTGTTTCATGGGTAGGCCTTCGCGGTGCAGTGCCCATCATTTTCGCTACCTATCCGGTAGTGGCCGAGGTGCCCGGAGCGGATGTCATCTTCAACATCGTCTTCTTCATCACCATCGTGTCGCTCATCATTCAGGGCACCACGGTCTCTAAGGTGGCCCGCGCCTTGGGACTCTCCACTCCGTTAGAGAAGACCGGTAATGAGTTCGGTGTGGAACTGCCCGACGAGATAGACTCTGACCTGCGCGACATGACCGTAACCGAAGAGTTGCTGACCAGAGGCGAGACGCTGAAAGACATGAACCTCCCCAAGGGCACACTGGTCATGATAGTGAAGCGAGGCGACCAGTTCCTCATCCCCAACGGCACCCTGAAGTTGGAAATAGGCGACAAGTTGCTGTTGATTTCAGAAAAGAGATAGGGAACTCCCCGATTTTGCAATGCTTTTTTGGTGCTATGCCATTATTTTCTTAATTTTGCGGCAATTTGGGAATTTGTTATTTTAAATGTCACTGAGTACAAACCAATAGCTACAGAATGAGAAGAATCAAGCATTTTTTGTGCGCCATGATACTTGCCGGAACCTGTTGCGCAGGCATCCATGCACAAGAGAACCAGACCTACCTGCTGCACACCATCGAGAAGGGACAAAGCCTCTACTCCATCGCCAGTATGTATGGCGTGTCCCAGGCAGACATCATAGCCCTGAACCCCGGTAGCGAGGAGAAGATATACGTAGGACGCACCCTCCGCATACCGCGTCAGGAGGCCAATACGCAACGGGAAACCTATCACACCATTGCGGCCGGTGAAACCCTCTACAGACTCACCGTGAAATACAACGTCACGGCAAAGGCCATCTGCGACGCCAATCCCGGACTGAGCGCAGAGAACTTCCGTATCGGACAGGTGATACGTATCCCCGTGCCGACCGTTGAAGAAGACAATGGCACGGAGGGCAAGCAGAACGGCAACCGGGCAGCCGACATCCCTGAAGCCGTAGTGCCACGCTGCAGGGAGATGCACAAGGTGAAGCGCAAAGAGACGGTCTACAGCATCAGCCGGAAATATGGCATCAGTGAGGCGGAACTGATTGCCGCCAACCCCGAACTGCAGGGAGAAGACAAAATCAAGAAGGGCACCTTCCTCTGCATCCCCTATGCCCGCGAAGAAGAGGAGAAGCGTGTGGAGAAGAACATCCCCACCAACGATGAACTCTTTGACGAAAACGAGAAGGCGGCACGTCCCATCAAGACCATCCGCGCCGCGGTCATTCTGCCATTCTATGGCGAAACCACCTCCAAGAACGAGACCACACGCATGGTGGAATATTACGAAGGCTTCCTCATGGCGGTGGACAGCCTGAAGCGGCAAGGTACCTCCATTGACCTCTACACCTACAATTCGGGCACGGACAACGCCGCCATAGAGACCATCCTGGCCAAGAGCGAAATGAAGCGGATGGACATCATCTTCGGTCCCTTGCACCAGCAGCAAATCAAGCCCCTGGCCGACTTTGCCCGGAAGAACAGCATCCGTCTGGTTATCCCTTTCACGGCACAGAACAACACCGTGTTCAGCAATCCCGCAGTCTACCAAATCAACACGCCACAGTCTTACCTCTACTCCGAAGTCTATGACCACTTCGTGCGGCAGTTCCCCAACGCCAACGTCATCTTCATAGAGGCCGGCAGCGGCACGAAGGAAAAGGCCGACTTCATCAAAGGGCTGAAGGACGAACTGAAGAACAGGGCCATCCCCTCCACTACCCTGCCCGAAAGTGCCACGGCGGAAGTACTGAAGAGTGCCCTCAGCCCCGACCGAGAGAACATCTTCATCCCCACATCGGGCAGCAATCTGGTGCTCATCAAGCTGTTGCCCCAGCTTACCCTCATGGTGCGCGAGAACCCCGAGGCCAAGGTACACCTCTTCGGCTATCCCGAATGGCAAACCTACACCAAGGATCATTTAGAGGCCTTCTTCGAACTGGACACCTACTTCTACTCCTCCTTCTATACCAACAACCTGCTTCCGGCAGCCCGCACGTTCACGGGCAATTACCGCCGGTGGTATGCCAAGGAGATGGAGGAACGCTACCCCAAATACGGTATGCTGGGCTTCGACACGGCCTACTTCTTCCTGAAGGGCCTTTCACGCTACGGCACCGATCTGGAGAACCGCATGAACGAGCAGGAACTGATACCCATCCAGACGGGATTCAAGTTCCAGCGGGTGAACAACTGGGGCGGATTCATCAACAAGAAAGTATTCTTTGTACACTTCACGAAAGACTATGAGCTGGTGAAGTTGGATTTTGACTGAACAGACAGATGAAAGCAAGAAACCTTATAAGGGCAGTCGCACTGCTGCTCTGCGCCTACATGGCCCTCCCCACCCATGCGCAGGTGGGCGAGTTGCGCCAGAACTTTGCCATTGGCGTCAGCGGAGGCGTCAACATGAACAGTGTCAGCTTTTCGCCCACCGTGCGCCAGAAGAACCTCATGGGCATCAACGGCGGCTTCGTGGCCCGCTACATCTCCGAGAAGTATTTCAGCATGATATGCGGTGCCCAGGTAGAGGTGAACTTCTCCCAGCATGGATGGGACGAGTTTTATGAGGACTATCCCGACCTGAAATATACGCGCACGATGAACTATGTGGAGATTCCCTTCCTGGCCCATCTGGCCTTTGGCAAGGAGCAGGGTATGCAGTTTTTCATCCATGCCGGTCCGCAAGTGGGCTTCTTCCTGGGTGACAGCTACACCATGAGCGGCAACTGGGGCGACTTCACCGGCATCACCGTGGAGCAGCACGACAAGAAGGTAGACAACAAGTTTGACTATGGCATTGCCGGCGGAGCCGGAGTGGAACTGCAGACCAAGGCCGGCAACTTCCTCTTAGAGGGACGCTACTACTATGCCCTCTCCGACTTCTACGGCAACACCAAGAAGGATTACTTCTCACGCTCCGCCCACGGCACCATCTCCATCAAGCTGGCCTACCTGTTCGACCTGAAGAAGTAGGAGCCGACGCAACCGAATGAACAACCGAATGAATATATGACACTTTAGACCAACGAAACAGACAATATGAAGTTCACTGAATTAGACCTGAATGATGACGTGCTCGATGCACTGGACTCCATGCGCTTTGAGGAGTGTACACCCATACAAGAAAAATCCATCCCCGTCATTCTGGACGGCCGCGACCTAATTGCCGTAGCACAGACAGGCACCGGAAAGACCGCCGCCTACCTGCTTCCCGTATTGAGCCAATTGTCGGACGGCGGCTATCCCGAAGATGCCATCAACTGCATCGTCATGGCTCCCACACGCGAACTGGCCCAGCAGATAGACCAGCAGATGGAGGGATTTGCCTACTTCATGCCGGTGAGCAGCGTGGCCGTATATGGAGGTAACGACGGCATCCTCTTCGAACAGCAGAAGAAAGGACTCACCTTGGGTGCCGACGTGGTCATCGCCACACCGGGACGCCTCCTGGCCCACCTCAGTCTGGGCTATGTAGACCTGTCGCGCGTATCGTTCTTCATCCTGGACGAGGCCGACCGCATGCTGGACATGGGCTTCTATGACGACATCATGCAAATCGTGAAGTTCCTCCCCGAGGATCGGCAGACCATCATGTTCTCGGCCACCATGCCCCAAAAGATACAGCAACTGGCACAGAACATCCTGAACGACCCGGCCGAAGTGAAAATAGCTGTCTCCAAGCCGGCAGACAAGATTCTGCAGGCTGCCTACATCTGCTACGAAAATCAAAAGTTGGGCATCATCCGCCAGCTCTTTGCCGAACAGACACCGGAGCGCGTCATCATCTTCGCCTCGTCCAAACTGAAGGTGAAGGAGGTGACCAAGGCTCTGAAACTGATGAAACTGAATGTCGGCGAGATGCACTCCGACCTGGAGCAGAGCGCACGCGAAGAGGCCATGTATCAGTTCAAGGCCGGGAAAATCAACATCCTGGTGGCCACCGACATCGTGTCGCGAGGCATTGACATTGACGATATCCGCCTGGTCATCAACTATGACGTGCCGCGCGACTGCGAGGACTACGTGCACCGCATCGGACGAACCGCACGCGCCAACAACGACGGTGTGGCTATCACCTTCGTGAGCGAGAAGGACCAAGGACACTTCAAGGCCATCGAGGAGTTTATCGAAAAAGAGGTATACAAGATTCCCCTGCCCGAAGGATTGGGCGAGGCTCCCGAATACAAACCGAGAGCACGCTCAGCCTCCGATCACAAGAAGTACCGCAGGAAACCGCATCATGGCGGCGGTGGCGGCAAGCGCAGAAAGAAGAACTCATAGCGAACCATATCACCTATTATATATAGTATAATGAAACAAGCAAATCTCTTACTCATGTCAGCAGTAATGACATTGGCCTCCTGCACGGGAGGCGGAACCTCTCAGGAAGAGTCAGCCATAGGCCGTTCAGACATCCGGATTGAAGGGCGACGGATGACTCCCGAAGCTCTCTGGGCCATGGGGCGCATAGGCAGCTTAGCGGTATCACCCGACGAAAAGAAGATAGCCTACACGGTCTCCTACTACAGTGTTCCCCAGAACAAGAGCAACAGCGAACTCTTCGTGATGGATGCCGACGGCAGCAACAACCTGCAACTGACCCGGCACAACGCCTACCAGGGCGAGCCTTCATGGATTAAGGATGGCTCCAAACTCGCTTACCTGAGCAGCGAGAGCGGAAGTGTGCAGGTGTGGGAAATGAATCCCGACGGCACGGACAAGCGTCAGCTCACCGACTATGAGGGCGGCATAGACGGCTTCGCCTTCTCGCCTGACGGCAAGAAACTCCTTTTCATCTCTCAGGTGAAGACCGTGAAGAGCACGGCCGACAAGCATCCCGACCTTCCTTTGGCTACGGGCATCGTGACCAACGACCTGATGTACAAACACTGGGATGAATGGACCACCACGGCTCCCCATCCTTTCGTGGCCGACTTCGATGGCCAAGGCATCAGCAACGTGCGCGACATCCTGGAGGGACTGCCCTATGAAAGTCCCATGAAACCCTTTGGCGGCATCGAACAGCTGGCCTGGAGTCCGGCATCGGACAAGGTGGCCTTTACCTGCCGCATGAAGACCGGTCTGGCCTATGCACTCTCCACGGACTCGGACATCTACGAGTATGACTTAGAGAAGGGAGGCTTCGTGAACCTCTGCAAGAAAGACGGGAAGGGCAACTCCGGTGAAATGGCCGGCTATGACACCAATCCCCAATACTCTCCTGACGGACAGTACATCGCCTGGCAGAGCATGGCACGCGACGGTTATGAATCCGACTGGAACCGTCTCTGCGTGATGAACCGTCAGACGGGCGAGAAGCAGTTTGTCAGCGATGACTTCGACTCCAACGTGGATGCCTTCAAATGGGGCAAGGATTCCCGCAGCTTCTATTTCCTGGGCGTATGGCACGGTGAAGAGCATATCTATCACATTGACCTCACTCGCAACAACAAATTGGTGCAGGTCACCGAGGGACAGTATGACTACGCGTCCATAGACTTCCTGGGCGAAGGACTCGTGGCCAAGCGTCACAGCATGCAGTGGGGCGATGAAATCTATGCCCTCAGTCTGAACGAAGGCAAGGCTACCGGCGTTTGCCAGCTCACCAATGAGAACAAGCATATCCTGGACCAACTGGACTTGGGACAGGTGGAGGCACGCTGGATGGAGACCACAGACGGACAGCAGATGCTGACGTGGGTCATCTATCCGCCACAGTTCGACCCCAACAAGAAGTACCCTACCCTGCTCTTCTGTGAAGGCGGACCGCAGAGTCCCGTCAGCCAGTTCTGGAGCTACCGCTGGAACTTCCAGATTATGGCAGCCAATGACTACATCATCGTGGCCCCCAACCGTCGAGGACTTCCGGGCTTCGGCATGGCTTGGAACGAAGCCATCAGCGGTGACTATGGCGGCCAGTGCATGAAGGACTACTTCACGGCCATCGATGAAATGGCCAAGGAACCGTTTGTGGACCAGGAACGCCTGGGATGCGTAGGAGCCAGCTTCGGCGGATTCTCCGTCTATTGGATTGCCGGACACCACGACAAGCGTTTCAAGGCATTCATTGCCCACGACGGCATCTTCAACATGGAGATGCAATACTTGGAGACGGAAGAGAAATGGTTTGCCGAGTGGGACATGGGCGGTGCCTATTGGGAAAAGGATAATGCCATTGCCCAACGCACCTTTGCCAACTCACCTCACCGCTTTGTGGACCGTTGGGACACTCCCATCCTCTGCATTCATGGCGAGAAGGACTACCGCATCCTGGCCAACCAGGCTATGGCTGCCTTTGATGCAGCCGTGATGCGCGGTGTACCGGCCGAACTGCTCATCTATCCCGATGAGAACCATTGGGTGCTGAAGCCCCAAAACGGCATCCTGTGGCAGCGCACCTACTTTGCCTGGTTGGACAAGTGGCTGAAGAAGTAAGGCTGTACGGATAGAACGAATAGGAAAACTCGGGAAACGTACTTTCGCGTGCAAGTTTTCCAAAACTTAAGGCGTTGATATTATGTATCAACGCCTTAGCTATTTTTAACACGACAAAAGTTATCCAAAACGGATAACTTGTTGATAGTAGTCGTATCTTTGTTTCCGTAATTCATCACTCCAAATAAGCTAACATCATGATACAGACAGTCATCAAGCGCGACGGGCGCATCGTTGGGTTCAACGAAGAGAAAATAGTCACCGCCATCCGTAAAGCCATGCTTCATACGGACAAGGGCGAAGACCTGCAGTTGATTCACCAGATTACCGACCACATCTCCTTCAAGGGAGAGGCGCAGATGACCGTGGAAGCCATTCAGGACATGGTGGAAATGGAACTGATGAAGAGCAGCCGTAAGGATGTGGCCCAGAAGTATATCGCCTACCGCAACCAGCGTAGCATCGCCCGCAAGGCCAAGACACGCGACATGTTTCTGGAGATTATCGACATCAAGTCCAACGACATCACCCGCGAAAACGCCAACATGAACACCGACACGCCTGCCGGTATGATGATGAAGTTTGCCAGTGAGAGCACCAAACCTTTCGTGGACGACTACCTGCTCAGTGCGGAGGTGCTGGATGCCGTCTCCCACAACTACCTGCATATCCACGACAAGGACTACTACCCCACCAAGAGCTTGACCTGCGTACAGCATCCGCTGGATCGCATCCTGGAGTATGGCTTCTCGGCCGGACACGGCGAGTCACGCCCGGCCAAGCGCATAGAGACAGCCAGCATCATGGGTTGTATCTCCTTGGAGACGGCCCAGAACGAAATGCACGGCGGACAGGCCATCCCGGCCTTTGACTTCTATCTGGCTCCCTATGTGCGCAACAGTTTCATCGAAGAACTGAAGAATCTGGAAGAGCTGGAGGGCAAGGACTACAGCCACCTCTATCAGAAAGAGCTGAGTGATTATCTGCAGCAACCGTTAGACGGTCTGTCGGACGAGCGACGCATCGTGCAACATGCCGTGAACCGCACCGTGGCCCGGGTGCACCAGGCTATGGAGGCTTTCATCCACAACATGAACACCATTCACTCACGTGGAGGTAACCAGGTGGTGTTCAGTTCCATCAACTATGGCACGGACACCTCGGCCGAAGGACGCTGCATCATCCGCGAACTCCTGAAGAGCACCTACCGTGGTGTGGGTAACGGTGAGACGGCCATCTTCCCCATACAGATATGGAAAAAGAAACGTGGCGTCAGCTATCTTCCCGAAGACCGCAACTATGACCTCTACCAGCTGGCCTGCAAGGTGACGGCACGCCGTTTCTTCCCCAATTTCCTGAACCTGGACGCCACCTTCAACCAGGACGATGAATGGCGGGCCGACGACCCCAAGCGCTACATTCATGAAGTAGCCACCATGGGATGTCGTACCCGTGTGTTCGAAAACCGTTTCGGTCCCAAGACCTCCATCGGACGCGGTAACCTCTCCTTCTCCACTATCAACATTGTACGTATGGCCATCGAGTGCATGAAGCTGGAAGACAAAGAGCAGCGCATCGCCCTTTTCTTTGCCAAGCTGGACCAGATGCTGGAGGTGACGGCACGCCAGCTTCATGAACGCATGGAGTTCCAGAAGACCGCTTTTGCCAAGCAGTTCCCCTTGCTGATGTCTGTCCTGTGGGTAGGCAGCGAAAAACTGAAACCTAATGACACCATTGCATCTGTCATCAACCAGGGCACATTGGGCATAGGCTTCATTGGTCTGGCCGAATGTCTCGTGGCTCTGATTGGCAAGCACCACGGTGAGTCGGAAGAGGCGCAGGAGTTGGGATTGCGCATCGTGACCTATATGCGTGACCGTGCCAACCAGTTCTCTGACCGCTATCAGCATAACTACAGCATACTGGCCACACCGGCCGAAGGTCTGTCGGGCAAGTTTACCCGCAAGGACCGTGCCGAGTTCGGCCTCCTGCCCGGCATCACCGACCGCGACTACTACACCAACTCCAACCATGTGCCCGTCTACTACAAGTGCAGCGCACGCCACAAGGCCGAGGTGGAGGCTCCCTATCACGACCTGACACGTGGCGGACACATCTTCTACGTGGAGATGGATGGCGATGCTACCCACAATCCCGAGGTCATCATGCGTGTGGTAGACATGATGGACAAGTATAATATCGGCTATGGCTCGGTGAACCACAACCGCAACCGTTGTTTAGACTGTGGCTACGAGAATGCCACGCCCCATTTGGAGAAGTGCCCGAAGTGTGGCAGCACCCGCATTGACAAACTGCAGCGCATCACCGGTTACCTCGTGGGTACCACCGACCGTTGGAACAGTGCCAAGCTTGCCGAACTGAACGACAGACAGGTACACGAATAAACCGGACCGGAGATGATAGCCATACTGGATATATTGGAAGACACCACCGTAGACGGACCGGGCTTCCGTACCGCCATCTATGCAGCCGGATGCCCGAACGGGTGTCCGGGCTGCCACAATCCCGAATCCTGGGACATCAATCGGGGGGAATGGATGCAGACCGACGACATCCTGAAACGGGTATTGGCCGACCCCTTTGCCGACGTTACCTTCAGCGGCGGCGACCCCATGTACCAGCCCGAAGGATTTGCCGAGCTGGCCCATGCCATCAAGGAGAAGAGCGGAAAGAACATTTGGTGCTACACGGGCTATACCTTTGAGAAACTGCTCAAGAATCCCCGCCAGGCTCGGTTGCTGAACTACATTGACGTGTTGGTGGATGGAAAGTTCAAGCAGGAACTGCGCGACGAAGCCCTCTACTTCCGTGGAAGCAGCAACCAGCGGCTCATCGACGTGCAGGCTTCCCTGAAGAGCAACGAGGTCGTGGCTTACGTCTACAATCCTATGCTTGCAGACTAACCGGTTGCCTGTTGTGCCCATGAGGCAAAAATATCCCTTAAAAGAGCGGCTCTTTCTGATTTTATTCGTATCTTCGCCATGTATAAGAATAATCTCAAACATCATGAAACACACTCTACTCATTGCCTTGTCGCTGCTTGCAGCATCGTGTGCCCATCGGGGCGAACCTCTTCCCGTAACCGTGTCCAACCCTTTGGAAGCGGACCGTACCAACGAAATCGTGGAGCTCTCCATAAAAGATGTGAGAAAAAGAATGAAGGTGTCCGATACAGCTTCGGTGGTAGTCACTGACGGCCTGCGACAACTGCCCCAGCAGCTCACCCACGACGGCAAGCTCATCTTCCCCGTCAGCATCAAGGCCAAAGAGAGCAATACCTACCTTATCATTCCGGGTACTCCGGACAGCATCCCGACCAAGGCTTGTGGCAGGATGTACCCTGAACGTCTGGAAGACATCGCCTGGGAGAACGACCTGGTGGGCTTCCGTGCCTATGGTCCGGCCCTGCAGGCACGTGGTGAACGCGGTTACGGTTACGACCTCTTCACCAAGCGTGGCACCGACCGCCCCGTCGTGGAGCAGATGTATGCCCTGGAGACCGACAAGGCTGCCTGGAAACGCATCAATGCCGTTCGCAAGAGCAATCCGGAACTTGCCGCCCGAATGATAGATACCATCAGTTATCATAAAGATCATGGCTTCGGTATGGACTGCTACGCCGTGGGTCCTACGCTGGGTGCCGGTGTAGCTGCCTTGATGTACGAAGGCGAAATAGTCTATCCCTGGTGTTATCAGAGTTACGAGATTCTGGACAACGGTCCGCTGCGTTTCACGGTGAAGTTGGTGTTCGGCCCCACTCAAGTGGGCGATGACAGCGAGGTTATAGAGACCCGCATCATTACGCTTGATGCCGGCTCTCACTTCAACAAGACCAGCGTCAACTATGCCAACCTGAGCAAGCCCTGCCCCATCGTGACAGGCATCGTGCTGCACGACAGGAGCGGTGCCACCGTGACCAATGCCACCGAGGGCTACATGGCCTATGAAGACCCCACCACCGGTCCCGGCCAAGGCATCATCTACCTGGGTCATGCCTTTGCACAAGAAATCAACCGTGCCGAAGTGTGCCACTTCTCACCCGAGGAGAAGCAGCGGCGCAACAATGCCGAAGGACACGTGTTGGCCTTTGCCGAATATACCCCCGAGAGCACCTTCACCTACCACTGGGGCTTCGCCTGGAATCAGGCAGACATCCACTCCATGGAAGAGTGGAACGAGCACCTCAGCCACTATGCACAAACACTGAAGCAACCGTTGGAGGTCACGTACTAAGTGACGTTTAAGAAATAACTTGCTTCATTTTCAACTGAGGCAACTTATTCATAAAGGGCAGAATAAGTTCAAGACAGCTTCTGAAAGTCCGGTCATAGTAGCCATAGGATACAGAGTGTTAATAAATATGGAATACGCTCTTGTTTCTTTACATGCATACAGGCTGCGATAATTGACCGCGCTCTATTCCGCCCCTTTGGGCAGGCTAAATGGCCCTTATTAACTGTAGAAAATTCTAAGCCCAGTTGGGGAAAAATTTCTTCCCAACTGGGCTACTTTTCTAGGTCGCTATTTCACGTTCATTAAGACATTATCGAAATCCTTACATCGCGCATCCTCCTCTATGCCTTGACGCTTGGCATTCAATGATTCTTTTCCCACCCGTTCAGTCCTCATTCACAAAGGTCTGTTCATAGTCGGAACGACTCAGGACGGTATCAAAGAGACCCACGTTCTCGTCCTGATGACGGTTGATGCCAACATACTCCAGGCTGGCGTCTTCATAACGCTTGAACTTGTAGATGGCATCGTTCATCAACGCACCGTTGAACACACCGAGCGAGACGAGCAGTTCGAAGTCTTTCAGCGAGAGTCCTGTCACCTTCCTAAACAGGCCCGGCTCCAATTGGGTGATAACATCCTTCAAACTCCTTTCACGATAGTCGGTCAGGTACATGAAGACGGGCACACGGGTGGCAAACTTGATGAGTTTCTCCTGAATCTGCTTGCGCATACTCTTGTATTCCTTCTCTTCCTCGGTCAGCTCCTTCTTCTCCTGCTTGGAGAGTTCTCGGTCGTTGGACTCTTTCTTGGCTTTCTTCACAGCCTCGCTCTTGTTGATGATGGTTTCGATATCCTGGTTCAGGTTGCGGAATCCTTCAATGCTCATCAGGGCTTGCATCGCTTCGGGGTTGTCCATCAGGCGTTGCAGGGTGGCGTTGTCCACATTAACCAGCAGGGCACTTTCCCAGCGTCGGGCCAGCAGGGTGGCACTGGTGCCGCTCATGGCGATGTCCAGAATGCCTGCGGCATCTATCTGCTTCATGCTGCTGCCATCGTAGGCCAGTACGGGGAGGAAGTGGATAAACTCCTCCACCTTCTTCTCGGGGTTTGTCTCGCTTACGTTCAGACGGCAACTGTAGTCGGCAATCTGGCGCAAGGCACGGTTGGGGGCAAAGTCGAACACATAGCACTCCTGCTTCATTATCTCCACTTTGTCGGGCGAAAGGCCATCGGGATTCTTCACCGTCCACGGCGTCTGCACTCGGAAAGCGGCCTGGAAGTAGGTCTCCGGACTGGACGAATTGCGCAGCATGAAGATGCCCGACCATGGCTTGACGGAGACACCGGTAGTGAGCTTGCCGCAGGAGAGGGTGATGCTCTTGCTCTGTAGCGGGTCGTCCATGGCATTCAGCACGGGAGGCAGTGCCTCCACACCTATACCGGCTCCGCTGCCTGCAGCCACTACCACCCGATAGTCGTGATAGAAGAGATTCTGTCGTTCGGCCAACAGATTGCGCATGGCAAAGCAAGCCGATACCGACGGCAGGAACCAGAACGTGTGACTCAGCGTGCGCAGCAGCGGGGCGTGACTGAAAGGCATGGGCGGACGCTCGTTCTTCAGCTTCAGGTCGCTCACGATGTTTTCGGTATAGGCACCGCGAATCAGGTCGAGCCACTTCTGCACCTCATTTTTATATACAAAGCAGGCATTCTCTCCCTCCCCGGTAGCCGAGAAGAACAGATTCAGGTCGAACTCGTCATATTCTCCGCCTTGGGCCACTGCACGCAGGGCATCGGGCAGCTGGTAGGTCATCATCACCATGCGCGGCAGGGCGGCATAGGGGTTGTCTTCTCCCGTCCATTCGGCTTTGGCCTGCTGCTCGTCGCTGTATGTCCAGTTGTATATTTCTTCTTCGATAAATTCGCCCGAGTTGATGGCACGGAAAGGCGTACCCGACAGGTAGAGATAGGCACCGGTGGTGATGGGCATATTCTCCTCGTCGTAATACTCCAATGCTTCTCCCTGTGCCTGGGCGGCTTCCCGCTTGTCTTCATTCTCGAACAGATCTTTGGCGTTCTCGCGCCAGGCTCCATAGTGATACTCGTCAAGCACCACGCAGTCCCAGTTTGTCAGATGCACCCATTCATTGCGGCTCTTGATTCCTCCCGTCTGCCTGTTGCGTCCCAGGAAATCCTGGAAAGAGCCGAAGCACACTATCGGCCTGTTCCGGTCCATGTCGTCGGGGCGCAGGCCGTTCTTGTGCGAGATGAACTGCCAGCCCTCAAAGTCGACGTGCGAAGCAAGGTCTTCCTCCCACGCATTCTCCACGGCAGGCTTGAACGTTAGTACCAATAACCGTTTCCATCCCATCCGCTTGGCCAGTTGATAGGTGGCGTATGTCTTTCCGAAGCGCATCTTGCAGTTCCAAAGGAAGTGGGGAGTCCGCCTGTTCTCGGCGTAGGGATAGTGTTCAAAGTAGGCTGCGGTCTTCTCTACGGCAGCCTTTTGTTCGGGGCGCATGGGGAAGGTTTCGGTGCGCTGTTCCTCGTTTTCCCGTCGATGCTTCACTGCCCACACGGCAGCCTCCACGTCCTTTGCCCTGCATCGGAACCATTCGCCTTCAGGGTTCAGGAAGCCATGCCGGCGTAGGTAGCGATGCACCTCGTGGTCGGTGAACGACGAGCCGTCGCTACGCATGGCACTTGCCTGAAACACGATACGGTAAGGTAATGCTCCGGGGCGGAGTGTGGGATATTGCTGGGCGATGCGTCGTTGCACGTCGACAGAGGTGTAGCCCACTTTCAGCAGCCCCCGATATTGGGGATTGGTGTCTTCGTAGGCATAAATCATAGGATGAACTGCCGGACGAAGCGGGAAAAAATTCTTCTGTGCCATATTGTTTTGGTTTATGGCGCAGATTGGAATCATTGTAACAAATCATTCGGATGAAAAACAGTCCTTATGCCAATTCTCCACATTGCAATCAATATAATCGGAGATGCGGAGATATTCCCCATCGTTCCGTATGATATGATCATGAAAGCGGGATTGCCATCCGAATTCTATCTGTTCCTGTTTGGCATAATGCGTCACGGCATATTTAAACCTCGAAATGATATGCGAAACCCTGCCGCACGAGCCCGTAGAGACGCCACATTGTGACGTCTCTACACAATAACGGCACACAATACGGAAACACAACACGACAAATACACAATTACGACAAATACACCCGCAAATTATTCCATCGGACGAATCATGCCTTCTATGAATGATATTTCGTCTTCGCTTAAACCGTATTTCTTGTAGAGCTTCTCGTCTCTCCAAGGTTGGGAGAAATCCTGGTGTGGGACGAACTGAAAACTACTTTTAGTAATGTGTATAGATGACAAGGCTTGTAACAAAAGGAATCTACAGAATTTTGTTTTCAGATAAGAGACAAGATTGTCAGCCTTTTGTTTTTCCTCATATGCACTAATTACCAAATAAGTTTCGGTACATACTTCATTGCAGGGAAGAACCATTAAAGATGAGAGAATTTGATATTTCCCGTCATTCCCTGGCTTATTTCCTCCTGACATGGCGTAGGTGATAACAACTTTATTGCGAGATGCCATCTGTATATTGTCAACCATCTTTTTATTTATAAAGCCCTTACCCTTGCTTGACAATAAACCTAAATCGTTTTCTTCTTTTCTGTCATGTCCTCTCTCATTACTTGGCAAGCCAAACAGATTTCTGGAACATACATATTTAGACATATAATCCTGGGCTATTGCATCAACCTTGCGTACAATTTCAATAGCAATATTGCTTCTTACGAATGTAGGGTATTCATTTAGGAATCTTTCTTCTATGGTTTCTTTTCCTTGGTTCGTTGCGTTTACAACCCTACACTTGCCTTCATATTCTCTATCCCACAAGAAGTAGCACACTCCATCTGCAATGTTTACGCCAGGGAAACAGTCTGCACTATCATTATAATCCACCAAGTTTCTAATTTGGGAATTGTTCAACATCATATTACGGAACTCATCCAATCCTTTTCCCCCTGCATACCAACGGGCAGGAATAATCATCGTTAAATAACGGGGTCTAAGTTTCTGCGCTTGTTCTACAAAAAGATGATATAATGGTCTTGCACTCGCTCCATTTCCTCCATCACTCAACTGATAAGGAGGATTGCCGATAATAACATCAAACTTCATATTGAAAATCTTTTCGGGGTGAATAGTGTGGATAAACTGGTAGGCATGGCTTTCGAGGGAATCGCCACGCTGGTAGACTTCCTGACTGGCTCCGCAGTAACGGCAACGGCCGTTCTCCCAGGTGTGACGGGTGGGGGTGTAGCGGATGTTGCCCTGCTCGTCGGTGAAGGAGGTGCAGACGGAATACTTGCTGTTGGCGTGCTTGCTGCAATAGACGCTTCGGCGGCTCAAGAGCGAAGTCAGCTCGGTGATGGGCAGGGCATAGAGCTGGCGGGAGGAAATGTGGTCGATGCGCTGCTGCGTGTCGGGAATCTCCTCCTTCAAGCCCTCCATCAGCCGTTTGGCTATCTCGCGAAGGAAGACACCGGTCTTGCTTACGGGGTCGAGGAAGGTGGTACGGGGATTGCGGAACAGCTCGGGCGGAAGCATATCGAGCATTTGGTTGACCACTGCGGGCGGGGTGAAAACCTCGTCGTTGCTCAGGTTTGCCAGGCAGGTCAGTACGTCGGGATTATAGTTCACGGTCTTCATGGCTGTAAAGTTTAAGGTAGTGCGTCAGGGGAAATTGCCGGAAGGGCGTGGGGATAAAAGCCTCGTCGCCCAAGTCGCTGAAGAGGTTTGGCTCGGTCATGGGCTGGTTGCGCAGAAGCATGTCGAGGGTAAAGTCGCGCCGCTTCACCTGTTGGCCCACGGCACTCCATTCGCTGAAGACGATGGGATGGCGGGCTTCGTCGGGGGTGCAGAGGGTCAGTGCATCGCCCCACAGGATGTTGCGGTGCAGAATGTAGCGGATGGTGAGCAGGTATTCGCTGTCCTTTTCCGTATCAGGGGCGGGCAGAGGGAAGAGGGAGGCATACTCGCGGAGGAAGATGCCGAAGAGGCGGTCGCGACACTCGGCAACGTTGTCCTGCTGGATGTCGATGCCATAGATGGAGCTTACGGCCGTGAGTGTCTGCAGCTCATAGTCGGTGCGGCACGAAGCGTGTCGGGCTTTCACCACCCGCAGCTTCCTTTCCAGAATTTCGGCCAGGAAATTGCCGTTGCCGCACGCCGGTTCCAGGAAGCGGGAGTCTATGCGTTCTGTCTCCTGCTTCACAAGATTGAGCATGGCATTGACCTCGCGCGGGGCGGTAAACACCTCGCCGTGGGCCGATACACGCTCTTTCGACTTTATCTGGCGATGCTTGCCGGACAAGCCTGCATGTGTTTCGTTCATTGCGCTAATACGTTTGGGCGCAAACTACATCATTCGGGAATACAGGCAAGAGGCACAAATACCTCGGAGCAGGACAAAAAGAAAGCGCAGGCTTTCACTTATCTATACTCCGAGGTATTTGGCGTAACCTGTATCTGAAGATAAGTTCGGCCTACGCTTTGAGCGCAGGCATTCACTGAACTTATTCTAATCAGATAACTTCTTCTAATCGCCAAATTTTCGGAGTATCTCGAATAAATAGTAAACGCTATGGTTTATAAATATGTTATGTTTTTTTACGGTCTCTTTCTGTTTCTTACGTTTCGTCTTTAGGATTCGTGGGGACAAAGATAAGCGAAAGCAAGTTTATACGCAAGTAAGAAGCGCCTTTAAATGCATAAGCCATCGTCTTAGTAAGGTATTGCACGATGCCCTACTAAGGCATCGCCCATCGTCTTACTAACGCGAAGGCCCCTCCTACCCTACGCCCAGGTCGGTGTTTCCCAGGAGGACTTCCACTCCGTCGGCATCCTTCAGTGAGGGGTAGACTTCGCGGACGAACCAGCGTGCCAGTTCTTCGTCGCGCTGCATCGGGGTGTGGTTGTTGCAGAAGAGGTTGACGCTGAAGTATTCGAAGTGGCGGCGGGCCTCGCCGATGTCATGAAGGATGCGCTCGCGACTGTCGCCACGGGTACAGCACAACAGGCAGACGCCCTGAAAGTAACGGGCTACATCGGCCGCCGTCACCTCGTCGGGGATGCCCTTCTTCCAGGCATGGCGCAAGGCGGGCGAGAAACTCTCTATGCCGCAACGATACTTCACCCTTGCCGGAGCGAAACGGGAGGCGAAAGCCTGCAGGCGGTGGCGGTACATGTAGTGGGCTTCCAACCAAAGGGTGTGGATGTGCTTGGTGTGTACCAGGTGTTCCAACAGGGAGAGGGTCTCCTCGTCCATCTCCATGGCCGAGCCAGAGTTGATGACATCCAGCACGCCATAGCAGCCGGTGACCTGTTGCAGCACCTTCCGGTTGACTTCGAACGGATGTTCGCTCACGTCCTCGTGATAGTCGCAGAAGGTGCATTGCCGCCAGCGGCAGCCCGTGCCCTGCAGCAGGACGAACTCGCGCGGCATCTTGGTCGTAATCAGGGAATAACGTTCCATGAGGAGGGAGATTACTTCAACCGTTTCTTGATCCAATGCACAGCCACATAGGCCATCGGGGTGCCCAGAAAAGCTTCTATCAGCAGCTTGGAGGCATACTGGAAGGCTATCATCAGCAGCAGCTCACGCGTGGAGACTACGCCGAGGAAGGCTATCAGGACAAAGGGCAGGGAGTCGAACAGGTAGCCCACGGCCGAACTGCCGATGGTGCGTAGCCAGAAGAAGCGTCCGCGCGTCTTGCCCTTGATCCACTCCATCAGCCAGGCATTGGACAGTTCGCCCAGGAGGAAGCCGGTGAGAGAGCCTAACACGATGCGGGGTACGTAGGTGAAGACGTGGTTGTAGGCCTCGGCCGTATCGGCCAGGTGGTCGGGCGAGGGCAGCCACACACCAATCTGCGTGCACAGCACCAGCAGGATGTTGCAGAGGAAGGTTATCCAGATGATTTTCCGTGTGGTGCGATAGCCCCAGATTTCGGTGAGCACGTCGCCCAGCATGTAGGCAAAGGGGAACGTGATGGTTCCCGAATCGAAGTAGAAGAGTCCCCAGATACCGATGACCTTGACGGCCATGATGTTGGAGACGAGATAGAGCGTCACGAAGAGGGCCGTGACAACCATGAGCGACGTGTTGTCGCTCTTTCGGTTTTTGAAAGGGTTTTCCGATACCTTGTGATTCATACTTATATCTTGTTTATCTGATTTGCATCTTCTCGAACTTATATCCTAACCGCTTCAGCTGCATGGCGGCTCCCAGGCGGAACATCACCTTGCAGGTGCGGGCAAAGACGTGGAAGGCCATGGGGCTTTGGGGAGCTATCTGTTCGCGCCGGATAAGGGTCACGGCCGTCTCGGCACAACGTCGGATGGCGGTCTCCAGGTTACGCGCCTCATAGCCGTCGGGCAGGAGCCCCAGCACTTGCTGCACAATGTGTTCGTCCATGTCGTCGAATCCCTGGCTACCATAGTAAGAGGTGTAGAGGGCTTGTCGGGCCGTTTCCCAGTCTGCATCCCATCCTTGGGCCACGGCCATGCCTAAGTAGGCGGCCCAGGCCACGGACACCGTGGGATAGTGGGCAATCTCGGGCACGGCATCGGCCATGTACTCCGGTGCCAGTTCGTGCCACCTGTTGTCTATGTCTTCTGTGGCCAGCAGCTGGCCGTTCAGCATGTTGCACGAGGTGCAGAGACGGAGCAGTTCGTCCTGCACCCGGTTTTCAAAGCTATTCAGGAAGTCTGTATTCATATCGTTTCCGTTTATTATTGCCCATCGGGGGGTACAAAGATAATGCAAAGCGTGCAATTATCCGACCTTCAGCCTCTCAAAAGCGTTAATAAGTTTGCATTAGGCTTAAGCCTTGTTATAAAAACATCTTTTCTCTGACGAAAGTTTGGAGATAACGCAAAAGGCCGTATATTTGCATCGTGTTTTTCATAGTATTAGATTTAAGGTTAACAAAAAGATTGGCTGTCTGGGATAGATAGCCTTTTTTTTTGCTCCTATTCCAAGAGGCGTCTCTCGCCAACCTGCACCATCTTCTCGCAGGTGAATCCCCGGAAATCATCAATCACCTCATGACACAGGGAGGCAATGGCCTCGCGGCTGTTGGTCGTGGCCAGTCCGATGACCGTGGCTCCCGAAGCCATGCCGGCCCGCAAGCCATTGAAGGAATCCTCGAAGACATAAGTATGGGAGGGCGTTGTGGAGAAGCGCTCCATGCCCAACAGAAAACAGTCGGGAGCGGGTTTGGAAGCAGCGAACATCTCGGCCGTCAGGATGGCATCGAAGCGTTCCTTCAGTTCGGGATGCACCCGATATACGGCCGTCATCTTCTGCTCATTGGAGCTGGTGACCACGGCCAGTTTCACGCCCTGCCGACGAAGTTCGTCCAGGAAGGGTTCTATGCCGGGGATGTACTCATAGGCCATCTCTTGCTCATAGCGGTTCAGTCTGCGGGTAATCTCTTCCTGCACCTGCGTCATGCCGGTGAAGAAGGTGGCGTAGATGTAGTCCAGTGTCTGTCCCTTGATGCGTCCTTCCAGGTCGTCCATACCCAGGTATTCCACACCTTGCCGATGCCAGAAGCGGCTGTATTGGGTTTCGGTATCCATCACCACACCATCAAAGTCGAAGAGTGCGGCCAGTTGGGAAGTAGTCGTTTGCATGATGAAATGTATGTTTGGGGTTGAAAGATTATCATTCGTAACGCATGGAGGTGGCCGGATGAATGCGTGCAATGAGATAGGATGGGCCGATGAGCATCAGGACCGATGCCACCAGCGTGCCTATGTTCAGCAGGATGAAGTAGAGGGGATTGAAGGCCACGGGCACCGTGTCCATGTAGTAGGTTTCGGGGTCCAGCTTGAAGAGTGCGCCATAGCGTTGCAGCAGGTAGAAGAGCAGGCCGATGGCATTGCCCCAGGCCATGCCGCGTCCTATCACGAAGACGGCGAACCACAGGAACGTCCTGCGCACCATGCCGTTTCCGGCACCCATGGACTTCAGCACGCCAATCATGGCCGTGCGCTCAATAATGATGATGAGCAGTCCCGAAATCATGGTGAAGCCCGCCACTCCCGTCATGAGTGCCAGTATCACCCAGATGTTCACGTCCAGTATCTCTAACCATGCAAAGAGTTGGGGATGCAGCTGCTCCACGTTGCGCACACAGAGTTCCTCGCCCAGGCGGTCCTGCCTTCCCATCACCTCCGAGGCCAGCAGCCAGGTGCATTCATCCAGCTTTTCCCCCTCGTGCAGACGTATCTCCACACCGCTCACCTGGTCGTCCTCCCATCTGTTCAGACGCCTCACCAAGGCCATGTCCGTCAGCAGGAAGAGGTTGTCGAATTCCGAGAAGTTGGTCTGGTAGATGCCGGCCACCGTGAGTCGGCGTGCCCGGACGTTCTCTTGTATATAATAGGTGTCTATCTTGTCGCCCGTCTTCAGGTGGAGCTTCTCGGCCATGGTGCGCGACAGGAGTACACGGTTGGAGGTTATCGAATCACTGAACACCGGCACCTCGCCCTCACAGAGGTGGTTGCGGAAGAAGTCCAGGTCATACTCCTCGCCCACTCCCTTCAGCACCATGCCCTGGAAGGAGTCTGCCGTCTTGATCATACCCGGCTTGGTACTGAAGCGTTGGGCATGGGCCACCTCCCGATGGCTCCCCCATCCGGACATCATACTGTCGCTGACGGCAATGGGACGGGTCTCATAGGAACGCACCACGTTGAGATTGGAGACCTGAATGTGGCTGCCGAATCCCACCAGCTTGTTGCGCACCTCACCCTTGAAGCCCACGATGACCGACACGGCAATGAGCATCACGGCCAGTCCTATGGCAATGCCCCACATGGCGATGAGCACCGCCGGCCTGGAGGCCGACTGTCGGGTGTCCTCGCCACGATAGAGTCTACGGGCAATGAAAAGGGGGAAATTCATCTGTGCTCGCCTCTTCTTTCGTCCGCTATTCCGTGCGTCCCGGATAGGCTTCCAAAGCCTTCTGGAGCACAAAGAGGGCACGGGTCAAGTCTTCCTTCTTCAGTACATAGGCAATGCGCACTTCGTTGCAACCGGCTCCCGGAGTGGTGTAGAAGCCCGATGCAGGAGCCATGAAGACCGTCTGCTTCTCATATTCGAACTCGGACAGACACCATGCGCAGAACTTGTCGGAGTCGTCCACAGGCAGCTTGGCCACCGTGTAGAAGGCTCCCATAGGGATGGGCGAATAGACTCCGGGAATGCGGTTCAGGCCGTCTATCAGACATTTGCGGCGTTCCACATATTCGTCATACGTGTCGCGCAGGTAGTCTTCATCGGCATCCAACGAGGCTTCGGCGGCTATCTGTCCTATCAGCGGAGGGCTGAGACGTGCCTGACAGAACTTCATTACGGCTTCGCGAATCTCCTTGTTCTTCGTAATCAGTGCACCGATGCGAATGCCACACTCGGAATAGCGTTTGGAGACGGAGTCTATCAGCACTACATTGTTTTCGATGCCTTCCAGGTGGCAGGCCGAGATATAGG
This sequence comes from Bacteroides sp., assembly GCA_017471925.1. Classification (GTDB taxonomy): domain Bacteria; phylum Bacteroidota; class Bacteroidia; order Bacteroidales; family Bacteroidaceae; genus Bacteroides. The sequence goes on from JAFURM010000005.1 coordinate 76,458, forward strand.
GCGAGCCGGTGTAGATGAATTCACGGTACACTTCGTCGGAGAAGAGGAAGAGGTCATACTTCTTCACCAAGTCGCGTATCTGGTTCATCTCGCGACGGCTGTAGAGGTAGCCTGTAGGGTTGTTGGGATTGCATATCAAGATGGCCCTGGTGCGTTCGTTGATAAGTTCCTCAAACTTCTCCACCTTGGGCAGGGAGAATCCCTCCTCAATAGTGGTGGCGATGGTACGAATCTTGGCACCGGCCGAGATGGCAAAGGCCATATAGTTGGCATAGGCCGGTTCGGGCACAATGATTTCATCTCCGGGATTCAGACAGGCCATGAAGGAGAAGAGCACGGCTTCCGAGCCGCCCGATGTGATGATGATGTCATCGGCTGTCAGCTTGATGTTGAACTTGTCATAGTATCCCACCAGCTTCTCGCGGTAGCTCCGGTATCCGGCACTGGGGCTGTACTCCAGGACATGACGGTCAATGTTGCGTATGGCATCAATAGCCACTTGGGGGGTCGGCAGGTCGGGCTGGCCGATATTCAAGTGAAAGACGTGTACACCGCGCTGTTTCGCAGCTTCGGCCAAAGGAGCCAGCTTACGGATAGGAGAAGCAGGCATTTCGGTGCCTCGTATAGATATTTTCGGCATGTTATGGTTACTTTTTGTGAAACAAGTTGCAAATGTAGTGAAATATTTGAAAGTAACGAAAAAGAGCGGAAGAATTATTGTCGTCATGAACGCAAAGCAGCGTGTGGGGCCACCACACGCTGCCGATGAAGTATGTAGAACTGTTCAGTTCGGGAATGCCGTAAATATTTTCTCGATGACGGGTGCATACTCCTCCTGCTGATTGGCAGGATAGGTGAGCTGGGCCGTAAGGAAGGCGTCGTCTTCAGCGCGATAGACGGTCTTGGAATAGAGAATCTTTCCGCCCGACACTTTCCGGGAGACGACAAACCAGTTGCCCTTCATACGGCTATAGGCAGCCCCTTTACGCTCGGTCTCGAAGCGTTCTTTCAGGGTTTCGCCCATGACATTGTAGCTTCCCCAGGCCGTGAGGCGTGCCTTGTGCTTCAGTACGTAGGCCAGTCCGTCACCGTTCTCGGCTTCATCGGCCTGTTGCATAAAGGAGGGTACCAGCAGGTGGAAGTCGTAACGGGCATTGCCACGCCGCTGATAGGTGACGCTTGCTGCGGTCTGTTTCTTTGCTGAAGCGGACTTTTCGGCAGATGCGCTCTTGGAGGAGTCCTCTTGGGAAGCGGACTCCCCTGCCCAGCCCGCTTCGGACTCTTCGGATGCAGCAGCCTGCTTCTCGTCTTGCGTCTTGCTGTCCTGCCCCTTGGCGGCGTTGTCCGGACGGTGATGTTCTTTCCCGTCATGGACTACTGCTGATACACCGGAGGCATCAGGTGTTTGGTCGGTCGTTGTCTGGCGGTTGGACAGCACCAGCAACACAACCGCCAGGATAATCCCCAACACGACCACCAGGGTCGTAGAGGAACTTGAAGAGGAAGCTTTGGACATGGAATCGATGAATTGGTGAAAGAATGAAACTACTTCAATGCCTTCAGGTTCTCGGCATTCATCAACTGCTTGCCCTCAGAAGTGTACATGTAGTTGATGCGCTCGGCATAGGCTTTCTCTATCTTGCCACGCACCATTTTCATGGTGCTGTTTATCATCTGGTTCTGCTCGCTGAAGGGCTCGGCCAATACGGCGAAGCAACTGGGCAGCCAACGCTCGGGGAACATTCCTTCCAGGTCGCCTCCCTTCTTGAAGCGGGCCACGGAAGCATCCAGGATGGTGAGGGCCGCACGCTGTCCCTCCTCGGTGGCCAATGTCAGATTCTGCTGCTTCAGCTTGCGGGCCAGCTGGTCACGGTTGGGCACGATGAGTGCCGTGGTATAGGCCGACTGGTTGTTGTAGAGCATCACCTGGTCAATGTAGGGAGATTGCTCCACGAGAGACTCTTCGATGCCTTCGGGGCTATACTTCTCGCCATCGCTGCTGATGAGCAGGCTCTTGAAGCGTCCCTTGACATAGAGCAGGCCTTCGCGGGACATGTAGCCCAGGTCGCCGGTATAGAGATAGCCGTCTCTCACGGTCTCGGCCGTAGAGTCGGGATTCTTCCAATAGCCGGCCATCACATTCTCGCCCTTCACCACAATCTCGCCCATCTCGCCCACAGGAAGTTCCTTTCCTTCACTGTCGCAAATCTTCAGTTCGATGGGCTTCACCAGCTTGCCGCTGGAACCGAAGCGGTAGAGACCGGGACCGTTGGAAGAGATGACGGGGGTGGCTTCGCTCAGTCCGTAGCCCTGGAACATGGGGATGCCGATGCCGATATAGAAACGTTGCAGGTCTTTGTCGAGCAAGGCACCGCCACCGATGAAGAAGCGCAGCTCGCCACCGAAGTTCTCACGCACCTTGGAGAAGAGTATCTTGTCGAACAACCATACGAGAGGTTTCAGCAGATAGCGCACGCCCTTGAAGTCCAGGTTGCTCTCGCCATAATAGGACTGGCGCACCTTGAGGCCGAAGTTAAAGAGTCTCACGGCGGTCTTGCCCTTGGCACGTATGCCTTGCTCAATGTTCTTCTTGAAGGTCTTGGCCAAGGCAGGTACGCTGAGGATGAAATGAGGCTTCACTTCCTTGATGTTGAGAGGAATGTTCTTCAGTGATTCTAACGGAGTGCGTCCCACCTGTACGGTGGCGGCCGTTGCACCCACGGACATCATGATGTAGAATCCCACGACATGAGCAAAGCAGTGGTCCAGGGGGAGGATGATGAGTGTTCTCCATGTCTGGTCAATGTCCACCAAGGTCAATGACTGCTCCACGTTGGCTGTATAGTTGCGATGGGTCAGTACGACACCTTTCGGGTCGGCGGTAGTACCGCTGGTATAGGTAATGGTGGCATAGTCGTCATTCTGAATGGAGTTGGCCACCGCCAGAAACTCTTCCTGCGTGTGGGTAGCCAGGAATTCATCTCCCATCTTCAGCACGTCGGCCAAACCAATCTCACGCTCTTCATAGGCAGACTGCTCATCAAAGACAATGACCCGTTGCACCTCGGTCAGCTGCTCCTTGATGGCACGGATTTTCTTCAACTGGGTACCGGACACCATGATGTATTTCACATCGCCATGCAGCAGACGGAAGAGCAGGTCGTTGCTCTCTTCCAGCTTGATGCTGAGAGGGACATTGACCGCACCGGCATAGAACATGGCCAGCTCACCGATAACCCACAGGTTGCGCCCTTCGCTCAGCAGGGCCATGTTGTCTCCCTTCTTTACGCCCAGTGCCTGCAGACCTGCTCCCAGGCGATACACTTGCTCATGCACCTGGCGATAGGTGGTAGGTTGGAACTCCTTGCCTGTCTTCTCCAACAGGAAAGTATTGTCGGCATATTGCTTCACCGACGCTTCGAATAAATCAACGAGTGTCTTCTTCATAAATTATAATGATATTGTCTGTTAGCTATTATCTGTTTGCAAATATACGACAAAGAAACGAGATGCAAGTCCCCGTCTTGAATTAATTCCGTCCGGAGATTCTTTTCAGAGATAAGTGTAGAAAAAGCCGCCTCGCGGGACAACCCGAAAGACGGCCAATCACATTATATAGCGTCGTAATTATGGAAAGTTTCAGAATCTGATGTCAAGGCTCATGCCCACTACGTCGTTCTTGCGGGTGTAGCTGTTCTTGGAACCGTTGGCATTGACAAAGTCATGATCCTCATAGAAAGAGTGCATATAGCCCACGTTCAGCTTGATTTTATCCGTGAACTTGTAGGCACCGCCCAAGCAGAGGGCTGTAGAGCTGATGTTGAAGTTGGTGTCACCCATTTCGCTATCCTCAAAGCCATACTTCGTGCGCTGCATACCGGCACTCACCAGGAACTTGTCGTTGATGTCCCACTCGGCACCCAGCAGGGCCTCCCAAGTGTTGGTGGACACTTCGGTCGATGAACCTACGGCATCGGTATCAAAGTATTGGTGATAACCGGCCATCACGCGTAAGGAGGGAAGAACTTCATACTGTGCACCGACCGTCAGCAATGCCGGAATATCAGAACGCACCTTGGCGCCGTCGGCATAGGCCGGCATCAGCGTGGTCACATTGGCCGTAGTGTTCTTGGAATCATTCTCCAAATTGATCTTGGTGCGGAACTCATACTTGGCAGCCAGGTTCAGCTTGCCCAGGTTCACGTCAACACCGATGATTGGCGTAATACCGAATCCGCTTTGTGAGCAGTCCAGGTTATAGTCCTGAATCATAGCTGCTGTCGTACCGGCCTTGGTAGCTACAGCCTGATAGTAGGCTGCCTTCTCGGCATCACCGGCATTGGCATAAAGCTGTGCTGCAGCTGCAGCGTCCTTTGAAGCCTGGCTATAGTAGGCCGCATCCTGTCCTTCCACCTTGATGTTGCTCAGTCCGCCCACATAGGAACAGCTGGCCAACACACCGCGAGCTCCGGCAAATACAGAGACCTTCTCCCCTATCTTATAGGTGGCACCCAACTGGAAGCCATAGAAATATTGTTCACCGGTCAGTTGCTGTTGCAGGGCGTATGAAGTGCCACCGTTCTTGTAGACCGTACCGCCAATCAGTTCTTCGAACATGGGCAGACCGTCTTCGAACTCACATTTTCCGCCACCACCGCCTACGGCAAACTGGGCCGATACCGACCACTTGTCATTGATGACATAAGCAGCCTGTACAGAGGGGATTACAGGAGCCTTAGCAACACCTTCAAAATAGCGGTCGGCACTTGGATTACCGGTATTCATCATGAAAAGGTTATTGTTAGTGGTCATCTGACGCTTTTGGAAGGCAGCCTGCCAGCTCAGGGAGAGGTGCCAGCCTTGGGGCAGGAACGCAATACCTGCAGGGTTACTGTAGACACCGTCTATGGCAATGACTGCATCACGTGCAGGATTACGCAAGAATGCGGCATTTTGATTCGTGTTGGTCAACAGGCCACCTGCAAAGGTTGAAATTGAAACCATCGACAAAGCGAAGGCAAACAATGTTTTTTTTCTCATTTGAATCTTTTTTAATCGTTACGGGGGACAAAGGTACAACAAAATTGCACAATAGAAAGAATTTTGTGCAAGAAATAGCGCAAGCGAGGCAAAATAATTGGATTTTCCAATAGTTTCTCGTGAAACGATGTGTATTTAAGAACATATCTGCCTGCAGGCAAGAGTAGAAACACACCATGAACATTCCCCGGATTCCCTTGTTTACACCTTATTAATATATATAGATTGAAATCATGACACCCATCATTGCATTTTTTGGAAGCATGCCCTACGATGAAGCATCTTTCAACGAGAGAAACCGCTCCTACGGTTACGAACTGAGGTATTACAAAGGTCATCTGAACAGATACAATGTGGCCCTGACCCAAGGGGTGGATGCCGTCTGCATCTTTGTGAACGATACGGCCGATGCCGAGGTCCTGCATCTGCTGGCCCATAATGGTGTCCGACTGTTGGCTCTGCGCTGTGCCGGCTACAACAATGTGGACTTACAGGCAGCACGGGAGTGTGGCATCACGGTGGTACACGTGCCTGCCTACTCGCCTTATGCCGTGGCCGAATACACACTGGCCCTTATGCTGTCGCTGAACCGCAAGATTCCTCGTGCCACCTGGCGCACGCGCGACGGCAACTTCTCCCTGCAAGGATTGCTGGGGTTCGACATGCATGGCAAAAGCGTGGGTATTATCGGGACAGGAAAGATTGCCAAAAAACTGATAACCATGCTACGCGGACTGGACATGCACATCCTGGCCTATGACCTCTATCCCGACTACAACTTTGCCCGTGAACACCAAGTGGTCTACACCACGCTTGATGAACTATATCGCTCTTCCGACATCATTTCGCTGCACTGTCCGCTGACCGAGGAGACCAAGTATCTCATCAACGACTACTCCATCGGCAAGATGAAGCCCGGAGTGATGCTCATCAATACAGGACGTGGCCAGCTCATCCAGACCAATGCCCTGATAGAGGGATTGAAGAACAAGAAAATCGGCTCGGCCGGCCTGGATGTTTACGAAGAAGAGGGTGACTATTTCTATGAAGACAAATCGGACAAAATCATAGACGATGACACCTTAGCCCGCCTGCTCTCCTTCAACAACGTCATCGTCACCTCCCATCAGGCCTTCTTCACCCGCGAGGCTCTGGAGAATATCGCCGCCACCACCCTGCAGAACATCAAGAACTATTTTGAAGGCATGGCATTGGATAAACTGTAGGTAAAGTTGCATTTATTTGCTTAAAATTTCATCCATACAACCATTTATTTCCCGAAAACGTTTATCTTTGTGGTTGAATTGCATAAGCAGACAGAATAGATAAATTCCCAATAACTTCAAATATGATGAGACCATATATTATATGCCACATGATGTCGCTTCTTGACGGACGTATTGATTGTGATTTGACCGAACAGATTGAAAGCGGAGACGAATATTACGATGCTCTCAACAAGTTGGACTGTCCCTCCATGCTGATGGGAAGAGTGACAATGGAGATGCACTACGCACTTCCGGAACCGTTCGTTGCGGAAAACAGTTCCCCTATCGGTGAAGAGCAGTTTCATAAAGCCATGAATGCCAAAGGCTATCTTGTAGCCATAGACACGACAGGGAAATTGCGTTGGCCTCAAAACCTGTTCGACGGAATGCCTCTCCTGGTTATTACATCAGCAGATTGCCCCAAAGAATATTTGGATATACTTTCCAGACAACAGATTTCATGGATTGCTACGGGCAGGAAGAGCATCAACCTGAAGAGGGCGATGGAAATTCTATATAAAGCGTTCAATGTAGAACGATTGAGTCTGACCGGTGGAGGTCACATTAACGGAGCATTCCTGAAGGAGGGATTGATTGATGAAGTGAGCATGATGTGGTGTCCTGGAATAGATGGACGCAAAGGCATGGCATCGGTGTTCGATGGCTTGGACATGGACACCCCTCCCACCAAACTGCAACTTGTCAGTGTGGAAAAGATGGGCGAAACCATTTGGGCGAAATATAAAACCAACAAGAATATACAATGAAAAGCTTTGGACAGAAACCGTGGGTTCTCCCACAACCGGTACTGATTATCGGTACATATAACAGTGATGGCACCCCTAACGCTATGAATGCCGCATGGGGCGGACAATGGGACGCCAAAGAAATCATGATTTGCATGGGAGCACACGCAACGACTGAGAACCTTGACCGATGCGGTGACTTTACTGTAGCCTTTGCTACAAGAAACACGATGGTCGCATCAGATTTCGTGGGCATCGTCAGTGCAAAGAAAGATTCCCATAAGATGGAAAAGACCGGATGGAAGGCTGTTAAGGCCGAGAATGCAAATGCTCCCGTGTTTACCGATTTCCCCATGACTCTGGAGTGCCGTATTCTACGTAAGATAGACGAAACAGAAGATGGCTACAATATCATAGCCGAAATAGTCAATATCCTTGTTGATGAGAACTATCTCACCGAGGAGGGAAAGCCTGATGTAGAGAAGATGCAGCTCATCACTTATGAGCCTATTCACCATGGCTATCATATCCTTGGAGAACGTATAGGTAATGCATTCACAGACGGGAAAAGTATCAAGTCTCAGAACCTGTTTTGAATTTATTCTGCTTTTTCATGAGGAGTCTTTTCGAGATATTTTGGTTGTTCTTTCAAGGAGCATAGTGGACTATGTGACGAGAAAGAACGGACAAAAGAGCCGAAAAGAGACTCAGGAAAAGCGGATAATAAAAAGAAAGGAATAAATTCAAAACAGGTTCTCAGTTATACTGAATTTGAGTGCAGAGCCAAAACGTAAAGTGTCCCCTCGTAAAACCGTAGAGTACCACCTTGTGTATTTATAAGCAGAACCACCTCAACAATCAACTGTTGAGGTGGTTCTGCTTGTTATCTTCGCACGGGAGGAGAGGCTCGAACTCCCGACACCCGGTTTTGGAGACCGGTGCTCTACCAACTGAGCTACTCCCGTGTTTGCGGCTGCAAAGGTAGCAGAAAGTTTTGATTCCGCAAGTATCTACAGCCAGAAAGTTTCAAGAAAGAATACCTATCTCCTGATACATAAGCCTATAGAAACCAGATTTCTTTTCTATACTCAAGGGATAGGCACGTGATGAGGAAGGCATGCGATAGAGACGTAAGGCACGTCCTTCAAACAGAAACTCTGTAAAATCACCCACACGAGGAGTATGCTCTATGCCTAATTGCGTACAAAAGGTTTCCGTAGCCTTCTCGCCTGTAGTAACTACAGCTCTGCAAAAAGGAAGTCTACGCAAGAGTGCGGCTACATCTGTAGGCTCCAATACTTCCAGAAACTTGTCTGAAGCATTGTCTTTCAATCGGCATACAACGGTTGCCGTGTCATACAGAGCTATACCATGCTCTGTCAGGAAACTGACCAAACGCTCCTTGCAAAAAGCTTTCCGGCCGGATTGCACAAAGTGTTCCTTGTCATTGAAGAAAAGCAGTCCCATAATACGCCACATATCGTTGTTCCAATTAGGATAATAGAAATCCATGGACCAACGTTTCTGTTGGGGAGGGAAACTGCCCAACATCAACAAGGTGGCCCCATCGGGAAGGAAAGGAAGCAACGGATGCCGTTCTTCAGTGCAGAGAATCATTTTTTCTCCTCTTCGGGTTTGTTCTTCTCTTTCTTGGCCAGCATCACTACATTGTAAACGTATTCAGTCATCCAGGCTTCTGAGTAACCCAAACGTTCCTTGTACTGACGAACAGCCATTGCTGTCTTATGTACATCATCCTTTTTCCACACGGTCTTGGTACACACATCATGCACCGTTTTCTCCGTCATGGCACGCAATGCACCCTTGAAGATGGAAGGCATACGGAATTTCCACTGCATCAGGTTGCCCATCAGCATCATTAGGTCAGAGGAAAATCCTTGATACATGAACAGATAGGCTTGTACGTCATTCTGCGTGCGGCAATGTTTCTTGATGGAAGCATCTATTTCCTTGAAGAAGTTCTCGCTCAGCCCATAGTCCTGCATCAACATCTTGCGACTGGCCACCTTTTCACCTTGTCCCAAACGGCCTCCTTGAGTAGGAATCTTGAAGAGACGTTTGAAGTTTGCCACATCGGGCACATAGCGGATATTGGTGATGCCCAGGTTGGAGGCAATTACTGACTGAAAATACACACGGGTCAGCAACACGAAATCTTCCACATTCCTGGAAGATGCTTCCCCACCCTTCTTAAACAACTTGCTGAATATACTCATCTGTTTGAACTATTTTGTTTTTTGAACTTTAAACGGTTGCAAAGGTAGAAAAATTGTTTCTTCATGCCAACTATTTCTTCTCTCATTCTTTCAGTATGAAATGGAATTTATGATTTGCAAAGAGTGGTTCTATCAAACCGTAGCGTACAAACTTGGCCAATATCTCTCCAGCCACACGACGTGGAATGTGAGCCATACGGCAGTAACGGTTCAGTGAAAGTTTCCCTTCTTGTTCCAACAGACGGAGCAGCATCCGCTCACGTTCGGTATAGGCTGTCAATTCTCCCACGGGATTCTCTTCTTGCTGCCACACGTGCAAATGCACTGGTGTAGCCAGGATGTTTTCATCCTTGATACGCAAGTAAGCCAGCCATCGTCCTGCATCATCCTTGGCATAGACCGGTTTCCGAAGGCTCTCTTTTATGTTTACGACAAGTACACTTTTTCCTTCCACCAGGTAAGTTTGCATGACATAATTCACCTCGGGAGTACAGTAGAGATGGGCAGCGGCTTCTATCATATATTGCTCCTCTTCCGATCGTACTCCAGAAACTCGCCCATTGTCTTTCACGCCAATAAGCAAGCGTCCGCCATCGGTGTTGGCAAAGGCAGAGAAAGTCCTGGCAATTTTACGTGCATCAGAAATTTCAAACTTGAAGTCTTGCTGTTGATGTTCTCCCTCAGCAATCAAGGCGTGTATATAATCTGAATCTGTAAGCATTTTCATGCTGCAAAAGTAGGTCAAAAATGCCTCATTTACCCTTTTTACGAAGAAAATCAATGAATATTTCAAAAAAAACATTGTTTTTCTGCATTTATTTCAAGAAAGAATGTATTTTTGCCTGACATTTATTAACGAAGTAATAAAAAAGATTATGAAAGAATTAGTTGAAAAGGTTGCAGAATTGTATGCAGCATTCGAAAAAGATGCAAAAGCTCAGTTGGAAAACGGAAACAAGGCTGCCGGTACTCGTGCCCGTAAGGCTTCTTTGGGTATTGAAAAAGCCATGAAAGAATTCCGCAAGGCATCTTTGGAAGCTGCAAAATAATTTTTTGCAGACAAGACAAAAGGCTTTTTAAAAAGCCGTCCCTCACCATACAGGTTGTCGGACGGTTTTTTTGTGGTCTATTCCTTGCCTTGACATTGCAGGTCTCATTTCCGCTTGCTATCTTTGCGTCATTCTATCGGTTGGGGCATTATACCTCGAGGATACATTATTATATATAAGAGATTGTTCCGCACATGAATGAAAATGTCTTGCATAAACTGAAGATACTGGCCGAGTCGGCCAAGTATGATGTCTCCTGTTCCAGCAGTGGAACAGTTCGCCGAGGAAAACCCGGTGAACTGGGTAACACAGTGGGCGGATGGGGCATTTGTCACAGTTTTGCTGAAGATGGCCGTTGCATTTCGTTGCTGAAAATCATGCTGACCAACTACTGTATCTATGATTGTGCCTATTGTGTTAACCGACGAACCAATGACTTGCCTCGAGCCACGCTGTCGGTCAGCGAGCTCGTGGAATTGACCATGGAGTTCTATCGGCGTAACTACATTGAAGGGCTCTTCCTGAGCAGCGGAGTAGTGCGTAATCCCGATTATACGATGGAACGGCTGGTGCGTGTGGCCAAAGATTTGCGCACCATACACCGTTTCAACGGTTACATCCATCTGAAGAGTATTCCCGGTGCCAGCCGTGAACTGGTGCTGGAGGCCGGACGCTATGCTGACCGCCTCAGTGTGAACGTGGAAATACCTAAAGAGGAAAACCTGAAACTCCTGGCTCCTGAAAAAGACCACAAAAGTGTCTACGCTCCTATGCGCTACATCCAACAAGGGGTGTTGGAGAGTGCCGAAGAACGCAAGAAATTCCGTCGTGCCCCACGCTTCGCGCCTGCCGGACAAAGTACACAGATGATTGTGGGAGCAACGTCGGAAACAGACAAAGACATCCTTATGCTCTCTTCCACGCTCTATCAGGGCTCTTCCATGAAACGAGTCTACTACTCAGGTTACATTTCTGTGAACACTTATGACAAGCGGCTTCCTGCTCTGAAACAGCCTCCATTAGTTCGTGAGAACCGCCTTTACCAAGCCGATTGGTTGATGCGTTTCTATCAATTCACTGCCGAAGAAATCGTGGATGATGTTCATCCCAATCTGGATTTGGAGATAGATCCTAAGCTGGCGTGGGCTTTGCGCCATCCCGAGCAATTTCCGGTAGATGTGAACCGTGCAGAGTATGAGACCTTGCTTCGTGTGCCAGGAGTGGGCATAAAGTCAGCACGTCTGATTGTTGCCTCACGTCGATTCTCCCGTTTGGGATATTATGAGTTGAGAAAGATGGGAGTCGTGATGAAAAAGGCTCGTTACTTCATTACTTGTCACGAACTGCCCCAACAAACCATACACGAATTGACCCCACAAGGCGTGAGAAGCCTACTGTTACCCAAGCCTTCCGGAAAAAGGATGGATGAGCGTCAATTAGTGATAGATTTTGGAGATGTATGATTCTGTATCGGTTCGACAACACCTTTGAAGGGCTGCTGACTTGTGTGTTCGATGCTTATGCCCGTCGTCAGTTCCCCGACCAGTTGGTCATGGAGGGAGAACCTCTTCCCCTGTTTTATGACGAAATTCATCAGGTGGTGACCGATGAAGAGAAGGCACTTCGTGTGTGGCGCGGACTAAAGAAAAAACTTTCCTCTTCAGCCATGACCAGTCTGGCTGAGTGCTGGTTGGCTGAAGAAGCGGAAACGCCAATGCTTCTGTTTTACTATATTTGCAAGGCTGTAGATACCCCTTGTTCCATTGAAACCAATTTTGCCGACCCCATTGTTCTGGAATTATCGCGCATGTGGAAGCGGGTAGATTGGGAACGCATCCGGTTGATGCAGTTTATACGCTTTCAGAAGGCTGCCGACGGCACCTATTTTGCAGCCGTGAAGCCGGAGAAAAACGCTCTTCCACTCATCACAGGCCATTTCCGCGACCGCTTCCGTACCCAGCGTTGGATCATCTACGACATAGGGCGAGGTTACGGCTTCTACTATGATATGCAGGAAGTAAAACTCGTCACCTTCAGCGAGGAGAGTCATGAAAGCCATCTGGTCAGCGGTATGCTCAACGAGAGCCTGATGGACAAGGATGAACAACTCTTTCAACAATTGTGGCGAACCTATTTCAAGGCTATCTGCATCAAAGAGCGTCTGAATCCCCGTAAGCACCGACAAGATATGCCTGTGCGTTACTGGAAATACCTGACAGAAAAGCAGAAAGAGGCTTTTTAAGACATTTTCGCATAGCAAAAGGGTATGTATCGGAAAAAGGGAGTATCTTTGTCCCATGAAACTTATGAAATATATGCAAAATATGATGATTAAAAGAATGATGTGTTATCTGGTGATGGCCCTCATGGGATGTGGCATCGCTGGTGCACAAGGTAAGATGGAGGCCGACATCAAGTTCGACAAAACCACCCATAACTTTGGTGAATTCCCGGCCGACAGTGCTGTGGTAAGTCACACTTTTACCTTCACCAATGTGGGCAATGGTCCCTTGGTTATCCATCAGGCATACGCTTCCTGCGGCTGCACCGTACCCGAATATACCCAAGAGCCGGTGTTGCCTGGTAAAACCGGTACGCTGAAGGTTACCTATGACGGCAGTAATCGTCGTCCGGGTAGCTTCATGAAGAGCGTAACCCTGCGTACCAACGGCAAGACCGATATGATCCGTATTTTCATTGAAGGTGAAATGGTGGCTGCCAAGTCGGCTGATAACGAGAAAAAAGACAAGAATCCCCATCAAAAGAAGGAATAAGGCTTAAACCTATCATTCGTATACATTTTCTATAAGGAGAATCTTTTGATTCTCCTTTTTTTTTGCTTCCTTTGGGGCGGAAAACGCCTTTCAGAGCGGACAACAAATTTAATACGAATATAAAAAGATGAAAGAAAACGAACAAATCACCGGATTGCCGGACAACGCATTCCGAGAACTAAAGCCGGGGGAAATATACAATCCCCTGATGAGTGCAGACAAGAATTATCCCGAAGTAAACCTATGGTCAGTGTTATGGGGCATCGGTATGGCCATCTTGTTTTCGGCCGCAGCTGCTTACTTGGGGCTGAAAGTAGGTCAGGTGTTTGAAGCGGCCATCCCCATCGCCATTATTGCGGTAGGTGTGTCCGGAGCAGCCAAGCGCAAGCACGCTTTAGGTGAAAATGTCATCATCCAGTCTATTGGTGCCAGTTCGGGTGTCATTGTAGCCGGTGCCATCTTCACCCTGCCTGCTCTCTACATACTGCAGGAAAGCTATCCGGAAGAGATTACCGTCACTTTCACACAAGTGTTTGTCAGCTCATTGCTGGGAGGCGTATTGGGTATTCTGTTCCTGATTCCTTTCCGCAAGTATTTCGTGAGCGATATGCACGGCAAATATCCTTTCCCCGAAGCTACAGCCACTACACAAGTGCTTGTGTCGGGCGAAAAGGGAGGTAGCCAGGCCAAGCCTCTTTTGTTGGCAGGTATCATCGGTGGTCTCTATGACTTCATTGTGGCTACTTTCGGTTGGTGGAATGAAAACTTTACCACACGTGTCTGTGCTTTGGGTGAGATGGTGGCCGATAAGGCCAAACTGGTATTTAAGGTGAACACCGGTGCTGCCGTACTTGGTTTAGGTTATATCGTAGGCTTGAAGTATGCGGCCATCATCTGTGCCGGTTCATTGGCCGTATGGTGGCTCATCATTCCCGGTATGTCATTGATTTGGGGCGACAGCGTGTTGAATCAGTGGAATCCGGAAATCACTTCTACCGTAGGTGCCATGTCTCCCGAAGAGATTTTCAAGTACTACGCCAAGAGTATCGGTATCGGTGGCATTGCCATGGCCGGTATTATCGGCATCATCAAGTCATGGGGCATCATCAAGAGTGCCGTTGGTCTGGCGGCAAAGGAGATGGGCGGCAAAGGCGGAGAGTTCAAGGCTGTGAAGCGTACCCAGCGTGACCTTTCCATGAAGATCATCGCCATCGGCTCCATCGTAACCCTGATTTTGGTGACACTATTCTTCTATTTTGATGTGATGCAGGGCAACCTGTTGCATACGTTGGTGGCTATTCTTCTGGTAGCCGGTATCGCCTTCCTTTTCACTACAGTAGCCGCTAATGCCATTGCTATTGTTGGTACTAATCCGGTATCTGGCATGACACTGATGACGCTGATTCTGGCCTCTGTTGTCATGGTAGCTGTCGGGCTGAAAGGTCCTGGCGGTATGGTGGCAGCTTTGGTCATGGGAGGTGTGGTTTGTACGGCCCTTTCCATGGCTGGCGGTTTCATTACCGACCTGAAGATTGGTTATTGGTTGGGCACAACTCCCGTCAAGCAGGAGAAGTGGAAATTCCTCGGTACCATTGTTTCAGCTGCCACAGTGGGTGGTGTCATGATTGTACTGAACGAGACTTATGGCTTTACGAGCGGTGATTTGGCTGCCCCGCAAGCTAACGCTATGGCAGCTGTCATAGAGCCCTTGATGAGTGGTGTGGGAGCACCTTGGTTACTTTATGGCATCGGTGCAGTATTTGCCATCATCCTGAACTTCTTCAAGATTCCCGCACTGGCATTCGCTTTGGGTATGTTCATTCCGTTGGAACTGAATGTTCCGTTGGTTGTGGGCGGTGCCATTAACTGGTTTGTAACGACACGTTCCAAGGACGCTTCTCTCAATGCCGAGCGTGGTGAGAAAGGTACCTTGCTGGCGTCAGGCTTCATCGCCGGTGGTGCATTGATGGGCGTTGTCAGTGCTGCTATGCGTTTTGGTGGTATCAATCTGGTCAATGACGCCTGGCTGGCCAACACATGGTCGCAAGTGCTGGCTTTGGCGGCCTATGCCTGTCTGATAGTCTACTTCATCAAAGCTTCGATGAAAAAATAAAACGTGTATCATGTCAAGAGGAAAACAGGTCTAAAAATGAACATATGTTCAAGCGGCAACGAACATATGTTCATGGGGATTTGAACTTATGCTCCTCTAAATCCGACTGAATCGCGGAAAAAACAAATGAAACGAATGATAGAATGAATTTAAAACAATATACTATGAAACGGATGAAAAATATATGTACACTGCTTTTATTGTTTGCAAGCACTATGTTATACGCACAAAAGCCCGTTGAACTGCTCTTGTGGCCCAACGGTGCTCCCAACAGCAATGGATTGACCGGAACGGAAGAGGATCTTCAGGGAGGACGGGTGGCCAATGTGGTCAGTCCTTCCATTACGGTCTATCCGGCCAAGAACCCCAATGGTTTGGCTATTATCATGTGTCCCGGAGGAGGATATGCCCGTCTGGCTATGAACCATGAAGGCCACGACATGGCCGACTGGTTCAATGCACAAGGCATTACTTATGTGGTACTGAAATACCGTATGCCCAACGGCAATTATGAAGTGCCTCTGTCGGATGCTGAGCAAGCCATTCGTCTGGTACGCCAACATGCAGCTGAGTGGAAAGTGGATGCCCATCGGGTTGGCATCATGGGCGCATCGGCTGGCGGACATTTGGCCGCTTCACTGGCCACTTTATACAGCAGTGAGGAGACACGTCCCGACTTTCAGATACTCTTCTACCCCGTCATTTCCATGAAAGAAGGAGTTACACACGCCGGTTCGCGCACCAATCTTATCGGCCAGCACCCTTCACAGGAATTGGAGACCAGGTTTACGTTGGAGAAACAAGTCAATGAACAGACTCCTCAGGCTTTCATCATGCTTTCGGGTGATGACCGTGCCGTGCCCCCCATTAACGGCATCGGCTATTACCTGGCCATGAACGAAAAGAGCGTGTCGGCTTCCCTGCATGTCTATCCCACCGGTGGACATGGATGGGGTTACCGTGATAGTTTCATCTACAAGCGCCAATGGACCGGCGAACTGGAGAAATGGTTGCGTACCGGCCTGAAGTTCTGATATCTCTCCGTAAAAACTACACCCCAATCAAGGAATCATGATGAAAAAGACACAGTTGCTCATCGTTTCTTCACTGATGTTCGTCGGTTCCCTATCGGCTCAGGAACAGGAGAAACGCTATGAGCAGATTACCAACCCCAAACTGACAAGCCTCAATAAGGAACCGGCCCGAAGCACCTTCACCTCCTATTCCACAGAGGCCGATGCTATCATCAACGACCGCATGAATGGAACTTACCGTCTCTCCCTCAACGGGAAGTGGAAGTTCCACTATGTAGAGAACTTTGCCGACCGTCCCACTGACTTCATGAACGAACGTACCAACGTTGACCGTTGGCCTACCATAGAAGTACCCGGAAACTGGGAACTGCAAGGATTCGGCACTCCAATCTACGTGAACATTGCCTACTCCTTCTGCACCAAAGGTAACTATCCCCCCTATTGGCAAAAGCACAATCCTCCCTATGTACCCGAAGAGTGGAATCCTACCGGTACCTATCGTCGTGAATTCACCCTGCCCAATGAATGGAGTGACAAAGAGGTTTTCCTCAGTGCCGACGGTGTACGCGGAGCAGCATTCTATTATCTGAATGGCAAGTTCGTGGGCATGAGCAAGGATGCCAAGACTCCGGCCCGTTTCAACGTCACCTCCCTGGTGCGTCGGGGCAAGAACATCATTGCCATCCAGGTACATCGCTTTTCGGATGCCAACTATATGGAATGCCAGGATTTCTGGCGTATCAGCGGCATTGAACGAGACATCTACCTTTATGCCCAGCCTCAAATTCATCTTACGGACTTCAAGGCTGAAACATCATTGGATGCCAACTACCGTAACGGACTCTTGAAACTGAAAGTCAAGTTTGCCGATGAAAGCGGCAAGAACCAGCCTTTCGTAGTAAGTTACCGTCTGCTGGATGCCAAGGACAAACAGATAGCCCAATCTTCTGCTCGCGTCAGCAGTGAACAGAGCGAAGTGACCTTCACCCCCAAGGAAATCAAGCGTCCTTTGCAATGGACTGCCGAGACTCCCCATCTCTACACTCTTGTCGTCAGTCTGAAACAGAGCAATGGAGACGTTATTGAGGCCGCCAGTTGCAAGGTGGGCTTCCGCACAGTGGAAATCAAGGACAAGCAACTTATGGTGAACGGTCGTCCCATTATGGTAAAAGGGGTGAACTATCATGAGCACAATGAAGCCACAGGCCATTATGTGCCGGAAGAACTGATGTTGAAGGACTTCAAATTGTGGAAGAAGTACAATGTGAACACCATCCGAACCTGTCATTATCCCCAGCAGGAACGTTTCTATGAACTTTGTGACCAATATGGCTTCTACGTTATAGACGAGGCCAACATCGAGACTCATGCCATGGGACATAAACTGCACGTAGGCGGCACCTTGGGTAACAATCCGCTTTTCATGCAGGCTCACATAGACCGCACCATGAACATGTATGAGCGCGACAAGAACCATCCCTGCATCATCACCTGGTCGTTAGGCAACGAAGCCGGCAATGGCCTGAACTTCTATGTCACCTACAATACCCTGAAGACGTTGGACAGCCGTCCCATCCAATACGAAGGAGCCAAACTGGAATGGAACACCGATATCTACTGTCCCATGTATGCCCGTCCGGCCGACATAGAGAAGTATGCCAAGGATTCCCTCATGACACGCCCGCTCATCCTGTGTGAATACGCCCATGCCATGGGTAACAGTCTTGGCAACTTCCAGGACTACTGGAACATTATAGAGAAGTATCCTCTCCTTCAAGGCGGATGCATCTGGGACTGGGTGGACCAGGGTTTGGCTGCCAAGACTGCTGACGGTCGCAAGTATTGGGCCTATGGAGGTGACTATGGCGACTATGGCACTCCCTCCGATGGCAATTTCTGCATCAACGGCCTGGTCTATCCCGATCGTAGTGTGAAGCCTCAGACGGAGGAGATGGGCAAGGTGTACCAGAACATCAAGTTCTTCGACCTTGACCCCGTGGCCTTTGTGGTGAAGATTCGTAATGACTATACCTTTATTACATTGGAACAGTTCGACTTCCACTATATCATCCGCGAACATGGCAAGGAAATCTATAAGGGCAAGATTCAACACATCAAAGCCCAACCCGGACAGACCGTCACCTCTCCTTTATTGAAAGGCATTCCGGTAGTGGAAAGCCGCACGGGTGATGTACAGATAGAGTTCTATGCCACTACGCGTGAGGAGCATCCATTGCTTCCTGCCGGTAGTGTAGTGGCCCGTGAACAAATGTGCGTCTATCCCTTCCATAAGGAAGAGGCTCCTCGACAGGCTGCCGCCTCCTATGAAGAGAAAGACGGAACGGTGGTTTTCACAGGTGACTCTTTCAAAGCTGTGTTCCAGAAAGAGAGTGGACTGCTCACCTCTTACCAGTACAACAAACAGGAATACATTTCCGGTGGAGAAGGTCCGCGTCCCTTCTTCTGGCGTGCCCCTATTGACAATGACTATGGTGCCCAGCTTCCTGTAAAGTTGAAGGCCTGGAAAGAGGCCAGCTACCAGACTCCCCGTGCTGAACGTTTCCAGGTGGTGGAACAGGAAGGGAAAACCATTGTGCAAGTGAGCTATCACTATCCACAGACCCAAGCCACTTGGGATGTTTCCTATCAAATCTATGCTGACGGCATCATCAAGGTGGACAATAAGTTCCTGACTGCTGACGGGCAGGCTCCTCTCCTGCCACGTGTAGGTCTGCGTATGCAGTTGGACGAATCTCTCACTACCCTCACCTATTATGGCCGTGGTCCCGAGGAGAGCTATTGTGACCGTTACACGTCTCAGTTCCTGGGTGAATATACGGTTCCCATCAAGGAACTGTATGAACCCTATGTACGTCCGCAAGAGAACAATCACCGTACCGATGTCCATTGGTGTGCCCTGACCGGTAAGGGCAAGGCCGGGCTGCTGATTGTGGCCGACTCTACCTTTGAGATGAATGCTTCCAACTATCCGTTGGAGACGTTGGACAGTGGAGATGCCATCAATAACGGCGCTCCACGCACAGAGGCCACTAACCATCGTCACCTCACCGACCCGAAACCCGATAGTCTCGTAGACCTTTTCATTGACTATCGTATGATGGGAGTAGGCGGTGACAACAGTTGGGGCAACTTGCCACACGAACCCTATCTCATTCGTCCGCAAGAAAACGGTTGTATCACGTATGGATTTACCCTTGTACCGATAGCCAGGAAGTCTGATTTTAGAAAATTTGTTCTGCGCTATTAATTTTAGAGGCCTAAAATTCAATAAAATTAAAAAGGATGTCGTATTTTTGCGGCATCCTTTTTTGTTTCCATCAACAAAGAGGAGGTAAAGACATAAATTAAGCATCATTATCCAAATGAATAAAGAACCGATGAAAACAAGACTCAACACACTACTGGGCATCCTTTGCCTGATAATGACTGCCCTCCCCTCTTGGGCCCAAACGACAGACAACTCCATGCTGAGTAATGGTATCAACTTTATAGACATCCCCTATGTGGCCCATACGCTGGACTTGGAAGACGAGGAAGACCTTGTCATCAACTGTGACGAGATGGACTGCATGACTTTTGTAGAATATACCTTGGCCCTCTCCCTCTGCCCTACCGAGGATGGTCAGGTGGCCGAAGGAGACTTTGCCGACTGGGTACAGAAGATTCGTTATCGTGACGGTAAGATTGACGGTTATACTTCCCGCCTGCACTATGCCACCGATTGGATAGACAATGGCCTTCGCAACGGTTTCCTGGAAGACGTGACCGCCAAGTACAGTCCCTACACCAAGAAGGTGGCCCTATCCTATATGAGTAACAATCCCGAGCGGTATCGTCAGCTGGCCCATTCTCCCGAGAATATCGCCAAGATGGCAGCCATTGAGAAGCGTCTTTCCCAGCAAGAATTCAACTACTTCCCCGAAGAGTTGCTTCCAGTCAAGGGATTGCCTTGGATTAAGGATGGTGACATCATTGCTTTCGTCACCAACACCCCCGGTTTAGACATAGCCCACTTTGGCATTGCCATCTATGTGGACGGCAAGTTAGGGCTTCTCCATGCCTCTTCTTCCGAAAAGAAGGTGGTCATCTCTCGTGTAGCCATGTCCCAGATGCTGAAGAGCAACTACAAGTGGACCGGCATCCGCGTGCTGCGAATGAAGAAATGAGACGAAGCCTCTCGGGCAAGTATCAATAACAGCTTTTCCTAAAATCTGTTTCGTTAGCGGGGAACAGGTTTTAGGAATTTTTTCATTTATCTGAGGATACTTTTCCGAAGGGTATTTCGGGATGTTGCGCATGTTCCGGGAAAGAGCGGCAAGCGGGACTCGAACCCGTGACCCTCGGCTTGGGAAGCCGATGCTCTACCAACTGAGCTACTGCCGCATGTGCGTCTGTCTTTGACGGGCGCAAAGGTAAACAAAAAGTTGTGAAAGGCAAACAATGGGCGATGAAAAAATGTTTCGGTATCTGAAAATGAACCGTAACTGAAGCATGAAACGAATCCTATTGCTGCTCATCGGAGGGGGAATCCTCCTGACGTGTCCCAAGGCACAGGAAAACATCTCCATTCCCCTCTCCTATTTCGAAGCCCTGAAGCGGCTGGAGAAGAGCAACCGCAGTCTGCAGATTGCCGACAAGGCCGTGGAAACGGCACGGGCCGAGCATGACAGACTGAATGCCCTGTGGCTGCCTTCGCTACAGGCGGCAGGAAGTTATGTGCACCTCTCCCAACAAGTGGAGGTGAGACAACCTCTCGCGACCTATACCGGACCGGCCAAGGAACTGGTGCAGGAACTACTGCCTGACGACCAACTGATTACCGGCCTGCTGGACCAGGCGGGCGGCTACACGCTGACTGTTCCCCTGCTGCCGCGCAACCTGACGAGTGTAGGCGTAACAGCCGAATGGATGCTCTTCACGGGAGGAAAGCGCATACAGGCCGACCGGATAGGCCAACGCCTGACAGAACTGGCCCGTGAGGAACGTCGGCAGACACTCTCCACACAGCAGGTGCTGCTGGCCGAGAGCTACTTCGGCTTGCGTCTGGCACAGGAGGTGGTCCGGGTGAAGCAGGAGACCTATCACAGTCTGGAGCATCACTATCATGATGCCCTGAAGATGGAGGCCGCCGGCATTACGGACAAGGCCGGACGCCTCTTTGCCCAAGTCAATATGGACGAGGCACGACGCGAATGGGAGGCGGCACGGAAAGAGGTCGGAGTGCTACAGCACAGCCTGCTTAACCTGCTTAACCTGCCGGACAGCATCACCCTACAGCCCACCACTGCCCTCTTTATCCTTCCCGCCCTTCCCCCGAGGGAACTGCTGCTGCAGACCATGCAGACGAGCAACCCAGTGGTAAACAGTCTGCATCTGCAGCAAGAGGTGGCTCGCAGGGAACTGCGTATGGAACAGAGTGCCTACCTGCCCAATGTTGCCCTCTTCGGCCGTCAGACGCTCTATGCACACGGTCTGCCCGACCACCTGATGCCTCGTACCGTGGTGGGCGTGGGCTTCACCTGGAACCTCTTCGACGGACTGGCCCGTGAGAAGCGCATCAGGCAGTCCCGACTGGCCATACAGACCCTGACGCTGACCCGCGAAAAGACAACGAATGACCTGCAGGTAGCCATAGACAAGCTCTACGCCCAGTTGGAGAAGGCCCAAGAGAACGTACGCACCCTGGAAAGCTCCATCGCCCTGAGCGAAGAGCTGCTACGTATCCGCAGGAAGTCCTTTGCCGAGGGGATGGCCACCTCCACCGATGTGGTGGATGCCGAGAACCTGCTGGCAGCCACACGCACCGCTAAGCTGGCAGCCTGCTATGAGTTTGTCGTGGCCCTGTGCAACCTGCAGGCCCTGTGTGGCGACTCCACCCTGCTGCCGCCCTTTCCCGTTCCTGCGGAGAGCGAATCCGTTATCCTTACCGTCAACCCCTAATCCCTTACAGCCATGTCCAATCGCATCCTTACCCTCGCCTTTATCGGCCTGCTGCTCGTCACGCTGATAGTCTCCGTCGCAGGCCTGCTGTTCATGAACCGCCGTCCCTTGCTGCTGCAGGGGCAGGTGGAAGCTACGGAGATACGCATCAGCGGCAAACTTCCCGGACGCATCGCCCGTTTCTATGCGGACGAGGGTGCATGGGTGAAGGCCGGAGACACTCTGGTGTGCATCAACAGTCCGTTGGTGGAGGCGCAGTTGCGCCAGGTCACAGCCTTAGAAGAGGCTGCACGTCAGGAAAACAAGAAGGTGGATGCCGGCACCCGACATCAGATAGTGGCCACGGCCAAGGAACTGTGGAACAAGTCGCGCAGTGACCTGACGCTGGCCGAAGCCACCTATCGTCGCATACAGGCTCTCTATCGCGACAGCATCGCCACTCCGCAACGCATGGACGAGGCGGAAGCACTCTACAAGGCTGCCCTGGCTGCAGAGCGTGCCGCCCATGAGCAGTATCTGCTGGCTGCAGAAGGAGCGGCGAGTGAGGACCGTGCTGCCGCGCGCAGCATGGTGGAAGCCGCTCAAGGGTCGGTGGACGAAGTGTCGGCTCTGCTGGCAGATGCCTATCTGACGGCCCCTGCCGACGGAGAGATTGGGGCTCTCTTCCCTAAGCTTGGCGAACTGGTTGCCCCCGGTGCGCCCATCATGAACCTGGTGGTGATGGAGGATGTCCATGCCGTGTTCAATGTGCGTGAAGACCTGCTGCCCCGCTTCCGCCAAGGTGGCACCTTCCGTGCCGACATACCGGCCACAGGAAGTCACGGCGTGGAGTTCCGCATCTACTACATCAGCCCGTTAGGCAGTTATGCCACGTGGAAGTCCACCCGCGAGGCCGGCAGCTATGACATGCGGACGTTTGAAGTCCATGCCCGCCCCATCCGCGAACAGCCGGGCCTAAGGCCGGGCATGTCCGTCCTGCTGAAGCTGGAGCGATAGCCCTATACACGCATTGCCCTTCACGTCTATAACCCGTCATCCCTCACGTCTATACGCATGAACCGATTCGTCTATAACGCATCACGCCGCGAGTGGCGACGCTTCACCTCGCGCCGCCTGTACTGGAGCGTCACGCTGGCCTTGCCTCTGTTCTGCCTCCTCTTCATGGCTACCATCTTCGGCAGCGGACAGATGGAGCAGCTTCCCATAGCGGTGGTGGACCTGGACCATACGCTCTCTTCGCGCAAGGTGGTACGCCTTGTGGAGAGCGTGCCGGCCTTGCGCATTGCCGCCCGTCCTGTCAATGAGGCCGAAGCCCGTCAGGCCATGCAGGAGATGTCGGTCTATGGCTACTTAGTCATCCCTCATGGCTTTGAGCGCAGCATGCAGAGGGGCGACGCGACACTGGCCTACTACCTGCACTATGCCCTGCTGTCGGTGGGCGGTGAGCTGACGGCCGCTTTCGAGGAGGCACTGGGTGGTGTATCCCTTTCGCCCATCATGCTGACGGGAGAACAACTGGGTGCTACGGCGGAGAGCATGGAACGCTTCCTGCTGCCTGTCGTGGGCGATGTCCATCCGTTGCACAATCCCGACCTGAACTACGCCACCTATCTGACCCAACCCTTCTACTTCATCCTGCTGCAGATACTTGTCCTGCTGCAGACGGTCTACTGCCTGGGCAGTGAGGTGAAGGAGGGTACGCTGAGGGCATGGCTGCAGGCGGCGGGACTTCCTGCCTCTCTGCCTGCCTCCCCTTTGGACAAAGGGACGCAGGGGCGTGATGTCCCGACGTCGGGCATGGTGGCCGCTGCCGTATGGGGCAAGCTGTTGCCCTACACGCTGCTCTTCTCGCTGACGGCCGTCACGGCCAACCTCTTCTTCTGTGGGGTGATGCAGATAGGTGTCAGTGGTTCCCTGTGGTTGCTGAACGGTGTGAGCATCCTCTTCGTGATGGCCACGCAGGCACTGGGTGTGACGCTCTTCGCCCTCCTGCCCCGCATGGCCTATACGCTCAGCTTCGCTTCCATGATTGGGTCGCTGGGGGCTACGCTGAGCGGGGTCACCTTTCCGCTCAGTGCCATGTACCTCCCCGTGAGATGGGCTGCCGCTCTCTTCCCCGTCCGACACTTCACGGAGGCTCTGAAGGGAGTGGTCTATCGGGGCTGCGGAGCAGGTGAACTGTGGAGTTCCATAACCTTCCTGTTGCTCTTCATGCTCATGGCTACGGCCCTGTTGCCACTGCTCCGATGGTGGTTGCGGCATCGGCTGTTGCCCGAGGAGGAAGAGCGTGAGCATCGGCCCGCCTCCGTCGCTGTCTGTCAGACGGATTCCCCCACCCTGCTACAGGTCATCCGCCAAGAGTGGCAGCGCATCAGCCGCACGCCTGCCGTCCTGATGGTGCTCTGCGGCGGGATATTCCTCTATGGCCTGCTCTATAATTATATGTATGCGCCCGATGTGGTGCGCCATTCGCCCATTGTTGTGGTGGATGCCTCCCGCTCCGCCCTGAGCCGTGAGTATATCCGCCTGATGGAGAGCACGCCACAGGTGCGTGTCGTGGCCCACACTCCCGACATGGCCGAAGCCCGCGAATGGATGAAGCGGGGCGAGGCAGATGCTATTCTCTACCTGCCTGCCGACTTTGAAGGGCGTGTCTATCGGGGTGAGACGGGTCGCTTTCTGCTCTATGCCTCCACATCCTGCTTCCTTCCGCTGAAGGGCATACAGGAGGCTGCCACGCGCACCATGCTGGCCTTAGACGAACGTTGCCGCACGGTGGGACTTCCCTTCCTTTCGCCCGGCGGCATCGTGGCAGCAGGCACGACGGCTCCTGTCAGCATCGTGGGACAGGCACTCTACAATCCCTCTGCCGGCTATGGCAGTTACCTCATCCCGGCCGTACTGGTGGTCATCATCTTCCAGACCATACTCATGCTCACCTCCATGCTACGGGGCGGGGAGAACGAGTTGCGCCCGGAAGGAGGCATACGCCCTTATGCAACCGCGGCTCCCTGCCTGTGGGGATGGCGGGAAGCCGTCAGGTTAGTTGCCGGACGCACTTTGGTCTGCCTGATGCTCTACACGCTCTTCGCCCTCTTCCTGATGGGGCTGCTTCCGTTGCTGTTCCACATTCCCCACCAGGGCAACCTGTCGTCCCTGGCCCTCTTCCTCCTACCCTTCCTGCTCTCCACCAGTCTCTTTGCCCAGACCTTCGCCCGTTGCTACAGCGATGCCGAGGCACCCCTGCTGCTGATAGCCTTCTTTTCCGTGGGCTACATCTTCCTGTCGGGAGTCTCCTATCCCTTGGAGCTGATGCCCCGCTTCTGGCAGGGTGTCCGTCTTCTCCTGCCCGCACCTCCGGCCATACAGGCTTTCGTGAAGTTAGACAGCATGGGTTCCTCCCTATCCGATGCCGCCCCCGAACTGACCATCCTCTGGGCACAGGTCCTGCTCTACGCCACATTGGCCGTGTGGCAGGCCCGACGGAGCGTGTGAATGAGGCGACACCTTATTTCTTCCCTCTTATCGGCATGTTTTCCTGCTTTCCCGTTCGTTTCTGAATATAAAACCGTACTTTTGCACAAACAACTGTAAGCATCATGATACCTGACGAACTGAAGAAACTATACGTGGCCTGTACGGGCCATGCCCCTACTTTTCCAAGCGGGTACACATTCAAGTGACGTCAGCAATTCTGTTTTATGGAAATAGAAACCGGGTAATGACATCATTTATGGAAATAGGAAACAAGAAATTTGCAGTTTTATGGAAATAGGACTATTTTTGCAGTGAAATAAACAGAATCATGAATATACAGACCTTACTGTCAATAGTAGCAGACCAGCGCGATGAGTTGCTTGCGAATGATTGTTCTGAGTTGTGCTCACGTCCTGAAGAATCACAGCTTGATTTGAAAAGCAATCGAGCTCAGGTGGTAATAGGTGTCAGACGATGTGGCAAATCTACTTTATGTGAAATGTTTCTTAAACAAAAAGGAATTGAATTCGCCTATGTGAACTTTGATGATAATCGAATGGAGGATATGAAAGCAAGTGATTTAGATCACTTGCTTGAAGCGTTATATATGACATATGGCGACTTCAAATACCTGTTCCTTGACGAAATACAGAATGTTGAAGGGTGGCCCTTGTTCGTCAATAGATTGCTTCGTCTGAAAATGCATCTGTTTATTACAGGTTCTAACTCTAAGTTGCTCAGCACGGAGTTAAGTACGCACTTGACAGGAAGAAACAATAAAGTGGAACTCTATCCATTCTCATTCTCGGAATATTGTACGATGAAGAAGATTGACTCCACTTCGCTATCAACCAAGGCAAAAGGTCTGCGTAAAAGCACTCTGCATGAATATCTTCAACAAGGTGGTTTCCCTGAATTATTCAATGAAAGTAATCGTAGAGGCTACATAAATGGATTGTTGGATGCTATCATCAAGAATGATATAGCGAAACGCTTCAAGGTTCGTAATGTGGAGGCTCTGCGAAGAATTGCTGCTTATATTTCCGATAATTATTGCCAGGAATTTGTAGCCAAGACGGTAGGTGAACTGTTCGGGGTATCAAACCATACGGCAGAGAACTATTATTCCTATCTCAAAGAGGCCTTCCTGATGGTAGGAGTCAATAGATTCTCATATAAAAGTAAAGATAGGGTAAGAAACGAGAAAGTATATATTGTGGATACTGCATTTGTTACTGAACGTGTGGACAATTTCTCATTGGAAAATCTCGGTTGGAAACTGGAAAATGTTGTATGCATAGAACTTATGCGTCGTTATAAGCCTCTCTTTTGTGACGTTTTCTACTACAAGGAAACATCATCACAAGTGGATTTTGTTATAGCGAAAGATGGTAATGTACAAGAGTTGATACAAGTATCATATGACATCTCTGTTGAAAAGACACGTAATAGAGAGATTAGAGGATTGAAGAATGCCGCCAAGAAACTCAAATGTAATAATCTTACACTTGTAACCTTTGAAGAACACGGGACAATCGAAGAGGATGGCTATACTATAAATGTAATGCCTGCCACGGAGTGGTTACTTGACAAATAAATATAAAACCGTACTTTTGCACAAACAACTGTAAGCATCATGATACCTGACGAACTGAAGAAACTATACGTGGCCTGTACGGGCCATGCCCCTATAGCGATAGAAGAGATGCCGGCCAGCGGCTCCAACCGTCGCTACTTCCGACTGACGGGAGAACCTACCCTGATTGGCGTGAGCGGTGAATCGCTTGAGGAGAACCGGGCCTTCCTCTACATGGCCCGCCACTTTGCCGATAAGGAGATACCCGTGCCCCGCATACTGGCCTGCTCGGACGACGAAATGTTCTACCTGCAGGAAGACCTGGGCCATACGCTGCTCTTCGATGCCATTGAGAAGGGACGCCTTGGCGGAGAGTTCAGTGAAGAAGAGAAGCAACTGCTGCGCAAGACGATGCGCCTGCTGCCCAAGGTGCAGTTTGCCGGAGCCGAAGGTATGGACTTCTCCCACTGTTACCCTCAACCCGAGTTCAACCGCCGCAGCATCCTATGGGACCTGAACTACTTCAAGTATTGCTTCCTGAAGGCTACCGGAATGGACTTTCAGGAAGACCGGCTGGAGGATGACTTCCGGCAGATGGCCGACGTGCTGCTGCAAAACAGCTCGGACACCTTTATGTATCGCGACTTTCAAAGCCGCAACGTCATGGTGAAGGAGGGAGAGCCGTGGCTGATAGACTTCCAGGGCGGACGGAAAGGCCCCTACTACTATGACGTGGCCTCCTTCCTGTGGCAGGCCAAGGCCAACTATCCCGAAAGCCTGCGCCAAGAGTTGCTGCAGGAGTATCTCACTGCCTTGCGCGACTATCAGCCGATAGATGAGGAGACGTTCCATGCCCGCTTGCGCCACTTCGTGCTCTTCCGCACGTTGCAGGTGTTGGGCGCATACGGCTTCCGAGGCTACTTTGAGAAGAAGCCCCACTTCATACAGAGCGTCCCCTTTGCCATAGCGAACCTGCGCCAACTGCTGATGCAACCCTTCACCGAATATCCCTACCTGGACAGCCTGCTTCGTCGGCTCACCACGCTGAAGCAGTTTGCAGACAGCAAGAAGCAGCCCTTGGTGGTGCACGTGATGAGCTTTGCCTACAAGAAGGGGATTCCCGAAGACCCCAGCGGCAACGGCGGCGGTTTCGTCTTCGACTGTCGGGCGGTGCACAACCCCGGCAAGTATGAACGCTACAAGCCTCTCACCGGTATGGATGAGCCGGTCATCCGCTTTTTAGAAGAGGATGGAGAAATCACGACCTTCCTGGAACATGCCCGTGCGTTGGTGGATGCCAGTGTGAAACGTTACATGGAGCGCGGATTCACCAACCTCAGCGTCTGCTTCGGATGCACAGGCGGACAACACCGCAGTGTGTACAGTGCCCAGCACATGGCTCTGCACCTGAACCAGACATTCGGTGTGGAGGTGAGGCTGACGCATCGGGAACAGCATATAGAACGAATCTTACCTGCACGAAGCGACCTATGAAAGCCATGATATTTGCCGCCGGACTCGGCACACGCCTGCGTCCTCTTACCGACCACATGCCCAAAGCCTTGGTGCCCGTGGCAGGCATACCCATGTTGCAACGGGTCATCCTGCGACTGAAGGCGGCAGGATTTGACCACATCACCGTGAACATCCACCACTTCGGCCAACAGATAATAGACTTCCTGAAGGCCAACGATGACTTCGGAGTAACCATACACATCAGTGACGAACGAGACGAACTGTTGGACACGGGCGGAGGTATCCGGAAAGCCCGCCCGTTCTTAGACGGCAACGAACCCTTCCTGGTGCACAATGCCGACATCCTGACCGACCTGGACCTCTCGGCCTTCTACCGTCATCATCAGGAGAGCAAGGCCGAGGCCACACTGCTTGTGGCCCGCAGGAAGACTTCGCGCTACCTGCTGATGGATAGTGACATGCGACTGCGGGGATGGATAAACAAGGCAACGGGCGAAACCCGTCCCGAGGGTATCGCCCGTTGCATGGGCCACTGGCAGGAGTGGGCCTTTGGCGGCATCCATGTCATCTCGCCCACCCTTTTCCGACAGATGGAAGGGGCAGCCTGGGAAGGCAGGTTCTCCATCATCCCTTTCTATCTCTCCATCTGCCGGGACACCTGCCTGCAAGGCTATCAGGACGAACACGTCCAATGGTTCGACATCGGCAAGCCCGAGACTTTGGAACAGGCAAGCAGAGCAATGATGGAATGAAGAAAAGAAAACTGTGTCATAATCAAATCATTAAGATTTTAGGCACGGATTACACGGATTATTTTGTTTTTGCTCAATAAGAGTCTGTCGGATTATAAGCGTTCGGGAGCGAAATACCGAAAGACAGTGGTTATCCGTGTCATCCGTGCCTAAATTTGATATTTGACATCCACTAACCTATTCCCTAATAGGAATCTTGAAGTAGAATGTAGAACCTTCGCCCTTCTTGGAAGTGAACCACAGCTCTCCTCCGTTTTTCCGCACGAAGTCCTGACACAGGAGAAGGCCCAGGCCTGAGCCTTCCTCATTGTCGGTGCCGTAAGTGCTGAAGTGGGTATCCGTATGGAGCAGTTTCTTCTGTCCCTCCTCATCAATGCCACAGCCATAGTCCTGCACGCTGACAACGACCTCATCGCTCCCCTGCTCCACCCGAATGAATATCTCACCGTCTGTATTGCTGAACTTGATGGCGTTGCTGACGAGATTGCGGACAACAGTCTTCAGCATGTCGCTATCGGCCACGACCCACACCTCCTCGCTGCTTGTCTCTTCATGGATAGCGATACGTTTCATGCCGGCCACGGCTTCATAAATCTCGGCCACACCCGCCACAATCTCCACCAGGTTAATCTTCTGGGGCACCACGTTGAGCTTGCCTATCTGGCTCTTGGTCCATTTCAGCAGGTTGTCCAATAGGGTAAAGAGGTTTTCAGTCGTCTGATTGGCCGTGGTGAGCAGTTCAAACATTTCGGCCCCAATCTTCTCCTCGGGCAGATGGAGCAGCAGCATGTTAAGCACCATCTTGATGGTTGCCATGGGCGAACGCAGGTCGTGGGCAATGACGGAGTAGAGCTTGTCACGTCCCGAGATGGTGCGTCTTAGCTCCTCGGTGCGTTTCGTCACCAGTCGCTTGGCGGCCACCAAAGAAATCTGATGGCTGACGCGGATAATGAGTTCCTCCTTATTGAACGGTTTGGAGATGAAGTCGTTGGCTCCCAGCTGGAAAGCCTTCACTATGTCGGCCGTACTGTTGGAAGCCGTGAGGAAGATGATGGGAATGTCGGCCGTCTCGGGATGCTTCTTCAAGCGTCCGGCCACCTCAAAGCCACTGAGGTCGGGCATCATCACGTCTAACAGGATGAGGTCGGGACGTTCCTTCTCCGCTTGCTCCAAGGCGCGGATGCCGTTGTCTGCCGTGGCAATCCGGAAGCCCTCATTGGTGAGCAGCACCTTCAGCAACAGCACGTTGGAGACCACATCGTCCACAATCAGTATCTTATAGTCAGCGGGAGTTATTTCCATATCTACAGGCTGATGCCCCTTGCTTAATAGTTTCTGAAGTAATTGATGATGTGCTTCAAGCCCTCGTCCAACGGTATGCGAGGCTCCCAGCCCAGCACCTCTTTGGCCAGGGTAATGTCGGGCTTGCGCTGCTTGGGGTCATCATGAGGCAAAGGCTTGAACTGCAGTTTGGCGGAAGAACCGGTAAGCTTAATGACCTTCTCGGCCAGTTCCAGCATGGAGAATTCACTGGGATTGCCCAGGTTGACAGGACCGATGAAGTCATCTCCCGTATTCATCACGCGCACCATGCCCTCAATGAGGTCGTCCACATACTGGAAGCTGCGCGTCTGCTGTCCGCTGCCATAGATGGTAAGGTCACGGTTCTGCAGAGCCTGCACCACGAAGTTGGAGACCACCCGCCCGTCATTGGGCAACATGCGGGGACCGTAAGTGTTGAAGATGCGGATAATCTTGATGCGTATGCCGTTCTGTCGGTGATAGTCCATGAAGAGAGTCTCGGCACAACGCTTCCCCTCGTCATAGCAGGAGCGTATGCCCACCGGATTCACATTGCCCCAATAGCTCTCCACCTGAGGATGTACCACGGGGTCGCCATATATCTCACTGGTAGAAGCCTGCAGAATCTTGGCACCGGTCTTCTTGGCCACACCGAGCATGTTGATGGCTCCCATGACCGAGGTCTTGATGGTCTTGATGGCATCATACTGGTAGTGGATGGGCGATGCCGGACAGGCCAGGTTGTAGATTTCATCAATGTTGTCGGTCTCATAGGGGAGCTCCACGTCGTGCAGCACGAACTCAAAGTTGGGGTTGCTCTCCAAGTGGGCAATGTTACGTTTGGCTCCGGTAAACAGATTGTCTAAACAGATGACATGATGTCCGTCGTTGATCAGGCGGGTACAAAGATGGGAGCCTATGAAGCCGGCTCCTCCAGTGACTAATATATTCTTCATAGTACCATTATGTTTATATAGAAAGCCTTTCGGCCTTGGTTCCTAACGTCGGGGCAAATGTAATGGATTTGTCCGTATTATGCAAGCATTCCCCTACTCTATTTCATCCTCGAACTTCTCGGGGATATAGCTTTCGCTGCTGGTGGGTATGCTGAAGTCCCTGTCGGCAAAGAGGGCGGCAAGTCCGGTCACCTGCTTGAGTCGCAGCAGTTCGTCACGGTCCATGCCGATGTTCTTCATGATCCATGCGTCAGACATTCCGGCCTGGTCCAGCTCGGCCACGATGTTGGACATAAGCTCGATGTTGTGCGTGCCTCGTGCCCGGTTGTGACGTATGGTAGAGGCCATGCGGTTGGAGATTTCCTTGTCTATGACCACTACGGGCAGCAATCCTTGTTCGCGTTCATAGATGCGCTTGGAGGTCTTCAGCACACTGTAGCGGTGGAATCCGTCCACCAGGATATACTTGTCTGTCTCGGCATTGTAGTAGCACACGCAGGGCATGGTGAATCCGTCCTCCCAGATGGATATCTCTAATAACTTCATCTCGGGAGGGGCCACGATATTGGGGTTATAGTCATTGGCCTGCACCTTCTCTACCGGTACAGGGGTTACGTTGTATACAGGACTTTTATAGGTACTCATAACATCATGTTTTTAAATTGTTGCATAATCTGTTCGCGGCGATAGGCCTCTTCCTTGGTCAGGGCAAAGCCCATGTACTTGCAGGCATGGTCGTTCTTCAGGATGCAGATGCACATGCGCTTATAGGTGGGGATTTCCTTGAACTCGGGAATGTCAATGTCGTCTAAGTAGTCCATCTTCACGGGTTTCTTCTTGGTCTTGTAGTTCGTATGGTTCACCACCTCTAAGGAGACGCCGGCATCCTTGAGGCGCTGTATGGTCACTTCGTCCAAGCACCCACCCTTGGTGCGCCAGAACTCGATGCTTACGGTGAGCTTCCTCAGGTAATTGCGTCGTGTCTTTTCGGGCAGCGTGGAGAGCAGGAACTGCATGAACTCCTTCCAGGTATAACCTTCCGGCAGTCGGATGCTGTGCCATCCCATAGCCCTGGTACCTCCATAGATGCCTGTGAAGTTCACGCCATTGACGCGTCCCAGCATCTTTCCCCAAGTGTTGGGGTCTATCGCCTTATATAATTTTAGGCTCTCCTGGGCCTCACAAAGGAAAGGACTGGCCACACGCTGGCGCTCAATGCTTACGCCGGCCTTGTAGTAGAGATCATAGAGGTGATTATAGTCGAAGCCGAACTTGCCGTTGGCTGTCCAGATGTCTGTCGTTTTCCAGTCGAAGATGGGATAGGCATTGTAGAGGTCGTTGCCCAGTTTGGAGGTCCAGCGATAATTGTGATACATCTGATACTTGCGGGCCAGATGGATGCTCCGCCAGCGGTTGAAGCTCTCCTGCGTGCGAATACCGATGAGGAAGCAGGTTCGGCAGGCGTCCTTGCACAGGTGCAGCCACTTGGCAAAGTGCATCTGGAACTCATAGTCCCACATGTTTTCGCGATAAAAAGGAAAGTCCTCGCGCGTCATGGCATCCTTGGGCATCTCGCGCACCCAGATGCCCTTCATCTCCTCGTCCCAGGGCCGCCAATAGTTCTGATACATGGAGGTACAGGTGGTCACCTTGAAGGGCACACAGACCCGATAGACCTCCAGTATATCCTTATGGGCTGCAAATACACGATCCACATACTCTATCGTCTGGTAGTACTGGATTTCATAATCCATATGGAAGACGCAAAGTTTGCGATTCAGTTTGTGCTTGCGGATATAGTCGATGCACAGGTTCAGCAGCACACCGCTGTCCTTGCCCCCCGAGAAGGAGACGCAGATATTGTCGAACTCCTTGAAGATGATGTCTAAGCGTCTTTGCGCCAGTTCATATACGTTGGGCATTGCTTTCATCCGTTGTTCCTCACCATTTTTACGTAGCGGCTCCACACTTTCTCTTCGCCGAATCCCTTTTCCTTGAACACCTCCCTGTCTTCAATGAAGGCCACAGCTGAGAAGAGGCGTTTCCCTTCCTCTTCCTTCAGGGCTTCGTCTATCAGTAGCCGAAGCACATCGGCATCCTTCTTCTCCACGTAGTAGTTGTTGATAATCCATTGTGCACCACGATGTTCCACGGGCAGGAATCCCACTACCTGCTTCCCCTTCATGGCCAGATACCATTGAAACTTGTCGGTCGTACGGAAAGGGAAGTTGTAGTTCTGTTTCAGCACCTTAGGATCCATCACTATGGGACCTACCAAGGCATAGAGTTTCTTCTCCGTCCCTTGCAGTTGCACCACCTGTATCGTCTTGTCGTCTTGTCGCATACTTATTAATGTACTTTAGAATTTACCCGCAAATTAAACTTATTCTTTTGACATGACCAAAGGTTTCCGAAGTGACGTTTGAAAAAAGACAAGTCGTCACGGTTTTATTCCCTATTGTTTGAAAAAAAAGTCCATCTCCTGCGAGGAGATAGACTTTTAACGGTGCAAAGATAGTATTTTCCTTTGATTTACTGTGTTTTCCTATAAATAAAAATTTGAGATACTACCCGTCCTTTTTGCCTTTTATCAAGCATTTGTTTAGCAAAACCTCTTTTTGCTAAACATCAAGCGTTTGTATTATAACAACTTACGGCGGCAGTCTATCTCCTCGCAGGAGATGGACAATTTATAAAACATTTATGGAAGCTAAAGTCGCTGTCCCACATACACTTTCCATACCGTCAGTCGATGGGACTGATGACCGCGAAGCGTTACCCAAAAGTTGGGTTGCCGCTCTTGTACAGGTGCGTAGTGAGAAGGCAGTGGGCAAGCGTCTGTTCGACCTTCATATCGAGAGCTACGTCCCCACCCAGTGGGAATACCATCAGTGGAGTGACCGTAGGAAGCGAGTGGAGCGAGTCATCATCCCCATGGTGGTCTTCATCCATGCAGACAAAGCCACCATAAAACGGCTGATAACCTACACCTTTATTAATAAGGTACTCTCCTACCCCGGAGAGAGACAACCCGCCATCATCCCTGACTATCAGATAGACCACCTGAAGTTCATGCTCAAGCAGTCGGAAGCTCCGATAGAGATGCACGACCATGTCTTCAAGACCGGTGAGACTGTCCGTATCGTCCGTGGTCCTTTAAAAGACCTCGAAGGTGAGCTTTGTCGTGTGCAGGCCGGCAAGCCCATGGTCGCTGTGCAGATAGAGTGCTTGGGCTATGCCTGTGTCTGCATCGAAAAGACAGACATTATGGTCGTTCCAAAAGAATCTTAAGAGTCTGTTTTGAATTTATTCAGCCTTTTTATGAGGAGTCTTTTCGAGAATTTTGTTCGCTCTTTCAAGGAGCATAGCGGGCTATGTGACGAGAAAGAACGGGCAAAAGAGCCGAAAAGAAACTCATGGAAAGCGAATAATAAAAGAATGGAATAAATTCAAAACAGACTCTAAGATACCTGAAAACGGCCTATATAGTCAGTATAAAACCCTTGCCCGATGCATCGGGCAATGCTGTTGCTATGTCTGAGAAAAACTGCTAATCCGTTGATGGGTTGGAAGAAAAGGTTTATCTTTGACGAAGTAACTAAAAAATGCAATATGGAAGCAACTGTTTTCAATCCCGCTCAACAGCATCTTCTTCAGATGATGTCACATGTCAACACTCCTGAAGCGTTGGCAGAATTAGACAATGTCATATCTGCGTATTTTGCGGAAAAAGTAGATGAAGAGATGGATGCCTTGTGGAAAGAGGGAGAAATCACGTTAGACACCATAGAGCAGTGGGGTAAGGAACATATGCGCACCCCTTATAAATGATACAACCAATCACAATGATAACCATCGACGACACCCATTTCAAATCCGATCTTACATTGGCAGACATACTTGCAGTGAAGACAAAAGCCGATATACTGAGAATCTGTAATAAGCTGGACTTGTATGTCAGTCCGAACTTGAAGAAAGACGAGACAGCCCGTCGGGCTGCATTGGAGATACTGCATCATCCCATCCATGTGTTGAGCCAATTATGCAAGTCCGAGCTTCAACTTCTCGACAAGTTCGTGAAAGCGGGAGCTAACCAATATATCGTTGTGAAACAACGTAAGACTCTCTATAAACTTCAAAAGTTTGCCATAGTGTTGACTTACGAAGACAATGAAAGAAACGAATGGCATCTCCTGATGCCTGATTGTGTCCGTGAATCATTAGCCACCAGCTATCATGCCTATTTACAGATGGCAGAGAAAGGGGTAAAAGCCCCTTCGCCCAAAGAATTGCGGATGATGTCATTCATGCAGCATCTGATGAATGACAATGAATAGATTCAGAGTATCAGACGTGCGCCCTAATTTGAGTATTTACAGAGGTTCGGAGGAGGACAGTGATAAAAAAATCCCTAATCCGTTGGTTGATTGAGAGAAAAGATTTCTCTTTGCAGTAGAAATAGTAAAGTGAACGTTATGGCTGCATTAGATTTACAAATAGAAATTCCCAATATGGGAGTGTCTGAGATAGAGGAACTGAAGCATAGGCTGATGGCTTATGCCCAGAAACTTATATCTTTGTCTCCATCCCAATCTACAGCGGCCCAAAAACGGTACAGGCACGAGGCTTTGGCTGGGGTTTTTGCTCCTCAAGAGGACGAAAATTCCCTGCGGGACGCATACATCAACGAAAAGTATGGATTATAAGACTGTTCATAAATAGCTTCAACACGTGTAGCACCATCAATCGTGCGTAGCACCACGAATATATACTTCATCCCCCATTTAATATGTCTTCATCGGCAAAGTAATATATACTTCAAGTGCCGATGAATATATACTGTATAATTCATTTTTATCCATGTCCGAATCCTTAAAACAGAAGACCACCAAAGGGGTTGGTTGGAGTTTTATAGACAATATAGCCAATCAGGGTATCACCTTCTTGGTGGGGCTTGTTTTGGCCCGTATTCTTACACCGGAAGAATACGGTTTGATTGGTATTATCACTATCTTCATTGCAGTGTTCAACTGCATTGTGGACAGTGGTTTCTCCAATGCCCTTATCCGCAAGAATGATGCCACGGACACAGATTACAACACGGTGTTCATCACCAATATGGTGGTGAGTGTGGTCCTGTTCCTGGCATTCTTCTGGTCAGCTCCATTCATCGCAGAGTTCTTCAACCAGCCACAGTTGGAACCGCTGACACAAGTGATGGGGAGCATCGTTGTTATCAATGCCTTTGCCATCATCCAACGGACGATACTTATCAAGCAGATAGACTTCAAGACACAGACAAAAGTCTCGCTAATAGCTTCTGTTACCAGTGGTATCATTGGTGTAGGCATGGCTCTTTGTGGTTATGGAGTGTGGAGCTTGGTAGGACAACAGATTTCCCGCCAACTGCTCAATACCGTATTTCTTTGGATTTATGCCCATTGGTATCCCAAACTACAATTCTCATGGAGCAGCTTCAAGGAACTTTTTGGCTTCGGATGGAAACTGTTGGTATCCTCATTGATTGATACGGTATGGCGTGAAATCTATCAGGTTGTTATCGGCAAGTGCTATACACCTGCCACTCTCGGACAATATACACGTGCCCATCAGTTCGGCTCCATCTTTTCCAGTAACCTGACGACCATCATTCAGCGTGTCAGCTATCCCGTACTGAGCACCATGCAGGATGACAAAGAACGGATGAAGAACGGTTACAGACGGGTCATTAAAGTGACGATGCTGGTCACGTTTGTCCTGATGCTTGGACTGGCCGCTGTTTCCAAACCGATGATACAGGTCTTGGTCGGTGACCAATGGCTGATAGCTGCGGCTTTTCTTCCCATCATTTGCTTGCAGATGATGTTGTATCCTCTACATTCATTAAATTTGAATATGCTGGCAGTACAAGGACGTTCCGACCTGTTTTTGAAGTTGGAGATTATTAAAAAATGTATAGGTGTTATCCCGTTACTGTTAGGCATATTCATAAATATCTATTGGATGCTTTGGGGTAGTGTCGGCACCGGTATATTCGCCTATTATCTCAACAGCTATTATTCAGGCAGATTTTTGGACTATCCGATAACTGCACAGGTAAAAGATATTCTACCCTCATTCGGTATCGCTGTTGTAATGGCAATAGCCACCTATGTCATCTCTCTGCTTCCCCTCTCTCCCTTTATATTGCTCCCTTTGCAAGTGCTGGCAGGAGCGATTGTCACCTTTGTATTGTGTGAATGGGCACAGCTGGAAGAGTATCGGGAGATTAAACAGATGGCATTCTCTGCATTGAAGAAATTCAACCGTAAACAAAAATCTATCACACATATATGGATAAAAAACTAATTACAGTAACATCTCCGTTACTGCCCGATCTTCATGACTTTCATAAAGTGCTCCAAGAAATCTGGGACAGCAAATGGATTACCAACAACGGCAGTTTCCACAAACAGCTGGAGAAGGAGTTGGCTGCCTATCTGAAGGTTCCTTACATCAGTCTTTTTACCAACGGTACACTTCCGCTAATAACAGCTTTGCAAGCATTACGCATCACAGGTGAAGTGATTACTACCCCATACAGTTTTGTTGCCACCACTCATTCGCTTTGGTGGAATGGCATCAAACCTGTCTTTGTGGATATAGACCCAACTACAGGAAACATTGACCCTGACAAGATTGAGGCGGCCATCACTTCCAAGACTACCGCCATCATGCCTGTGCATGTCTATGGAAAGCCTTGTGATACCAAGCGTATTGAGGAGATAGCCGACAAATACGGATTGAAGGTCATCTACGATGCCGCCCATGCTTTCGGTGTGGAGGTGGATGGTGAGAGCATCCTCAATGCAGGTGACATGAGTACACTCAGTTTCCATGCCACGAAAGTCTATAACTCCATTGAAGGCGGTGCCTTGGTGATGCACGATGAGCGCACCAAGAAGCGCATAGACTACCTGAAGAACTTCGGCTTTGCCGGAGAAACAGAAGTAGTAGCTCCCGGTATCAACAGCAAGATGGATGAGATGCGCAGTGCATACGGATTGCTTAACCTCAAACAAGTGGATGCTGCCATCGAAGCCCGTCATCAAGTAGCCATTAAGTATCGCGAAGCGCTGCGTCCCATAGAAGGCATCACCTTCATGGAAGATATGCCCGGCGTAAGGCACAACTACAGTTACTTCCCTATTTTCATTGATGCAGAGAAATATGGTATGACCCGCGATGAGCTCTATTTCAAAATGAAAGCCGAGAATGTATTGAGTCGTCGTTACTTCTATCCGCTTATCAGTGAGTTTACCACTTACCGCGGATTGGAGAGTGCCAAGCCGGAGAACCTGCCCAATGCCCATAAGATGGCCGACTCGGTCATCTGCCTGCCCATGCACCATGAGTTGAGCGAGGAGGATGTGACACGGATTTTAGGGACGATTATTCGCTAATAGTTGTTAAAGAGTCATTCTCTGAAATGATATTGTTTTGATTATTGCAGAATATAGTCTACTTTTGCGGGAAGTAGTATTAAAACAACTATTATGGCATATAAGGCACTGGACATAGCGAACAAGTTGATATATAAAGCTCAAGAGGATGAGCCGAATGGAGGAGAGCGTTTGACAAACCTGAAACTCCAGAAGATGCTCTATTATCAACAAGGTTATCACTTGGCCGCATTCGGCACCCCTCTCTTTGAAGAAGATGTGGAGGCTTGGATGTATGGTCCTGTAGTTCCTTGTGTCTATGACGTGTATTCCCGATATGGTTCTGCCACATTGCCCGAAACAGATAATCCGATAGAATTGCTTGAAGAGGAAGAAATCCTGTTCAATCAGGTTTATCAGGCATACCGAGACTTTTCTGCCATTGGTCTGATGAACCGGACGCACAATGAACAACCTTGGCTACAGGCTCTGCCTCATGACCGTGGCACTATCATTCCTTGTGAAAGTATGAAGTCATATTTCATGACCCAACTGCAATAATCGTATGGGTGGGAAGTTCAAAATCAAACCACAGATACCTTCTTCTACTCCTGTCGGAAAAGTGGCTGAGCAGGTGTCATTCGGTTTTTCAGAACTTCGTGCTTACAGTTATACAGAGGGGAGCAAAGACGGTCGTTTCTTTATAGATTTTCTCGCCCGATTGAAGAAATTGTGCAGTGTGGATTGGAATACCATCAATGTATCTAATCGCCATTCATTCGGCACAGAGAAGATGTCGGTCAAGAATTTAACGCCAGCTGCCCGTCAGGCTGTACCTGCAGGTATGGACAGTTTGACAGTTCTTCGTGCAACAGGTGACAATCATGCCTTTCTCGGTTATCGTGAAGGCAATATATTCCAGATAATCTTCATAGAATATCAGTTTGGAGATGTGTACAGACACTCGCATTAAAGAGCAATATAAAGAAAGTGCTATTTCTGACATCCAAAGCTACAAAAGAAATGGATTGGAAGAAGCGTTGGAAGATGTGAGAATGGGACGGATATATCAAGCCGAAAGTGTTGAAGACATGTTTGAACAGATATTTGGTAAAGATTGGCGTAGGGTCTGTGGCCTTTCAGAATAAAAACATCCTTTTTTCTAATCATATTTTTTAAATCACTTACCACCTCATCTCCGATGTCGGCAATGGGCTTGTTGTCCATTGCTGAAAGAGACATATTCCTAAACTGATAGGTGGCAAGTCATTCATCCCTTATTTTACAGATGAAAAAAATCCTCCTGTTGGGTGGGTCTGCCCAACAATTGGTAGCCATCCGTTCCGCCAAGGAATTGGGTTACTACACCGTTGTATGTGACTATCTTCCAGACAATCCGGGACAATACATAGCGGACAAGTTCTATGGCATCAGTACTACCGATGTAGACGCCGTTTTCGAAGTGGCTAAAAAAGAGCAAGTGGACGGTATCCTGGCATACGCTTCCGACCCGGCCGCACTGCCAGCAGCCATTGTGGCCGAACGGTTGGGACTGCCGACGAATCCGTCCAAAAACGTAGAGATACTCGGATTGAAACATCCGTGGCGGAAATTCCTGCAAGAAAACGGTTTTGCCTGTCCCAAAGTATATCAGTTCCATCCCTCCACACCGCCGGATGAAATCATCACCGCCACAAGGCATTTCATTTTCCCGCTGGTCGTAAAACCGACGGACTCGTCGGGCAGCAAGGGGGTGACCAAGCTCGATGATTGGACCGGGCTTGAAAAGGCCATAGCCTGGGCCGATTCCTATTCACGCAACAAGGTCCTGCTGATTGAAGAATACATCCAAAGAGGCTTTCCTTCGGTGATAGGCGGTGACATTTTCGTGTGGGACGGGAAGATAGTCCTGTATGGCGAGATGGAATGCCTCAGAGACGAGCTTAGAAGCCCGCTAATCCCCATAGGGGAAAAAAAGCCCTTAAAAATCAACGAATTGCAGAAGAATCGCATACACTGCGAATTACAGCGTGTAGTAACGGCTCTCGACATCCGCTTCGGAGAAATGAATATCGAAATACTACTTGACAAAGATGACCATGTACATTTCCTGGAGTTAGGGCCTCGGGCAGGCGGGAACATGATACCCATCCAACTCAGCGATGCTTTCGGTATCGATCTGGTGAAAGCCAATGTTCAGGCGGCCATGGGAGAGACTCCGGACTTCATCGGTACTCCGGTCACCCCTCTTCCTGGATGTTACATGCACTATGTCCTGCACAGCTATGAAGCGGGAACATTCCAAAGCGTGTCCATTGACGAAAG
Source organism: Bacteroides sp. (assembly GCA_017471925.1). Taxonomy (GTDB): domain Bacteria; phylum Bacteroidota; class Bacteroidia; order Bacteroidales; family Bacteroidaceae; genus Bacteroides. The sequence continues at coordinate 117,965 of JAFURM010000005.1, forward strand.
CATCAGCCGTTTTGTGTATCGACAGGTCATCTACAAGAAGGAAGGTGACCCGGTAGAGGTCTTTGACGGAGCGGGTAAGGCATTGGGCATCCTGTTCCTCCATTTCGATACAGTGGACGAAATGGAACATTTCTGCCGGAACCACCATTCACTCATAAGAGTCAATTTGAAATGATGAAGGAAACAGGCGGTTACTTTTCGTTGGAACTGTCCCATATAGACAATATGCCCCATTCCGACGGTATATTGTTGAATACCGGCCGTAACGCCATTGAATATATCCTTCGTTCCATACTTCCGGATATAAGCAAATTGCATATTCCTTATTTCACCTGCGACACGGTGCTTGAACCATTGGAAAAACTGCATGTTCCTTATGACTTCTACCCTATCAATGAAAAATTGGAATTATCTGTCGATATAGAGTTGGAAAAAGGCGAATACCTCTTGTATACCAACTATTACGGAATCAAGGATGCGTATGTGCATGAACTTGACAGGCGATATTCCAATCAATTGATAGTGGATAACGCCCAAGCCCTTTATTGTCCGGCCACAGGAAAGAGTGCTTACAGTCCCCGCAAATATGTGGGAATACCGGATGGAGGTATTGCCTTTACGGACAAAAATGTCACGGAAACATTCGACAGGGACTGCTCATATGACCGTTGCAGTCATCTGCTTAAAAGAGCAGACTTGAATGCCGGTGAAGGATATGCAGACTTTCGCACCAACAGTGTAAAATTGAAGAATCAGCCCATCAGGCAAATGTCCAAGTTGACCAAGGCATTGATAAACTCAATCGATTTTGAAGCCGTAAAAGAAAAACGGAGAAAGAACTTCCAAATCCTGCATGAGGCATTAGAAAAAAGTAATGGATTACCGATTCCTGACATGGTCAGTTTCGCTTGTCCGTTGATATATCCTTATCTCACAGACGATAGCACATTAAAGAAAAGACTGATTGATAACAAAATCTTCGTTGCCACCTATTGGCCCAATGTCTTGGAGTGGTGCAAGGAAGATACTTTAGAATTCCGATTGGCAGACAGAGTTATTGCAATCCCTGTTGACCAGAGGTATGGAGAAGAAGAAATGAAATATATAATAGAAAAGATAATATAACATGGAGAATATTTTCTTGCGGGGATTCCAATTGGAAGACCATATTCTGATTAACAAATGGCGTAATGACCCGGAGATTCAGAAGTTGGTATCGACATCTTTCAAATATGTCTCATTAGATATTGAGAAAGAATGGGTCAGACAAAAAATGATGGACAATCGGAAAGATATCTATTTGGCTATTTGTTTGAATGATGAAAGCCAACAAATGATTGGATATACATCATTGAACAATATAGACTATATAAACAGGACAGTGATTAGCGGAGGGATTGTCATCGCTGATAAAAAATATCAGGATGGAATCCTTCGTTTTGAAGTAGGACTAAAGATGCGTGAATTGGCATTCCTTCATTTGAATATGAACAGACTGACTGCCGCGTGCATAAAAGAACATTTTATTTCACGAGTGACAATTGAAGCGTCGGGATATGCCTATGAAGGTTGCCGTCGTCAGGCTGTATTTAAGAATGGTACATATCATGACCAGCTATGCTATTCATTATTACGAGATGAATATTTCAACAAACTTAGTGAAGGATATTATACAATACGTGCATATGCAAAACGAATCAAAAATATCAGTGAAAGAATCAAAAACGAAATCAATTAATTATTCACATTTATGAACTTACAAGAATTTATCGAGAAATTTGCAGAAGCAATTGAGATTGAAGAAGTGGATAACCTTTCTGGAGAAACGGTGTTCCGTGATTTGGACGAATGGAGTTCTTTGTCTGTGATGCTATTGATTGCATTCTACGACGAGGAATTTGAAAAAGAAATCGGTGATGCAGCCATTAAAGGATGCACAACCATCGAAGATTTGTATAATCTTGCTATTGCATAAATTAGATTACAACCAATGGCATTTCTGACCTATGAAGGAATCGGTGTGACGGCTATGGCTGCCGCCGTCCCTAAAAGAGTGATCAACAACTACGAATATACCGAACACTTTCCTGCCGACCAAGTGAAGGAGGTTGTGGACAAAGTCGGTATTTTCGAACGTCGTTTTGCCGATGAAAATACCTGTTCGTCGGATTTGTGTTATGCGGCTGCTGAAAAACTGATAGCAGACAATGAAATCGACCGTTCGGAGATTGACTTGTTAGTGTTCATATCTCAAACTCCGGATTATCGTATGCCGGCCACTTCTATCACGCTGCAACATCGTTTGGGACTCCCCAATTCATGCATTGCATTCGATATCAATTTGGGGTGTTCCGCATTTATGTACGGGCTATCTGTCGTGTATGGAATGATACAAAGCGGACATATCCGGAAGGCTTTGATACTAGATGGTGAAACTCGTTCAAAGGTCTATTCTCCGAAAGACCGTCGCAGTGCTTTCATTTTTGGTGATGGGGGTATTGCAGCATTGGTGGAGTGTGACAAGAAATTCGGGAAAAGTTATTTCTCTCTGAATTCGGATGGTTCTCGTGCAGACTTAATCATGATTAAAGGTGGAGGTTACCGCCATATGAGTTCAGTCGAAACTTTGCAGGAAAAGGTAGTGGATGAATATGGCAATATCCGCAGTGATGAACAGGGTTATATGAAAGGTGGCGATGTTTTTAACTTTGTCATCAGGGAAATACCTCGTGACATAAAGAAAACTTTGGAATATGCCGGAAAAACGACGGATGCTTTTGACTACATCGTTTTTCATCAAGCCAATAACTTCATCAATTCCTATATTGCCAAGAAGATGAAATTGGACATCACCCGTATTCCATCAACCATAGAAAAATACGGGAATACTTCTTCTGTATCTGTTCCTTTGACAATTGTCAGTGAATTGAAAGATAAACTGAATGGAAACAAGGAGCTTCTTCTCAGTGCATTCGGTGTCGGTATGACATGGGCAACGGGTATCGTTCCCTTTGTTGATTGTAAAATCAGTGACATAGTAGAAGTATGACGAATAATCCTTTTTCATTGGAAGGAAAAAACATTCTGATAACCGGTGCCTCATCAGGCATCGGTCGTCAGTGTGCCATCAGTTGTAGTCAAATGGGAGCGAAAGTAATACTTGTTGCTCGAAATGAAGAACGGTTGAAAGAAACACTTGAACAGATGAAAGGTAAAGGACATACCTTTTTCTCACTTGATTTGACAGATTCTGAAAAGCTTTCTTCTTGCATCAATCAGATTGTTGCTGAATATGGTCCTTTACATGGAGTACTACATTGTGCAGCGATTTCTACAACCTTGCCTCTAAAACTTATGGAAGAAAAAAAGTTAGAACTCTTTTTCAGAACCAATGTCTTTTCGGCCATACAGTTGACGAGGGAAGTATGCAAAATGAAGAACTTTTCTAAAGAAGGGGGGAGCATTGTATTCTTTTCTTCTGTTATGGGATGCGTAGGAGAAAGTGGCAAATCACTTTATTCAATGACCAAAGGAGCATTGATTTCAGGAATGCGTTCATTGGCAGTAGAGTATGCAAAGAAGAAAATACGTTTCAATTGTGTCTCCCCTGGAGTAATAGTCACTCCCATCAATATGAATCAGCCCTATATGCAAGACCCGATAACGCGTAAGGCAGAGGAAGGCAAGCACCTGCTCGGATTTGGCAAGACAGAAGATGTGGCCAATGCCTGTATCTACTTACTTAGTGATGCCTCACGTTGGGTTACAGGACAGAATCTGATAGTGAATGGGGGATATACGGTAAGATAATTGGAACAATAAATTTATCGGTCCTCCCATGGTGAAGATGGCGAAAAAAATATTGCGGAAGCAGGAATTGATTGAAAGCAAGACGAAGCGCAACAAATAAAACTGTAAACAGATGATATGGCTATCAATATTGTAACATATGATCTCCAGCAAGACGATTCAGGCGAACGTTATGAAAAATTGTTGGAATTGATAAAAGACGGGAGTGCTTGGGCAAGACTGGGTGGTTCCTCCTATCTGATAGACTGTGAGGACGAGCCTTCCGTATTACGGGATAAATTCAAAGCAGTATTGAAGAATGGAGATAAGCTATATGTAGGGAGGGTAAGTGCACCAGCTGCATGGATTGGGATGCCGGAGGAGGTCGGGAATTGGATAATAAAGAAACTAAGTTAATGGTTCTATATGGAAAACAGTAACGACAAGAATAAAGTCCACAAACTTCATTTGATTTATGTGGTTATCATTTCTTTTTTAATTTGTACGTGTTGCATATTATTTGTAATTTTTGAATCTCCAAGGGTGAATGAACATGCTTTCAATAATTTTTCATTCGCATCCACCATTACTTCCATTGTATTGGCCGTCGTTTCAATTGTCTATTCAATCTTTTCCGGATTTACGACCAACCGCAATTTGAACAGTGTTGAAGACATTGAAAAGCGTATTCACGAACAACTGGACAAATTCCAGGAGTTGGAAGAACACCTGAAGAAAAGAATGGATGAAGTGAAAAACGATATTCGTAATTTGAAAGACGGGCAGATAGGTACAGATACTGCAACAAATAATAATACTCCGGAAACGGGACAAGAATAAGTGAAAATGGACAATAGAGAAGTCATGGTAACGATTCGTTGCCTCGCATACAATCACGAGCCTTATATTCGCCAATGTTTAGAGGGATTTGTGATGCAAAAGACAAACTTCCGCTTTGAAGCCATTGTGCACGATGATGCTTCGACAGACGGTACAGCAGCGATTATCAGGGAATATGCCGAAAAATATCCCGATATTATCAAGCCGATATTTGAAACGGAAAACCAATATTCGAAACGGGATGGAAGTGTCACAAGAATCATGAATGCACAGAAACATGGTAAATACGTAGCCATGTGCGAAGGCGATGACTATTGGATTGACCCATTGAAATTGCAGAAGCAGGTGGATTTTCTGGAAGAGAATCTGGAATATAGTTTATGTTTTCATCGAGTAAAAACAACCTATGAAAAAGGATGTAATGGAAAAGATGTATTTGCGCACGTAAGACCTGGAGAATATACCTTAGATTACATATTACGTCGTTGGACAGTCCCTACTGGGAGTATGCTGTTTAGGAAGGAGATATTGGCACACACACCTAAAAATCCTGATTTCAAATATGGAGACAATGTCTTACTGTTGACTTGCTTCAGTCAAGGAAAAGTATATTGCATTGATGGCGTTCTTGGGGTTTATCGAAGACATTTTGGGGGATGGACTATGAATAAACCCCGAGTTGCATTATCAAAGGAACAATATGTACATATCAATGCATTAATAGATAGTTTTTCCAATTTGTCATTGGACTATTTGAACGAAAAGAAAATTTCTTATGCAGCATATATACAGGTATATGATGAAGAATTATCCACGGAATGGAAACAAAAAATAAGGCACGACTTCAAATTATTTCCTATGAAGTATATTATACAATACCTGAAATGCAGAATAAGGAAAATATTGGGACGCAAATGATTCTATAATTAAAGAAAAACACTTAAAAAGAAACGACGCAAATGAATAATTTGACAATACTCTTAGTCGTATTGGTCGGCATACTATATCTAAAGTGGATTGCCGTCTTTTTCCTTTATATTATGGAGATCTTTTGGTGTCTTTATCAAAAGCACAAACCATCTCTATTCTACAAGGTATTAGCAATGCCAAGTTATGCATTAATACGTATTTTAAGAAATGGGGGGGGGAGATTTGTTTTGTTTAACATTTCAGCAATCCCGTCAAACCACATAAGAAAGCAGCTTTATCGTGGTTTAGGCGTTTCAATAGAGAAGAATGTAACGTTTCACTTTCGTGCAGAAATACGAGCACCTTACAAGTTAAAGATTGGACGCGGTACAATTATTGGAGACAATGCTTTACTTGATGCCCGCAGCAGCTTAACTATAGGACGGAATGTGAACTTATCAAGCAACGTTTCTATCTATACGTTACAACATGATCATCGTGATTCTCACTTCAGATGCCCCGACCCTTCAGTCCGTAAAATGTCGGTAGAGATTGATGACCGTGCATGGATAGGCTCAAATGTAGTGGTGTTACCCGGTGTACATATTGGCGAAGGAGCTGTTTGTTGTGCAGGATGTGTTGTAACAAAAGATGTACCACCTTATACGGTAGTAGCAGGTATTCCTGCTAAAAAAGTTGGTGAACGCCCACGGGTGTTGGAGTATGAATTTAGTGGAAAAACGTGTAGGTTGTATTAATAAACTAAAAACAAATAATGCACAACATTTTTTTACATAAAAAGCGAGAGAGTCGCTTCCTGTTACTGTTCAGTATCACAACCTTAATATCATACCAGTTTTATGGAGCAGTGTTTCTCAATCAGTTCCTGATAAAACTGTCATGCACTCTACTTGTAGCAGGTATGGTCGTTTATGTATGGAAACAGATAATAACTAACAAAAAGAGTATTCCATTCTATAACCTTTGTCGTTGGTTGACCTTTATAGTCTTCTTCTCAATGGTGATGACATGGGTATTTAAGGGACAAAGTATTCCATTATCGTTTACGGCTATTGCACGCAATACCTTGCTGATAATATTGTTCTTCTATTTATGGAAAGTAAAGCCTTCACGAGATGTCTTAGAAAAATACATCATAGGTTTTGGATTCCTCTATATCATTTTGTGGAGTTATGCTATGATGAAAATCCCGGAAGTAGTATTCGGAGATATGGGTGAGGACGGCAATTTTGATGAAAGCCGTGGAATGATTCGCATTAACTTCGTAGGAAGAGGGAATCTAATCTTTGCCTTTTTCTTGTGCTTGAATAAGTTCAAAGAGACACAACTGAAAAAATGGTTTTTGCTCGTAATCTTATTTTTTGTATTCAATGTATTCCAAGTAACTAGGCAACTCATTCTTTGGCCTATGATAGTAGGATTACTCTATTTGCTTTGGAATAAAAAGAAGTGGTGTTTCTTAGCTGTCATGGCTGCTTTTGCCTTATATTTGTTTATTCCAACAGTCAAGTTCTCTGATGACTCTGTTATAGGATCAATGATAAATTTAACTGAGCAGCAGGGAAAAGATCAAAAACGTGGCGAAGATGATGTACGCATAAGAGAATATAAATACTTTTTTACTGAATGGCATAATAACCCTGTTACTTTCTTATTAGGTACAGGACAACCACATGGCGCTTCTGAATTTGGTTTATGGTATCAATACAAAGTGGAGAAAGGACAAAAGTTTTATTTGTCAGATGTTGGGTATGCTTCTATGTTTGCTCTTTATGGCTTGATGGGTTTGTTGCTTTGGGGAGTGCTTTACTTGAAAGGAGCATTCTTTAGAGTTTCAGAATCATTGGCTTACACCCGAATGTGGATGTTTTTCATGATTTTGGCCAATATCGCTGCAAATTGGTATGAAAAACCAGATTTTCTTATACCTACTTTAATCTGTTTTTATTTGATGGGACAAAATAAGATTAACACCAAAACAAATAAATATTCTTATGAAATTCAGTATCACAATCCCCGCCTATAAACGTACTTATCTGCAAGAATGTATTGATAGTATTCTTGCCCAGACTTATACGGATTTTGAGCTAATCATTGTCAATGATGCGTCACCTGAAGATTTAGATTCCATCGTG
>JAFURM010000035.1 GCA_017471925.1 Bacteroides sp.
TTTATGGAAAGAATGACATGGAATCATTGTTGCAAACCGTTTCAGTCTGCAAGTGAAATCTTAAATTATAGTTAAAATCAAAAATAATCAAATATGGAAGTGGCTCATTCTGAGTACTTCCTAAGCAATTGAGTGCTTACAGGAGTGATAAAAATAGCCTGTTTTGTTGTTTGGAATAGAATAAGCAATTATCTTTGCATCATAATATGATATTGTTATGCTCAGTAAACGTCTCCAAAATATGATTCCGAAGATACAACAGTATCTTGCCACTCAGCCAATCAACAAGGCTTGGCTTTTTGGATCGTGCTCACGAGGGAAGGAAAATGTTGATAGCGACATTGATATATTAGTGCAGTACAAGAAAGACGAACAGATTACGCTGTTTACAATTTCACGCATTATGTGTGCTTTGAAGAAACAGCTCAATTGTTCTGTGGATTTGGTAGAGGATGAGGAATTGCTTCCTTTTGCTGTAGATAGTGTCAACAGAGACAAAATCCTGATATATGAGAGAGCGAATTAAGGATAAAGGACGCCTTGAGCATATGTTGAAGTCCATCAATGTCTTGTTGGATAACAAAGATCGTTTCTCTTATGAAGAGGTGGCTAATGACCCGATTTTTTTTATGGATTCGTAAAACACGTAGAGATTATCGGTGAGGCGGTCTATATGTTATCTAAAGAATTTCGCGTTGCTCACCCTGATGTAGACTGGGATGTGATAGAGGGTATGCGTCATGTGTTGGTACATGGATATTATAAAATCAAGCCTGAACAACTGTGGGGGACAGTGGTGAAGGATATTCCGGATTTGAAGCCTTAGGAATATTATAGAGAGGCGGAAGAAACTGTTTTTTCATAGCTCATAGAAGGTACTAAAAGTGCCTTTCTCAGTGGGTTCTTAAAAACCATATCTGTAACAGTAAATAGAACATAGGTAAATAGGATAAGGCGTTATCCCTATTTGCCACACTACTTCATTCATGGCCGACAAGGCAAAATTTCTTCTTCGCGATTACCAGAAAGAGATTGTGTTCCGTGTACACGAGGCATGGAAGTGGCACCGCAGTGTGATGGTACAGATGCCGACAGGGACAGGAAAGACGCATGTACTGGCGGAAGTAGTGAATGGTTTTTTAGGCACGGATGACACGGATAAGTCTGTGACTAAAAGAATACTCATAGTAGCGCATCGCATAGAATTGATAGGGCAGATTCGTGAAACATTAAGTCGCTTTCACTATTCACTCCCCTCCCTTACGGAGGGACAAGGGGGAGGGTCTGCTGTGTCTGTCGAATCCATCCAAACTATCTCCCGACGCATTGAGTCCCTTGACTTTACGCCCGACCTGGTTATCATTGACGAGGCGCATCATGCACTGGCAAAGACATATCGGGTGCTTTGGGAGAAGTGGCCGAAAGCGAAGTTCTTGGGACTGACGGCCACGCCCTGCCGCATGAACAGGAGCGGGTTTACGGACCTGTTTGACGTCTTGGTGACTTCGTGGAGCATTGCGGAGTTCATTGCAAAGGGTGTGCTTTCGGCTTTTGACTATGCTTCTATTCGTCCGGACTGTGCTGAACAGCAACTGATTGACGCTTTGGAAAAGCGAGGGGCTGACGGTGACTATCAGGTGAAGGAGATGGATGCCGTGTTGAACAAACGCCCAAGCATCGAACGACTCTATCGGAGCATGATGCAGTTCGCCAAGGGGAAAAAAGGGATTGTTTATGCCATTTCGATTGACCATGCCCGGAATATAGCATCCTACTATAAGGAACAGGGAGTGAACAGTGTGGCCATTGACAGCAAGACTCCGAGGGAGGAGCGCAAGCAATTGGTCAATGATTTCAAGGAGGGAAAGATACAGGTATTGGTGAACGTGGATGTGTTCAGCGAAGGCTTTGACTGTCCGGATGTGGAGTTCGTGCAGATGGCACGTCCTACGCTTTCGCTCTCCAAGTATCTGCAACAGGTGGGAAGAGGGCTTCGGAAAAGTGCCGGGAAGGAAAGCTGCATGATGATAGACAATGTGGGGCTTTACCGAGTGTTCGGATTGCCTGTAGTAAACAGGAACTGGGAAGCGATGTTTTGTGGGAAGGAAACGGGAAAGGGAACAACCACAGTAGCCTGTGGGTTGCCAACCGCAGGCAAGTGGTGTTGTGCCGACAATGGAAAGGAAGAGGCTGTAGGAGATGACATTGGAGTGGGATTGGTGGTCTCTCATGAGATGTTGCTGGCCCAACTGGGCGAACTGGAGCAGCCACCCATAACCATGAGACAAACTGCTACCTTGAAGGCATGGCAGGATGAAGAAAGGGGATTGTGGGGACTGAGGCGTGGCAGAAACAAGGTAACGGAAGCGGAATATGTCAGCGTGTTTGACCTGAAGGAGGGAGTGGCCGCCGTAAGGTTTCAAAACCATGCCTGCGGGCTGGTGGATGATACGGGAAGAGTCCTCTGGAAGCGAGGAAGCTGTATCTCCATGCGGTTCACTCAGAATAGGTTTCTGGTGATAGGTCTGGAGGGAGGCAGGGAGAACTATGTGGATCTGTGCAATCTGAATGTCTACAGCAGCAAGCCGAGAATCAGACAGTATGGTAAGTTTGAACTGTTAGAGGCAGATGGCAAGTGCTATACCCGGACGGAGGAGGTTTATGTAAGCGAGGTGGATTTCAGCGGGTTGATCATCTTCTGCAAGGGACACTTGCTGTGCATCCATGAATCAGCAGACAATACCTACTGTATGCTGGAGGGAGATTCAACAGAGTGTTACCGTGTCCATCATTGGCTGACGGACGGAGGAATGCTCGTCTCAGACCGAAAGGGCAAACTTTACCTCGTGACAAAAGAGGGTGGAAAACGGGTGATGCCGAAGGCGGAAGGCTGCATAAATGTGAGTGGGAGCATGCAGACGGAGGCAAGAGGAGGTCAGAACGGATAGCCCACGGCAAAGTGGAAGGCAAAGTCGCGGCTGAACTTCGGACTCAGGAAGGGATAGCGTTTGGCTCCTCTTTCCGGATTGACAGCCTTCATGCCTCCATCGAAACGGAGAATGAAGAAATCTAAGTCCAAACGAAGTCCTAGGCCATAGGCTACGGCAATCTGCTTGTAGAACTCATTGAAGCGGAATTTGCCTCCGAGTTGGTCCTTATATTCGCGCAGGGTCCAGATGTTGCCGGCATCAATAAAGGCCGCACCACGAAACTTCCAGAACATGCGGGTGCGATATTCTATGCTGGCATCCAGCTTGATGTCACCGGACTGGTTGAGGAAATTGCCGTCGCCGGGGAAAGAACCGGGCCCCAAGCTACGTACCGACCATCCACGTACACTGTTGGCTCCTCCTGAAAAGTAGCGTTTCTCGAAGGGAACCACCGTGGCATTGCCATAGGGTACGGCGATGCCGCCACCGATATGGAAGGTCAGCGAATTGCGGTTGTCTATAACAATGTTCTTCGAATAGTCCAGGTCAGCCTTGATGTATTGTGCAAAGGGGATATTCAGGATGGTATATTCGCCGTTGGCATTCTTCTGCAGGTTGCTCATCTTGGCAAAGAGGTAGAGCAGATTACCTGCTGACTCAAAGTTGAATCGCACCGTATAGGAGCTCTTGTTGGAAGAGAGGGCGTTCAGTTGGCTGCCTGCGCTGTTGTACACAAAACTGTAGCCTGTCCTCACAATCATGCGGTCCTCATAGTTGTACTTCAGGATGTAGTTCTGCTCGTCTTTCAGATACTTGTCTTCAAAGTCGGCCTGAATCCAGGGCATATACAGGTAATTGATGTCCAGCAGGTCAATGCGATGCTGGGCACGCTGTCGTTGCAGGCCCCATTTATAGCTCCAGTTGGCAGAGGCGATGATGCGTGTGAACTCCGGTCTCAGCTGATAGTTGTATTGCAGACCAAACTCGGTACTGGCTCGTATCTTACGCCGGAAGTCATTGGAAAGGAAGGGGAAAAGGAAGCGGGGAAAGTTGATGCTGGTCTCGGCTCCCCACTCCGTGTAGCTTTCGTTCAGATAATCTCCCTGCAGACCGGACACTGCCTCATAGGCGCCACGCAACTTGACCATGAAGGTTTCCGAACCTTTGAACAGGTTGCGGTGCTGGAAAGAGACGGCTGCAGCAGCTCCCAGGTCACCGGCAGAATTGGTGCCTTCCAGTTCCAGTGAGACAGACTGGTGTTTGCTCCTGGTGAGCATGACGTAGGCATTCAGCAGAGCACTGTCTTGCCGTTGAGTCTCAAAGAAGCGGATATTCGTGTATTTCAATGCCTGCAAGCGTCCGAAATTGGTATAGGTGCGTTGCACGTCCTGGACATTGTAGAGTTTCCCGCGCGAGATATAGAGGTTATCGGCCAGCACCTTGGGGCGCAGGTAGAGGTTGTCGTTGTAATAGATGGGCATACCCTTATAGTGAATGGAGTCGTTCACCTCGATGCTGCTCAATGCCGAGGATTGCAGCACGTTGTAGTCTGTGATGAAGTTGATTTGATTGATGGCATACTGCTGGTGGTCGGAGGTCTCTCCATTACCCTGCCGATAGGGATTCAGGTGCATGGTCAGGTCTACGAGAAAAGTGTTCTTCACCGTGTCGGCCGTATAAGTCAGGTAATCCTTGTTGAACTTATAGTAGCCGTTGCGCTGCAGGTTTTCCGTGATTCTGAGGCGTTCCATCTCCAGCAGATTGACATCGAACACCATGCCTTCCGACAGATAAGTGGCGGCAGAGTCGTTGCTCATGTAGTTCCAAATCTTCTCGTCAGGAATGTCATACTTCAGGCTACGTACCTTATAGGAACGTCCGGTCTTGACGTTATAGGTCAGCTTCAGTTTCTTGTTCTGTGTCTCCGTATGACACCCCACTTCGGCACCCATATAGCCCATGTTCTGTACGGCCTTCTTGATTTCTTCGCGCGAGCGTTCTGTCTCTCTTGCGCTGTAGATGACCGGGGCATCTCCCATCCTCCTCAGCACACGGTTGGACCATTTGGTGGAATCGCGGCCCGAGAGGTTATAGACATAGAGCTGCATCTTTATCAGGCTGAACCACTTGGAGTTGGCATTCTGTCGCAAGTAGAGGGAAAGATTGGATGGTTTCACGGATTTGTTATCAGTCTCTATGTGTACCTCGTCCAGTAAATACTCCCCATCGGGTACGTATTTGGTGGAGGAACATGAAGCCAATAGCAACAGAATAGTGGCGAAAACCGTGTGCCGGAAACCTATCTTCATATTTGGTGACGTTTAAAAAATAACTTGCCTCAGTTTCTATTTATGACGTAAGTTTTATAATTTTCTCGTATCAGTCTACAAATATAGAAATAATAACGTACTTTTGCCAAATAAAAAAACAACAAAATATGTCGCTTAGCAAGAACAGGATAAAATTCATCCATTCCTTAGAGTTGAAGAAAAACCGGAAGGCCGAAAATCTCTTCATTGCCGAGGGCCCAAAGATTGTTGAAGAACTGCTGGGGCGCTTCAGATGTAGGTTTCTGATTGCTACTTCTGCCTGGTTAGAAAACCATCCCCACCTGCCGATGTCCGATGTGACGGAAGTCTGTGAGGAGGAACTGACACGTGCCAGTCTGCTGAAGACTCCCCAGCAAGTGCTGGCTCTCTTTGAACAGCAAGAGGAGGATTGGAGTCCCTCACTCCTCTCCCACTCGCTCTGTCTGGCTTTGGACGGTGTGCAGGATCCGGGCAACCTAGGTACTATTGTCCGGGTGGCCGACTGGTTTGGTATTGAGCATATCTTCTGTTCGGCCAACACGGTGGATGCCTATAGTCCCAAGAGCATACAGGCCACTATGGGGGCTATTGCTCGTGTGCATATCCATCAGGTGGACTTGCCGGGGCTCATCAGCAAACTGGATGCCCGGACGCCTATCTATGGAACTTTCCTGGATGGCCAGGGGATGTATGGTCAGGAATTGTCGTCCAACGGGCTGATTGTCATGGGAAATGAGGGTAATGGCATCAGTGCCGAAGTAGCCCGTCTCATCAATAGAAAACTGTATATCCCCAACTATCCGGCCGGACGACCCACCAGTGAGTCGCTGAATGTAGCTATCGCTACGGCAATTGTCTGCGCCGAGTTCCGGCGACAGGTTGCATGGAAGTGAGGTCAAAGGGATAATTCCAATAGGGCAAGAGGCTCTTGTCTGCCTCTTCCGACAGGATAATGGCACCGGGAAGCCACTGTACGTCTTCCAGTTCCTCCTGCAGGGGAGCCATCCGGATGACTTTCCCTTCCGCTACTTCTATCATAGCTTGTTTCCGGATTCCTTTTTCGGGATGGATAATGACGTGGGAGGCGTAGCGGTTATTCTTCATCTTTCTCCTTTTTCAATACTGCCGGACGGGGACGCATCTCCTTGCCCGTGGGTAACTTTTTGGGCAGAGGTTTCAGTTCGGGTGCAGCCTCTTGGGATTTCTGCAGACGTTCTGTCTCTTTTTGAGGCACGTTTTCCTGAACTTTGGATGCTGTCTGCAGAGAATCCTGCCATGTAGCAAACAGGGTGTCCGTGGCATGATAGCGCATCAAAGCGACATCTTTCAGCACGATAACGTCATGGATGTCCTGTGTGGGATAATAGAGGAAACCGCTGACTTCCTTGATTCTCCCCAACGTATCGGCATGTAGTGTGATGCGCTGAGGGCCGGATGATGCAATCTGTTTCATGCAGGAGACGGTGCTGTCTTTGTCATAAGCAATCTGCAGGGCCATGACGGGGTGTGTAGCTGTGTCCGGCAATTCTTTCAGGAAGAGCAGGGAGAACTCCCAGGAAATGGCGTCCCGGTTCATGAAGTTACTGTCTGACGGAAGGGTGAAGGTCAGCTTGTTGTCCAACGGCATGCCCGTCAGATGATAAACCCGCTGCCACAGCCAAAGGTCTACACTGTCGCCCGGTTGCGACTCCACGGGTTTGTTGTCTCTCATGGCTACCAGGGCGTTTATGCCGTCCCGCTCGTTCTTCAGACGTCCGGTGATATTCTCATATATCTTATTGAACTCCTGGGGATGTCTGGCAAACCACACCATGGAAGAGTCGAACTGTTCTTGAGTAATACCGTGTTTCTTGAAGACGGCCTCCACATAAAGCACACGTTTGTAGGATTCAGCGTAAGACTCCTCCTCGCCCATTGCCTTGGCCAGGTGGTAATCATAGAGCACACGCTCCATCTGTGCATTACTCAGCACGATGTCGGGCCTTTCCACCTTACAGGCCGCCATGCCTGTCAGTAACAGGAGGCTGCACCACAGTTTCATCCGTCTGCCTTTCATGACTTTTTCTTCAACACATGATAGGATTCGTTCAGATACTTGCTGTAGAATAGCAGCAGGGCTATGATGCCACAACTGATGGCTGCATCAGCAAAATTGAATATCGGGCTGAAAAAGATGAAATGTTCTCCGCCTACAAAGGGCATCCACTCCGGCCAATAGGTGTCTATGATGGGGAAATAGAACATATCCACCACCTTGCCGTAAAGCATGGGAGCATATCCACCGGCCTCGGGCAGGAAGGTCGCTATCTGCGAATGGGTACTTTCATTGAACAGAATGCCATAGAAGACACAGTCAATGATGTTGCCCAACGCACCGGTGAGAATCAAAGAGACACAGATGATGAATCCTGTCTTGAGTCCGTGCTTGATGAAGCGGTACAGACACCATGCAATGACTCCCACCGCAATGATGCGGAATGAGGTAAGAAACAATTTGCCAATGATTTCCAGGCCGAAAGCCATACCATTGTTCTCGGTGAAGTAGATGTAGAACCAATCAGTTATACGGATACTCTCATGCCAATACATGTGGGTCTTGACCCAAATCTTGATAATCTGGTCAATGATGAGCACAGCGAGGATAATGAGCAGGGCTATCCGGCCTTTCGTGAAGAGTTTAGCCATCCTTATTTCTTGCCGTTATTCTTTGCTTCGATACTCAGGGTGGCATGAGGCACGGCACGCAGACGCTCGGCCGGAATCAGCTTGCCGGTTTCGCGACAGATGCCATAGGTCTTGTTCTCAATGCGCACCAAAGCGGCCTGCAGTCCTTGGATGAACTTCAGCTGACGCTGCGCTAAACGGGTCGTCTCTTCCTTGGAGAGCGTGTTTGCGCCCTCTTCCAGCACCTTGTATGTGGGTGACGTGTCGTCCACGTCATTGCCATCTGCCCCCGTCAGGGCTGCCTTCAGTTGGTCATAGTTCTTTTGTGCCACTTCTAGTTTCTCCATGATAATGGCGCGAAACTCCTCCAGTTCTGCATCCGAGTATCTTGTCTTTTCTGCCATAATTTTTAATGTGTTAATTTCGGTTAGTATTATATTATTGTTTTACGACGTTCACCCACAAGGCAAAGTCATCGAAGTCCAGCTGTGTGCCATTCTCCACATGGTCTGCCAATATCAGTGATTTTCCTAAAACCTGGTTGCAAATATACTCCTTATATTCCATAACCGCATCATCCGTTTGCGGATTTTTAGATAAGGTAATCTTTATTTTGTCGGTTATCTCGAAACCGCTTGATTTTCGGATGTTTTGGATGCGGTTCACCAGTTCACGGGCCACGCCTTCGCGACGCAGTTCTTCGGTGATGGTCACCTCCAAAGCAACGGTCAGCCTGCCTTCGTTGGCCACCAGCCATCCGGGGATATCCTCGCTGAAGATTTCCACATCGGCTGTTTCAATGACCGCTTCGACTCCGTCCAGATTCAGGGTATAGGCACCGTTTCTCTCCAGCTCGGCGATGGCCTCCTGTGACAGGGCGGCTACGGCAGCGGCTATGGCCTTCATCTGCTTGCCGAACTTGGGACCCAGTTTCTTGAAGTCACACTTCACCTTCTTCACCAATACACCGGCAGCACCTTCCACAAACTTGATTTCCTTCACGTTCACTTCGTTCATGATGAGGTTCTTCACGGCTTCGATGTGGGCACGCTGCTCTTCGTCCACCACGGGCACCATGATGCACTGCAGCGGTTGGCGCACCTTGATGTTCACCTTGCGGCGCAGAGCCAGCACCATAGAGGTGATGTCTTGCGCTATCTTCATGCGGGCTTCCAGCTCTTTGTCGATAACGGTCTCATCACAGTCGGGGTACTTGGCTAAGTGAACTGACACCACCGAGTCGCGTCCCGTTACGGCAATCAAGTCGGCATAGAGTTTGTCGGCATAGAAGGGGGCAATGGGTGCCATCAGCTTGGCTACAGTCTCCAGACAGGTATAGAGGGTCTGGTAGGCTGAGAGCTTGTCGGTGGTCATGCCGCCGCCCCAGAAACGTTTACGGTTTAGTCGAACATACCAGTTGGAGAGGTTGTCGTTCACGAAGTCCTGAATGAGGCGTCCGGCCTTGGTGGGCTCGTAGTCGTTGTAGCAAGCGTCCACGTCCTTCACCAGCGTGTTGAGCACGGAGAGAATCCAGCGGTCAATCTCGGGGCGTTCTGCCATCGGCACGTCGGCTTCCTTGTACTCGAAGTTGTCCACGTTGGCATAGAGGGCAAAGAATGAGTATGTATTATATAAGGTGCCGAAGAACTTGCGGCGCACCTCGTCCACTCCGTCAGTGTCGAATTTCAGGTTGTCCCACGGAGACGAGTTGGTTATCATGTACCAGCGCAAGGGGTCGGAGCCATACTTCTCGATGGTCGTGAAGGGGTCTACAGCATTGCCCAGACGCTTCGACATTTTGTTGCCGTTCTTGTCGAGCACCAATCCGTTGGATATTACGGCCTTGTAGGAGACACTGTCGAATACCATCGTGGCGATGGCGTGGAGGGTAAAGAACCATCCGCGCGTTTGATCCACACCCTCGGCAATGAAGTCGGCGGGATAAACCTGGTGAGTGTCGAGCAGTTCCTTATTCTCGAATGGGTAGTGAATCTGTGCGTAAGGCATGGCACCGGAGTCGAACCACACGTCGATAAGGTCCGTCTCACGCTTCATGGGTTTGCCATCCGCAGACACGAGCAC
This sequence comes from Bacteroides sp., assembly GCA_017471925.1. Lineage (GTDB taxonomy): Bacteria > Bacteroidota > Bacteroidia > Bacteroidales > Bacteroidaceae > Bacteroides. The sequence continues at coordinate 9,986 of JAFURM010000035.1, forward strand.
AATGTCGTCTACATAGGGACGGTGCAGGTCTATCTTGTCGTAGTTCTCTGGCGTGTACACGCCCGGCTCGAAGCCACGCTCCTTGTAGGGGTTGGCGGTCATCACGCCGGCAGCCACGGCTTTCTCCACTTCGTTGTAGAGTTCTTCCACAGACTCAATGCAGATTTCCTCGCTGCCATCCTCGGTGCGCCAGATGGGGAGAGGAGTTCCCCAGTAGCGGGAGCGGGAGAGGTTCCAGTCGTTCAGGTTCTCCAGCCACTTGCCAAAGCGACCTGTACCGGTGCTTTCGGGCTTCCAGTTGATGGTTTTGTTCAACTCCATCATGCGCTCCTTGCAGGCTGTGGAACGGATGAACCAGCTGTCCAGCGGGTAGTAGAGCACCGGTTTGTCGGTGCGCCAGCAGTGCGGATAGTTGTGCACGTGCTTCTCTATCTTGAACGCCTTGTTGGCGGCCTTCATCATCATGCAGATGTAGATGTCGAGGCTTTCGGCAGCCTGGGCGGCTTTTTCGTCATACTTGCCATCGACGGTGAACTGCGGGTCGTAGGCATTCTTCACCCAGCGGCCTTCGTATTCCTTGTAAGCTTCCGTGTCGACGCAGGCATTGACAAAGGCTTCGTCCAGCTCTTCCATCAGGTAGAACTTACCGGTGAGGTCCACCATGGGGCGGGTCTCGCCGCGCTTGTTTATCATAAAGAGCGAAGGGATGCCGGCTGCACGTGCCACAAAGGCGTCATCGGCACCAAAGGTGGGTGCGATGTGCACGATACCCGTACCGTCTTCCGTAGTGACATAGTCGCCGGGGATGACGCGAAATGCCTTGTCGCCGGCATCGGCCCAGTTACCTTGATCATCTACGCTCACGGGCTTCACCCAGGGGATGAGCTGCTCGTACTCCATGCCCACGAGGTCGGTACCCTTGTACTCGCCTACAATCTTGAACGGAATCAGTTTGTCGCCGGGCTTATAGTCCTCGAGTGCAAGTTCTTCCGCCTTTTTGTTGAAGTGGGTATAAAGCAGCGCCTTGGCCAGCACTACGGTCATTTTCTCGCCGGTGTAGCCGTTGTAGGTCTGCACGGCTACGTAGTCTATCTTGGGACCCACGCAGAGGGCAGTGTTGGAGGGCAGTGTCCAGGGTGTGGTAGTCCATGCAATGAAGTAAGGTGTACCCCACTCTGCCATTTCGGGTTTGGGGTTCTTCATTTTGAATTGTCCAACTACGGTGGTGTCCTTCACGTCGCGGTAGCATCCGGGTTGGTTCAGTTCGTGCGAACTGAGTCCTGTACCTGCTGCCGGAGAATAGGGCTGAATGGTATATCCTTTATATAACAGGCTCTTCTTGTAAAGTTGCTTCAACAGCCACCACAGGGTCTCGATGTAGCGGTTGTCGTAGGTGATATAGGGATTGTCCAGATCTACCCAGTAGCCCATTTTGTGTGTCAGGTCGGTCCACTCCTTGGTGAACTTCATCACGTCCTTGCGGCAGGCGGCGTTGTACTCGGCCACGGAAATGGTCTTGCCGATATCCTCTTTCGTGATGCCCAGCGCTTTCTCCACGCCCAATTCCACGGGCAGGCCATGCGTGTCCCAGCCGGCTTTACGCTTCACCTGGAAACCCTTCATCGTCTTGTATCGGCAGAAGATGTCTTTAATGGAACGTGCCATCACGTGGTGAATGCCTGGCATACCGTTGGCAGAGGGAGGTCCTTCGAAGAAAACGAAGGAAGGACACCCTTCACGTTCTGTCATACTCTTGGCGAACACTTGGTCCGCATCCCACCTCTTCAACACTTCTTTGTTGATTTCCGAAAGATTAAAGTTCTGATATTCGGCAAACTTCTTACCCATTGTTTTTATATTTTATTTTTTATACACGAATATTGATGCCTACGGTGCCTCTTTCGAAACTCCCGTTGCTTATTAAGGGCGCAAATTTACAAAAAAGTTGGATAATGGAGAATTATTCGTGCAAATTATTGATAATCCGCCCTAATCCGGACGTCTCTTCCGTGACTGAATTTGATATTTGACACGCTCACTTGTCTGTGGCGAACTTTCTGCGTTTCCGTTTGTTCCTTCTACTGTTTCTTTTAAAGTACAGTCATTATGAATACGAAGACTTTCTCATCCGCCCCTCGCCAAACGAAGGGAATCTACAGCCTGCTGCATCTCGTTGTGGTGCTGCTTTCGCTGTTTCTCGTGCTCTGTATCTCTATCGACACCTTCAACGGTACGCCCTACTATCGTCAGTCGGGCTACATGCACATACAGTTGGGGGTGTGCGTGGTGTTTCTGTTGGATTTCTTTTGGGAATGGAAGCTGGCTCCCCGGAAGAGGGCTTACTTCTACAGCCACCTCATTTTTCTGCTGGTCTCCATCCCCTACCTGAACATTGTGGAGTGGCTCCACCTTCCTCTGACTTCTGAGACGGCCTACTTGTTGCGCTTCATGCCGTTAGTGCGGGGCGGATATGCCATCTACATCCTCATCAGCTGGCTGACGCACAACCGTGCCTCTACGCTGATAGTGAGCTATCTGAGCATACTCCTGGCCTGTATATACTTTTCCAGCCTGGTGTTCTTTGTGGCCGAGTTTGGCATCAATCCGCTTGTCCACAACTACGGTGACGCCCTGTGGTGGGCCTTCATGGATGCTACTACGGTGGGGTCCAACATCATTGCCGTGACCTTCAGCGGACGAATGCTCTCCATTCTGCTGGCCGCCATCGGCATGATGATGTTCCCCATCTTCACCGTCTATATTACGGACGTGGTCACTCAAACTCGCCCCAAGCCTTGATGGCCAGGTCGTCCACCGACATGGTGCAGAAGGCGTTGATGAAGGCTCCGGCCAGCCGGGCATTGGTAATGAGAGGTATGTTGAGGTCGATGGCCGCACGACGTATCTTGTAGCCATTGCTCAGCTCGCCGCTGGTGAGGTTCTTCGGAATGTTCACCACCAGGTCTATCTCTTTCCGGTGTAACAGTTCCAATGCCTGGGGCTGTCCCTCCTCGCTGGGCCAGTGTACCAACGTGTTTTCCACCCTGTTTTCGGTGAGAAACCTGGAGGAACCTCCGGTGGCATAGAGCCTGTAGCCCTTCTGCTTCAGCAGCCGTGCGGCATCCAGCATGTCTGTTTTCTGCTTGGCATTGCCGGTGGAGAGCAGGATGCCTTTTCCCTTCTGCGGAATGCGGTAGCCCACGGAGAGCATCGCCTTCAGGATGGCACAAGAGGTGTCTGAGCCAAGGCAGCCCACCTCGCCCGTAGAGGCCATGTCCACTCCCAGTACGGGGTCGGCCTTCTGCAGACGGTTGAAGGAGAACTGACTGGCCTTGATGCCCACATAATCCAGGTCGAACAGATTCTTTCCCGGCTTCTCCACGGGCAGCCCCAGCATCACTCGGGTAGCCAATTCGATAAAGTTGATTTTCAGCACCTTGCTCACAAAGGGAAAGGAGCGAGAGGCACGCAGGTTGCACTCGATAACCTTGATGTCGTTGTCACGGGCCAGAAACTGGATGTTGAAGGGGCCGGAGATGTCCAGTTCTTTGGCTATCTGCCGTGTGATGCGCTTGATGCGTCGCACGGTTTCCACATAGAGTTTCTGGGGCGGGAACTGAATGGTGGCATCGCCGCTATGCACACCGGCATACTCGATGTGTTCAGAAATGGCATAGACGATGATTTCGCCATTGCGGGCCACGGCATCCATCTCCACCTCCTTGGCATGCTCGATAAACTGGCTCACCACCACCGGGTGTTTCTTCGACACATTGGCGGCCAGCTTGAGGAAACGCTCCAGTTCTTCCTCGTTGGAGCAGACATTCATGGCCGCGCCGCTGAGCACGTAGGAGGGACGAACCAGTACGGGGAAGCCCACCTTGTCAATGAACCGATGGATGTCGTCCATCGAGGTGAGCGCACTCCATTCGGGCTGATCCACTCCGATGCGATCCAGCATGGCCGAGAACTTGTCGCGGTCTTCGGCATTGTCTATGCTCTTGGCCGAGGTACCCAGGATGCGGACGCCCTGTGCATCCAGGCGTAAAGCCAGGTTGTTAGGAATCTGTCCGCCGGTGCTGACGATGACACCGTAAGGATTCTCCAACTCCAGGATGTCCATCACACGCTCAAAGGTAAGTTCATCGAAATAGAGACGGTCGCACATGTCGTAGTCGGTGGAAACGGTTTCGGGATTATAGTTAATCATGACGCTGCGGAAGCCTGTCGTCTTTGCTCCCCCACCTGCTTCGGAAGCAGAAGGGGCATCTGAGAATTTTTGGGGAGCGGAGGTGTGTTCCGAAAGTTTCTTGATGGTCTTCAGGGTCTGCACGCCACACCAGTCGAACTCCACGGACGACCCGATGCGGTAGGCACCGCTGCCCAAAACCACGATGGAGCGGTGGTCGCCGAGGTAACGGAGGTCATGGGAAACGGTTGCCGGATTTTTGCCCGACGAAGCGGGAAGAGTCTCTGCCGGCAGGTATTGCGGATAGGTGACGTAGAGGTAATTGGTTTGTGCGGGATATTCGGCAGCAAGGGTATCTATCTGTTTCACTACGGGAAGGATGCCCTGTCTCTTGCGGTAGTTGCGCACTATCAAGGCCGCTTCCTCACCGCTCATCGTGGCCTCTAACCCAAGGGCGCGGGCTATCTGGAAGTCACTGAATCCCTGACGCTTTGCCCGGGAAATGAGCGGCATGAGTGACGTGTCATGCGGTGCCGCACCGGCCTCTGCAGGAGTCGTGGCCGTGAGAAGGCTCGCTGCCTGCACACCGTTGTCCGTAAGTGCTCCGCTGACGGTGCGCAGTTCCTTTGCCGTCTCCATGATGTTCTGCAGTTTGCAGAGGAACCACTTGTCTATCCGGGTCAGACGGTGTATCTGTTCCACGGTGTAGCCTGCACGTAGGGCTTTGGAGATGACGAAGATGCGCTTGTCGGTAGGCTCGCGCAAGGCTTTGTCCACGTCGTCAATGACCAGTTCCCTATTTTCCACGAAGCCGTGCATCCCCTGCCCTATCATGCGGAGGCCCTTCTGGATGGTTTCTTCGAAGGTGCGGCCGATGGCCATCACCTCACCCACAGACTTCATCGAACTGCCCAGCTCGCGATCCACACCATGAAACTTGCCAAGGTCCCAGCGAGGAATCTTGCACACCACGTAGTCCAGAGCCGGTTCAAAGAAGGCACTGGTGGTCTTGGTGACGGAGTTTTTCAGTTCGAACAGGCCATATCCCAGTCCCAATTTGGCCGCCACGAAGGCCAGGGGATAGCCCGTGGCCTTGGATGCCAAGGCGGAAGAGCGGCTCAGTCGGGCATTGACCTCAATGACGCGATAGTCTTCCGACTCAGGGTCGTAGGCGTACTGCACGTTGCATTCGCCTACGATGCCGATGTGGCGGATGATACGGATGGCCAGTTCGCGCAGCTTGTGATAATCCGTGTTGGAGAGCGTCTGGCTGGGAGCGATGACGATACTCTCTCCCGTGTGGATGCCCAGGGGGTCGAAGTTCTCCATATTGCAGACGGTGATGCAGTTGTCGAAGCGGTCGCGTACCACCTCGTATTCCACCTCTTTCCACCCCTTCAGGCTCTTCTCCACCAGCACCTGCGGGGAGAAGGCGAAGGCTTTTTCGGCCAGTGCATCCAGTTCCTCCTCGTTGTCACAGAAGCCCGAGCCGAGTCCACCCAGGGCATATGCCGCCCGGATGATGACGGGATAACCCAGCTCGCTGGCGGCCCTGCGGGCATCGGCCAGGTTTTCCACTGCCTCGCTTTTGATGGTCTTCACGCCGATTTCGTCCAGCTTGCGGACAAACAGTTCGCGGTCTTCCGTGTCCATGATGGCCTGCACAGGGGTGCCGAGCACCCTGACTCCATATTTCCGGAAAACGCCTTCCCGATAGAGCGACACGCCGCAGTTCAGGGCCGTCTGTCCGCCAAAGGAGAGGAGGACGCCGTCAGGCCTTTCCTTCTCGATGACACGCTCCACGAAATAAGGGGTGACGGGCAGGAAGTAAATCTGGTCGGCCACACCCTCCGAGGTCTGCACGGTGGCGATGTTGGGGTTGATGAGAACAGTCTTTATGCCCTCCTCCTTCAATGCTTTGAGTGCCTGGGAGCCGCTGTAGTCAAACTCGCCGGCCTCGCCTATTTTCAGTGCGCCCGAGCCCAGGAGCAGCACTTTCTTTATTTGGTCATTCTTCATTGTAGTCTGTTTTTGATGAAACGATTAAAGCAACTGTACGAAGCGGTCAAAGAGAAACTCCGTGTCCGTGGGACCACTGGCCGCCTCGGGGTGAAACTGTGCCGAGAACCAGGGATTGCTCTTGTGGCGGATGCCCTCGTTGGAGCCGTCGTTCATGTTCACGAAGAGCGGCTCCCACTCCTCGCCCAGGGTGGCGGCATCCACGGCATAGCCATGATTCTGTGAAGTGATGAAGCAACGCTCTGTGCCCACCATTCGCACGGGTTGGTTGTGGCTGCGGTGTCCGTACTTCAGCTTGTAGACACTTGCTCCTCCTGCCTTGGCCAGCAGTTGGTTGCCCATGCAGATGCCGAAGATGGGGAGTGAGGGATTCTGCATGGCCTTGCGGATGTTCTGCACGGCAGCGTCACAGGTGTCGGGATCGCCGGGGCCGTTGGAGATGAAGAGGCCGTCAAACTCCAGGCCGTTGAAATCGTAGTCCCACGGCACACGCACCACCTCTACATTCCGTCGCAGCAGACACCTTATTATATTGGCCTTCACGCCACAGTCTACCAGCAGCACCCGTTTTTTCCCTGCAGCAGCCCCGTTTCCGTTTCTCTCCCGCCTCCATGCTTCGTTGAGCGAGCGCGCCTCTTGGAGCGGGAAGCGGGTGGCGCGGCAGCCGCTGTAGAGGGTGATGTCCTTGCAGGAAACCCGCTCTACGTAGTTGATGCTGCCATACCCCTCTTCCGTCACGACCGACTGCTCTTCCTCACCGCCGAAGACGACTTTTCCCATCATCACCCCATGCTCGCGCAGTAGTTTGGTCAGCTCGCGCGTGTCCACGCCGGTGATAGCGGGAATCTGTTCGCGCTTCAGCCAGTCGGCCAGACTCTCCCGGGCGTTCCAATGGCTGTAGGCCTCGCTGTAGTCGCTCACGATGATGGCCTCGGCATGAATGCGTCCGCTCTCCATAAAGGTGGGCAGTCCATTCTCTTCCATCGTGAAGGACGGCACGCCATAGTTGCCCACCAGCGGATAGGTCAGTAACATCAGCTGACCGGCATACGACGGGTCGGTGAGGCTCTCGGGATAGCCCGTCATGGCCGTGTTGAAGACCACCTCTCCCGTCACCGGTTTCTCGTAGCCGAAGGAGATGCCCCCGAAGCGGGAGCCGTCGTCCAGAATCAGCGTGCAGCCTCTACCTGCTTGTTGAAATTTGTTTTGTTGTTTCATACTTGTCTGTTATATACTTGTTCGATATAGTCCATAGTTGCTCCATGCCACAAGTATTTTAAGTGCATTTTATTCCACCGTTACACTCTTGGCCAGATTCCTCGGCTGATCCACGTCCATGCCCCGGCACACGGCAATGTGATAGGCCAGCAGCTGCAGGGGCACCGTGGTCACCAGCGGCTCCAAGCACTCCATGACGGGAGGCAGTTCGATGCAATGGTCGGCCAGCCGGCTGATGGTGTCGTCACCCTTGGTCACCAGGGCTATGACGCGTCCCTTGCGTGCCTTGATTTCCTGAATGTTACTCAGCACCTTCTCGTACAGCCCGTTTTGCGTGGCGATGACCACCACCGGCATCTCGGCATCCACCAGGGCTATGGGGCCGTGCTTCATCTCGGCAGCCGGATAGCCCTCGGCGTGTATATAGGAAATCTCCTTCAGCTTCAGGGCGCCCTCCAAGGCCACCGGATAGCTGTAACCTCGGCCCAGGTAGATGACGTTGCGGGCATAGGCGAACATCCGGGCCAGGTTGGCAATGGGCTCGTTCTGCTTCAGCACTTCGCCTATCTTTTCGGGGATGCGGGCCAGCTCTTCCACCACCGGACGGCACTGCCCGGCCGTGAGAATGCCCCTCTCGCACGCCAAGGCCAAAGCCAGCATGGTGAGCACCGCCACCTGTCCGGTGAAGGCTTTCGTGGAGGCCACGCCGATTTCAGGGCCCACGTGGATGTAGGAGCCGACGTCAGTGGCTCGGGCTATGCTGGAGCCGATGACGTTGCACAGGCCATAGATGAACGCGCCACGGCTCCTGGCCAGCTCCACGGCTGCCAGCGTGTCGGCCGTCTCGCCGCTTTGGGAAATGGCTATTACCACGTCTTCCGCCCCTATCACCGGATTGCGATAGCGGAACTCGGAGGCATACTCCACCTCTACCGGCATGCGGCAGAAGTTCTCGATGAGCTGCTTGCCGATGAGTGCGGCGTGCCACGAGGTGCCACAGGCCACGATGACAAACCTGCGGGCTGCCAACAGGCGCTCCCGACCTCCCATCACGGCAGAGAGGGTCACGCGGGCAGCGGCGGAATCCACCCGCCCGCGCATGCAGTCGCACAGGCACTCGGGCTGTTCGAAAATCTCCTTCAACATAAAGTGCGGATAGCCGCCTTTCTCTATCTGGCCCAGGTTCATGGAGAGTCGCTTCACCTCGTATCGGCTTTCCACGTTGTGCAGGTTGACCACCTTCAGCGGACGGTTGCGCGCGATGACGGCAATCTCCTCGTCGGCCAGGTAGACCACATTGCCGGTATGCTCCACGATGGGCGTGGCATCCGAAGCCAGGAAATACTCCCCTTCTCCTATCCCCACAACCAGGGGGCTGCTCTTGCGGGCCACGATGATTTCATCGGGACGCTCCTTGTCCAACAGGACGATGGCATAGGCTCCGATAACCTCCTGCAGGGCCAGTTGCACGGCCGTCAGCGTCTCCAGGTGACCGGCCTGCCGGAGATACTCGATGAGCTGCACCAGCACTTCGGTATCGGTGGAACTTTCAAAGGTGTACCCCTTGGCACAAAGCTTCTCCTTCAGCACAGCATAATTCTCGATGATTCCATTGTGGATAAGGGCAAAACGGCGGGACGAAGAGCAGTGGGGATGAGCATTGACGGAAGAGGGCTCACCATGCGTCGCCCAGCGGGTGTGAGCGATGCCGACAGTGCCGGAGACATCCTTCCGGCCGACGAAACGCTCCAAGTCACCCACCTTCCCCTTCGTCTTGTACACATTCAATTCCCCGTCACCGTCTATCAGCGCCACTCCCGCACTGTCATATCCGCGATACTCCAGCCTCCTCAAGCCCTTGACAAGAATTGGATAGGCCTGACGGGAGCCTATATAACCTACTATTCCGCACATAATTGTATCTGTATCTATATGTTTGTCATTATACTCTTCACCACTGCAAAGATAAGAAAACAATTCGACATAAAGACATAAAAAACGGAAAAATATTCATCAAAAAAATCACAAAAACTTCGTTTGTTAAGCATAATGTTAAAATAAATAAAGTTTTCGCAGACAAAAGACGATTCCATGGAGCAATTGCAGACTCTCTCACCCTCCCTTTCTACCCCTTGACCCCTATAAGACCCCAGCACACGAAGCTTGGATTTCAGATTTCAGTTTACTAAATGGGGATGATTTAGGGAGCCAACCAGAAAGAATGTAAATAATTATTTTATTATTATATTATATATAATAATAAACTTCGGTCTCCGAGTTGCGGAAATGAAGAAAAAGAAACTGAAATCTGAAATCGGTAAAATGGCTTTTCCCGGGAGAGCACCGTGTCGTAAAAGGCATTTCGGATTTCAGATTTCAGTAAAGTTTTTCTTGTAATCACCCCTCAGCTTGGGGGCAGAGCATAGACTCCAAGAACAGGCTCTAAAAGAAGCGAAAACAAAAGTTGCGAGAGGCGGCAAAAAACGTTGCGGGAAATGGGGAAAAAGTTCCCGAAAAGCTTGACAAGCGGGGGTACGGATTACGTATCTTTGCAGCACAGCTTCACCTCCTGACACGCACAACTTAATATCCGATGAAACCTATGCCTGAAAATCCGCATCCTCACTCAGCCGGCCGAAGTACCGAGTATCTTCAGGACCCTCCTGTCCTTCCGGCCGCCGTAATACTTGTCCAGTACCCGCCCGAAGAGGTCATCGGGGCTCACCTCGTTAAAGAGTGTCATGTACGACTGCAACTCCGGGTGTGTCGTCGGTCGTTCCTCCACTATCGAACCGCCTGTTCTATTATCTCCCCAAAGAGCGAAGCGATATCTCCTCCTAACTCCCTTTATCTACAAGAATGTTGATCTTGCGAAGCTCAAAATTTTTATGCATTCTTTTTTCTTCTGAGGCTTCCTGATTTCTCCGAGCAGGTTGTCATCGTATAGAAACGTTTTTGAAAAAAAATCAGGAATAATTATGTTTATATCTACAAAATGTTTAAATTCGCAGCATCGTTAAATTAAAAAATATGAAGAAGGAACCCATTCATACTATTTTCTCACAGTTGCGGATTCATTCTTGCAGAGAGTTGCGATGGATTGTGTAAACAAAAATAATTTTTAATGTTTTACCTATGAGACATCATAAAGCCATACTTTTCATACTGCTGGCTTCCTTCATCTTGCAATTTGTCATTATGCCAGCCCGTGCCTACAGCTTTATGCTCAGCTCGGTGATAGGTTTCTTTGCATATTATCTCTTTACATTTTGGGAATTGCGAAAATATGCGAAAACAGTCCATCCCATCGTTATCGTATTGGCCTGTATCATAGGAGCAGCACTCATCGAAATTCCCTTTCGGCTGTATTCGCCAAAAACGACCCTAACAAGCTTGCCCGATTTTCTCCTAAGACTTCTTGGCATACTGTTTGCTGCATGCGGATATAACAGGAAAAAGAGTATTCAGATATTCATTTTTACGTTCGCTTTGGTTTTGAATCTATTCATGAGTACCGCACTGTTTTACCCCATGTCCGGCTGGCAGATGTGGGTACATAAAAGGAATACCGGAAACTTCACTCCACAACTTAGTGTACCTCACAAAATATCAAGCGAAGTGTGGAAGAGAATTCCAAACAAAGACAATTCGTATACGCTTAAGGATAGCATGAACGGGAAAGTAGCTTTGATAGACTTTTGGATTAAGCAATGCAACTATTGTTGGAAAAGCTTTCCCTATATAGAGCAGATTTATCAGAGATACCAATCCAATAACGAGGTTTGCATTTGTTCCATTTTTACAGAAATCACCCCCGAAGAGAATGGAGAATATGCAGAAAAGCTGTTGAGAGACAAAGGATACACCTTTCCTGTTTACAGCATTTCAAAGAAAAATAATGTACTGGATACTTTAAACATCAGGACCTACCCTCGCCTGCTATTGCTGGACCAACAAGGAAATCTCATTCTGAACACAACACGCTCGAACGCCACATTCATTATCTCTGAAATTGAACGTTTATTAGAAGAATAATTCCCCCTTCAAAAAACAACAAATTCTTGGTTGGGAAGATGAATCAATAAAGTCCCGAACCAAGAATTTGCTTTATCACGTTATCAGAATGAATCTTACAGTGAAGGAAGAATCAATAGACCTCCACACGGGAGGCGATGGCCTTGGTCTTGTCGCGTAGGGCATCGAGGTCGCTGCCCAAGAGGGCGTAGCAAAGCACGACACCCATGCGGCGGTTCACACGCGTGGTGGGCTTGCCGAAGATGCGCAGATAGGTGTCCTCCTCCTTGGTTACCTCTTCCATGCCGCGATAGTTGGGGCGTTCCTGGCTGGCTATTGGCGAGAGGATGACGGCACTGGCTCCCATGCGCTCCTGCTTGATGTTGGGGATGGGGAGACCCAACACGGCACGGCAGTGCAGCTCAAACTCGTTCAGGTTTTGCGTACCGGCCAGGGTCACCATGCCGGTGTCGTGAGGACGAGGGGAGAGTTCGGAGAAGTAGACTCCATTCTCGTGGCTCAGGAAGAACTCCACGCCCCAGATGCCGGCACCGGTCAGGGCACGCGTCACCTTGTCGGCCATCTCCTGTGCTTCCTTCAGGTGGGCAGGGTCTATGTGGGCAGGCTGGAAACTTTCGCGGTAGTCCCCACCCTTCTGCACGTGGCCTATAGGCGGACAGAACAGGGTCGGGCCGTTCTTCTGGGTCACCGTGAGCAGGGTGATTTCGCTGTCGAAGTTGATGAACTCCTCGATAATCAGCTCCTTGATGTCGCCACGACTGCCGCTGCAGCCATATTCCCAGGCGTGTTGCAGCTCGTCGACACTCTTCACCAGCGACTGTCCCTTGCCGGAAGAGGACATCAGCGGCTTCACCACGCAGGGGAAACCAATCTTGTCGGCCGCCTCCTTCAGTTCGTCAAAGGACTTGGCATAGAAATATTTTGCTGTCTTCAGTCCCAGTTCCTTGGCCGCCAGGTCGCGGATGGCCTTGCGGTTCATGGTATAATTCACGGCACGCGCACTGGGCACCACCTGAATGCCTTCTTTCTCGAAGTCATAGAGACGCTCCGTGCGGATGGCCTCAATCTCGGGCACGATGATGTCCGGCTGATGCTTGCGCACCACAGCCTCCAGCGCATCGCCGTCCAACATGCTGAACACTTCGCACTCGTCCGCCACCTGCATGGCGGGAGCACCGGCGTATGAATCACATGCAATGACGTATTGTCCCTTGCGTTGCGCGGAAATCACGAATTCCTTGCCCAGTTCACCGGAGCCCAACAACAAAATCTTTTTCATTCCTGTATCAGTTATTAGTTAAAATCCCGTCCCTGTGCAGGACGGGGGTGATTATATGTTTCCGCAAAGATAGTGTTTACTTGCGGAAAAATGAAAGTTTATTTGTTTTTTTATCTGATATGAACTAACTTTGCAACTATATACCGATAACAATGAGCAATATAGAAGATGTAATCATGGGCGGCCTTGTCTTCAAAGGCAAGAAGGAGAAGCCCAAGGAAGAGAAGAAGATAAAGACCAAGGCCAAGAAGAAGACCTACATCACCGGGCTTCACGGCTCGGGAGCGGCCAAGATGAAAGCCGAAATCCGCAGAAAACGGGCCAACAGGAAGTGAACGGGAAGGGAGCATGAAGAAGGAGATACAGACAGCCCCGCCCTACTGGGAGACGAGGTTTCCCGCCGAATGGGAACGCCAAAGCGGCGTGCAACTGACATGGCCACATGCCGGCACCGACTGGAGCCACATGCTGGAGGAGGTGGAAGCCTGTTTCGTGAACATAGCCCGCGAGATAGCCCGACGGGAGAGGCTACTCATCGTGACCCCGCATCCGGAGAGCGTGGAGAAGCGCATCGCCGGGGAGGTGGACCTGAGGCGGGTCTCCTTCCTGAAATGTCCCACCAATGACACCTGGGCACGCGATCACGGAGCCATCACCCTGCTCAGCGGGGAGCATGCCCTGCTGCTTGACTTCAAGTTCAACGGATGGGGTCTGAAATTTCCCTCGGACAAAGACAACCTGGTGAGCCGCCGCTGCGTGGAGGCGGCAGGACTGCAAGGTGCATACCTGAACCGGCAGGGATTCGTGCTGGAAGGCGGCTCCATAGAGAGCGACGGACAGGGGACATTGCTCACCACGTCGGAATGCCTGTTGTCGCCCAACAGGAACGGACAGATGAGCCGTCAGGAGATAGAGGACTACCTTTGCAGGGAGTTGCATGCGCGGCGCATCCTGTGGCTGGACCACGGCTACCTGGCCGGTGACGATACCGACAGCCACATTGACACACTGGCCCGTTTCTGCCCGGCGGACACCCTGGCCTACGTGGCGTGCAGCGACCCCACAGACGAGCATCACGAAGCCCTGCAACGGATGAAGGCCCAGTTGGAGACATTCGTCACCCTGCAGGGCAAGCCCTACCGCCTGCTTCCCCTGCCCCTGCCCGCCCCCATCAGGGAAGAGGGCGAGCGACTGCCGGCCACCTATGCCAACTTCCTCATCATCAACGGTGCCGTACTCTTTCCTACCTACCGACAGCCCCACAATGACGAGCAGGCTCGCCGCCAACTGCAGCTCGCCTTTCCCGACCGAGAAGTGGTGGGCTTTGACTGCACACCGCTCATCAAGCAACACGGCTCCCTGCACTGCGTAACCATGCAATACCCCACCGGCGTCATCCCCGGCCCCCAGCCCTAACTATCAATTATCAACTATCAATTATCAACTATCAACCGCCCCAAGAATGAGAACAATAAAAGCAGGACTTGTCCAACAGGCCAACACGGCCGACCTGAAGACCAACCTGATGCGTCTGGCCCAAAACATTGCAGCCTGTGCCGCACATGGCGCACAACTGATTGTACTGCAAGAGTTGCACAACTCCCTGTATTTCTGTCAGACGGAAGACACCCGACGATTCGACCTGGCAGAACCCATCCCCGGTCCCTCCACCGGTTTCTATGCCGAATTGGCAGCCACACATCGGGTGGTGCTCGTCACCTCCCTTTTCGAGAAACGAGCTCCGGGACTCTACCACAACACGGCCGTCGTCTTCGACCGCGACGGCAGCATAGCCGGACAATACCGCAAGATGCACATTCCCGACGACCCGGCCTATTACGAAAAGTTCTACTTCACCCCTGGCGACCAGGGATTTGAGCCCATAGAGACCTCTATCGGCAAACTGGGCGTCATGGTGTGCTGGGATCAGTGGTATCCCGAAGCTGCCCGCCTGATGGCACTGAAAGGGGCGGAGATACTGATTTACCCCACGGCCATAGGCTGGGAGACGAGCGACACCGAGGAGGAACAACTGCGCCAGCTGAATGCCTGGATGACCGTGCAGCGTGGTCATGCCGTGGTCAACGGCCTGCCGTTGATAGCCGTGAACCGTGTGGGCTACGAGCCGGACCCCTCGGGCATGACCGACGGCATCCGCTTCTGGGGCAACAGTTTCGTGGCCGGCCCCCAAGGCGAACTGCTGGCACAGGCGAGAGATGCGGAATCCCAGAATCTGGTGGTGGAGATAGACATGGAGCGCTCCGAAAACGTGCGCCGCTGGTGGCCCTTCCTGCGCGA
Source organism: Bacteroides sp. (assembly GCA_017471925.1). Taxonomy (GTDB): domain Bacteria; phylum Bacteroidota; class Bacteroidia; order Bacteroidales; family Bacteroidaceae; genus Bacteroides. Next base: position 25,024 of record JAFURM010000035.1, read on the forward strand.
CCGCCGCATAGACGCCTATGAGGGAGTGACGAAGCGCTATTTAGACTCCCCTATTTCATGAAGACGAAATAGACCGCCAGAATCAGGCAGGCAAAGGCCGCCAGATGATTCCAGTGCAGGGCTTCGCCCTTGAACAGCAGCGTGCTGAAAAGGGTGAAGATGACCAAGGTTATCACCTCCTGGATGACCTTGAGCTGCATCAGCGAGAAGGGGCCTCCGTTGCCCTGAAAACCCAGGCGGTTGGCCGGCACCTGACAGGCATACTCGGCCAGAGCAATGCTCCACGAAAAGAGGATGACGGCATAGAGCGGCCAGTGGGTGGAAATCTTCATATCCTGAAGTTTCAGATGGCCATACCAGGCAAAGGTCATGAAAATATTGGAAACGATGAGCAAGAGGATGGTGTAGAATGCTTTCATTGTGAAATAGTTGTTTTTTATATCTATTATAAAGTGATGGTTATCGGTCTTGTTCGGGCGTGCCGTCACCGCTTTTCAGGCTCTTGGGCAACAGCTCTTTCTGCACATTACCCATGCTGCCCCACAGGCTGTATCGGACTTCGGGATTCAACTCCTCCAACCGCCTCAGCACCTCCTTCATAGCACTGCGGTTGGAAGCCGTCTCATAGGGACAATTCTTGACCTGCTTGTGATAGGCTCTTATGCGCGCCCACGAAGCGATATCGGCTTCGTGCACCAGGCACATGGGGCGGATGATGGTCATGTCGAACTTCTGCATAGGAAGCATCGGCGGCATGGTGCTGAAAGCCCCCTGGAAGGTGAGGTTCATGAGCAGGGTCTCCAGAATGTCATCCATGTGATGGCCCAAGGCAATCTTGTTGCATCCCAGCTCCTTGGCCACGGTGAAAAGAGCCTTCCTGCGATTCCAAGAGCAGAGGAAGCAGGGCGACTTGCGCCGGTCGGTCGTGGCGTCGAACTCCGTCTCATGAACCACCAGCTCCACTCCCAAGGAGGCGGCAAAGTCGCGCAGATAGTCTACATCGCTCTGATAGGGGATGTTCTTCATCACCACATGCGCGGCCACCACCGAAAAGCGGGGCTTGAATACCCGCGCCCTGCGTGCCAGCAACTCTAATAGAGCCAGGGAGTCTTTCCCGCCGGAAAGGGCGGCCAGAATCCTGTCGCCCTCCTCTATCAGGCCATACTCCACCACCCCCTTGCTGAATCGCCTCTCAATGCGGCGGAACAGTTTCTCGTCTTCGCTATATTGTGCCATGCTTCTGTCTTTTAAATCTCGGCATTATCTGTCTTTCGGACCTCAGTCCCGTTGAAATCGGCTGCAAAAGTAACTCAAAAGAATGATTTAAAGAAGAATTAACATAATAGAATTGCGAAAACTCCCATTATTCACATTTAATTCGTACTTTTGAGGGCATAACAGAAAAGTGAATCCTGCATGAAGACAAGAAGATATATAATGTTGCTCCTGATGGGATGGATGGGCATGGCACTCTCCGCACAAACCCTGCAACAGGCCAAAGCCTATTATGCCAAGGGAGAGTATGAAAAGGCCAAACCCGTCTTCCGCCGATACGTAAAGTCCCAACCGGCCAACGGAAGCTATCAGCTGTGGTATGGCGTCTGCTGCCTGAAGACCGGCGAGCCGCAAGTGGCCGTAAAGCACATAGAGACTGCCGTGAAGAAGAAGGTGACCAGCGGACAATTCTACTTAGGAGAGACCTACTATGCCCTCTATCGCTTCGAAGAGGCCGTGGAGGTGCTGGAGGAGTATATCGCCGAACTGGAAAAGCGCAAACGCTCCACCGAAGAGGCCGGGAAACTCTTGGAAAAGAGCAAGGAAGGACTGCGCTTCCTGAAAGGCGTGGAAGAGGTGGTCGTCATAGACAGCATGGTGGTGGACAAGGCGGGATTTCTCTCGGCCTACCGGATGAGCCACGAAACGGGCAGCCTGACCACCTACGACGACTTCTTCAAGTCGCAGGAAGAGAAGAAGAAGGGCATAGTCTACGCACCTGAACTGGGCAACAGAATCTACTACAGCGACCGACAAGAAGACGGACGGTGGGGCATCTTCTCCAGCAACAACCTACAGGGCGAATGGAGTAAAGGACTTCTGCTTCCGGGCAGCTTCAACGAGGAGGGAAATGCCAACTATCCCTATGTCATGGCCGACGGTGTCACGATGTACTATGCTTCTGACGGGCCTGGCTCCATGGGAGGATATGACATCTTCGTGACACGCTACAACAAGGGAAGCGAGAAGTTCCTGACACCCGAAAACGTGGGAATGCCCTTCAACTCGCCCTACAACGACTACATGTACGTCATTGACGAATACAACAACCTGGGTTGGTTCGCCTCCGACAGGTATCAGCCCGAGGGCAAGGTGTGCATCTATGTCTTCATCCCCAACTCATCCAAGCAGGTTTATGACTACGAGAACACCGACACCGGGAAAATCATACGTCTGGGCACCCTGCATGCCATCAGAGAAACCTGGCAGGATGCCAATGCCGTTAACGAAGCCCGGCAACGCCTGGAAAATGCACGGGAAGTAACGGCACAGGAGGTGAGCAGCCACGACTTCGTCTTCGTCGTGGACGACGAGCACACCTATTTCCATTGGAGCGACTTCACCTCTCCACAGGCCAAACAAGCCTATACGGACTATCGGCAGATGGAGAAGAACTATAAACAGAAGCAGAACAAGCTGAGCAACATGCGCTCCACCTACCAACGCTCCGGCAAGGAGGAGAAGGCACGCATGGCTCCGGCCATGAAGGACCTGGAGAAACACCTGAAACAGCTCCATCAGGAGTTGCAGCAGCAAATCATCCAGGTGCGCATCGAAGAGAAGAAACACCTTAAATAAATCACTACATTATGGATATACTGATTATCATCCTGCTGCTCATTGCCGGCATCGTGTTCCTCTGCATCGAGCTGTTCATTGTCCCCGGCATCAGCATCTCCGGTCTGCTGGCCGGTGCATGCATCATCTACGCCAACTATTACGCCTTTGCCAACATGGGTCCCCTGGCCGGATGGCTCACCCTGCTGGCCTCCGCCGTGGCCTGTATAGGCTCGGTGATATGGTTTATGCGCTCCAAGACCCTGGATCGCATATCCCTGAAGAAAAACATTACCGGCACGGTGGACCGCTCGGCCGAAGCCACTGTCCGCGTGGGCGATGTGGGCATGACCACCACTCGTCTGGCCCTGATAGGCTATGCGGACATCAAGGGATATATCGTGGAGGTCAAGGCCGACGGCGAGTTTATCGACGAAAAGACGCCGATAGAGGTGGTGCGCATCATGAACGGCACCCTGCTTGTGAGAAAAATAACCAATAATAACCCCTAAAAACAACAAGTCATGGCAACTTCATTGTACTTGACCGCCTTCTTAGTGGTGGGCGGCATCATTTTCCTGGTACTGTTTTTCCACTACGTACCATTTTTCCTGTGGCTCTCAGCCAAAGTGTCGGGCGTAAACATTTCGCTGGTGCAACTCTTCCTGATGCGCATCCGCAATGTTCCACCTTATATTATAGTGCCCGGCATGATTGAAGCCCACAAGGCCGGACTGAGCAACATCACACGCGACGAACTGGAAGCCCACTATCTGGCCGGCGGACACGTGGAGAAGGTGGTACACGCCCTTGTCTCTGCCTCCAAGGCCAACATCGAGCTTCCCTTCCAGATGGCTACAGCCATCGACCTAGCCGGACGCGACGTGTTTGAAGCCGTACAGATGTCCGTAAACCCCAAGGTTATCGACACACCTCCCGTTACGGCCGTGGCCAAAGACGGCATCCAGCTCATTGCCAAGGCCCGCGTAACCGTGCGTGCCAACATCCGCCAGTTGGTGGGCGGTGCCGGTGAAGACACCGTGCTGGCACGTGTAGGCGAAGGCATCGTCTCTTCCATCGGTTCGTCAGAGAATCACAAGTCTGTGCTTGAGAACCCCGACTCCATCTCCAAACTGGTGTTGCGCAAGGGATTGGATGCAGGAACAGCCTTTGAAATCCTCTCCATCGACATTGCGGACATCGACATAGGCAAGAACATCGGTGCATCGCTGCAGATAGACCAGGCCAATGCCGACAAGAACATCGCCCAGGCCAAGGCCGAGGAGCGTCGTGCCATGGCGGTGGCCCTGGAGCAGGAGATGAAGGCCAAGGCACAGGAAGCCCGCGCCAAGGTGATAGAAGCCGAAGCCGAAGTGCCGCGTGCCATGGCCGAAGCATTCCGCAACGGCAACCTGGGCATCATGGACTACTATCGCATGAAGAACATCGAAGCCGACACCTCCATGCGCGAAAACATTGCCAAGCCGACCTCTGGCAATCACACACAGTCGTTGGGCAAATAAATCCGGTAGAAATCTATGAGCAAATATTTCCCTCCATCCGAACTGATTATCAATGAGGACGGCTCCGTTTTCCACCTCCACCTGAGGCCTGAACAGCTGGCAGAAAAGGTAATCCTTGTGGGCGACCCCGGACGTGTGGCCACGGTAGCTTCCCACTTTGACACCAAAGAATGCGAAGTGGAGAGTCGGGAGTTTCGCACCGTCACCGGCAGCTACCGGGGCAAACGCATCACTGTGCTCTCCACCGGCATTGGCTGCGACAACATCGACATCGTGATGAACGAGCTGGATGCCCTGGCCAACATCGACTTCTCCACCCGTCAGGGGAAGGCAGCGTTGCGCAGCCTTGAAATTGTTCGAATCGGCACCTGCGGCGGACTGCAGCCCCATACGCCGGTAGGCACTTTCATCTGCTCGCAGACGTCGATTGGCTTCGACGGACTGCTGAACTTCTATGCCGGACGCAACGAGGCCTGTGACCTCAGTCTGGAGAAGGCATTCATGCAACACATGGGATGGACCGGCAACCAGTGTCAGGCACATCCTTATGCCATAGATGCCGCCCCCATACTCTCCCAACGCATTGCCGGTGACGACATGGTATATGGCATAACCATTGCCACAGGAGGCTTCTTCGGCCCGCAAGGGCGTGAGCTGCGCATCCCCCTGGCCGACCCGCGTCAAAACGAGAAGATTGAAAGCTTCCGCTACCAAGGGCGTTGCATCACCAACTTCGAGATGGAATCATCGGCACTGGCCGGGCTGGCCAGGCTGATGGGACATCGCGCCACCACCACCTGCATGGTCATTGCTAACCGCCGCGCCAAGGAGGCGGACACCGGCTACAAGAACACCATTGACAGCCTGATTGCCAAAGTACTGCAACGTATCTGACCAAGATGCGGGAAAGTGTCAATCACAGGGCTGACCTATCGTGGATATACAGATCCACATAGCCCACCAACTGCCCGGCAGCATAGGGTTTGCTGAGAATCATGTCACACCCCGCCTGCCGGGCTTGCTGTCTCTCCGTGTAATGGGAACGTCCGGCTGTAGCCATGATGGGAATGGCTGAGCCTTGGGCGCGGACGTGACGCATGACCTTCACGGCACCCTCCTCCGGCAGCCGCATGTCCACTATGAGCAAATCGGGATGGTCGATATCAAAACTCATGATGGCCTCTTCCCCACTCCGCGCCCACAACAGTTCATAGTCGGATTTCAATAGCTGGCTTATCTGCAGAAAGGAGGCGTCCGATTCGTCAACCACCAGCACCTTCTTGCGCCCATTTCCCGGCAGGACAACCGGATGCTTGCTCTCCACCGGCAGGCACACGGTGAAGACACTGCCCTTTCCCGGCTCAGACTCCACCTCAATCTTCCCCTGAAGCAGCTCCACAATAGTCTTGCAGATGGAGAGACCGAGGCCGGCCCCTTGGACAAAATCGTTCAGCTTCTCAAAGCGGTTGAATATCGAGGCTATCTTCTCCTTGGGAATCCCGCATCCCGTGTCGGCCACCGATATCCTGACCCACTCCTCCCCTTCCTGCAGGCTCAGGGCAATGTGTCCCTCCTGCGTGTTCTTTATGGCATTGGACATGAAGTTGGAGATGACTTGCGTCAGGCGGTTACGGTCGGTTCTTACGACGACATTCTGAGGGGGAAGCACTACCCGCAGCTCCACCTGCGAGGGCATCTTCAGGCTCTGCACCACATTGATTTCAGCCAGCAGTTCTTTCAGGGAGACCTCTTCCAGGTGTATCTCCGACTTGCCCGACTCAATGCGCGACAAGTCCAGAATGTCATCAATGAGTTGCAGCAACAGGTTGCAGTTTTTATGGATAATCTCCTGATACATGCTTCTTTCCTGCTCATCCTGCACCGAAGAGATGATTTCGGAGAAACCGATGATGGCATTCAGCGGAGTACGTATTTCATGGCTCATATTGGCCAGGAAGAGCGACTTCATCCGGTCGGCCTCTTCGGCCTTTCGCTTTGCTTCCATCAGTTCCTTGAGATGCTGCACCCGGTCACTGATGTCATGAATCAGGGCCAGCACCATATTTCCCTCAAAGGGAGCGATGCGTGCCTGGAAATAATAGCACTGTCCGTCCACCTCTAAAGGATATTCTATCTCCTTCTGTTCATTGTCCTTGAGGCAGGACCTGATGTTGCTCAGAAACAGTTCGCACACCTCAGGAGAATAGATTGTCCGTCCGCTGGCTCCCCTCAGGTGCTCCACCGGATGAAGCAGCACGGTGTCCGAAGACATGATGACATCCTTGATGACAAACTCGTCATCAAAGATGAAGACAAACTCGGGCAGAGCCTCTATGATTTTCCGATAATGCTCCAGACTCTTGTCACATGATTCCTCCTGCGGCCTGGTGTCATGCTTGTATTCTATGCTTTTCATGAGTAAACATTGCTATGTTGAGAGGCAAAATTATAATAAATACCTTAACTTACCACATTATGGCAGACTTTTTTTTGCGGAAAAGCGTATATTTGCACAGCAAAACAAACATTGAAGACAACGATGACCCAACAAGATACCATCTGCGCTACCGCCACCGCTCCCGGAGGAGCACTCGGAGTAATCCGGGTGTCAGGCCCCGATGCCATAGGGATTACCTCACGCATCTTCACTCCGGTCAACGGCCTTCCGCTCGAAAAGCGGAAAGCCTACACCCTTGCCTTCGGCACTATCCGCTCGGCCAATGGCGAAATCATAGACGAAGTGCTGGTATCCCTGTTCAGGTCGTCCCATTCGTACACCGGAGAAGACTCCACGGAGATTTCCTGCCACGGCTCTTCCTACATCCTGCAGCAAGTCTTGCAACGCCTCATTGAATGCGGATGCCGCACGGCACTGCCCGGAGAGTACACCCAACGGGCTTTCCTGAACGGCAAGATGGACCTGAGCCAGGCCGAAGCCGTGGCCGACCTCATTGCCTCCTCCTCGGCAGCCACCCACCGCATGGCCATGAACCAAATGCGTGGCGGTTTCAGCAAGGAGCTGGTGGTGCTGAAAGACAAGTTGCTTCACCTCACCTCCCTGATGGAACTGGAACTGGACTTCAGCGACCATGAGGAGCTGGAATTTGCCGACCGCACCGAACTTTCACAGATAGCCACCGATATCGAACACGTCATCGCCCGCCTGGCCGACTCGTTCAGTGTGGGCAATGTCCTGAAGAATGGCATACCGGTGGCCATCATCGGCGAAACCAATGCCGGCAAGTCCACCCTGCTCAACGCCTTGCTCAATGAAGAGAAGGCCATTGTGAGCGAAATACACGGCACCACACGCGACATCATCGAAGACACCATCTTCATCAATGGCACGCTCTTCCGCTTCATTGATACGGCCGGCATCCGTCAAACCGATGATGTAGTGGAGAGCATCGGCATTGAGCGCACCTTCCTGAAGCTCGACCAAGCCGACATCGTGCTATGGATGATAGACGGTACCGCCAACGAAAACCTGGAAGAGTTGAAGGCCGAGATTCTTCCCCGTTGTGCAGGCAAGAGCCTGATTATCCTCTTCAACAAGAGCGACCTGCTCAATGCCGACCGTCGCACCTGTCTCCATGATGCTTTTGCCCACGTGGATGCCCCCAAGCTATTCCTTGCTGCCAAAGGGCGCATCGGATTAGACGAACTGCAAGCCCAACTGCTCCGCGCAACTGCCCTGCCCGAAGTTACTCAAAACGACCTTATCGTCACCAACATCCGCCACTACGAAGCCCTCACGCGAGCCCTCAACTCCATCCACCGGGTGCAGGACGGTCTTGCCATGAACCTCTCCGGCGACTTCATATCCCAGGATTTGCGCGAATGTCTCTCCCACCTCTCCGAAATCATCGGCGGCTCCTTCGATGCCGATGCTGTATTGGATAATATTTTCAAACACTTTTGCGTGGGGAAATAATTATTTTGCATCGGAAAATAATCCCATAAATCAGTATAGTAACTCAAAGTAAACAGGGAGTAACTAAAAACAAATAAGCGGCTAAATCACAACGATTTACGTCGCTTTTGTTTTTGATGAAATTTGTTTTAAGTTACTGTGGAGTTGTTATAATTTTGTTGTAATTTTGTTGCTCGAACTGAAACAAGCAACAAAAGCAACAAAAACAATGGGAACATCAAAAGAACCTATCCGCCTACGTCAGCGGAAAA
>JAFURM010000036.1 GCA_017471925.1 Bacteroides sp.
GATGAACCTTTCCATTATCTGCTTCCGCTCCAATGTGTTGGAATTACCACGCTTAGGGAGCAGACGGAACAGAAGCGGGAATGCAACTCCCTTATAGGTAACACCCAATACGAGGGCATTGATGTCAAAACTGCCGAACTGCCAGTTCGTTCTGTCCATAGACAAGACATACGGCCCCTTATGAGGGAGCAGGTTGAATATGATTCGGGCTATCAGGTCGAGGTCCAAGATATAGTCTGAAAGGAAACCTTGGATACGTCTCATGCTTGACAGACTTCTTGCTTCAGTCTCAAAAGCGATGGCAAGCTTATGAAGACCTACCGTCTGTACCTTGCACATGGCAAATACCAACTGTGTTATGCACTTGATTCGAGCCAAATTCATATTTTCACACAGATAAGTATTGATTATCTCAAATAAATGACTACTTTTGCAGTCGACCTTAGGATTAGTTCTCATAGAAAGAGCCGTCAAACTTTTCTTTAAAGATACTAATTCCTAAGGTTTTATGTAAACAAATCACTGATTATTAATCAGATATATTTTTGTCATGTACTAAAAAACGATTTACTAACTCTTAAAAATTACAACTCATGAAAAGTAAAAATTTGAATGGACATATAATGTCCGAAAAAGAAATGAAAGAAATCAAGGGCGGTTGCGAGATTAGACCAAAAAATGTCAAAGACGTACCCAAGGAGTGTGGCGTTTGTGGTGGCCAAGCATTCGATTACTATGCAGAACCCCACTTATTTATATGCAAAAATTGCGGTTGCACTGTATCTGAAGAAGAGGGTTCAAGCAAGTGATAACCCTTGATTTTAAAGAATCTATTTTGGTTTTATTCGGTTCTCTCTCTTTAATCTTAAATTACTTTTTCAATAAGGATAGCAAATTATGTGATTTAAAGGGGAAAAGAATAAGATCAAAATAGATTCTTATGAAAAGCGACATGAAAGAAGCGAATGTTCCACCATTAACAGACACATAGAATGAAAACCATTTATTGCATCTGCATCATCGGAGTTTTAGTACTTATTCCTATTAAAATACATTCCCAAACCAACTATTCCATTAAGGGAGAAGTGTATGGAGAAAAGGAACTCCTGATAGGTGCTAATGTGGTTCTGAAAGAGACGAGTAACAATCCCCAGACCTTTGGGGCAAGCACAGATGAGAGGGGAGCATATCACATACAAGTGCCCAAAGGCAAATACGACTTAGAAATTAGTTACATTGGTTACGCCAAATACACGGCTCATATAGAAGTGAACGGGAACGTAAACCTCCCGCCGATTCAATTGAGTGAGAACAGTCAGCAAATGGAGGCCGTAGTCATCACGGCCAAGACCATAACCTACAATACCAACGGCTACATTGCCGAGATTTCCAAGAACCCGCTCTATCGGGAACAGGACATGAACAGCATCCTGAAGCTCTCGCCCGGCACGAACACCACGACGAAGGGTATCCAAGTATATGGGCAGGACGTTTCCAAGGTCTACGTGAACGGGCGCGAATTGCGCCTCTCCGGCGAACAACTTATCAACTACCTGAGCACGCTTGAAGGCAAAAACGTCAAACAGATGGAGGTGATTGCCGCATCGGGTGTGGACGAGGATGCCAGCACCATGGGTAGTTCCATCATCAAGATAACCACCATCAATCCCGAGACAGGCGGTATGCTGAATGTGGGCGGAATGGCCATGCTTGGCGTAGAAGGTCGCTACACTTATATGCCCAATATCATGTTGAACTGGCGATTGGGCAAAAAGTGGGCCACCTATTTCAACGGAAATGCGAGCTACTACAAAAGGCCCAACGGGTATACCATTGAAAATCATTTTTATGATACCGATATACATATGCTAAATGAATCGGATGGGAAATGGCGGCAGAAAGGCAGCTATAATGCCTTGTGGGGCATTAGCTATGACTGGGATGAAAAGAACCTTTTCTCACTGGAAGCATCATATAACAGCAGCCACAGCAGCAATGAATCTTATGAGGTTGTACGAAAAATGGAGGACGGTCATACAGAAACGACAGCCGAGGGGAACACTGAAAACGACAACAATTTTTGGGGAGCAAATCTCTCCTTTACCTATACACACAAGTTTAACAGCAACAGTGAGTTGGACTTCCAGACGGACTATTTGAGACAGTCTACAGAGGCATTGAACTATAACCAATATCTGTATTCGGAAGGCAGTAACCAGTTCAACAATAATTTAAGCGATGAAGAGCATACGCTCTACACGGCCCGCATGGACTATACCCAACGCTTAAAGAAAGGGAACGGAGTTCTCAAAATGGGAATAAAATACTCCAACATTTCCGATGAACAGGATATGGATTATGCCTATTTTGTAAATAACCAGAAGGACAGCGAAAGAAGTTATCTTGATTTATACAAGTATTCGGAGGAGGTATATGCAGCCTATGCCCAGTATTCGTTCAAGGCAGGCCGGTTTGACTTCAATACCGGTTTGCGACTGGAGCATGCCTTGCTCTCTCCCCAATCGTCCAGCAATCCTGAACGGAATCAGGAGAGCACCCATACAGACTGGGCACCCGAATTGGGCATCAGCTATGCCCTCAATAAAGAAAAAGGGCACAACATTGCCTTGCAATACAACCGTTCCATTTCACGCCCATTTTTCTCTTTCTTGAATCCAAGAATCATACGTCATAATGAGTATTATTATTGGAGCGGCAATCCGCTATTGAGACCGACCGTAACCGACCGCTATTCTTTGCGAGCCACATTCTTTAACGGCTATACCTTAGCGTTCAATCGTTCCTATACCAATGACGGAATCATTGACCTGCCCCAAAGTATAGACGGCGTGATTTATTCCACGCCACAAACAGGCATGGAGTCCACCCATTATTCAGTCTATGCCGGTATTCCCTTGAAATTGAGGCAATGGGGACGACTCAATTTTTCCGTTACCTATGATTATGCTGAACAGGCTTATCAAAACGACCAAAAGAGCAGTGACCAATGGCGGTTCAATCTTTCCGGTCTGTTCCAATTGCCTAAAGACATCAATCTCAACATGAACCTGAGCCACTCCACACCAATGAAATCACTTTATGGTGAAACGCGTAGCAACATGATGGCATCTCTCCGTGTCAGCAAGCTATTTCTTAAGCGTTCATTAAATGTCTCCTTGATGTTCAATGATTTGTTTAACAGCAGTGGAAGTATGGTGCAAGAATATTATTACAATGATCATTCCCGACTATTCAAATCTACCAAACATGGGTTCTTTGTCAATCTAAACGTACGCTACACACTCCGTTGGGGTCAAAAGTCCGCAGTACGCCGAGGAGGTAGCGGTAATACAGAAGAAAGTTTCCGTTTAAATTCAAACTAACCATTCCATTTTGCTATTTTTGCACCATCACAAACAAAAAAAATGTACTTATGAAGAATCAAATCTATCGAATCGCTACTCTATTTTTTAGCCTGTTGGCGCTGCCTTTCATCGCAAATGCACAAATCGTCAAAGGAATAATACAAGACGACGAGGGAGAGGTCTTGATAGGGGCCAATGTGGTCCTGAAAGAGACGGGCAACAATCCCCAGACCTTTGGGGCAAGCACAGATGAGAAGGGAGCGTATCGCATACAGGCGTCCAAAGGCAAATATAACTTGGAAATCAGCTATATTGGCTATACCACCTATACGGCCCAAATAGAAGTGAAGGGAGACGTAAACCTTCCGCCGATTCAATTGGGCGAAAACAGCCAGCAAATGGAGGCTGTAGTCATCACGGCCAAGACCATCACCTACAACGCCAACGGCTACATTGCCGAGATTTCCAAGAATCCGTTCTATCGGGAACAGGACATGAACAGCATCCTGAAGCTCTCGCCCGGCACAAACACCACGGCCAGCAGCATCCAGGTATATGGACAGAGCGTTTCCAAGGTCTACATGAACGGACGCGAACTGCGCCTCTCCGGCGAACAACTCATCAACTACCTGAGCACGCTTGAAGGCAAAAACGTCAAACAGATGGAGGTGATTGCCGCATCGGGTGTGGACGAGGATGCCAGCACCATGGGAAGTTCCATCATCAAGATAACCACCATCAATCCCGAGACAGGCGGTATGCTGAACGTGGGCGACATGTCACAGCTGTTTGGCGATGAAGGGAAGTATTCCCACTCGCCAAGCATGATGCTGAACTGGAGGTTAGGCAAGAAATGGTCCACCTATTTCAACGGTAGTGCCATGTTCACCAAAACGTCTCAAGGGAACAGGACCGAAACCCACTTCTATGACAGCGACATACGCCTGCTCAACGAGCGGGAAGGTCACTCCCGACTGAAGGGGATGTATCGCGCCCTGTGGGGCATCAGTTATGACTTAGATGCCAACAATCTGTTCTCGTTTGAAGCCTCTTACATCAACCGCAACAGCGAAACGGAATCACAAAACATCACCCGACGGATGATGAACGGCAGTTATGAACAGGATTCGGAAGGAACCATTGACAACAGCGACAAAAGCGAGGAGAGCAACTTCTCCTTTATGTACACCCATAAGTTCACCAACAACGGTGAGCTGAGCTTCCGGACAGACCGCCTGGAGAAGCAAAACGACGGTACGAACCTGAGCCAGTTCCGCTACACCAACGGCGACCAAACCGCCTATAACAACCTCAGTGACGAAAAGCATCTGTTCTACACGACCCGACTGGACTACACCCAACGCTTCAACAAGAACAACGGCCTGCTGAAGATGGGCGTGAAATACACCAATGTTTCCGATGAGCAGGAGACGGATTACAGCTATCTGATGAACAACCAGAAGGAGAACGACAAGAGCTACACCGACTTATACAACTATAAGGAGGAGGTGTATGCAGGCTATGCCCAGTATTCGTTCAAGACCGGACGCTTCGACTTCAATGCCGGTTTGCGCATAGAGCATGCCATGCTCTCTCCACGCTCGTCCAGCAATCCCGAACGAAACCAGGAGAGCACGCATACCGACTGGGCACCCGAACTGGGCCTCAGCTATGCCATCAACAAAGAGAAGGGACACCACATCTCCCTGCAATATGGCCGCTCCGTGAGCCGTCCGTTCTTCAGCTATCTGAATCCCCGAATAGAGCGCGTGAACGAATATTCGTACAGCATGGGTAATCCGCTGTTGGAACCGTCAGCAACCGACCACTACTCCTTGCGTACCACTCTTTTCAACAAGTACACCCTGGGACTTACGCACAGATACAGCCATGACGGAATCATCCAACTGCCCGAAGAGGTGGACGGTGTGCTCTATACCACGCCGCAAAGAGGATTGAAACGCTCCGACTACTCGGCATACGTAGGCATTCCCGTCAGACTGAAGCAATGGGGACAACTGGACTTCTCCGTAACCTATAACTACACCGAAGAGTCGTATATGGAGAATCACAGCAGCGACAGCCAGTACACATTCACCTTCAACGGTATGTTCATGCTGCCCAAGAATTTCAGCATCAACACCGAGTTTGTGCACTCAACCCCTGCGAAATCATTGTATGGAGAGACGAGAAGCAACCCGATAGGCATGGTGCGCATCAACAAATCATTCCTGAGACGGTCGCTGAATGTCTCCGTCATGTTCAATGACATCTTCAACAGCTTCGGCAGCCTGAAGCAGGAGTTCTACTACAACGACCATTCCCATTTTTCCAAGCCGACCTATCATGGCTTCACCTTTGGTGTGAACGTGCGCTACACCCTGCGCTGGGGCAAGAAGTTCATGGTGCGCCGAGGCGGCAGTGGCAACATGGAAGAAAGCATCCGTTTAGAGACAGACTGACCTTATGAGCAGACTACATTTCTACAAGCAGCATGACCATTCCGATTGCGGGGCCACTTGCCTGCGCATCATCTTTCGGTACTATGGCAAGCACTTCAGTGCCGCCACCATGCAGCAGATGACTGCTTGTGGGCACGAAGGAACCTCGTTTTTCGAACTGAAAGCGGCGGCAGAACACTTCGGGATGGAGACCTGTGCCCTCCGCCTGACGTGGGAGGAGTTGAAGGAGGTGCAGAAGCCGTGCATCCTGCACTGGAGGGGGAAGCACTTCGTGGTGCTCATCCGCATCCGCAAAAACCTGTGGAGCAGGAAGGAGGAGGCCGTGGTGATGGATCCGGCACACGGCCGCCTGCACTATAGCCGCGAGGAGTTCCTGAAGCATTGGCTGAAGGAGAAAGAGCAGACAGGACATGCCCTGGTGCTGACACCGACTGAAGCCTTCGGACGATTGGACGGAGAGGAGGAGGTGAAGCTGACCTGGACGGACCTATTGGATCAGATGTATCCGCACCTGAAATCGCTCCTCGGTGTATTTGCCACGATGGCCATAGGCGGTATCCTCGGCCTGATATTCCCGTTCTTCACACAGTACATGGTGGATTACGGTATCGGGGAGAAGAGTCTGTATGTCATTTCACTGGTGCTGTTTGCCCAGTTGCTGCTCACCTTGGGACAGTTGGGCAACGACCTGCTGCGCGGCTGGCTCACGCTGAAGTGTACCTCGCTCATCAGCATCTCGTTCATCCACCGCTTTCTGACCAAGCTTACCCGACTGCCCATCGCCTTCTTCGAGACAAGGAATGCCGGCGACATCATGCAACGCATCAGCGACAATACCCGCATACAGAGTTTCGTGACGAATACCATCGTGAGCACCGGCATCTCGCTGGTATTCTTCTTCATCTACACGAGTCTGATTCTGGAGTTCGGCTTTTCGCTCTTCGGGGTGTTCATGGCCGGAGCCGCACTGTACATAGGGTGGACAATGCTCTTCCTGAAGAGACGCAGGGAGATAGACGCCAAGCGTTTCCAGCATCTGTCCGACAACCAGAGCAATCTGATAGAGCTGGTGAACGGCATGGCCGACATCAAACTGAACAACTGCGAAAAGCCGAAAGTGGAACAATGGCACAGCATACAACAGAAAATCTACCGCACCAACCTGCAAAGCCGCTCGTTGGAGAATATTCAGAGTGTGGGAGCCACTTTCATTGACCAGGTGAAGAACCTCGTCATCTGCTACATGGCGGCACGCTTAGTGGTGAAGGGTATGCTCACCCTGGGCGAAATGTTCACCATACAATATATCCTGGGGCAGATGAACGCTCCGCTGAGACGCATCTCCACCATGATACAGGAGATACAGGATGCCGGACTAAGCATGGAACGCCTGGGCGACATCTACAATCGTGAGGACGAAAGACCGACGGAGAGCGGGCGTCTACAGTATATACCGTTTGAGGCGGACATCGTATTGAGGAATGTATCGTTCCGCTACCCCTCCTCATCGACCGACATACTGAAGGATATCAACGTGACTATACCCCACGGGAAGACCACCGCCATCGTTGGAACCAGCGGCTGTGGCAAGACCACCCTGCTGAAAGTGATGCTGGGATATTATCAGCCCACTAACGGCGAGGTGCAACTGGTGAGACAGCGCCGACAGGGAGTGCAGGTTTGCCGGTTGCAGGATTACCGGTTAGACAAGTGGCGTGAATTTTCCGGAGTGGTGATGCAGGACGGACACATCTTCTCGGACACCATTACCCGGAATGTGACAATGAGCGACCTGCCTCCCGAAGAGATGACGGTGGAACTGGCCTGCGAAAATGCCTGCATACAAGAGTATATCGAAAGCCTTCCACTGAAGTATGAAACCAAGATAGGACCTGACGGTGAGGGACTCAGCACAGGACAGAAGCAGCGCATCCTGCTGGCCCGCGCGCTCTATCGTGCACCCTACTTCCTCTTCCTGGACGAAGCCACCAGTGCACTCGACAGCCAGACGGAGTGCGAAATCATCCAGCGGATTCACAACACCTACTACGAACACACCATCGTGATGGTAGCCCATCGGCTAAGTGCCATCCTTCATGCCGACCACATCATCGTCATGGACCAAGGGCGAGTGGCCGAACAAGGCACGCACGACGAGCTGATGGCCAAGAAAGGCATCTATCATCAGTTGATGGAAAGTCAGATGACGGTAACGGAGTAATACTTCATCCCCCATTTAATATATACTTCATCGGCAAAGTAATATATACTTCAAGTGCCGATGAATATATACTTCTGTAGGATTCTTGAAAAACTATTTGTACCTTTGAGCCGTTAAATCCCACTAAACAGAAGGAGTCATGAAACAAGTCGCCAAATTCTTCAACACTGCAGGCCCCATACAGACAGACATTCACTATAACGTAATCCGTTGAGCCGTATCGACCTGGAAGAGATAGAACACCTCATCCAACAGCGCAAGTATTTTGTGCTTCATGCCCCCGCCAGACGGGAAAGACTTCATGCCTTTTGGCTCTACGTGACTATCTCAATGAGCAGGGAGACTATATTGCCGTCTATGCCAACGTGGAGGCTGGCCAAGCCGTCAGATATGTCATAGACCTGGGGGTGATTGTCCGTGGCAAGCCGTTACGGGTGGCCAATGCCATTTATAAAGAGGTCATTCCCCGCGAACTGACGTGGGTACGGCAACAGACATTGGTTCAACAATCTGCCAGGTATCTGAATCCCGACTGGGGAATGTAGAGATACGGTGCTAACAGTCGTAGATATATACTTCATCTACATACGTAGAAGCAAAGAGGATGTCAAATATCGGATTTAGGCACGGATTACACGGATTTTACGGTTGGATTATAACCATATCAGGTGTAAAATAGCGATATAATCAGTATTTATCCGTGTCATCCGTGCCTAAAATCTCAATGATTCGCTTTTTGACACGCTCCCTTGATTTTCATCGGGGAAGCGATGTGGTTCTTACTTAATCGTTACATAGAAGAACGCCCAGTGGAACAGGCCTGCATTGCCGCCTGTCACAATCATGGCTGCCAATGAATTGAAGTTCAGCGTGCCATCTTCAATGACGCCCACATTGTCACCGGCCTGTGGCGATACCGTTTCGTCCAGTATGAGGTAGCGATAGTTGCCATACTTGGGCTCTGCCACAATCTGGGCATCAGGAATGGTTACCGTATTGTTCTCCAGGTCGAACACCAGCTTCACTTCGCCCAAAGGCAAGGTCACCTGTTCCGAACCGATGCCTGAGAGATAGGCAATACTCTCATCCTCTGGATCAGGAGTGATGGTCACCGGGAAGGCATCTGCAGCACCGGTAAACAGGTTATAGCCCTCCAACGTCTTCTCGCCCAGGAACGTTCCGAGCGGATGAGAGTCTGTCGTAAATGTCTTCACATCAGACACCACCATCTGATTGGCCGTCAAGACATAGGCACATGCATAATAGGTTGTGCCGGGATTAAAAGTCTCGGTGATGCTCTGCTCTTCTTCAAGAGTCAACACCGTGGAGTTCTGCGCAGTGGGTTGGCTCTCGATGCTCACCATGACGCCCACTTCTCTGGCTTCGGGATTTCCCTGGGTTGCCGAAACATTGAACGTGGCGTCATACTTGTTCACGCTGACATCAAAAGACACCGTAGGTGAGGTTACGTCAGCTACTCTTGTTTCATCAAGTGTACTGTCGTCTTCGCATGATACCGTTGTAAACAAGGCACATGCCAATAAAGTGATTATGCTTAGCTTTTTCATTTTCTACAAATTAGAGGGTGAGTTTATTCCCTGAACTTGCTCTCCGTAGGAGCGGGGTTCTGGTCTTCTTCATTGATGGCGAAGCTGTTGTCCAGCTCACGCAAAGGAATTTGGAAATGCAGATACCAACTATCGGCACTGATGGTATAGAGCGCACTGCTCAGGTGGTTTGTCCCTTCATAGTTGCGCTCCACGCCTTTCTTCAGGCGCAGGTGGTCGAACAAGGAGAAACCTTCACCCCACAATTCCAAACGACGCTGCAGATAGACGTCATCAGGGCTTACTGAGGTCTGGTTCCATGAGGGGTCTCTCTGGCTCATCAGTTCTTTCAGCACAGTAGCTGCCTGAGTGTAGTCCCCCTTATGAGCCAATGCTTCGGCTTCGTTCAGAATCATCTCCGACACACGCATGTAGACATAGTCTGCCTCCCAGTTGGCCACTTTCTTGAACTTGATGTTGGTGTAGTCCGGGAAACCGGCCTCCTGCTCCGTATAGGCCACATTATTACCACTATGCTTGAAGAGGAGTTTCCGGACATCCGTATCGTTCATCTGATTGAACAGACGGGCATCAATCATGCGATACTGCCCTACATCACCGCCGTAACCGGCATCGTAAGCGCAAAGGAAGGAGAAGAAAGAGGCAAACATAGTGGTTGTCTCGGCCGTAATGTCCATACCCCACAACCATTCCTTGGCGTTGATGTTGTTGAAGGCATCATTGGAGATAAGTTCGTCAGGTGTATAGACCGAAGCTCCCTCACGTGCCTTGCGGGCGTAGGCAATGGCATCGTCCCAGTTGTTGGTCACCAGGCAGATACGTGAATAAAGACCTGCAGCCACCCGTTCGTCTATCATCGTCTTGTTGGGACGCTGCCAGCCGGCCAGGAAGGTCATGGCGTCCTTGAAATCCTTCTCCACCTGTTCATAGACCTGACGCAAGGGTGCACGTCCGGCCACAGCACGCTCTTCCTCTTCGGGAGTCAGCACGATGGGAACACCCGGTGCATCTTCATTGCCGATATAGGTCTGCTGATACATCTGTGCCAGGTAGGCATGTGCAAAAGCACGATAGGTCAAAGCACCACCACGATAGGCCTTCAACTGCTCATCCGTCACATCGGCCGGTATCATGGCAATGATGTCATTAGCCTTGGCAATGACCGAATAGAAGAAGTTCCAGTAGAAGAAGGGACGTTTGTATTGTTCTGCCCAGTAGTCCAGTTCATAGTCATACGTGAACCAGCCGCTGCCGCGCGAATAGAAAGCCAGGTCATCATTCATCACGTCGCCCAGATGATAGATGCCCATCAAGCCGAAGTCTTCATGTACGGTATTGCTGCTGCTCTGGGTATTATACTGAATCGTATAGTTGTTCAAACCGAGCATCAACGGCTCGACCACTTTGATGAGGGCATCAGGACTTAAATTGCCAATTTCGTCAATCTGGTCCTTACTGGCAATATCGGAGTTCTCCACATCGAAGAATCCGTCACCGCAACTTGCCAATGCAAAACAAGCTACGGCAGAAATAAATATCTTTGTAATTTTCATATATCTTCTCTATTAGCAGTGATTAAAATTCAAGATTGATACCAAATGAGACCGTGCGCATAGCCGAGTAGCTATATCCGGTAGCACCGGTAAACGACTGACGGGGGTCGAATCCCTTGCGTGCAGAGAGGAGGAAGAGGTTGTCACCCACCACGTAGAGACGCAGTTTCTCGATTTTCGCTTTGCTCAGCCACTGTTTGGGGAAGGTGTAGCCCAAAGTGGCGCTACGCAAACTCAAATAGGAAGCATCGGTCAGGGTATAGTCGCCCGATACACTTTGGTCCATTGAGCCTTCCTGCAGGCGAGGCACATCTGTCTGGCGGTTTTCGGGTGTCCAGCGTTTGAAGATGTCTTTGTGCCAGTTATGACCGGCCGTACCAGAGCCCATGAAGGTGCCATACAGACTGTCATAGACATAGCCACCTATCTGATAGGCAAAGTTGAAGGAAAAGTCAAATCCGGAGAATTCCATATTGGAGGAGAAACCGCCATACAGGTCGGGAATGGGCGACTTGCCCAGTTCATAACGGGTAGCCTGTGTCGTGCCAACCACCTTCTTCTGACCGGTGATGTTGCCATGGTCATCCTTCACGTCCGCCCAATAGAGAGCGTCACCCGTCTCGGGATCTACACCGGCAAACTTGTAGTCATAATAGTTGTACAGCGGTTCGCCCACCTTACGGAAGTAGCTGCCCGTAGCCCATCCGTCTTGCGGACGGTCTTCAGGAAGTTCCAGCAGTTTGTTCTTGTAGTGTGTGGCATTCAGTGAGATGTTCCACTTGAAATTATTCTGCTTGAACACGTCATAAGCCAACTCCAGTTCCACGCCCTCGTTACGCATGGCCATGGTGTTTTCATAGATGCTTGAAGGCACGCCCTGTGAAGGAGGCAAAGGCTTGGCATAGAGCAGGTCGCGCGTGTCCTTGCGGAAATACTCGATGTTGCCGCTGAAACGGTCCCAGAATCTGAATTCAAAACCGGTGTTGAAGTTACGGCTCTTCTCCCAAGTGATATTCTTGTTGCCACGATAAATGTAGTTGATACCGATTTCACCACCGTTGGGCACCACCTGATACTGATCCAGGTAAGGCTGGCTATTGGTCAGAGCGTCATTACCCTGTGTTCCATAGCTGGCTTTGAACTTCAGGTCGTTAATCCACGAAGCATTCTCCATGAATGACTCTTTGTTAATGCGCCACGAAGCACCGACAGACCAGAAGTCACCCCAGCGGTTGTCCGGATGGAATCGTGAAGAGGCATCCCTACGATAGCTGGCCGAGAAGTAGTACTTTTCATCATAGTCATATTTCAACTGAGCGAAATAGCCTTCCAAGGCATACTCGGCCGCAGCCGAACTGGCATCCGACAACTTGGCGGCATTGCCCAATTCTGGATTGTCCGACACCAGGAAGTTCTCCTTACGGGCCCATATATTCTCAACGCGGTCCTGCTTGGTCTCATGTCCCAACAAGACTTCAAACGTATGTACATTACCATAAGTATGCGACCAATTCAGCAACTGATTGGCGTTCAACACGAAGTAGCGTTTCATCTCCACCGTACTACGGCCATTTACATTGGCTGCGTCACCACCGATAGGTGTCTGGAAGTCCACGGTACGAGTGTTGAAGTTATCCATGCTGGCATTGATGGTCAGCTTGAAGTCTTTCAGGAAAGAGAACTCGGTATATGCCTTGGCATTGATTACGTCTGCACTACCTTTATATATATCGTGCAACTGCTGGGCAATGGGATGTGCATTGGCACCGAAAGGACGCTTGCCCATCTCCACACCATAGTCATAACGCGGATTACCCTGGGCATCAAACACTTGATTTCCCTGAGCATCATACATATAGACCGGATAAATAGGTGCTACGCTCTGTCCGAACATGAAGATAGAGGAGTAATTGCTGCCACCTACATTGGGGGAATTGGTCTTCACATTGCTGAATGCGATATTGAAACCGGTCTTGAACCAGCTGTTCACCTCCTGATCCAGTTTCACACGGGCATTGATACGGGTCATGTCCGAGTTTACGGT
This sequence comes from Bacteroides sp., assembly GCA_017471925.1. GTDB lineage: Bacteria > Bacteroidota > Bacteroidia > Bacteroidales > Bacteroidaceae > Bacteroides. The sequence goes on from JAFURM010000036.1 coordinate 13,214, forward strand.
ATAGGCATTATCATACAGATAGCCGAGTGAGGCGTAGAACTGTGTCTTCTCTGTACCGCCGCTTACGGAGATTGAGTTCTCCTGACGCATGCCGGGGCGGAAAGCCTCTTCCAGCCAATCATCGTGATAGAGCAATTTCGCATTGGGGTTCAGACGACCGGTAACGGGATTGACCAACTCACCGTCAGCTACATTATAGTTATTATAGCCACCCAGGCTTTTCACCAGATTGGTTGAAGCATAGTGACCGGCCTCAGCGTATGACATGCCGGTAGATATTGCGTTATTGCGCATGGACTCCCAATACAATTCGTAGTACTCTTTCGGGTCTTCCAGTACATCATATCCCGGCACACCACGCGTGTTGAAACCTGTACGGTTCTCAAAAGTCACCTTCAACTTGCCGCTTTTACCTCTCTTGGTCGTAATCAAAACCACGCCATTAGAACCACGAGCACCATACAACGAATTGGCCGCAGCATCTTTCAACACCGTCATCGACTCAATGTCGCTCGGTGCAATCTGGTTCAAGCTACCCTCATAAGGCACACCATCTACCACAATCAGGGCAGACTTGCTTGCTGAGATAGAGCCGATACCACGTACATAAATGGTTCCAGAAGAGCCCGGCTGACCCGAACTTTGGGAGATTTGCACACCGGCCATAGCACCTTCCAACGATTTGGAGACATTGGATGTCTGCATCTTGGCAATCTTTTCGCCACCAACTACCGAAGCCGAACCCGTGAACGACGACTTCTTGGCCGTACCATAGGCCACAACCATCACCTCGTCCAGCAGTTCCGAATCGCTCTTCATCACTACCCTAACATTCGGCTTTACAGCCACTTCCTGTGTCTGCATGCCGATGTAGGACACCTGCAAAGTCTTCGCCGAACTTGGTA